>CAWJTH010000022.1:0-20338 GCA_963845495.1 uncultured Chitinophagaceae bacterium
GTGATGAACCAGAAGTTTGTGCCGAAACAATATTGTTAGCCGCAAAAGCCGGATTGGCAGGCGGTTCAATAGAAGACGCAACGGGTAATCCGGATGATCCAATTTATCCGTTTGAATTAGCCGTAGAAAGGGTAAAAGCCGCCGTACAAGCTACTAAAAGTTTACCTTATCCTTTTACTTTAACCGCAAGGGCCGAAAATTTAATTTACGGTAGGCTCGATTTAAAAGATACTATTAAACGATTGGAAGCATTTGCAGATGCCGGAGCCGATGTATTGTTTGCCCCCGGATTAAAAACAAAAGAAGAAGTAGAAGCGGTGGTAAAGGCAGTAGCGCCAAGGCCGGTGAATGTGTTGATGGGAATTGCTGGAACCAACTTTTCGTTGCAGATGCTGGAAGATATTGGTGTAAAAAGGGTAAGCGTAGGCTCTTATTTATTTCGTGCGGCTTATGGTGCTTTCTTTAAAGCGGCCGAAGGAATATTACAAACGGGAACAATAAGTTTTGCCGGTGAAACAAAATCATACACCGATTTTAATCTTTTGTTTGGCGAAAAATCTCATAAAAAATAAACAATTGCATGTTACAAAATAGAGTTGATCCGTTTGGCAACATTATAAAAACCAGCGCAAGAGGCAGTTTAATGGGCAACCGTGGTTTGTTGCACAACGATAAACAACAAATCGTTCGCCCCTTCAAATTAAAAGCTTGGATTACTTGTAAACTAGTATTTAAGGGCAGAAAAAGACAGGTGATGACGCCCAACTTATATACCGAATTGTTTTTTTTAGATGAAGCGACATCCTTTGCAGCCGGCCACCGCCCATGTTTTGAATGTCGCAGGGAAGATTATAACAGGTTTAAAACATATTGGCTGAAAGGCAATCCCGAATATGGTTTTAACGAAAAAACATCGATCAAAGAGATTGACGACATCATTCACAAAGAACGAATGAACGGTGATTTTTCAAAAGTGATGCATGAAGAGCTACTGCAAACACTACCCGACGGTACTTTCGTATTATTTAACAACGAACCATATTTATTAAAAAATGGTTTAATGTACAAATGGACTGCCTTTGGATACGAAGAGCAGTTGGATTACCAGAAGCGGAAGTATTAACAGTGCTTACGCCAAAATCAGTGGTAAATGCGTTTAGGGCGGGATACGTTCCGGGAATGATGTTTGGCATCTAAATATATATTCTCTCCTTTGCGACAACAACTTTCCTGTTTGCAAAGAAAATTTTCTTCTTCGATGAGTCGACTTTCCGTTTTGAGAGAGTGATTTCCTGTTTTGAGAGACTGACTTTCTGTTTTGAGAGACTGACTTTCTGTTTTGAGAGACTGATTTTCTGTTTTGAGAGACTGACTTTCTGTTTTGAGAGACTGATTTTCTGTTTTGAGAGACTGACTTTGTGTTTTGAGAGACTGACTTTGTGTTTTGAGAGAGTCGACTTTCTGTTTTGAGAGACTGACTTTGTGTTTTGAGAGACTGACATTTGCCATTGATAGACCAATTTTTACAATTGATGAGTTGACATTTGCCTTTGAGAAAATGATTTTGTTGCTAGTAAGATTAAGGCTCTATTATTTGAATAGTGTGCTATATCTTTATTCGTAACAATAAATATTTATGAGCGCACAAGCACTTGAATTAATACAACGTTGTTTCGATACGAAAAACCCGAACAGCTTTTGGAAAGCAATAAAGCTGTGGTAATTCCAATTATTCTAAACGATTGTGATTGGACGAGCGTTCCATTGTTTGCGAAATGCAATGCATTGCCACAAAAAGGAAAAACCATTGCATCATTCAACAATAGTGCGGAAGCGTATAACGAAATCGTAAAAAGAATTAAAGAAGTGTTGGAAAAATAGCTTTCTATTAAAGCGAATTTTACTCAATTTCTATATAAAAAGTGATATTTTGCATTTGCAATGCTGAATAAATCCCCCTTCATTTTCCTTTTTATATTTTGCTGTTCAATTAGTTGCAAAACGCGTCAATCATCCAACAAACAAATTTTCCGTTACAACGAAACAACCGGTATTGCAACGCTCGATCCGGCTTTTGCTAAAAACCAATCCATTATTTGGGCGGTCCATCAATTATACAATACATTGGTTGAAACGGATGATTCGTTGCATTTGAAGCCTTCTTTGGCAAAAACCTGGGATATTTCTGCCGATAAAAAAACGTACACTTTTTATTTACGCGACGATGTTTTCTTTCAAGACAATGAATGTTTTCCAAATAGCAAAGGCCGAAAAATGACTGCCGAAGATGTGGTGTATAGTTTCAAACGCATTATGGACCCGGCCACGGCCAGCAGCGGTGCTTGGATTTTCAATAAGCGGGTTGATTCCGTTGAAGCGTTTAAAGCATTGGATGATACAACCTTTCAGCTAACATTGCAGCGGCCTTTCAATCCAATTCTTGGCATCATAAGTATGCAATATTGCAGCATTGTGCCACACGAAGCAGTTGACAAATATGGTAGGGATTTTCGCAGACACCCCTGCGGCACGGGGCCTTTTACGTTTGTGGATTGGGAAGAAGGCTTGGCTTTAACCATGGTAAAAAACAATCATTATTGGGAAAAAGATAAAGCCGGCAAACCGTTGCCTTATTTGGATGGTATTAAAATAAGTTTTTTGGATAGCAAAGCAGCGGAATTCTTGAACTTCCGACAAGGTAAATTGGAATTTATCAACGATATCGACCAATCGTTTAAAGATGAAATTTTAACCAAGAATGGCGATTTGAAAAAAGATTGGAAGGGGAAGATTATCTTACAAAAACAACCTTATCTCAATACCGAATATCTAGGTATTTTGGTAGACAGTGCCAATCCGTTGGTGTCAAACTCGCCTTTGCGTATTAAAAAAATCAGGCAGGCCATCAATTATGCCATCGATAAGCAAAAAATGATGCTGTATCTCCGTAACAGCATCGGTACTGCGGCGGTAAATGGATTTTCGCCGATGGGTTTACCTTCGTTTGATACATCGGTAAAAGGATTTTCTTACAATCCAACTTTAGCCAAACAATTATTGGCCGAAGCTGGCTTCCCCAATGGTAAAAACCTTCCCGCCATTCATTTGCTTACCATCCCAATTTATTCAGATTTAGGCAGTTATGTGGCCAGTCAGTTAAACGAAGCGGGTATTCCCGTGCAAGTAGAAGTGATACAAAAAAGTTTGTTGCTGGAGCAAACCAGCAAAAGCCAAGCAACATTTTTTAGGGGCAGTTGGATGGGCGATTATCCCGATGCGGAAAATTATTTCACCGTTTTTTATGGCGGTAATCCGGCTCCGCCGAATTATACCCGTTACAAAAGCGCAACTTTTGATGCTTTGTACGAAAAAGCGTTGACCGAAACCAACGATTCGCTACGCTATCAATTGTACCACAAAATGGACGAACAGATAATTGCCGATGCGCCGGTTGTGCCGCTTTGGTATGACATGGCTATCCATTTGGTTCAACCCTATGTTAAAGGTTTTGTACCAAACGGATTGAATGTGTTGGAGTTGAGAAGAACTTATTTTGTAAATTCCAAATAGGAAATTCCAAATTTTAAATAATCAAATTCCAAACAAAAAATTCCAAATTCCAACAGATTTGAAATCAAAACGAACTTTGACTTGTTGGAATTTGGAATTTGATTATTTGGATTTTTCTCATTGGAATTTAATGAGCGTTAATTTTGTCGCTTAAATCATTCCATTTTGAATGCTACGGCTTTATTGATAACACCGCCTTTTACGCAATTGAATACGCCATATCCGGCCACTGCTTATTTAAAAGGATTTCTTAACACCAAAAGCATCAGTTCATTCCAAACAGATTTGGGCATAGAAGTAACGCTACAACTTTTTTCAAAGCAAGGCTTAGAAAAGTTGTTTGCTAAAATTGATTCAGGCAAAGCACTGAATGAAAATTTGCAACGTATCATTGCTTTGCAAGATGATTATATCAACACCATCGACGCGGTTATATTGTTTTTGCAAGGCCACAATCCAACATTGGCACATCAAATTTGTAAAAGGGGATTTTTGCCAGAAGGTTCCCGTTTTGCCCAAACCGACCAATTGGATTGGGCTTTTGGTAGCATGGGCGTGCAAGATTTGGGCAAACATTTGGCTACGATGTACTTGGAAGATTTGAGCGATTTGATAAAAGAATGTGTTGATGACCATTTTGGGTTTAGTAGATATGCCGAACGATTGGGCCGTTCAGCCAATAGTTTTGATGAATTGTACGATGCGTTACAACAACCATTCACTTTTATTGATGAATTGTTGGTAGATATTTTGGAACAACATATTGAAGCCGTACAACCCAAATTAGTAGCTATTTCCGTTCCGTTTCCCGGCAATTTATACAGTTCGCTGCGCTGCGGACAATGGATTAAAAAGTATCATCCAGAAATTAAAATTGCCATGGGCGGCGGTTTTCCAAATACTGAACTACGCTCTTTATCGGATGCTAGGGTATTTGAATTTTTCGATTTTATTACGTTGGATGATGGCGAAGCGCCAATCGAAAATTTGATAAAACATGTAGAAGGTGTTTTCCCAAAAGAATTGTTGAAAAGGACTTTTACATTGGTTGATGGGAAAGTTGTTTACATCAACAATACTATTTATCGGGATTATAAACAAGACGAAGTCGGCACGCCGGATTATGGCGATTTATTGTTAGATAAATATATTTCGGCCATTGAAGTGGTAAACCCGATGCACCGCATGTGGAGCGACGGCCGCTGGAATAAACTGACCATGGCGCATGGTTGCTATTGGGGCAAATGCACGTTTTGCGATATTTCGCTTGATTACATAAAAAATTATGAGCCTATTGCTGCGCAATTATTGTGCGATAGAATGCAAACAATGATGGCGCAAACAGGCCAAAATGGTTTTCATTTTGTTGACGAAGCGGCACCGCCGGCATTAATGCGTGCTTTAAGTTTGGAAATTATCAAACGGAAGCTAATCGTAAGTTGGTGGACGAATATCCGTTTTGAAAAAAGTTTTACCAAAGACCTTTGCTTACTATTGAAAGAAGCAGGCTGCATTGCCGTTTCGGGGGGATTGGAAGTGGCTTCTGATCGATTGTTGCAATTGATCCAAAAAGGGATTACAGTTGCCCAAGTGGCAAAAGTGAACCGTAATTTTACACAAGCTGGAATTATGGTGCATGCTTATTTAATGTATGGTTTTCCTACGCAAACGGCGCAAGAAACCATCGATTCGCTTGAGATGGTGCGCCAAATGTTTAAAGCGGGAATTTTACAATCTGGTTTTTGGCATCAATTTGCCATGACGGCGCACAGTCCGGTGGGATTAAATGCTGAAAAATATAAAGTGGTAAAAGAAACGGATATCATCGGAACGTTTGCCAATAACGACATTGTGCACCAAGACCCAACCGGTACCGACCACGACGCTTTTAGTTTTGGGTTGAAAAAATCATTGCTTAATTTTATGCATGGTGCGTGTTTCGACGAGCCTTTGCATAAATGGTTCGATCCAAACGAGTTAGGTTTTAAAGTGCCAAAAACAAGTATAGCGCCAGATTTTATTGAAAAAGTTTTGTTGGAGCCTGAATTTGGGACTATCAAACCAACTTCAAAAATTGTTTATTTGGGTAAAAAGCCGATGGTTGAATCTTTTACCAAATCGAAAAAAGGAAATTCTTGGGAAATGGCTTCCCTTACTTTCAATGGTAAAAAAGAAGCATTTAACATAAAAGTGAATGATATGCAAGGAAAATGGTTGGCAGGAATGTTGGAAAAACTGTCAATTATAAACGCTAAAACTTATACGTTACAAGAAGTAAAACAGGATTACGAAAGCGCTGGTTTAGAAGATTTTGAATTATTTTGGGACAATAAACCGGTAAATACATTGGATAAAATGGGACTGTTGGTGCTGTAAGAAACATTTGCGATTTCTTGAAAAATAGTTTAGTGTTAGTGTAAATCTCAGTTTTTGGAAAAAATTGATTAAATTCATCCCATCGCTATTTTAATAATAATTCACTCAGCACAAATCCAATCATCATGCAAATCCGGAAAGCTATTATCCAATCTTTTAGGGTCGTGAAGTTGTTGCCGCATTCTATGGTTTTTAAAATGCACAAAGACAAAGAAATTATCCATTATGAAACGAAACGTTGGATGCAAATTTTGAAGATTGAAAAGAGTTTGCATGATGGATTCATATTTCTTATGATAAATCACCCCGAATTTAGAAACTTGTTTTATTACAGGATTGGACGTTATGCCAATTTAATTTCCCCGCTGTGCAAAAGGATGGATACGTTATTTATTATGACCGCCAAAATTGGGCCCGGGTTATTTATTCAACACGGTTTTGCCACCATAATTTCAGCAAAAGAAATTGGTAAAGATTGTTGGGTTAACCAGCAAGTAACGCTAGGCCACACCAGTGAAACAGATCACCCGATAATTAAAGATAATGTGGTAATATTTTGCGGCGCAAAAGTGCTTGGAAACGTAACGGTAGGAAGCAATTCCATTGTTGGTGCAAATGCGGTTGTTGTTAAAAATGTGCCTGAAAATTGTACGGTTGTTGGAGTGCCTGCGTATATTGTTAAAAGAAATGGAGTTAAGACTTTAGAGAAATTGTGACTGCTTATATTGGCCGTAATTGTTTGGTTTTCATCAGTAAAGTAAATAATCCATACTTGCAAAGCATTTTTGCGTTGCAGCTTTATTTTATCGCCTTTGGCGAATAATTACCTTAAAAAGTAACCAATAACTACTTGTAAAATCCCTATCAACAATCCAAAAATGGCTCCCACAACTTCCAAAAACTGGAACTCTTTTTGGGTGATTTGCGATAAAATGTTTTCCAGTTTATCTGATGAAAATCCTGCCACTTTTTCGCGTACAATCTTTTCAAGGTCTAAATCTTGTTCCAATTTAGTCATGTAGCTGCGCATCAATTGTGGGAAAAGCGATTCCATTTCGCCCATAAACGCTTCTTTCATTTGGTTCATGGTTTTTTCGCCGATCATCGAATGGAACATCGGAAAAACTTCCTTCAGTTTTTCCTTCAAAAAGAAATCGATGTGTTTTTCTATTTCCGGCTTTAGTTTTTCTAAATTTTCAGGATTGGTAACTTTTTGTTCTATCTCAGAAAAACTCAGCAATTCTTTTCCCACAACCGACCCCAGTTTTTCGGCAATCACATTTTGGTTTTTAGGGAAAACGCCTTGTACTTTTAAGCCCAATACATTAACAGGCCGCCTAGGATGAAAAAGCATTTTTATAGCCACCCATGTTGTAATCCACCCTGTAAAAGCCGAAACCAGCGGCGTTGCTATTGTCCACCAATTCATTTATTCAAATTAAAAAGTAAAAATTAAAAAGTAATAACTTGGATTGCACTATTTAAATTCCATAAATATTGTTCAATCAATGCTAAAAAAAATCCCATGGCATCAACCACGGGAAATTTTTTGGGTAAGCAATGGGGCTCGAACCCACGACCCTCAGAACCACAATCTGATGCTCTAACCAACTGAGCTATGCCTACCATTTTGTTTTCGGACTGCAAAAATAGTAAAAAAGAGTTCAGGGCAAAATCTAAATCAAACTTTTTTTTAACAGCTTAATAAAAAAATTGATTAAACATTTGTTGATGAATCTTGTTTCATATCTTTCAATCTTTAATAATTTTGCTTCAAAATTTGTTAATTGACAAGCGGTAACGTTTGCCACTGTCATTTTTTCATACTTTTGAGATTCACATGAAAAAATTTGTAAGTTATATGACAAGTACGAAGTCGCTTGTGTGGTGGATACCTGCAGTTGTGTTGTTGATGTTCGTAACTGTAAAATCGTTTGGTTTTAAAACAGAACCCGCCACTAAATACGAAAAGATTATTACTACCGTTGCTGATTTAATCGAAGAAGCACACGTAGCACCCAAAAAAATTGATGATGCTTTCTCAAAAGAAGTGTTTAAAAGATATTTGGGCGATGTTGATCCGGACAAAGATATTTTTTTGCAAAGCGATATCGACGCCTTAAAAAAATACGAAACAAAGATCGATGATGAAATGAAAGGCACCAGCAGGGTAGAGTTTGTGCCAGCACTAAATGCCATCTACACAAAAAGATTGGAAGAGGCTGCTGCTGACTACAAAGAGATTTTATCCAAGCCATTCGATTTTAGTACCGATGAAATTGCAAATTTGGACGGTGAAAAGCTGCCTTATCCAAAAACTGCCGCCGAACAAAAAGAAACTTGGCGTAAACGGTTAAAATACCTAACGCTTGAAAGGTATTCGGATGCGCTGGAACAACGTGATGCGGCAAAATTAAAAACAGATTCTAGTTCAAAAGTGTTGGCCGCTAAAACAGACGCTGCTTTAGAGCAAGAAAGCCGCGACAAAGTATTGAAAATAATGGATCGTAGTTTTAAACGTAGCCGCACAAAATCGACTGTTGAGGAGCAATTTAATGCTTACGTAAATACCATTGCCAATACGTTCGACCCGCATACAGATTTTTTTCCGCCTGTTGAACAAAGGCAATTTGAAGAAGAAATTAGCAACCGCTTTTTTGGAATCGGTGCCCAACTGGGTGAAAATACCGATGGTTCAATTAAGATCGTGATGTTGATTTCCGGTAGCCCTGCTTGGAAAAGTGGTGAAATACAGCCCAACGATATTATTTTAAAAGTTGCGCAAGGCAACGGCGAACCAGTTGACATTACCGGTTACGAAACAACAGACGCTGTAAAATTGATTCGTGGCAAAAAAGGCACAGAAGTAAAACTGACCTTGAAAAAAGCAGATGGTTCGGTTAAAGTGGTGCCTATTATCCGCGATGAAATAAAGCAAGAGGAAAGGGCGGCAAGAAGCGCCATCATCAATAAGCAGAACAACAAGATAGGCTACATTTATTTGCCCGAATTTTATGGTGACATGCAAAATGCCAACGGTGCTTTTGCTTCAAGGGATGTGGCCAACGAAGTGCAAAAATTAAAAGACGAACATGTTGACGGCATTATCTTGGATTTGCGTAGCAATGGCGGTGGTTTACTTTTCGATTGTATTAAAATGATCGGTCTATTTATTCCTAGTGGGCCAGTGGTACAGGTAAAAGGCCGCGAAGGAATGCCCGATATTTTAAGGGATAATGACCAACGCGTTTTATACGATGGGCCTTTAGCAGTTATGATTAACGAGCAAAGTGCTTCCGCTTCCGAAATTTTTGCGGCGGCCATTCAAGATTATCACCGCGGTATTATTGTAGGCTCGCCATCGTATGGTAAAGGAACAGTGCAACGTCCGGTTGATTTGGATAGATCAATAGGTATTACATCGCTTTCCCAAACAGATCCTGGATATGGCCAATTAAAACTATCCATCCAAAAATTTTATAGGGTAAGCGGTGGTTCAACACAATTAAAAGGTGTTACGCCAGATGTGCAAATCCCGGATGCGTATGAATTTTTGAAATATTTGCACGAAAAAGATAGCCCAGATGCTTTGCCTTGGGATGAAATTGCAAAAGCACCTATAAAATATTGGGAGCCTGATTATAGTCAAAAATATGTTGATTCTTTAAGTAACAGCCGCATTAAAAACAACCCATCATTTAATCAAATCCGCAGCGATGCGAAATGGTTGTCTGATCAAAACGATAAAGAATATCCATTGAATTTGGCAAAATATCAAGCAGAACAAAAAACGATAAAAACTACCAGCAAACAATTGGAAGGGCTTTTAACATTGCCACAATCAATGAATGTCGACTTTTTAAATGCTGATAAAGAAAGAGTAAAAAACATGGATAAATTTGTAAGCGACGGATTTAATACATGGCTTACTTCTTTGAAAAAAGACGTTTATTTAGATGAAACGGTAAATGTGATAAATGACATGGTGGTTCAGGGAAAAACAGTAAAAAAATAAAATTGATCGAATACAATTAAAACGGCCGTATCGCATGATATGGCCGTTTTTAATTGATTAAACTGATGATAATCATTTGCAATAAAATATCATTTGTTAAGTTTCTATATCCCAACTTATAATTACAGGTCACTAAAGTTTTTTACAAACAGAAAGGATTGTATTTGTATATTAATTAAATAAATATAAAATTTTTCATTAAATTATTGTGTTTATAGCTTAAACTGGCATAGCTAAGGATTGATTCTTGGTTTTTTAGTTGTATCTTCGACATAATTGATTACAACCTCAACTAAAACTGATACTTAATGTGCGGAATTAGCGGTATTATAGATTTTAAAGATAAAGCAGATGAAAACGCAATCGCAAAATCAATATCAGCAATGCTTTATCGCGGCCCTGATGCACAAGAGTATTTTTCTGATGATGTTGCCGAGCTTGGACATGTAAGGCTTGCTATCATCGATTTAGCTCCCAGAAGCAATCAACCTTTTCAAAGCGCCTGCGGCAGATATGTGATTGTTTTTAATGGCGAGGTTTATAATTTTAAGCTTTTGCGCAAGCAAATGATGCAAGCTGGCTTTCAGTTCCGTACAGAATCTGATACCGAAGTGTTATTGGAAGGCTTTATCATGTATGGGTTTGATGTATTAATACAATTAAGTGGCATTTGGTCGTTTGTAATTTGGGATACTTTGCTGTTAAAAGCTTTTATGGCCCGTGATAGGTTTGGCGAAAAACCTTTTTATTTCCAATATTCTAATAATAATCGCTTTGCTTTCGCTTCAAACTTGGCCGGACTTCGACCTTTAATAAAAGGCGATCTAGAAATAAATCCCGACGGTGTTCGCCAGTTGTTAAATTACCACTACATTTTAGCAGATACTTGCATTTATAAAGGCATTAAAAAATTGCCGCCGGGCCACTATGCTTGGCTTACCAGCGAAAGTTTGGAAATACAACCTTATTGGCAATTGGATTATCGTAAAAAGCATCATTTGCCTTACGATGAATTAAAAAAACAAGTAAGACAAAGGGTCATTGAAAGTGTAGATCAGGCCTTGATTTCAGACGTGCCGGTAGGTGTTTTTTTAAGCGGGGGAATGAATAGCGGTATACTTACTGGCATTGCATCAACCATACGAAAGGAAATAACCGCTTTCACGATAACCATTCCTGAAAATGCGGATTACAATGAAGAAAGCAACGCTGCAAAAGTGGCGACACATTGCGGTATCGATCATTACAAGTTGGCATTCGATGAAAAAAGTATGGCTTTACTGCCGCAAGCTTTGGCTACCATCGAGCCATTGGCAGATATTGGTTTAATACCGAATTTATACGTAGCAAAGTATGCTGGCCATCATCTTCGGGTAATGCTGAGCGGTGATGGCGGCGATGAGTTATTTGGCGGTTACGGCCTTCCGCTGCTTTTCCAAAATACGGAATCAAAAAGCAATTTATTTACCGATAAAGTGGTGCAAAAAGTATTGGAGAAACCTTTTACACCGGGCTTTAGGCATGTTGCCAAAATGTTTGATACCGACAAGGTAATAAAATGGGGCAAGCCCGAAACTTATTACCGCAGTGGGTTTTTGCCGTATGACATCCAAAAGAAAATATTTAGTGATGAAATTGAGTCTGAAAATGAATCGATGGTCGACTTTTTCAGACGGTCGAAATTTTTTACCACGAATGTTCCTGACGCGGTATTGTGGACTGGCATAAAAACCGCCATGACCAATGATGCGCTTTTTAAAATGGATTCGGCCAATATGCTTTTTTCGGTGGAAGGGCGTTCGCCATTTTTAAACCACCGTATTGCGGAATTAACCACCGGAGCCACCATCAACGAATTGATGCCCGACGGCATTGATAAACAAATGCTGGCCGAAATAGGAGAAGAGTTTATCCCAAAAGAAATTTTATACGATAAAAAGAAAGGCTATGCTTTTCCGATAAACGATTTTTTAAAGAAACGCTGGCTAAAATCGCTAGAACAAATGGAAGACGAAGGCTTATCAAGCGATTTAGGCATTTTTCAGCCACGTGGCATCAAACATGTAATTGAGATGTATAGGGAAAGTGACGACCCGCGTTTAGCCAATTTGTTATATGGCATCTTAGTTTTCGAATTATGGCTTCGCGTATTTCACCAAGAAATAGATGCGAACGAAGTGACGGAGAAGTATTTGTCTTAAATTCATTAAAAATAATATTTAAACAATGGCTATCCGCTATTTGGAATAAAGTACCAGCGGTACGAAATGTTGGTAAAATCCATTACAATAACGCATCTAAGCCCCAGCGGGGCGACATAGGCATCCTTGGCCGCTACACAGTCTTTTCTACGCTTATTACAAGACCGGTGAAACTGAAAAAATTGCCATTATTTACGAAGAATTAAAGCAGCGTTCAGCCAGCACTTTTTGTTTCGCCGCTGGTTATGTATTTAATTGGTTATATGCTTGGGAAAACGGAGGAATCGGCAGCATATACGGATATTGCTTTTGAACAACGCGACTCAAACTTATTAGCATGGCGTGTTTGGCCTTTTTTCGATTCCATAAAAGAAGACCCAATTTACTAAACTTATTTGCAAAGAATGAATTTTCCGGCCTGAGAAATAAACGGTAATGTATTATTGTTTGACAAAGGGTTGGCTGAAAACCGGATAATCCAATTAATATCTTATCCCATCATTTCTCAACCATTCCTTCATTGCCGGATAAACAATATCACCATCTTCCAAACTTTTTTCCACCGTCATGCCGGCCCATTGTAACATAGATACACCGAAATAACGGCGGTTATTAAAGTTATCCAAAATACTGGTTCCGCCATTTTGATAACCTTGGTTGTGAAAAACAAATGCGCCATCCAATTGTAAATGTATGCAAGCAGCATAACTCCAAGCAATGGCCATCATTTCTTCCGCTTCGCGGTTTGGCCTTTCCGTAATGTTGGTAGCTGAAAGTGTAAGCCGTTCGTTGGCAGGTACTACAGCAATATGGCCAGCCTCGTGCAAAATATCGCCTGGATATAATAATTGTTCGGTATCAACAATCAATTCGCCATTTTCAATGTTTAATCCGGGTAAAAAACAGGATTGTGTAATGGTGCGAAAATGAACGGTTATGCCCATTGCTTCAATGAATGCAACAGCTTTTGTAAATGCGGATAAAGACATAGCAGGAAGTTATTGATGCAACAAACAGATGGCAAGATAAGGCAAATGCAAACGGCAGTGTGTAAAGCGGAAGTAAGGGCAGTGTCTCAGTTTGAAATTTAATACTTTGACCGTAAAGCAATCTCAATTCAGTGTTTCTGTGCCTCAGTGGCAAACCAATATTTGCCACTGAGGCACAGAAACACTGAAATTTTTAATTCTCAACTTCAAACTGAGACACTACCGAAGTAAGGTTTCCAAATCGCTATATTTGTTTTATGCTGAAGGCATTACGAGACTTTAAACCCAGTCTACATAAAGTATAATTTGCCATTTTGTTGCTTTAATTTTACAACAATTCCGTTTAATTTTTTTCTTTCAAAATTAAATTTTTAGCTTTAATATTGATGTATAAACGATGCCTATGAATTCTTCTGAAATGTTTACCCCTGCTGAAATTATCGCT
Organism: uncultured Chitinophagaceae bacterium; assembly: GCA_963845495.1. Classification (GTDB taxonomy): domain Bacteria; phylum Bacteroidota; class Bacteroidia; order Chitinophagales; family Chitinophagaceae; genus JAZKFT01. Next base: position 13,597 of record CAWJTH010000022.1, read on the forward strand.
TTCAGCGAAGCTTTTGCTACGTCTTTATCTTTATTGAACAATACCGCCAACCAACAATATATTGATATTGCAAACAGGGCAATTGATACAATGGAAGCCACGCAACGCTTGCTGGAGGCAGATATCAGTGATGATGCAATAGCTAAGGCGAAGGCTATTCCTGGTAAAATAATTGGGCAATTAGATACCAATAAACTTTCGGTGCCTGTGCCTACTACTACTCAGGAAAAGCCTTCTGAAACAACTGGAGGAAATATTGCCGGAGCCAATTACGCTTATTATGCAGGAATGCTACAAGCTTTGGTAAATGCTTATCATAACGCTGTTACAAATCAGCAACAGGTTTTTGTAACTGGCCAAGCCGCATTAACAATGGGCATAACCACGCTTTTTTCATTAGATACTTCGGCAGCAGCTTCTGCATTTAAAAAGAAGATTGCCGAAAGTGCTTGAGTCCCAAAATGAAAGCTACTGATAGTGGCTTTCGATTAAATGACGCTAATGCTATTGCACCGGTACAGGATACGTGTGTTCGAAATCTTCAAAGAATATATCACGCAAGGATACGGAGGCTGCAGAGAAATGCAATAGTTTGTAAAAGAAATAATTGTGTGAAATAAACCGATTGGGATTGAAACATTTGCGGAAGTTGATATTTGGAAATTGATAAAAGGCGATGACGCAAGGATGGAGCTTTCGATATTTTCCAATTTTGCGTCTATCGATGCTCGCTATATAAACAGCAAGGAGCCAGCCTACGAAAATAAAAAAGTTGAATTTGTGCCAAATGTGATCCTTAAATCTGGCATTACTTTAAAAAAGAATCTTTTTTCGGCAACGTATCAATATTCGTATACCAGTCAGCAATTTTCTGATGCTACCAATGCGGCCACGCCATCTAACAACGGCATAAATGAACCGGTACCGGCTTATTATGTGATGGATATTACAGCCGATTATAAGCTGAGCAAGGTGTTCTTGCTTTCAGGCTCCCTTAATAATTTTACCAATCATTATTATTATACCAGGCGGGCAGATAGCTATCCCGAACCGGGGATTATCCCTTCTGATGGCAGGAGTTTTTATTTGACTTTGCAAGTAAAAATTTAAGTAATGTTTAAAGCGATCTTGTTATAGTGCAGCGAAAGCGATAAATAAAAACAGAAGAGCATTCTTTAATTTTACGCCCATGAATATTGCTGCAGGAAAAATATTGATAAGTTCGAGCACAATGGACGATGCCAATTTTCAAGACTCGATGATTTTTATTGCCGAGCACAATGAAAATGGGGCCATGGCTTTTGTAATCAACAAAATGGCTGACCGCCCCTTAAATGCGTTGCTAGAGTTTAGCAATAGTCCTTCTTTTCCTTTATACAGTGGTGGGCCGGTTGATAAAGAACATCTTTTCTTTATTCACCGGCGCAACGACCTTATTACCGGTGGCACAAAGATAATTGACAACATATATCTTGGTGGTGACTTCAAGCAGGCCATTGCACATATCAATAATAAGATGATTAACGATGCGGATATTAAGATATTTATTGGTTATTGCGGTTGGGATTATGGCGAATTGGAAGCAGAAATTGCAGATGGCAGTTGGCTATTGATGGATAGTGATTGTGAAATTGTTTTTGCTTAGATCCGATATGGTAAGGTAATATAACACGGATGTATTTCCCCGCACTTGTGCTAACAAGTTGCTTGTCTTAACCTTTATTTCTTAAAGGCTGTTTTAAATCAAAACAATTTTATAATAAACGCTTAAACGGTTATGAAATGAATGAGAGGCGGTAACATTGTAATGTAATTTCGTTCGGCAGAAGCGACGTAATAATTGTGCTACGCGAAGACAGTTATATCATTTTCAGGATACAACAGGATAGCTAACGCATTTGCAACTTGTAGTTTTCAGCCATTGAATTGCTATCATGAAAAGAAATATTATAAGCCGTGGGCTTTTTGTTGTTGCCTTAATTGTACAAACATTATTGGTTTTGGCGTCTCCCGCTGAAAAGTTCAACCTAATTGCCGCCCCCGGAACTACAACCGACAATTCGGTTACCTTGCTTTGGGATAAACAATTTGGCATGGACAGTGCTGTTTATGAATTATCGCTAAACGGTAAACCGGTTGGAACTACCGGCAAAACAAATTTCACTGCCACTAATTTATTGCCCAATACTTGGTATGTGGCCCAAATCGACGCAAAAAATGCCAAAGGCGGATTGTTGAAAGAAAATGAAAGCCTTAAATTTAAAACCGCCGCAAAAGGGAAAATTTATAACATACTCGACTATGGTGCTAAAAGCGATACAGCCATAAAAAATACCAAAGCCATCCAAGCTGCGATTGATGCTTGCACCGAAGGTGCGACGGTGTATATTCCAAAAGGTATTTTTATTTCTGGTGCCCTTTTCCTAAAAAGCAACATGACGCTTTACATTGAAAAAGGTGGCGTATTGAAAGGTTCTATTTTGGCGGAAGATTATATGCCAATGATTTTGAATCGTTTCGAAGGCTGGGAATTAAAAACATATGCAAGTTTGATAAATGCTGGAACGCTTAACCGCAACGGAAGTTATAACGTAAAGAATTTGCGGCTTACTGGCGGTGGTACCATTTCGGGAGGGGGAAAACGACTGGGTGAAGCTATGACAAAAGCCAATGGTATCAGAAGCCGTGGCCGCCTTATTTGCCTGATGAATTGTCAAAATGTAAGTATTTCAAACCTTACCATCACCGAACCGCCCTGCTGGACGATACATTATATTTACTGCAATAATATTACTTGCAGCAATTTAAATATTATAACCAACGGCATACGCAACGGCGATGGGATCGACCCTGATTCTTCAACAGATTCCTATATTTTTAATTGCACTTTTGATACCGGTGACGATTGTATTGCAATAAAATCGGGCAAAAATCCCGAAGGTTTTTTTGTGGCTAAGCCCACCAAAAATGTAAGGATTACGGATTGTGATTTTAAAAGAGGGCACGGCATATCAATCGGTAGCGAAATGTCGGGCGGGGTAAGCGATGTGCTGGTACAGGATTGTAAGGCTGGCGCATTATTGCATGGCATGCAAATAAAAGGCACAAAAGAAAGGGGCGGCTACGTAAAAAATGTGACGGTTGAACATTGCCAATTATTGCAGATTACTGTTTTCTCGTCGGTAAATTATAATAATGATGGCGAAGCTGCCCCTGAAGTACCAACATTTGAACATTTTGTTTTTAAAAATATTGATTTATCCAAGGCACCAATCAATGAGCCCGTTATTGATATCAACGGTTTTAAAGACGCGGTACATAAGCTTAAGGATGTAATTTTTGACAATATTACTTTGCCAGAAAATGCAAAAGTTGTGGTGAATGATGCTGAACGAATAAAATTTACAAACACAAAATCGGTTGCCGGTTTACAACCAAAATATGTTGTTGCTAACAGCACTGATATTGTTTATTAATTAACTACCTAAGAAGCCTAAGAAAACCTTAGCAAAATTTCCGTTTTCTAAAGTGTTTCTTAGGTTTCTTAGGTGGTTACTAGGAAATGACATTTTTGTGACAATGTAGGCCAAACTATGACAAGATTATGACTTCCACGTGATGATTGTGGAACAATTTGCAGCCCTATGCCGAAAGAAGATGTATCCAAAGCAATCCTGTTCATGAACCTTGGTTCGCCAGATTCATTTCAACCAAGGGACGTAAAAAAATACCTCACAGAATTTCTTTTAGATGAACGGGTGATCGATATTTCGCAACCTTTTCGCAGCTTGTTGGTACAAGGCATTATCGTTCCTTTCCGCACAAAAAATAGTGCTGCCAAGTACGAAACCATTTGGACAAAAAATGGTTCGCCTTTGGTTCATACCACATCATTATTGACCGAAGCGGTAGAAAAATTGACAAATATCCCGGCTGAATTTTGCATGCGTTATGGGCAGCCAACTGCTAAAAACAAGCTGGATGAATTGCAAGCAACATTTCCACAATTGGACGAATTGATTGTTTTTCCGTTATACCCGCATTATGCCATGAGCAGCTACGAAACGGCTGTGGAAGATGTAAAAGCTGCTTACAAACAAAAAGATTATAGTTTTTCGCTGAATATAGTTCCTGCTTTTTACAATCATCCGGCATACATCCATGCAATGGTCGACAGCTTCAAACCCTTTGTGGTTAAGTCTTTCGACCATTTGTTGTTTAGTTACCACGGCATTCCTGAAAGGCATGTAAAAAAGACCGATCCAACCAAACAACATTGTTTGCAAAACAAAGATTGTTGTTCAACCGATTCGGTTGCCCATGCATTTTGCTATCGCCACCAAGTATTTGAAACAACAGAATTGATTGCAAAACAGTTAGGTTTGCCGAAAAATAAATACAGTGTTTCTTTCCAATCGAGGTTGGGCCGCGACAAATGGTTGCTGCCAAACACTGCAGATTTGCTAAAAGAATTACCAGGAAAGGGCATTAAGAATTTAGTGATTGCTTGTCCGGCTTTTGTAAGCGATTGTTTGGAAACATTGGAAGAAATTGAAATGGAAGGACGCGAAACATTTATGGAAGCTGGTGGCGAATCGTACACGGTTATTCCATGCATGAATACCAACCAAAGTTGGGTTGAAGCTATTGCCGCAATTGTAAAAGAAACAGGAAAAAATAAAAAACAAGTGGTAAATAAAAAAGCCGTATTTGCTTAGTAATTATAAATTGTTGTGTATTATTTTTTACTTTGAATGAATTAATTTTAGATAAAAATATTAAAAAATTTAATAAATAATTACCACACAACCCCTGCCACATAAATAACGTATTAATTGAAAAGAAAGGTTTTTATAAGATAGTATTGAAGATAAGATTTAAAAGAACAATTAAAGATGGATTCATTTACGCCCACCATACCTGAATACATTATATCCCGATTGTGCATCATTGGCATTAATTATCACCAAGCCGATATTGTAGAACGAGGCAATTTTTCTATTAATGAAGCCGCATATTTGTCGTTATTAAATGACGCAAAATCACAAAATTTAAAAAGTTTATTTGTTCTTTCAACTTGCAATAGAACCGAATTATATAGTTATTGTGAAGACAATAACGAATTAATTGATTTATTTACCAAACACACCAATGGTACATACGAATTATTTAATAAAATAGGTTTTACAAAAAGGGGAGAAGTTGCATTAAATCATTTATTTAAGGTTGGTGCCGGATTAGATTCCCAAATAATTGGTGATTATGAAATACTTAGCCAATTAAAAACATCGGTTGCATTTGCACGTGCAAACGGTATGATCGGCCCAATTATGGACCGCACAATTAATTTTGTTTTACAGGCTTCCAAAACCATTAAAACGCAGACCCAGCTTAGTACTGGCACTGTTTCGGTTTCTTACGCCGCCATTGAATGGTTAAAAAAAGAAAAGCAAGTTGCGTCAAAAAAAATATTACTTTTTGGCACCGGGAAATTTGGTACCAACGTAGTAAAAAATTTAAAACATTATTTTAAAGCGAAATTTATTACCGCTATAAATCGCACCAACGAAGCTGCCAATAAATTAGCATTTGAAACAGGAATTAATTGGAAACCTTTTAATGAATTAAAAACAGAAGTAAAGGAAGCAGATATTATTATTGTTTGTACCAATGCTGGCGATTATACTATTTTACCATCTTTTTTTTGCGGGGAAAAAGAACAATTAATTTTTGATTTATCTGTTCCTGCAAATGTGCACGCCGATGTAAGGCAATTAAATGGAATTAGATTGGTAGATATTGATGAAGTATCGCAAATAATGCATAAAACATTTGCACGCCGGAATGCAGAAATCCCAAAAGCATTAGAAATTATCGATCAATTTGAAAAAGAATTTTACGAATGGCTTTCTATGTATCAACATTCTAATTTGATACAAGAAATGAAATATAAATTATTTGCCCTAACAGAATTGCAGATGCCAACTTGCGAAATGGCAAATACTTCTGGCGTTAAAGATGAAATAATCCATTTAAAAGTAAATAAAGCGGTTAATTCTTTAGCTTCCAATCTAAGATTAAAAAAAGAAAAAGGTTGTCAGTATATCAACACTTTCCATGAATTTTTAAAACCGAGTGTGGCAGAATGAGTGATTTGATAAAGATAGGAACAAGGGAAAGTAAATTGGCGGTTTGGCAAGCAGAACAAGTAAAAGCATATTTGGATGCTAACCTTTGGCAGAACGAATTAACATTTATAAAAAGCGAAGGCGATATTAATTTAACAACGCCGTTATACGAATTAGGTGTTCAAGGCATTTTTACAAAATCGTTGGATATTGCCTTGCTTGAAAACAAGATTGATATTGCGGTTCACTCGCACAAAGATGTGCCAACCCAATTAGCCAAAGGCTTGCAAATTGCCGCTGTTTTAAAAAGAGGAAATCCGCTGGATGTTTTGGTATGCAGGGAAGAATTACGAATTACGAATTACGAATTACGAAATTCAAAAATTAGTGATTCACTCACGTCTCATGTTTCACCACTCATTATCGCCACCAGCAGTATTCGCCGCAAGGCGCAATGGATGTATAAATATCCAAATTCTACATTTGAAAATTTGCGCGGCAACGTAATTACCAGGATTCAAAAAGTAAAAACATCTAATTGGTATGGTGCCATTTTTGCCGCTGCTGGTTTAGAAAGGCTTGGTTTAACCGAAAAAGAAACCGGTCCACAAATT
>CAWJTH010000023.1:0-30095 GCA_963845495.1 uncultured Chitinophagaceae bacterium
CAGATCCTAGAAGCACGGTACAGCAATTTGAATTTGCCAATATTTTTAAAATAGACGATGTACATGCAGGGATGATTGTACCGGGGATTGTAACAAATATTACCCGTTTTGGTGCGTTTGTAGACATTGGCGTAAAACAAGATGGCCTTGTACACGTGAGCGAAATTGCGCACAAATACATCAGTGATCCAAGCGAAGCTTTGAAGCTTGGCCAGCAAGTAATGGTAAAAGTAACTGAAGTGGATATTGCAAGAAAAAGAATTGCGCTGAGTATTAAGCAGGCGGACGAAAACCCAGTTGGCAGTCAAAAGTTGGCAGATGGCAGACGGCCGCAACAACATATTAAGCCACAACAATCAAAACCAATTGCGCCAGTTGCTGCTAAAACACCTGAAACAATGGAAGATGCATTGGCTTTGCTGAAAATGAAGTTTAAGAAATAGTGAACCGTGTCTGACGCCTTGTATTTTGGGCGTCAGACACATTTGATTTGATGCGAAACATTAAGCTTACAAAAAATAATCTCCCTTTTTAAGTTCATATTCAAAATGCGGATTTGGTTGTCCGGTTGCATCAAAAGCCATTTCCTTTATTTTTTTGCCACCAATTTTTTCTACCGCTTTTTGCGAACGGATGTTGGTGACGCCAATGTGAAACATCACCGCATCCACAAATTGAAAAGCATAATCCAGCATTAATTTCTTCATCAATTTATTATAATCGCCGCCCCAATAATCGGTAGCCAAAAATGTAAATCCGATGGCGATAGTGTTATCGGCAGGTTTATAATCATAATAACGGCTGCTGCCAATTAATTTGTTGGATGCTTTATTAAAAACCAAAAAGGCAGTTTTTGATGCTACAGCACTGTCAAAAAACAATTGGAATACTTCTTTTTTATAGCGGTCTTTTGTGGGATGTTGGGCCCAAATTGCCGGGTCTGCGGCAACGGCGTACAAGCTTTCAAAATCGCCAATTTGTAATGGAATTAGTTTTATTAAATCATTTTCCAGTGTTTCGGGTTGCCAGTTTATTGTTTCCAAAGCGCTTTAAATAATTGTTTTAAATAATTTACTATCTCTAATTATGCTTTAAAATATAGCCGTCTTGCATTTCAATGGTGCGGTCTGATTTTGAAGCAAAATCAGTATCGTGGGTTACGGCTATAATTGTTTGGTTAAATTCATGGGCCAATTGTTTAAATGCGTCAAATACAATTTGTGTATTCTTTGAATCTAAGTTACCGGTTGGTTCATCGCCCATAATAATTAATGGGTCGTTAATTAAAGCCCTTGCAATGGCTACGCGTTGTTGTTGCCCGCCCGACAATTTAGATGCGGGTTTTAAAGCTTGATCTTGCAAACCAAGCATATTTAATTTTTGATAAGCTCTTTCCTCGATTTCTTTTCTTGAATATTTACCTAATCTTAATGCAGGGATCATTACATTTTTTAGGCAGGAAAATTCTGGCAATAAATAATGGAACTGAAATACAAATCCAATTTTTTCGTTACGGATGCCGGCTAAATAATTTTGCTTTTTGCCTGTTACTTTTTCGCCGTGTACATATAAATCGCCTTCGTAATCAGTATCCATAGTGCTTAAAACATACAGCAGGGTTGATTTTCCGCTACCTGATTTTCCAACCAACGTAATAAATTCACCACGGTTTATGGTAAAAGAAATATCGTTCAGCACTTTAAATTTTACGGGATCGTAAAAGTATTTGCCAATTTTATCTGCTTGTAATATTATTTCGCGTTGCATGGGTTTAAGCTGTTAGCTATTAGCTTTTAGCAATGAGCTATTGGCTAAAGCAAGTAAATAATTTGGTTGAGAACTAATGGCTAAAAGCTCAAAGCTAATAGCTCATTGCTCAAAGCTATTTCCTCAAAATCGAGACTGGATCTACATTTGCGGCTTTTTTAGCAGGAATATAACCCGCTAATAAAGTAATGACCATTCCAAAAACAACTCCCCTTAAATACATGGCTGGCTCATAAGTAATTGGGAAATAACCAATATCGCCACCAACATACACTTTTGCCAATCTATATACCAATAAACTAGCAATTAATAAACCCATTAGAATTCCAATTAATCCAATAATAAATGCTTGCCTTACAAAAATCCGAATTACATCTTTTCCTGTAAAACCCATTGCTTTTAAAATAGCAATTTCATTTAATTTTTGGCTAATGGTCATGTTTAAAATATTATAAATACCAAAGCCGGCCACCAATAAAATAGACATAGAAATTACGGTAATAATGATACGGCGCATGTTGGAAGCCGCCACCATTGTTTCGTTTGCGGCTTTCCAATCTTCAGCTTTATAACCAACCAACGACGAAAATTTTTCAGAATAATCCGGAGCGTTATTAAAGTTTCTAACATCCACATCAATATCGCTGATATAGCTTGGATTTTCCAATAATAATTGCTGCGCAGATGCAATATTGATATACGATTTTGTTTTATCGATATTGGAATTATTCGTCTGAAATAAGCCAACCACCTTCATCACTTTAGTTACATTTTTTGATGAAGTAATGGAAATATTATCGCCTGTTTTTACGCTCATCTTATTGGCAATCCCTACGCCTATTAAAATACCGTTTGGCGTCGATTTTAAATCCATCAACGAACCTTCCACCATGGTCGATTGGATGTTGAACATCTTATCTGCCTCGTCAATATGCACGCCAACCGCATTACCGGTTAATTGCGATTTGCCATTGTTATAAAAAGTGCTAACGGTAACTTGCGGTGTAACAATGGTTACATCTTGTTGATTTCTAAGCAGTTCCATTACTTGGTTGGGATTAATGATCCTATCGTTTTCTGGAACTACTTTTGGGTTAATAATTACCGCGACATCGTCTTTGTCGCCAACATTACTAATCAACGGTTTGCTGGTTTCTTCATCTTTGTATACATGTATATGCGGTGAATTTTTAAAAACGCTTTCGTCTGATTTGCGATCAAAGCCCATCATCATCGAATTCATAAAAATAAATATCGAGATGCCGATGGTAACACCTAATGCCGCCACCAACGTCAATTTTTTTTTAGTAACGATATAGGTAAAAGAAATTTCGGAATTAATATTATGGAGATATTTCATTTTGAGAAGTTAAGAAGTTAGAAGTTAAGAAGTTGAGAATATAAAAACAGGTATTGAGAGAATAGGTAATTTATGCTTGTATAGCTATAAACCAGTGCTATTAAGCATTCAATTTAAATATTTAAACTCCACTATCTTCTCAACTTCTCACTTCTCAACTTCTTATTTGTTATCCAATATAATTACATCATTTTCATTTAATCCGTTTAAAATTTCGGCCCAATCAGTTGATATAATTCCAGTCTTTACGGTAATTATTTTTCTATCTTTTTTTAATGTTACTTTATTACCATATCCTAAATAATCCCGCGGAATTACCAATGCATTTTTTTTCTCGCCAACAATAACATTAGCTTCTAATTGTGTTCCAATTATCTTAAAATCAAGACTATCCGTAAAATAAGCTTTTACTAAAAAAGATTGTGAATTGGCATCAAACGATGGCAATATTTCATGAATGGTGGCTTTATAATTTTTCTCTCTATTGGTGTTTAATTGAACAATTGTTTCTTGTCCTGTTTTTAATCTCGCCATATTTGTTTCATCCACATTTAATTGCGCATAAATTAAATTAGGATTGCCAATTACCGCAATTATATCACCCTTGCGCACATAATCGCCCAATTGTTTTCTTTTTTCATAAATACGGCCATAGGTAATGGCTCTTACTTGGTTTTGTTCGCTTACAACTTTATTTATATTGCTTATATTACGCTGCGTAACTTCCTGCTGTTTGGCTGCAATCTGTTGATTATCATATTGTTGCTGCAATGCATCAAGGGAAGCTTTTGAATTAGTGGCTGCCAATTGCGCATTCTCGTATTCCACCCTTGACACACTATTATTTTCAAACAATCTTTTATAACGATCAGCTTGTAATTGGTCTAATTTATATTTGGCATTTGCGGCTTCAATATTGGCGGTAATTTGTTGTAATGCCGGTGCCGTTGGCAATGTATTTTCTTGGGCAATACTGTGCAATTCATTTGCACTTGCTGAATTAATTATATTTTGGCTATTGTCAATTACCGCCAATAATTTTCCGGCTTGTATAATGTCGCCTTCTTTAAAATCCAATTTCCTTAAATAACCATCTGTTTGCGCAGTTAAATTGCTTTGGTCATCAGCCTGTAACACGCCAGATGCAAATACCATTTCGGTTAAATCTTTTCTTATCGGTTTTGTTTCTGTTGATTTTCTACTACAAGATACGATAGTAAATAAAGCGATAATTAATATTAAAAAACCGTAATTTTTCATTGGAAGTAATTAAATATTTTATTCTTTTAAAACACAAAGCAGAAATAAAAAAACTAGGGATTAATTTAATTTTTTAAACCTATAAAGGCAATTGTTTTTTACTTTTTACTTTTTATTTATTTAACCGTATTGCTAATCATTATTTTCGATTTCGAATATTCGCTGTTGGCCAATTGTGTAACAGTATTTAAACTATTTGTTAACCAATCATTAAAAGAAATCAATAAATCGGTAGCCGATAAAATCCCTTCTTGATAAATATTTAAATTCTTGCGGTAGGAATCTTCTTTTAGTAATTCTATTTTAACAGACAGGTTATAACTATTAAATGCTTTTTTATAGTCCAAGGCAGTTTGCAGATTATTGATACTGTCTTGCAATGCAGCATGTTGCAGGTTATTTTTGGCAGTAATCAAATTAATACGGTCGTACTTTACCGCAGCAATATTATTAGCGGCTGGTACCAGCGGCACCGTAATTTTTGCCCCCACATAATTAGCAGCCAAAAATTGACTATTGTCAAAAAAATGATTGTTGGTGTATTGCTGCCAGCTAAAACTGCTTACCAACCCTACCTTGGGTAAAAACCATTTTTTGTTGGCATCTAAATCAGCTTGTTGATATCGCATTTGCCAATCGCTTTGTTGTTGTTGCAAATTACCTGTGGCCGCTAATGAAGCATCAAAATTTGTTTTGTTTGTAATTGATTCGGCAATTGTCATTTTGGTTTCAGGCCCTATATCTGCCAATAATTTCAAGCTATTGTATTGTTGTTCCAACTGCACCTGTAATTGCTGCAATTTATCTTCAATGGCTAATTTATTGGCCAATGCATTGTTTACATCCTGCGAACGGGCAACACCTTCATCCAATTTATGTTTCATTATTTGCGCCAAAGTATCAGCGTTAGCCAAACTTTTTTGGGTTACCTCTATTTGCCATTGGTTGCTTAAAACATTGAAATAAGCTGCTGCCAAACTTTCATACAAATTCTTTTTGGTAAGCTGGTTGTTTATGCTTGTCAACTTTTCGTTGACCCTTGATTCTTTTATTAACGCCGCCGCATAAGGATTTATCAAATCTATTTGCGGGGCTACGTTAAAAACGCTAAGGTATTTTTGTCCTAACGTAATTTGTTTAAACGTACCGGGAGGCCCGCCAAAAATTTCGGCTGGTAAAAAACTTACCGGCAACTTGGTATTGTCGGTAACGGTAAAACTGGCATCGCTTTTAAGGTTTAGCAACGATAATTTTGCGGCCAATGTTTGATATTTTGCCAAAATGGCTTGTTGGGTGGCGTTTTTAAACGTGGTGCTGTGGTTGTCGGCGTAAGTAAATACATCGCTGAGGGAATGAAAATCCAAATTGCTTTGCGCCTTTGCCAATGCGCAACAACCAACTAACAAAACCAATATAATTTGTCGCATCAGAATATATAAGATATAGTTCTATGTTATTTTCAATAGCGAATATTTTAATTTTTTTTCAATAATCAGCAAAATAATTGTTGTATTAGACAAAATAAGGTGCGAATTAGACACTAATATTAGACAAAATGATGATTTCTACTATATTTAAAAAAAACACAACAGTTTACGATTCAGCTTCTAACATCTTTCTATTGCCTTATAATTAGGCAACAAACAAAACAGTATTGTTACTATTGTCGCTTAATTATAGCGAAAAAAGTAAAGTTTAGGGATTGGTTGAAGTAGACCTAGAAGGTTCTATGCTGAAAGCCGGGGCGGCCACAAGGGCGGCCCCTACATGGCCAACCATTCTAAAAATTCCGTGGTTTTTTCTTTTCTTATAGTGATGGAACCGCTATATGTAATAGTAAGATTGAGCAGTAATTTTCGCAAAGAATATTGTGAAACGTCTTTTATTGCCTTGCGATTGATTAAATGTTGGCGGTCGGCACGGTAAAAACCACTGCCCACCAAGCTCTCTAACTCGTCGAGCGTTTGGTTAATGTTGAAAGATTGATTCTCAAAATCAATGGCAAATACCGATCCGTTATGGATCCAAAACATGGCCAGTTCTTCTATTTTTAAAGGGATGATTTTATCGCGGTGATTGACCAATAACGACGACTGAAGCGGCTTTACAGATTTTTCGACAATTAATTGTTCTACTACTTTTTGATATTGTTGCGGTTGGTTGTTAATTGCTTCTTTTAAGGCTTCGTACTTATCAATGGCTTCTGCTACGGCCGTCTTATTAAAAGGTTTCAGCAAATAATCGATGCCATTGTTTTTAAAAGCGGTAATAGCATATTGGTTATAAGCGGTACAAAAAATAACGGGTTTCTTTATTTGTGCTTGTTTAAAAATATCAAAACTAAGTCCATCACCTAATTGTATATCGCTAAAAATGAGCTGATAATCGGTGCTTTTTTTAAAATAATCGACCGACTCTTTTACCGAATACAATATTTTAACTACATCAAAATCTTTGCTTATCAAATTGATATAATGTTTCAATTCGTCTGCCAGCATTCGTTCATCTTCTATTATCACAATGTTCATTCTTTGATCATTTTAATAATAATACGAAATATCGAGCCATTGTCTTCCACAATTATGGGTTGGTTAAATAATAAACGGTAGCGTTCGGCTAAATTATGCAGTCCGGTTTTGTGGGTCGATTCCAGCAATATATTTTTACGGATATTGTTTTCTATAATCAAATCCTCGTTTTGGTTGGTAACCATAACATGCAATGGTTCGGCCACGCTCATTAAATTATGTTTGATGGCATTTTCAATTAAAGTAAGCAGTGAAAAATTAGGTATTTGGTACGATTTGTATTTTTCATCTACCAAAACCTCAAATTGCAAAGCGTCGTCAAAGCGCATTTGTTGCAGCGAAATATAATCGGCACATAAAGCCAGTTCTTCTTTTACGCTCACAATATCAGGATTGTTGTTAAAACCTATCCGCAGAAAATTAGACAACCTTACCAAATATTCATCTGCAATGCTGGCGTCTTTTCTAATTAAAGCTTTGGCAGTGCCGATGGAATTGAACAAAAAATGTGGATTGATTTGGTTTTGCAATATTTGGTACCGCGATTCCAAATTGGCAAACCTGAGCTGTTCGTTTTCAATATCCAATTTTTTTTTGGTTTGGCTAAGCAAAATAAAATTAGTGACAACATAAATAATGCTGTTGATAGACAACACATTAATGCTACGTAATACATGTAATTTCCAAACAGGATAATCTAACTGCGGCACTACCAATTGATACATAAATGTTGAACAAATTAAACCGATGCAAGAAATGATGGCTAACCGTTGCCAACTTAATTGCGGAAAATATTTGATAAACACAATGTGGATACACCAAACTAGGAAAATCATGACCGTGGCACCAGGTAATAAATAAACAATATCTAAATTAATTAGCGGGCTTACCATAAATAAAGGCGTAATTAATAAGGCCGCAATAATGGGCGAAGTAATTAATGCAGCCTTAAAAAGTGTTCGGTATGCTTTGGCAAAAAGCTCGTTTACGATGCTGATATTGGCCATTGGGATAGCTACTAGAATATTTTACAAATGTACGCCCTTGCAAAAAGTTGTCAACCTTTTTTGGATTCCTAAAGTTGATGGAACCCAAATAAGGTTCACAACTTTGGTTTAATTGCCTTTTATCTCAATCCATTGTTTGGCCACATTCCAACCACTTATTTCCAATAAAGGTGTTGAACCTAAAGATGTATAATCCATCGTGATTATTTTTTCTTCGCCCGGCAAAACAGAAACATAATTATCACTATAAAAAGTTGGCAATAACCTCTCGTGCGTTTGTGCGTTCACTAAAGACAGTCGATTGAAAAATGCAACCGGCTCAGTGCTTGGATTGGTTAATTTTACTTGCACCTTTCCTTTATCAATTGTTGTTGCACTTACTTTTAAAGCGCTTGTTTTTAAATGTTGCAAACCACTGTAATTTCCTTCTACATCTGCCAACCAATATAAATTATCGCTTATTATTTTTTTATTTACGTCCAATAACCGCAATACCAAAAAAACGCCTTCCTTGTTAGCCGCTTCGCGGATCTCTTTATTTAGAAAAAGATATTTTTTGGTATTGGTTGGGCCAATTTCTGAAAACACCTGTGTAATTAGTTTCTCATTTCCATTCATATCCAGCAGTTTTACTTGCAGCATCATGTCCCTACGGGTTTCGAACGTATTATTTACGACCATTACCGAGCTATCGGCGGCATTAAACAAAATGTGCAATGCTTCGCTACCGGTGCGCAAGCCATACAAACAAGCATTCGGATCAAGATAATAATCGTACATCTGCCCACGCATGGCTGTCCATGGGTTTTGCGTTTTCCAAATAATAACGCCGGTGTACCAATCCCACATGCGGGACGAAAAGCCTTCCATTAAAGCTCGGTACTGGTCGTAATTTACCAATTGTGCTTTCTGCGTAAAATCTTTTATATCTGTTGGTTTTCCATAAGGCAAAAGCGAATTGCCGTAGCCTATATATTTATGATACGTCCAAACAGAATCACTTACTTCTTCTCTACCATCCGTTTCTGCCGGGATAACCATATTTTTTTCAGGCATAAAACGTTGTAACGATTCATAATCGCCAACACCAACCGATCCAACTTCCGAATTAAATGGATAGGTTTTGAAATTGAAGAATTTTTTGATGGGTTGTATGCCATAAGGCCCGTCGCCATTACCTCCCAGGGAATTATACGACATGCTGTCGGAATTGGAATAATCAATAAACCAACGTGTATTATCTAACATCGGCATAATGGAATCTTTCACTGCGTGGAAAATATCTGCTGGCAAGGTAATTTCATTTCCTCCGCACCAAATAGCCAGCGACGCGTAGTTACGGATTAATTTTACTTGGTCGATAACCGACTCCAAAAACAAATTGTGGTCGTCGGGATAACTTCTTCTTGTCCATTGGTCGTCCAGTTTCATCGGGTCCACCCAACGGCCGTTACAATCGCCTGAACCCCATAAATCTTGCATAACCAACAAACCGTATTTATCACAAGCTTCATAAAATTCCGGCCTTTCGGTAATGGCACCGCCCCAAACGCGGATCAAATTCAAGTTCATATCCCGGTGAAAACGAATTTCGGCATCATACCGTTCTTTGGAAAAACGCAGCATTTCATCGCTAATAATCCAATTGCCACCTTTTATAAAAATCTTTTGTCCGTTTACAGACACTTGCTTGCTTTTGGTTTCGTTGTTCCAAGCGGCTTTTATTTCGCGTATGCCAAAGCTTAATTTCTCTTCATCGGAAACGGTTCCGTTTATTAAAAACTGTAGTTTTAAATCATACAAATTTTGTTGGCCATAATTGTTGGGCCACCATAGTTTTGGATTGTTTAAAACCAGATCGTTTAAAGCAATTTGCACCGTTGAATTGGCCGGAACCGTTACATTTTTACTGATTTTATTGCCTTGTAATTGATATTGCAAAACACCCGAAACCGGCTTTGCTATTGGGTTTTGTAATGCTGCGGAAACTTTTACAATGGCAGGTTGTTGTACGCCGGTAGGCAAACGAACACCTGGCACTTCGGTAATTATGTGCGGTTCTTTTATGTTGATGGCATGCGTATGTTCAATAAAAACTTTATCCCAAATGCCGGTGTTTCGGTCGCGTATGGGTTGGATCCAATCCCAACCGGCCACATATTGGTGCGATACATTTTTGGCGATAGTGCCATCGCCACCTTGGCCGCCGTTAGGGTTGCCAACCGCGTCGGGCGGATACACAATTACCGCCAACCGGTTATTGCCATCTTTTGCCAACCACTGGGTAATATTATACGTTTGGCTTAAAAACATGCCTTTATGTGTTTTAACATTTAATAAATGGCCGTTCAAAAACACATCGCAACCATAATTAATACCCCTAAAATGCAACCAAACCTGATCATCGTTCCCAGCTTTTTTTTCTTTAAAATCATTTACAAACCAATACGTGTAATAGGCTTTGCCAACGTTGTAAATGTCTGGGATCAGATTATTGTTCATCCCATAAAATGGATCTTGTATTTGTTTATTAGCCAACATGGTAGTAAGCACGGTGCCAGGCACAACAGCAGGCTGCCAACTATCCAGATTAAAACTTGGTTGCGAAATTTTATCGCCCGAAAATTGTATTTGCTTAATAGAAGCGCATTTCCAGCCATTATTCAACTCGTATGTATTTTGGGCAAAAACTGCTGAAAAAATTAAAGTTGTTAACAAACAAAAGTTGAATTTAAGCATGTTTAAAGTATTTTTTTAGAAATCCAAAAAGTTATTCGAATTTTGAAAATAGGCGTTTTTGTCGTTAAATTATTTAAGCTGGGAGCAAAGTCGTTTTTTTCCGATGATTAAAAGAATGCAAATCTCATATAAATTCAGTAACATTTCCAACTTAAACATGAAAATTAAAAAAATATAAAAACTTTTATAAAAAAATTAATAAGTATTGATTATTTAACACTATTTTTGACAAAAGATTTGCGAAAACAAGTATGATTGATAAACAAATCCAATATCGAAAGAAAATTCTTAAGGAACTATACTTCGCAAATAATCTTTCATGCGCTGAACTGAGTGATAAAATTGAAAAAAGTCTTCCCCTTACTACAAAAATTTTAAACGAGTTGATAGATGAGGAACGGGTGGAAGAAACTGGATTGGCAGCATCAACCGGGGGCAGGCGGGCGGTAACTTATAGGATTAAGCCAGACGTGATGTATCTTGTTGCAGTGGCAATGGATCAATTGGTGACGAGGATCGCGATTATGGACATCTATAACAATTATGTAATTCCAGTTGAAAAATTTGAGCTTCCGCTCGACAAATCAACCGAAGGGCTTTCAATCCTTAGCAAAAAAATAAATGCCGAAATTAAAAAGGCAAAGATCAATAAAAATAAAATTGTAGGTATCGGAATTGGCATGCCCGGTTTTGTTGATGCTGAAAAAGGGATTAATTATTCATTTCTTGCAACAGAAGGCAAAAGTATTACCGAATATATTGCTGATGAAACTGGATTGCAGGTTTTTATAGACAACGACTCAAGCTTGGTGGCATTGGCGGAGTTACGGTTTGGCGCTGCAAAGCAAAGCAACAATACGATGGTGATAAACATTAGTTGGGGCATTGGTTTAGGCATGGTTTTGAACGGGCAATTGTTTAGGGGCAATAATGGTTTTGCCGGCGAGTTTAGCCACATCCCGCTATTTGTAAACAACAAAGTGTGCGTGTGCGGCAAAAGGGGCTGTCTCCAAACAGAGGCATCACTAAGTTTAGTGGTGGAAAAAGCCATTGAAGGACTGAAAACAAAAGGGGTTTCGCTATTGGAAAATCTTCCAAACGACCACTATGAATTGGCGTACAAAGCAATTGTGGATGCAGTTGCAAAAGGTGATAAATTTAGTATTGAATTGTTTTCTGAGGCTGGCTATAATATTGGCAGGGGCTTGGCAATTTTGATCCACTTATTAAATCCGGAATTGATTATTTTAAGCGGCAGGGGTTCTTCTGCCGGAAAAATTTGGTTACCTACTATCCAACAAGCACTAAACGAACACTGTATCCCCCGCCTTTCGATGAATACAGAGTTAAAACTGTCCAATTTAGGATACGATGCCGAGTTGATTGGAGCTGCGGCACTTGTGATGGAAAATTTTGATGGTGAAAAGATTACGACAGAAACTCCAATTGCGTTCCGCAGAATGTCTAAAGTATAATTAATTCAAGCTAGTTATTGGTTTTCACACAACCGATAACAAAACGAGGGTTGACAGATGACCGTATCTAAAACACGCCATCTTATATTTTATACCTGTCATCCGTCATCATTCAACTATTTGGGCAAGCAACACGCATTGAAAGTAACAACTAGCAACTTGCGTTAATTAGATATAGTTGCGGGTAGAAATTATCGTTCTATTAAGCTAGACAAGGGTTAGTATGCCCGTTTTATTCCCCTTTAAACCTAAACATCCCCATAAAATGTAATTATTTATCATCAAAACAAATGCTATGAAGAAAACAACAAATCGCTTACTGCTGCTTGTGCTGTTTTGCATGGGAGGCATGCTTGCGTTTGGGCAAGCAAAAAGAACCGTTTCAGGAACGGTGAAAGACAGTACCGGAGCTATTTTAACGGGTGTGTCTGTTATGATTAAAGGCACAAAAATCGGAGGCTCTACCGATTTTCAGGGCAACTTTCAAATCCCTGTTACACTTGGCGAAAAGACGCTCGTCTTTTCGAGTATTGGTTTTCAAACAAAAGAAGTGCCTGTAGGCGGCAACGACGTGCTAAACGTTGTGTTGGCAAACGAAAAAGGCCAATTGAACGAAGTGGTGGTAACAGGTTTCGGCCTAAAGAAAAGTACCAGAAAGGTTTCTTATTCTGTTACTGAAATTAAAGGGGATGAAATTGCCCGTACCGCTTCGCCTCAAATTGTAAATGCATTGCAAGGTAAAGTGGCCGGCGTAATGGTTAATCAAGGTGCTGGTGGCCCACAATCCAGTTCAAGAATCAGGATCAGGGGTAATTCTAATATTTCATCGGGCAACACCTTGCCTTTATTTGTGGTTGATGGTGTGTTAATTAAACCAACGCCCATTGCATCAGACGGTTATGGCAATGGCTCACCAAGAGATTTTGGTAACGAACTAAAAAACCTGAACCCTGATGATTACGAAAGTGTAACCATTTTGAAAGGTTCTGCTGCCACGGCGTTGTACGGTTCAGATGCTTTGAACGGCGTTGTGTTGATTACTTCTAAAAAAGGTAAGGCAAGAAAAGGTGTTGGTGTAAACGTGTCTCAAACTTTTACCGTTGATGATCCATATAAAGGCTACGATTGGCAAAACGAATTTGGCGGCGGCATTAACCCAACTTTTGCCGGTAAAGATGCACAAGGCAACGATGCACTTTTAGATAATGGTTATGATGCCTACTATAGCTTTGGCCCAAAATTAGACGGCCATACCATCCGTGATATTGACGGCGTGCTACGTCCGTTTGTTGGTAACGACATTTTACATTCTTTCTTTAAAAAAGGACATTACAATAACACAACCGTTGCGGTAGATGGTGCAACTGATCGCTCATCTTTCCGGTTAAGTTATACCAACACCAATAACAATGGTGTAATGGCCAATAATACTTTTCGTAGGGATGCCGTTAGTTTAAGGGCAACCCAAAAAGTATCTTCCTTCATTAATATTGATGCAGGTGTTAACTACACAACTACCAGTGGCGTTAACCCGATTTATCAGGGTGGTTCCAATATCAACCCAATTTTTAGATTCTCATATTCTAATTCTAGAAATTATCCGTTGCAATATGTAATGAGTCACTATATTGATTCTGTAAACGGTGGATTGGTTCCAACTTCGGTATATATCCGTAGCGGTAACACCAGCGCCATCTGGCCTATTTATCAAGATAGGTACACCCAAAAAACAGATAACCTTAGGGCAAATATCGATGTAAATTTTGCGATACAGCCTTGGCTTACTTTATTGGTACGTGCCAACATCAATAGCACGCAAACATTAAACGAAACAAAACAAAGAGGCAAGGATGCCGGATTTTTGGGTAGTTCTGCATACTACTATTTTAGTCAAAACAATATAAAAGAAGGCCGCTTACAAGCGCTTTTAACAGCTACGCATAAATTCTCAACTGATTTTGATGGAAGCATTACATTGGGTGGTGAAACCAAAAAAGGCTTGGGCGGTTTCAACACCAGCGGAAACACAAATGGCGGTTTTAAACGTGCTGATTATTACAACGTAGGTAATTCAGTAAATGCAGCTTCTGTTGCTTCCAGCAATGCAAACCTTAGTCGTTTGGATGCTTTGTACACTTACGGCGACCTTACCTGGAGAAACATGCTTACGCTTAACTTTAGTGCAAGAAATGATTGGAATTCAACTTTGACTTATCCCAACGGTAACGGCGATTTTAGTTATTTCTACCCTTCTGTAGGTTTGGCTTGGGTATTTACCGAATTGTTGAACAATAAGCCTAAATACGATTTTCTTTCTTATGGTAAATTAAGGGCTAGCTTTGGTTATGTTGGTTCTGGCCCTGCCATTTATGCAACCAGCACAGGTTTTGGGTATAATCTTCCTTCATCGTCTAATAGTCAAGGTGTTATAACCGATGCAAACGGTAATGTACTTTCCTTGGATGCATTAAGCAGTTATTCTTTGGGCAACTTGCACTTAAAGCCCCAAATGGCTCGTGAGCTTGAATTTGGTACCGAGTTGAGATTTTTCCATAATAGGCTGGGTGTAGATTTCGCTTGGTACAAGAAAAATACTTACAACGAAGTAATTAATTTAAGCACGCCTGCCCAAAGTGGTGTAAACGCTTCAGTAATTAATGCCGGTAATATCCAAAACAAGGGTATAGAAATATTATTGACCGGTACACCTATTAAAAGTAAATCTTTCCAATGGGATGTGTCTATCAACTTCGCAAGAAATAAAAACTTGGTGCTAAACCTTGATACTGCTCACGGACAACGTTCGTACACAATGGGTTATGCATGGGGCTCTGACGTTCAATCGGTGGCAGAAGTGGGTAAAGAATTTGGTGAAATTGAAACAGGTTACGCTTATGCCTATAATTTGGATAAATCTTCCGCCACTTACGGCCAAAAATTGTTGCAATCAAATGGTTTGTATTACCGTTCGCAAGATATTGGCCAAGGTGTAAGAAAATTAGGCTCTATGATGGAAAAATATACTTGGGGCATGAGCAATACTTTCTCTTATAAAAATATCAGTTTATTTGTTCAGATAGATTCTAAAGTGGGTGGTAAAATGGCTTCCGGTACGCATCAATATGGGTCTGAATATGGCAGCTTCACCAGTACTTTGTTTGGCAGGGATGCTGCGCATGGCGGCGTAACCTTTAACGATGGAACCATCACCCGTAGCGACGGTATTATTCCGGATGGTGTATTTGCAGCGGGCACAACCTTTGGCGGTGTTGATTATGGTGGCAAAACTTATGCATCTGCAGTAAGCGCAGGCGTGGCAAAACCTTTGCCGGCATGGCAGTATTACGATGGTATAGCAAGTTGGGGAACCGGTATCAGGGAATATTCAATCTTCGAAGATTCATGGGTATCGCTCAGAGAAGTTTCTGTTGGCTACAATTTGCCTAAATCAATCACCAATAAAGTTAAGTTCAACAACATACGTGTAAGCCTTATTGGCCGTAACTTAATGTACTTATACAATCAGGCTCCAGACCATATCAATCCAGAAAGCCTTTACGGAAGCAGCGCAGGCACATTTGCTGAATATGGTGGATTGCCGTTTATAAGGAGCTATGGTTTTTCAGTAAACGCTGGATTTTAATTTTTACCATTAAACCTTTTTATAATGAAAAAATATTCTTTTATCGTCGCGGCGGCTACGCTATTAGGTGCGGCGGGGTGCAAAAAGCAGGCTTTTGTAGATTCCAATACAGATCCGACCATTGTTACAACCATCGACCCTCGTGAGGAGTTTGCCAGTGCATGTTTATCGTATACTAACAGCACTGAATTTTATTATGACGCAGGGCAAAACGTTATGCCTTGGGATCAACAAATTGTAAAACAAGGTGGCAACCCAAAAACGTTTCTTACTCCCAATAATTTTGGGCAGCGTTATTCTATTTTTTACCCAAAATTGGGCGGCATGCTTACCGATGAATTGCAGTTAATTAATGCAATGCCTGCCAGCCAAAAAGCAGGATATGTGTACATAAGTGCCATCGCGGAAATCTACAAAATATATTATGCTTATTATGTGGCAGATATAAGCGGTAGCATTCCTTACACCGAAGCGTTTTTAGCCCGTTATGGTGGCACGCTTACCCCGGCTTATCAAAGTCAGCAAGATCTTTTTGCTTTGTTTGAATCGTTGTTAAAAGCTGATATTGCTACTTTAAAAACAACGCAAACCACTACGCAGGTATCGCTTGGCACTTACGATCAGTTTTTTGGTGGCTCTACTACCGCTTGGGTAAAAGCTGCCAATAGCTTGCGTTTACGGTTGGCATTCCGCTTATTAAAAAGGGATGAAACAACGGCAAAAGGGATTATTGCAAGTGTATTAGGTAGCAGCTCAGGTGATTTAATGAGTTCAAATGCAGACAATTGGGGGTTGTGGGTATCAACTTCGTTTCAAGGAAGCCCAGGCAGCAGCGATTATGATCCTACCTCATTTAAAGCTCCAAAACCTACGGTTGATTTTATGTATAAAAATACCGATCCACGCATCAGGAATTTTTACCAACAAAATAGTTATTCGCAAACCAATATTACGCTTGGCATTGCGGCTGGCGTTATACCTGCTACTACCAAAGTAAACAGCAGGCGTTTTATCGGCGCTCCTGTTAGCCCCGATTCTGCTGCCGGCAAGTATGCGTCTTGGTTCACCACAAAATCAATAACCACCAACTTAAAATTAGATACCATTTCTTTTGTTAAGTACAGGTTATGGCAACCGGCTTATCCTGCTTATGTTGATGGCGTTGGCTATACTGGCGCAGCCGGTACGGGCCTCGGCTATTTCCCGCTTATAACTTATGCAGAATTTTGCTTTATGGAGGCAGAAGCAATTCAAAGGGGATATGTTAGCGGCGACGTTGGCACTTGGTACAACGCTGGCATTACAGCTTCTATCAACGCTTACGATAATTTGGCAAGCAAGGCAAAATTGGAAGATTACACGCCTGTGTCTGCTGCAGAAATTACCAATTACTTAGCTGCTACCGATGTTAAATTTAATTCAGCGAAAGCCTTGGAGCAAATTGCTATCCAGTCGTACATTAATTTCTATAAACAACCTAATGAAGCATGGGCAAGCTTTAAACGTACAGGTATTCCTAATTCTTCAACGGCCTTGGCAAACGAGGATATTGTGATAAACGGAACCGTAAATGCAATACCAAGAAGGATGGCATTTGCAGTGCCGGCTTCAA
This sequence comes from uncultured Chitinophagaceae bacterium, assembly GCA_963845495.1. Lineage (GTDB taxonomy): Bacteria > Bacteroidota > Bacteroidia > Chitinophagales > Chitinophagaceae > JAZKFT01. The sequence goes on from CAWJTH010000023.1 coordinate 17,392, forward strand.
CCGATCTTGATTACACGACAAGATCGAACGCGTTAACCCAAATGATGTCAACAGGCGAATTTGGCAATGCCGGCGATGTTACAGGCCGCGTTTGGTGGGATAAAAAATAAACATCGTAATATTATATCCCGGACTACGTTTTTAGTCCGGGATATTTTCTTATTCAAAACATGTATTTAAAATCAATTGTATATTTATTATTACTGTCATTTTGTTGCATAAAAAACTATGCACAAAATGATTCTATATTTAATGAAAAAAAGATTTCAAATATTGCATTGGTCAATTTAAACGATACGAACCCAACACATTTTTCAGAAAAGAATAAGCCATTTTTATTTATATTTCTTTCTCCCGATTGCCCGCTATGCCAAAATTATTCAGCTGCTTTAAACAGCCTCCAAACAAAATATGGAAGCGAAATAAACTTCTATGGAATAATACCCGGGAAAGCTTATACAAAAAAAGAAATACAAACATTTCAATCAACCTATAAAATTGATTTCCCTTTATACATTGATAAGGAAATGAATTTATCAAAGTATTTAAAAGCAACTGTTACGCCACAAGTTATTTTATTAGATAAAAATAAGATATTGATTTACAAGGGCGCTATTGATGATTTATTGCAAAAATTAGGCAAGCAAAAATTGAAAGCAACTAAATTTTATTTACAAGAAGCAATTGAAAATCTATTAAAACAACAACCAGCCGAAATAAAAAGAACAATAGCGATTGGCTGTAAATTAAACGATTATTAATCGTTGATTTAATATAAAAATATGCGTAAAAAAATCTCATTTATTTTGGCTAGTATATTTTTTCTTATCAAAATAACATTTTGTCAAGACATTACTTTTTATAAAGACATTCAACCAATAATGTATAAAAAATGTGCATCATGCCATCACCAAGGCGAATCTGCACCTTTTTCTTTACTTACTTATGACGATTTAGCTAAACGAAAATCATTTATAAAAGAAGTGGTGCAAAGTAGATATATGCCGCCATGGAAACCTGATAATAAATATGTGCATTTTGCCAACGACCGCTCGTTATCACAAACTGAAATAAACCAAATCGTAAAATGGGTGGATGCGGATGCACCTGAAGGAAAACCCGTTAAAAATGCCATTCCGTTAAAGCAACCCGTTGATGGCACTATGTTTGGCCGAAAACCTGATCTTGTTTTAAAAGTAAAAGATAGCTTTTTAGTAAAAGGCGACGGTGAAGAAAGATTTGTACTATTTAAAATCCCATTTGAATTAGCCGACTCATTTAATGTGGAAGCAATTGAATTTAACAGCAATAATAAAAAGCTAATTCACCATGCCAATTATGCGGTGCATTCGGTTCCCGACACTTCAATCAACATCAATAAAACTGAGGATTTAATTAATTTAAGTGAAGATGATAGAACCAAAATTGATCAATATAAAATTTATAAAAAAACAATTACTTATTATGGCGGTTGGATTCCCGGCAGCATGTATGAATCTTATCCGGGCCATATTGGTTGGGTAATGCCAAAACGCGGTGTTATTTTATTAACGGTTCATTTTGCGCCGTCGTCAATTGATCAACAAAGTATTAATGGCATCAATTTATTCTTTAAAAAAGAAAAAATTGAACGCCGGATTAAAGTAATCAGTTTCGGCTCGGGCGGAATTGGCGAAAGGGATATTACGCCACCATTAGAAGTAAAAGCTAATACCGTACAAAAATTTTCATTGGATTTAATTAATCCGAGCAGTGCATTTTCAATTATGTACGTGTGGCCCCACATGCATTATTTAGGAAAAGATTTTAAAGCCTATTTAATATTACCCAACAGTAATGATACTGTTAAATTGGTGCATATTCCTGATTGGGATTTTAGGTGGCAGGAAATTTATAAAATGAAAAAATTTGTAAAAGCGCCTAAGGGTTCTATCATTCACATCGAAGGCGTTTACGACAATACAGCACAAAATCCATTTAATCCAAGAATTCCACCTAAAACCGCTTATTCAAGTGGCGACATGTATTCTTTAAATGAAATGCTCACATTATTGATGGTGTTTCTTCCTTACGAACCCGGCGATGAAAATATAAGTCTTGAAAATTAAATAAGTCGTATTTAAAATCAATTTAAATTAAAAATTGCAACAAATAGATTTTTCGGTTCTGTCTAAATACTAATTACTAATAGCTCAGTACATACAAAATAATTTTTAAATCCAAATTATGTTAAACCGTCAATTAACAGTAGTAGCTTTAATTATTTTATTTAAATTTTCTTTTGCACAAAATATTTATCATTTCACAAAAGGGTTAATGATTTCATCGGGCAGTAAATATGGGCGTGAAGCTATTTATACTGATGAATTAGCTTATAAAATATATCAACACGATATAACAACTCCTACAGAAGGCGGCATATTTGGTACCAATGAAAAAGGCGAAAAGCTTATTTGGAAACCCATGCAAACAGACAGTTTGGGTCGCTTCAGTAGATTTGCTATTTTAAAGGCGGGCGTAAATACTTTTGGCAATCCAACTAGGGCAGACAGGGGCGCAGATTATTTATATGTTACTTATCAATCAGATAAAGAAAAGGTAGCTTTATTGCATATTAAAGGCAACAGCGGTGTTTTTGTAAATGGCATTCCACACATGGGCGACCCGTACAGCGCTGGCTATGTGTACATTCCAATTAAATTAAAAAAAGGATTAAATGAGTTTTATATCCGCGGAATTGATGTTACGGCCGATTTAATATTTAACGATAAAAAAGTATTAATTAATACAGAAGATCCTACACTTCCATCAATTGTTTTGGACATACAAAATGGATTATTAAAAGCCGCAGTCGTTGTAATTAATTCATCTATAACTGAATTAAAAAGCTATTCATTAAAAAGTAGTTTAAATGGAATTGAAACTACCACTCCATTACCTATTATTCCAGCAATGGCGAGTAGAAAAGTGATGTTTGATATTGATACAAAAGCAATCAATACAAAAGGAAAATTTGATTGTGCATTAACGCTTTTATATAACGGCAAAATAATAGATGAAAATAAAATTAATTTAGAAGCCACAGACGGTAATAATAAATATAGCACCACTTTTATTAGCACAATCGATGGTAGTTTACAGTATTATGCCGTTGCGCCGCAAATTGGTGGTGATAAAAATAATGCAGCGTTATTCTTATCGGTACACGGCGCAGGTGTAGAAGCCAGCGGGCAAGCAAGAGCTTATCAATCAAAGGATTGGGGAACTTTGGTGGCGGCAACTAACCGTCGGCCACGTGGTTTTAATTGGGAAGATTGGGGTCGCTTGGATGCGTTGGAAGTGTTGCAATTAGCAAAAAATAGATTTAATCCAGATCCCGAACATATTTATTTAACCGGCCATTCCATGGGCGGCCACGGCTCTTGGTTTTTAGGCGCAACCTATCCTGATAAATGGGCGGCTATTGCGCCTTGTTCAGGTTATCCAACATTAAAAGATTACGGCTCTGCCGATGGTAAAATTCCCGATAGCAGTAAAATTGAAATGGAAAAACTGTTGCTAAGGGCTGGTAATCAAAGTGATGTTTTAAAATTAGTAATGAATTATAAACCGTTGGGCGTTTATATTTTGCATGGCGATTCAGACAAAGTAGTGCCTGTTAAATATGCCCGCCAAATACGTAACGAATTAGGTAAATTTCATGCTGATTTTACTTATTACGAATATCCAGGCGGCGAGCATTGGTTTGGTGATCAAAGCGTAGATTGGAAGCCGATGTTCAATTATTTAAGGCTACATAAATTGGCAAACGATAGCATGGTAAATGAAATAGATTTCACCACTTCCAGTCCAGGCATTTCAAGCACGTTCCGTTGGGCCACTATCCAACAACAAATTCATCCGTTGGAATACAGCCATATTATTTTACATCGGAATAATAAATTAAAAACGATAACCGGCACAACCGAAAATATTGATTTATTGCAATTGGATTTAAAACAATTTACCCAAAATTCAACCATAAAAATTACGCTGGATAGTTTGGAAACAATTAATTATACTACCAACATTAATAATGATATTTTATATTTAAAAAAGGCATTCAATAAATGGATAATTAGCACAGGCAAGCCAACAGCTGAACAAAAAAATCCTATCCGTTACGGTACTTTTAAAGAAGCATTTAATTATAACATGGTATTTATTTATGGCACAAGCGGAACCGCAGCTGAAACTGAAGCCAATTACAATAAAGCTATTTATGATGCTGAAAGTTGGTATTATCGCGGCAACGGTGCAGTGGATGTTATTTCCGATAAAGCATATTTATTAACTAAATACGCAGGTAGAAACATAATTATTTACGGTAATGCAAATACTAATTCTGCTTATAACAATTTATTAAAAGATTGCCCAATCCAAATAAGTCGCAATACGGTAAAAGCAGGGGCTACAACGCTTACTGGCGATGACTTTGGGGCATATTTTGTTTGGCCGCAAAATGATGGAAAAACTTCTGTTGGCGTAATTGCCGGAACTGGAATTAAAGGAATGAATGCGGCAAACGGCAACCAATACTTTGCTGGAGGTAGTGGATTCCCAGACTTTATGGTTTTTAAACTGAGCATGTTGGAAGACGGTGCCAAATCAGTTAAAATGTCTGGATTTTTTAATAATAATTGGGAATTAAAAGGTGATGATTTTATGATTGAAAAATAATTTATTAATGGATAATTGATAATGGAATAATGGATAATTAAAACAATATTTACAACCTTAAATATTTTTTAAATTGATAATAATGAAGAAAATAAATCTGCTTTTAATTGACATTTACTTTATCAAATGCATTTGCTAGCAAAATAAAACCCGATGAAGAAGATAAGGTAATGGTATTAGAAACCAATAATTAAAAAGAATTCATTGTAATTGTATGAAAAAAATAATTTGTTTTTATTTATTATGTTGCTGCGTATTTGTAAATGCGCAGCAACATAACATGTCAAAAGGATATGTCGTTCCATCAGACACTTTAGTTCGATTAAAACTATCGCAATGGCAAGATATTAAATTTGGACTTTTAATGCATTGGGGAACTTATAGCCAATGGGGCGTGGTTGAAAGCTGGAGTATTTGTCCGGAAGATGAAGGCTGGACCGTACGCCGTGGCCCTTACGCCGCTGATTATTTTGGGTATAAAAAAGCCTATGAAAATTTGCAAACAACTTTTAATCCAGTAAAATTTAACCCCGAAAAATGGGCGGCAGCGGCAAAAGATGCAGGCATGAAATATGTTGTTTTTACCACTAAGCACCATGATGGTTTTTGTATGTTCGATACAAAACAGACAGATTATAAAATCACTTCAACAAAATCGCCTTTTGCCACCAATCCAAAAGCTAATGTAGCAAAAGAAGTATTTGATGCTTTTAGAAAAGATGGTTTTATGATTGGCGCTTATTTCTCAAAACCTGATTGGCACAATGAAAACTATTGGTGGCCTTACTTTCCGCCGAAAGACCGGAACGTAAATTACGATCCCAAAAAATATCCTGAACATTGGAATGCGTTTAAACAATTCACTTACAACCAGATAGAAGAATTAATGAGCGACTATGGTAAGATGGACATTTTATGGCTGGATGGTGGCCAAGTAAGGCCTTTAAGTTCTATCGATAAAACAGTGGATTGGCAAAAAAGCATTCCTTACGATCAAGATATCGACATGGCGAACATTGCAAAAATGGCCCGCAGTCACCAACCAGGTTTATTGGTGGTGGATCGTACTGTAGCGGGTGAATATGAAAATTATGTAACGCCGGAACAGCAAGTACCCGAAACGCCGTTAGGCAATCCTTGGGAAAGTTGTTTAACAATGGGTAACTCTTGGAGTTATGTTCCAAAAGATCATTACAAATCAACCAATCAATTGGTGCAATTACTGGTTAAAATTGTTTCAAGGGGTGGTAATTTGTTGCTAAATATCGGGCCATCGCCTGAAGGAGATTGGGACGACACCGCTTATGTAAGATTAAAAGAAATCGGTAATTGGATGAAAATAAATCAAGAAGGGATTTATAATACAAAACCGATAGCACCTTATTCTTTTAATAATATTTATTTTACGCAATCCAATGACAAAAAAAATATTTACGCATTTTATTTATCAGATAAAAATGAAGTAACATTAACAGACAAAATTATTATTGAAGGATATTCTCCCAATCCAAAAGCCACAATTAATTTATTGGGATTTAAGGATAAATTACCGTGGAAACAAGATGCCAATAAATTGATTATAAGCATTCCAGCTACATTACAAAATAAAGTAATTGGTGAACATGCAGTAACTTTCAGGATAAGTAATAAGTAGTAAGTTTTAAGTGGTAAGTTAACGAATAGCGAGTTTTAAGTGACAAATATTTTTTGCTAATTAATGAATACATTTTTTTAAAACTTCTCTATTGTAAATTAAATATCAAAAGTAAATAGCGAACCCGAACTTTCGTTACTCGGAACTTATTGCTCGAAACTTATCACTTAAAACTTACTACTTACTACTTTTCCTCTTTGTTTCATCAATTACGTCCAATAAGCCGTGTTTAAAAAATGAATCATCGCCCAATTGCCAAAACATGATTCCATTTAAATGTTTATCAATGGCATATTTTGTTTTTAAATGCATGGATGCTGAATCATCATAAGTGGCAAATAATTTTTGAGAAGCATTATAGGCATAGGGCGCTTTTGCAATGTTATCCCAGTATTTTTTATACCCATTTTGTTTGTTAAAAGTACTATCGAAATTTCTATACGACACACCTCTAAAAAATTTCGTTGGCTGATATAAACCATGACCTGCATCTGTTGTATTGGCAAATATCCTTGCATAAAATGCTGCGCCAATAGCAATTTTATTTGCTGGCACTCCTAATTTTTCTAAGTATTTTACCCCATAATCAACTGATGCATTTTGCTCCGGCGTGGCGTACAATGGAGTGTGGTGGCCGCTTTTGGTATCATAACCACTTACCAAATCATAACTCATCAAGTTTACTCGGTTGCAATATTGCATTACTTTTTTCCATTCAAAACATGAATCAAAATGGTTTTTCAATCCGCCTGCGGCGAAGCTAATTTCGGCTTTCGTACCTAATGCTTGTCGCAATTCATACATTAATCTCGTGAAATTCTGTTTATCGCTTGGCATAAATTGATGACCTGGAAAACCATGCACGGCAGGATATTCCCAATCAATATCAATTCCATCTGTTTGAAAATAATCAGTTAAATTTTTTACCGATTTTGCGAAAATTTTTCTTTTTGCACTATCCGCAAAAACCGCGGAGCAATCAGGACAAGCACTCCACCCTCCCATCGATAACATTATTTTTAAAGTTGGATTTCTCTTTTTAAACCCAACCATTTTTTTAATCGTGCTGCTATCACGAGCATTATTTATAAACATACTATCGCCCCGCAAATGGCCAAAACTAAAAATTAAATGAGTAATTTTTTCAATTGGAAAACTGTCTACCATCGTTGGGCTTCCTGAATAATATGCAATTACCGCTATCTTATTTTTTTGTGCAACAGAAAAATAAAAAGAAAAAATGCTTACTGTAAAAATCAATCTAAACCTCATAAATGAAATTCTTTAAATGAAAATAAATGACTTTTTTAATCACAGAAAGCATTCGTTGTAGAGGCATAAAAATAATTATTTCCATCCATTTACTAAAATAAAAAAGATAATTATAACAAACTAAAATTCAATAAATAAAAGCGACTTTTAAAATATTTTATCAAAATTAAATTGGTTATTTTGATGGCTTAAAAAAAAATGGCATTTTTATACAGTTCCATTTTATGTGAGCAATTAATGTTCGTTAATTTTTTTGCTCCGAAATATTTTTGCCCTAGACATTTCCCTTATAAAAGATAATTCTGACAAATTATTTGATGCGCAGGAATGTAGCAAGATGGATTATTCAGCTAAAAGAAGCTTTTACTGTGAAAGAATAAAATTTCAGAAATTAAAGATAATTTTACATTTCTACATACCTAATGTTGCCTATAAGCTAATGCAACCGTTTGCGCAATCTTTTATTTTACGTATTAAATCAATATTGAATTTTAATTTCGGGCAATGAAAAAAAGATTGATCCAATTAGTTTTTTCCATTTTAATTTTAGCAGGAAACGGATTTTGCCAATCCGCATCTGCACAAGAAAAACATCATTTTTCTTTGGGTAAAAATGAGTTTTTATTAGATGGAAAGCCTTTCCAAATTATTAGTGGCGAAATGCATCCAGCCCGCATCCCCAAACCATATTGGCGGCATCGGATACAAATGGCAAAAGCCATGGGATGTAACACCATAGCGGCTTACGTGTTTTGGAATTACTTGGAAACTTCGCCCGGCGTGTTTGATTTTACCAGCGAAAACAGGAATATCGCGGAGTTCATCCGCATTTGTAAAGAAGAAGGCATGTGGGTGTTATTGCGCCCCGGCCCGTACGTGTGCGGCGAGTGGGATTTCGGCGGCTTGCCGAGCTATCTGTTAAAAAATCCAGACATTAAATTGCGCTGCCTCGACCCACGTTATATGGCTGCGCTTACAAGATATGTAAACCGGATTTCAAAAGAAGTGGTGCCCTTACAATGCAGCAATGGCGGCCCAATTTTAATGGTTCAGGTTGAAAATGAATATGGCAGTTACGGTAACGATCGTGGTTATATTTTAGCTTTAAAAAACCTGTGGCTTAAAAATGGTATCAATGTTCCATTTTATACTGCTGATGGTGCTACAGCTTTTATGTTGGAAGCCGGAAACGTTGCGGGAGCAGCCATTGGACTTGACCCTGGCGTAAACGACGATAATTTTGAACAGGCCGCAAAACAAAATGCTGACGTGCCAACTTTTAGTAGCGAAACTTACCCCGGTTGGCTGACGCATTGGAAAGAAAAATACGCCCGAGCCAGCACCGAAGGCACAATAAAAGATTTGACTTATTTATTGGATCATAAAAAATCGTTCAATTTATATGTTGTGCATGGCGGTACTAATTTTGGGTTTAACGCAGGTGCCAATGCTTTCAAACCAATTGAATTTCAACCAGATATAACGAGCTACGATTATGATGCACCGATAACCGAGCAAGGCCAGCCCACCGATAAATATTTTGCCATCCGCAAGCTGATCAGCAAATATGTATCATATAAAATACCCGATTTGCCAAAGCCAGTTCCAGCCATTGAAATCCCTAGTTTTCAACTATCGACATTTAGCAATGTTTGGGCAAATTTGCCAACACCAATTGCATCGGCGCAGCCAAAACCAATGGAAGATTTCGACCAAAAGAGCGGTTTTATTTTATACAAAACAACCTTAATTGGACATAAAAGTGGAAAGCTCACTATCACCGAACCTCATGATTTTGCCATGGTATTTTTAAATGGAAAATTAATAGATACGATTTATCGCGATGGCGGCAAATGGACCATCGACCTACCCAAAACCGATGTTAAAAACCCTGTGCTTGAAATATTGGTTGAGTCGATGGGTCATATCAATTTTGCACAATATATGGTGGATAGAAAAGGCATTACCGACCGCGTAACTTTAAACGGAATGACTTTGATGGACTGGCAAATTTACCCGTTGCCGTTTGATGAAAAATATATTTCCACTTTAAAAACAGCTACGGTAAACGATAAAAATGGCATTTTTTTTAAAGGCAATTTTAATTTAAACGAGCCAGCAGATACTTATATTGACATGAGCAATTACCAAAAAGGCGTGGTATGGGTAAACGGCCACAACTTAGGCCGGTACTGGAATGTAGGGCCGCAGTTCCATTTATATTGTCCGGCTAATTGGCTGAAAAAAGGCAACAACGAAGTAATTGTTTTTGACCTGCACCAAACGCAAGCGGCAAACTTAAGTGGGGTGAAAACATTGGAATAACTAGTTTCGTGTCACAGCAAAAACAGTTCACTTTTCACGCTAGGAATAACTCATTTTCATCGTTCAATTAATGTTGACTTTATGCAAAAACATTTTTTTTCTAGTTTGAGAAAAACGATTTTCTTGTCTTTGTTGTACACAGCCAATGCATCGGCGCAAAGCAATTACATTGCTATTTTGCCAACCGATAATGAAGCACAAATCATCAATAAAGCTGCACATGTTACACCAACTCCCAGGCAATTGCGCTGGCAACAATTGGAAATGACGGCCTTTTTCCATTTTGGCATGAACACTTTTACCAACCGCGAATGGGGTCTTGGCAATGAATCTGAACAATTGTTTAACCCCACTAACTTAGATGCTGACCAATGGGTGAAAACTGTAAAAATTGCCGGCATCAAACAAGTAATTATTACCGCCAAACATCATGATGGGTTTTGTTTGTGGCCTAGCAAATTTACCGTGCACTCGGTAAAAAATTCACCTTGGAAAAACGGCAAAGGCGATGTGGTAAAAGAAGTGGCTGACGCCTGTAAAAAAAATGGCGTTGGTTTTGGCGTTTATCTTTCCCCTTGGGACCGGAATTCAAAAATGTACGGCGATAATGATGCGTACAATACTTATTTCGAAAATCAATTGACGGAGTTGCTCACTAATTATGGCCGGGTTGACGAGGTTTGGTTTGACGGCGCCAACGGTGAAGGACCAAACGGCAAAAAGCAAGTGTACGATTTTAATGCTTGGTATCAATTAATTAGGAAGCTACAACCCAATGCTGTTATAGCTATTTCGGGGCCGGATGTTCGCTGGGTTGGCACCGAAAGCGGTTACGGCCGTGAAATGGAATGGAGTGTTTTACCGATGAACAATAAGATGGAAGCCGCTGTTGGCGACAATTCACAGAAAGACGTAAACATAAAACCAGCCGGCGACATGACCGCCAACGATCTTGGCAGCAGAAGCAAATTAATGAATGCAAAAGGCTTGGTTTGGTATCCCGCGGAAACCGATGTATCCATTCGGCCGGGCTGGTTTTACCATTCCACAGAAGACAGTTTGGTAAAAACGGCTGATAAATTAACGGACATTTATTTTAGCTCCGTTGGCCGCAATAGTTTGTTGCTATTGAATATTCCGCCAAATAAAAAAGGGTTGATTTCAGATAGCGATGCAGTGCATTTAAAAGAGTTTAAGCAAGAATTAAATACCATCTTTAAAACAAACATCGCCAAAGGCGCAACAATTACATGCGCTAATGGGTTAAACATGACTGCCATTTTGGATGATAAAAGCAGCCAATATTTTACCACAAAAAATAACGACACAACTGCTACCATTGAGTTTGATTTGAAAGACAAAAAAACCTTTAAAATCCTTTTATTGCAAGAAAACATCAAGGTTGGTCAGCGGATTGAACAATTTGCGCTGGAATATAAAAACGCCAACAATGAATGGGAAAAAATAACGGAAGGAAAAACCGTAGGTTATAAACGCTTGTTACGTTTCAGCCCCATTACCGCAAAAACGGTTAGGTTAAAGATTTTGTCATCCAGATTAAACCCAACGTTAACAGCATTTGGGCTTTATTGATTGATGGGGTCAAGGAACTGATTTGCTGTCATCTGGAAATGGTCGACTGTAAACTGCCATTTGCCAACTGTTTACTAGCGATTGTCTAGTGTTTACGGCTAGCTCCGTATATTTGACGCGGCTAAAAACATATCAATTCAACCATGCCCGCAATTATTTCGGTAAAAAACCTTGTAAAAAACTATGGCAATTTCGAAGCTGTAAAAGGCATTAGTTTCGAAGTGGAAGCAGGTGAAATCTTTGGATTGCTTGGGCCAAATGGTGCCGGAAAAAGTACAACGCTTGAAATTATTGAAACCTTACGTGACAAAACGAGCGGCGAAATAATTGTGGATGGTTTCAATTTAGACAACAATCCTAACGAGGTAAAAAAAATAATCGGCGTTCAGTTACAAACCAGCGGCTTTTATCCAGGGTTGAATTTAATTGAGCTAATCAATTTATTTGCAGGACTTTATAACCAAAAAGTAAACGCGTTGGAATTGTTGGACAGTGTAAACCTGCGAGACAAGGCCAAGGCTAAAGTGAAAGAATTGAGCGGCGGCCAACGCCAACGTTTTAGCATTGCCACTACGCTTATCAACCAGCCAAAAATTGTTTTTTTGGATGAGCCTACCACCGGACTTGATCCACAGGCAAGGCGCAACCTTTGGGATTTGATTCAAGATATCCGAAGCAAAGGTGCAACTGTTATCATCACCACACATTATATGGATGAAGCCGAAGTGCTTTGCGACCGCGTAGCCATTATTGACAGCGGCAAAATTATTGCCATTGATACGCCCGATCACTTGATAGACAATTTATTAGCCACCGGTTTTGAAAGGCCCAAAAGTATGAAAGCCGCTAACTTGGAAGATGTTTTTATACAAATGACCGGCCACGAATTAAGGGTTGGGGGTTGATACAAGTAAAAAAATTAAGAGTAAAAAGTAAAAAATAAAGCATTTAATTTATATCAATTTTATCTTCACAACAACATTTACAGGTTTTTAATTTTTAATTTTTAATTTTTCTTTTTTAATGAAGCGTGTATTTTTATTAGTCGCCATTAGTCCATTGGCAGTTATGGCGCAAACTCCAAAAACCACAACAAAAAAACCGGTTGCCGCCACAGCCACAGCCGTAAAAGTTTCGCCTT
>CAWJTH010000024.1:0-14328 GCA_963845495.1 uncultured Chitinophagaceae bacterium
CCGCTTTGGCGGATAATACTCATTACCGGGCGTTTACCCATGGCGGTGTAATATTCGGTGATGATACTCATAAGTGTACCAACGATCAGCCCAACAACAATAGCCCCGAAAACCGCTATTTTGGTAAAATGATAATCGCGTAAAACGATGTCGCCATCAGGTAAAATCCAGTTTACCAAAAAATAGCAAGCAATACCAGTTAAAACGATGGAACCCCAATTGCCCATATTTAAGGCCTTCTGAACAGCCGCTGGATTTATGCCAGCACTTTCAGAAATACGGACAAAAAAAGTTCCGATGATGGAAAATATAATACCCGCAGCTGCAATTAGCATTGGTAATAAAATAGGCGACAAACCATTAAAAGCATCACCATTTGCCACATGCGTTTCGGCACCTAACACCATGGTTGCCAGCACCGTAGCAACATAAGAACCGAACAAATCGGCACCCATACCTGCCACATCACCCACGTTATCGCCTACATTGTCGGCAATGGTTGCGGGGTTGCGTGGATCATCTTCGGGAATACCGGCTTCTACTTTACCTACTAAATCGGCACCCACATCTGCCGCTTTTGTGTAGATTCCGCCGCCAACACGGGCAAACAAGGCAATACTTTCTGCACCTAAACTAAAACCTGTTAATATTTCGATGGCTTTGGTCATTTCAATGGCATCAAAACCATGTTGACCACTTAACGAAGGAACAAAAAAGTGTAATAAAACAATGAATAGTGAACCAAGTCCAAGCACCGCCAAACCAGCTACACCCAAGCCCATTACGCTACCGCCTGTGAAAGAAACCGACAGCGCTTTCGATAGTGAAGTACGTGCCGCTTGGGCCGTTCGAACGTTTGCTTTGGTGGCGATGCTCATGCCAATATAACCTGCCACTGCACTAAAAACCGCACCCAAAACAAAGGCCAAGGCGATGCTCCAGTGGCTGTTTGGATTGCTATAACCCATCACCCCCAATAAAAGAGCGGCAACGATTGCGAAATATGATAAAATTTTCCATTCAGCTTTTAAAAAAGCCATGGCACCTTCAGCAATATAAGTGCTGATTTCCTTCATCCGGTCGTTCCCAGCATCTTGTTTACTAACCCATTGGTATTTGATAAGGGTGTAAAGCAGGCCAACAATTCCCATGGCTGGAACAGCATACATCAAACTTGTCATAAGCAATCGTAATTTTTTTTATTGCGGTAAAGATAGGATTTGGCAATACAACTGAAACATTCATTCAATTGAAAATTTAATGCCAATAAAGCTTAGTCAACGCTATTAAACGCTTCTAAATACCGATTCACATAAACTTCTTTTTGTTTTAACTTGTATTGCATCACAAACCTTGGGTGGGACAATGGAATAATCGTATCAAAAAAATGATATTCATTGTTCAATTTGGATAAAAAGCTAAAATTTTTGCCATCGCCAAAACAAAAAGCAGTGGTGCGGTGCAAACCCCAATCCAATTGTTTGTTTAAGCAATCAACCGCAAAAGGTTTAATGTTTTCGGTCAAACTTTTATCATCGTAATAATTTAAATTTTTGCCGTGTTGCGTAAAACCCAGCGGACTAACCGATGTGATATAAAATTGGGAATAAAATGCTTCCAAACCCCCGAAAGCTTTAATCACTTCGTACACATAAACGCTGGATAATTCCTGCTTTTTTTGCCAATCGTTTGCAATGCCGCATTCACTTGCCAATCTTATCGGATCAGTAAATGGAATGCCCGTTATGCCGCCGCCAAACCTGCCGGGGTTAATGCCTATGATGCAATACCTTGGCTTATCATCGTTATAAAATTTATGATAGAATGTAGTGCAGGCTTGCTTTGTAGCCTCATCCGCAAATGGGAACAAGGTTTTTATACCATTTGGCGGTGGCGTAGGCAATTGAAGGTTGAAAAGGAATTCGGTAATTTTTTGGTAGTGCATTTATTGAAAGAAAGGATAAAATACTTATCTTTTAAACAATTTTAAAATAAAATGTCCGCTTAAACCACTCGGTTGAAAATACTGGAACGGGAGGGTTTTTCATTTTAAGTAATGCTTTATCGCTTGTTACAATAAATAAACATCCGGTTTGTAATGCAATGTCGAATAAGTAATTATCATCTAAATCTGGACTTAATTGATAATTCGGATTTTCGGCGAACATGAAGACAATTTTTTGTAAAAACGAAATAACATTGGCTGGCGTTACAGATTCCGATTTAAGGATATTTGGTTTTAACAATGCTTCGTGCACTTCGTGAAATAAATGATTAGTAGCAAAAACTAAAAACCCATTATCAAGTATGATTGAAACGAGCTGTTCAATTTTTCCATACGCGGCATATTGCACATATACATTTGCATCGAGCAAGATTCTATAATTCATTCAATTCTTTTCTTGCTTTTCTGCATAGGGAGACTATTTCTTCTTCAGACAAACTAGAAGGTGTAATTGCGGCGTCTAGTTGATGTGCTTGTGCAAGTAGCTCTTCCCTGTTCAATTGCATCAACAAGATTTGTTGCTTCTCAAGAGGTAGCATTCCTATCTTACCAATAAGTTTTTCACCGTCTTCCTCCCAATGTGAAATTGTTTTAATTTCTTCAACAATCCCCATTTCTTTTAAAAACGATGAAACAGCGTCAGCTTTGCTTTTATCTTTTATACGAATCAACAATGTTTCCATTTTGCTAAGTTAAAAATATTATGTGAAACAATGAATTTCCATCATTCCATCGCTTTCCAAGCTTTTGGCAAATAGGTTACAATATCCATTGCCACCATGCCTTGTTCTGATAAATCTTTTGCAGCTAAATCGCCTGATAAACCATGCAGATAAACGCCTAAAACGCAAGCCTGTTCTACATTATAACCTTGCGCACACAATGCGGTAACAATACCGCACAATACATCGCCGCTACCGGCGGTGGCCATGCCAGGGTTGCCACTGTTATTGAAAATGCCTGTTCCATCGGATTTAGCTGTTAATGTATAGGCACCTTTTAAGATGATTGTGCAATTATATCTTTTTGCCATATCCAAGGCTTTGTACCAACGTTCAATATCTGTTTCCGATTTGCCAAACAACCGATCGAACTCGCCGCTATGTGGGGTTAAAATGGTAGAATTGGGAGGACGTTTTTCCAACCAATCTAAATGGTTAGCAATAATGGTTAATGCAGCGGCATCTAACACAACTGGGTTCTTAAAATTTTCGCAGACTTGTTGTAATAATTGTTCATGTACTTCGGTTGTTGCCCAACCTGAACCAACCGCAACGGCATGTTTTTTAGGTAATGCGTCTTCTAATTTTTTTTCTACTAAACAAATAGCTTCTGGAACACTTGTTTGCAAAATGGGCAATAAACTTTCATCATCTAAAAAATAACTTACCAAGCCAACACCGGTTTTATAACAAGCATTGCCGGCCATTAACGCAGCACCGGCCATGCCCTTGCTGCCAGATAAAAATAATGCATGGCCGTAATCGTATTTATGTGAAAACTTTTTCCTTGGTTTGATGAGTTGCTTTAATTTGTCAACTTCTACCAGCTCAAAAATCGATGCGTTTTGTGCGGCAAATTGAGGGTGTAATTTAATATCCAACACATAAAAAATACCTACAAAATCTTCATTTTCAGCAGCTAAAAAAGCAAGTTTTGGTTGTTGGAATGTAAGGGTGATATTGGCTTTTATAATTGACTCGTTTTCGTATTTTTCTTTTTGCCCCTCGCTCATTAATCCGCTGGGAATATCGATGGCAATCATGGTGTTTTTTGAATGGTTTAAATGTTGCACCAACAAGCTGGGAAGCCCGTCTAGCTTGCGATTAAGGCCGTTACCAAATAACGCATCTATCAAAACGGCCTCTTTGGGAATCAACGGAAATTCCTCTGCGCCATCAACCCATTTTATGGGCATTTGAAGTGCTTCCAACTTTTGCAAGTTCGTGGTGAAATCAGCGCTGGGTTTCATGCCTTCCAGCACAAAAACATGTACTTTTTTTTGGTGGTGCGAAAGTATTCTTGCGATGGCCAAACCATCGCCGCCATTATTGCCTTGCCCGCAAAAAATATAAAACAAATCCTTGTCTACAAAACCATTTTGCATCAACCAAAATGTGGCGGCATCGGCCGCCCTTTCCATTAAATCGATGGAGGTAACTGGTTCATTTTGAATAGTAAAAGCGTCCCATTCTTTTATTTGCGCAGCGGTGAATATTTTCATAGTGAATGGTGAATAGGAAATAGGGAATAGTGAATAGTGAATGGTGAGTGGTGAGCAATTAATCCAAGTTGCTAGTTATTGGTTTTCACACAACCAATGACAAAACAAGGGTTTATAGTTGACAGATAACGGTATTTTAACAAAGCCATCTTATCTAGCAAAGTAAAAATTTGTGCCGTACAAAAAATTGCCTGACTGTTGCACCCGTGCGCCAGGGATTGCAGTGGAAAGCCCGCAAAGCCGCATGCGCAACATGCACGGCGAAGCTAAGAAAATTTTATGCGGCTGCGGACTTGGAACGAAAAGCCCGCCCGGGCGCCCAAAAAAATATCCAAGCAATCGCATGCTTAGATATTTTTAATTAATAATTATTTATGCCCCTCTCCTTTTCTTTTTAGGGGCAAGCTTAGCTTTTTGCTTTGTTGGCTTTTGTTTGGTTGACCTTGTTGATTTTACTTCTCTTGATCGGCTAACAGATTGATTATGAGCCAAATGCCGACCGCGTCTTTCACGCACCGGAGGTTCAGGTTTTACATTGTTTGCATCTGCAACGCCACCTTCTTCGGTTTCCTCGCTACCTTCTGAATCATAATAATCCCTGAAAATATTGGCTGCCCGGCCAGCTTTATAAATGTTTGAATTGAATTTGTTACCAGTTACAATAATTACAGCCGTGTCCATAATAAGGCGCTGAAAACAAGAATTATTGCCATGCCACCAGCCATTGTGGTACACAATTTTTTTACCATCGGGCCATACTTTTAAACGCCAGCCAAGACCATAAAACTCATGAGAATCACGGTGTTGCGTGTCTTTGTACCAAGGTTGCCAAGCCAGGGCATAACTGCTTGAATCAAGCAAAACGCGGTTGTGGATGGCACTGTCGTAACGTTTTAAATCTGTACAAGTGGTGTACACGTTTTTATCGCCATAAATGGCATCCACATATTCAAAATTGTAAAGCCCGTTGCCTTTAAACGAAGGCGTGTACAGATTCATATTGCTGGTACTCATAATAAACGAGTGTTTCATGCCGGCCTTATCGAAAATGTTTTGCTTTACGTAATCAGGAAATGGCACGCCGGTTATTTTCTCCACAATTAAAGCCAACAGGGCAAAATTGGTATTGCAATAACGGAATCGAGTACCTGGCGTAAATTCCAATGGCGGTTTTACCCGGATCAGTTCATTCAGCATATCGGTGTTGGTAGCAATTTGCTTTTTGTTCCAACCACTTTTATCCATAAAATTTACGTAGTATGGAATGCCGCTGCTATGGCTAAGTAACTGCTTTACGGTAACATTATAATAAGGAAGACCGGGGAAAAATTTGGTAATGGTATCGCCCAACGACAATTTACCAGCCTCGATTAATTGAAAAACAGCTTGGCTGGTAAAGGTTTTAGAAGTAGAGGCAACGTGAAAAGGTGTTGTATCGTTGATGGGGATTTGATGAGCCGCATCGGCAAAACCTTGATAATGTTCATACAAAATTTGGTCGTTTTTTACCACCATAATGCCCCCAGAAAAACCTCTATTATTTAACAAAGAATCCATAAAATAGGTAACGGATTCGTTGTAATGTTCTATTTCATCTAACGAAAGAGGGCGGGTATGACTATTATAAATAGGCCGTTCGTGCGGTTGTTGGGGTTGAGATTTGCCTTTGGCCTTGCAGGAAATGATAAAAACACAGAAAATTAAAACAAATTTGGACATGCGGCAAAGAAAAAGGATTGTGTTAAAAACTAAAAATGGATTTCGATTAAAAATACACGCTTTTTAACAATTGCCTTTATTAAAAAAGGTTAAAGAAGATGGATGGCAGGATGGCAGATCAGAATTGATGAGTTGGAAAGACTGAATTAATTTTATTAAGGAATTTCTGCAAATCGACTCAAGCATTATTCAGTTTATAATTATAAAACATATTTTATATTTCAGTCCGCCATCTATTAACCGCCATCCGCCATCTTTTTAGACCGTTCTTGCTTATTTTTACAACATGAAAGTTGCCGTTTTTAGAAAAGAACATTTTAATGCCGCCCACCGCTTAAACAATCCACAATGGGATGCTGCGCAAAATGCAAACGTATTTGGGAAATGTAATTATCCCAATTACCATGGCCATAATTATGAATTGATTGTAAAAGTAATTGGGGAAGTTGACCCGGCAACCGGCTATGTAATTGATTTAAAATTATTAAGCGATTTAATTTGGGAAAAAGCACTCAATAAATTTGACCATAAAAATTTAAATTTAGATACCGAAGAATTTAAATCTTTAAATCCATCGGCTGAAAATATAGCAATAGTTATTTATAATTTAATTCGCCCACATATTGATACGGATAAAGAAATAAAAATTACGCTATATGAGACACCAAGAAACTTTGTTGAATATCCGGTTTAGAAAAGTAGTTGGTAGTAGGTACTTAGTAGTTAGATATTAGTACTTAGTTCTTCAAACCGTGTTTAATTATTTTATTTAATTAACACTCTTTTGTCTAATTAAATATTCTTTTACTATTTAAAATATCAATAACTGTTTCACCTGGCATTATTGCAAAAACAGGGAAATTAATTGCGTGTTTATTGCATAATAATTTAATGCGGTCATTAATTTGATCGGGTGAATAACGGGAAGAAAAATGTCCAAGGATTAATGTACCGATATTTAATTGGCTAACCATTTCCATTACTTCTTCTAATTTGCTGTGTTTATTGCCGTAATTTCTTTCTTTTGGTGCTTCATCGCCGGCTAAAAAAGTGGCTTCATGAATTAATATTTCTGAATTATCCCAACGTTCCAAATCTTCTACGGGTGTATCGCCAGAATAACTTAAAATATTGGTGCGCACTTCTTCGGTTGTTGTTTCTTTTCCTTTTGCTAATATTATTTGTTTTAATTCTTCCGGATTTAGCTTTAAATATTCCAGTTTTACTTTTTGTTTGGTTTGAAAAACTTTGTAGCTTAAACTTTTTGAAATATTTTTTTCGACAGGAACATGCTCGTTTCGGATAGCTTGTACAATTATATCTTTTCGGATATTTATTTCATCGCCGTCGCCGATTGGTGTCCAAATTGTTTTAGCAACTTGCTGGTCAAACTGTTTGGAGAATTTTTCTAAGGCAGGAAAAGAAGCACTGTCTTTGGGATAATACATCACGGGAAACCCAGTCCTGGCGTTCAATTGATTGAATTGCAATAAGCCCGTTAAATGGTCCCGATCAGCATGAGAAATGAAGGCATGTTTTATTTTTCTACTCTTTTGTAGTAAAGAGGACATTAACCCGTCACCAGCGTCAAACAATAATCCTAATTCATCAACAAAATACCAAGTGGAAAAAAGTGCAGTGGAATATCCTGAAATTGTTAATTGCATGATGGATTATTTTATAAACGTAGGAGTTTACCTAGAAGTGTTCAAAACCTTTTTGCTGTTACAATCACGTTTTTTTTCGCCATTTTTATTACCAAATAATATTGTTTCACGCAGAGGGCGCAAAGGCCGCAGAGAAAATTTTTTTATCAAGTCTCATTTTCGCTGCGCCTTTGCGAGAATTTTTTTTATAGACAAATAAGTTTCGAGTACTTATAGGCTTTGCCTCGCACTAATATAATGAGTCCATTTCAGGGCTTACTAATTTAATTTTTTATAAAAATATAGTTATAATCTACTTAATTCTTCTTTTCGGCTAAATGCCAAAAAATCAATATTGTTTTTAGCATTGGCTATATAATAATTATACAAGATCAATGCTTTGCCGGTAGCATTTAAATTATTATCAGTAGCCTGTTTTGATAAGGTATATAAAACATCAGCCAATAATTTTATATTTTGATTGTCGTAATTATATTCTTTTAACAATATTTCAATTAAACTCTCATTTGAAATATTCTTTAAATCTTTTAATTTTAATTCTTCTGAAGCAACTGTTATTTCACTATTTAAAACATTATTTAATTCAGATTCGTCTGAATCATCGGTTTTAATATTTAGCAGTTTTTCCAGCAATTTCCGCAACACTTTTGATAACATATCAATTTGTGTTTCTACATAATCTTGGCGTTGTTCCATAAATTAATTTGAAGTAATTACAGAATAAACTTTTATCAATAATTATTCTTTTGATTTTTGTAAAATCAGTGCTTCTAGTTTATCAGAAATCCGAAAATTTGTTTGTTTAATTTTTTTAAGTATAGGTTTTACCGAAGGAATTATTCCAGCGAGTTTTGCATCAACGATAATTCCTATAGTTCCAATAATTGATAAGCCAAGTTGTGCTGCAAATTTTCTCGCTTTTAAATCGTCTATAATAAGCAGGCAATCATTCAATTCTATAGCTAGAGCAATGGCGCTTGCTTCACCTTTATGAATAGAAACTTCAATTATTGATTGGTAATGTTCATCCGTTGCTTTCTTTATTTCAACCCAATGTGGCAAAGGCAATCCAAATTCAGTAGCAACTTCTGGTGTTGTAATAATAATACCGAACAACTGATAAAGTAACTCCAGTTCTCCTATTTTTTCCAGTAAAATCAAGCAACTAGTGTCGGATATGATAGCTTTGTGCATTCAAAATTTCGTTTTCCAATTCATTTTCCGAATAATCAAATATTGAGACATTGTAATTGCCCAGCAGTTCCATAAAAGTCCGTTTGGAGTAGCCTGCTAATTCAGCGGCTTGTCCAAGTGTCAACGCACCTTTTTCATAAAACTTGGCTGCAATCACCATTTTTGCTTCTTTTTCGTCTATTTGAACTGTTTCTGGTATGGTTAACGTCAACGTTTTCATTTTTCAAATTTAAGAAAAACTCCACGCATTCCTAAATTGTTGCAAAATATCAGTCGATATTTCATTTGATACTTTCAATATTGGTCTTTCAAATTGTCCATTTATTGCATAAATTAATCCAAACTTCAATCCGTTCATTTTTACAATCTCCGTACAATCTATTACAAAACTCCTCTTTACATTACCTGATATTTTGCCAATACTTCCATTTTCTATTTGGATAATAAATAAAGGTTTATTGATAAGCTTACATATTATTATTCTAATTTTTAAACGAATTTTATCCATTTTTTAATTATCATTTACTTTTACTTAATGTTTTTACATCACTACCCCAAATCGATCACCCAATTGTATTAAATCTTCCACTACAGAACCAAACAAAGGAATACCATCTCTCATGCGTATATTTTCCATTGCCCGTTCTGGATCACCGGGAATTAAAACCGGATTATTAGCGTCAATAGGAGCAGCTTTTTTAAACGTTTGGATCCAATTATCCATGTGGTTTTTAAAATCTTCGGCTTTACGGAAAGCATCAATGCGCATAGCACCAAAAAAATGACCAATCCCTTTACCAGGCTGGTTTTCAGGCATTGGAACATAAGCCGGAAATGGCGGAACCCAAGGGCCATAATTGGCACCGCTTAGCACGGCGCTAAAAATATCGACCACGCTTCCCAACGCATAACCTTTGTGGCTGCCACCTTCCCTGTCACCGCCAAGTGGCAACAATGCGCCACCTTTTTTTAGGATATTGGCATCGTTTGTTGGTTCACCGGTTTGGGTTTGCACCCAACCGTTGGGCGTATCCATTTTTTTACGTTGCAAAATTTCCAGTTTACCGTTAGCAGCGGTGGTGGTTGCCAAATCTGCCACAAAAGCGGGTTCTTTTCCAGCGGGGATAGCTACACATATTGGATTGGTTCCCAACATTTTATCAATTGAAAAAGTAGGAGCAACCAAGGCTGAAGCATTCGTCATGGCAATCCCGATCATGTCGTGTTCCAAGGCCATCATGGCATGAAAACCAGCAATTCCAAAATGGTTGCTGTTGCAAACACTTACCCAACCTGTGCCTACATTTTTAGCCTTATCGATTGCCACTTGCATAGCTAAAGGTGCGGCTACCAAACCCAAAGCAGAATCCGCATCTACCACAGCGGTTGAAGGTGTTTCATGTATAATCTGAACCTTCGGTTCGGAATTAACCCTTTTAGCTTCCCATAATCGCACATAACCGGTTAGCCGCGCAATACCATGGCTATCAATGCCTCTTACATCAGCACTTAGCAAAACTTTTGTCGCAGTGGTGGCATCGTTTTCAGGACAACCGATTGATTTAAATATCTGATAAGTAAAATTATACAGCTGTTGATATGAAAATGTTGTTTGCATGAAATAATTAAAAAGTAAAAGTAAAAAACTACAAGACTGGGATTAAATGGGTTTGCCTGAAATACTACCGTCAATGCATAAATGTTATCTCAACTTCAATAATTCTAAAAACCCCACAACTTCCGCCGTGGGGTTCAATTCTTTTTATAAAAACTCGAAAACCAATTGTATTTAATTATGGCATAATAATCAACGATTTGCCTTGGCCGTTTATTTCCACCACTTCCACATCAAAAATTAAATCTTTACCTGCCAAAAAATGGTTGGCATCTAAAATAACAGCATCTGGGCGAACTTCCAATACCGTAACAGGAATTGGTAACCCTTGTTCGCTACGCAAATCCAGCTGCATACCTGGTTCCAGCTTCATATCTGGTGGCACATTTTCGGAAGGGAACTCAAAAACTTGATCATCGCTACGTTCGCCATACCCTTCTGCGGCAGGAACATTGATGGATTTTTTTTCGCCATTCGACATGCCCACAACACCAGCATCAAAACCTGGTATCATCATGCCAGCGCCAACTGTAAACGCTAGCGGTTCACGTCCTTCCGAAGAATCAAAAATTTCTCCGTTGGTTAACTTTCCAGTATAATGAACCTTTATTTCGTCACCCTTTTGTATCGTTGCCATAAATTTTTTTTAGTTCGCAAAGAAAGGGAAAAGAACTACCAATGATATATTTTTTTAAAGATTAAAAAGATAAAACCTATTCATTTGCGGCTTTTTGCAGGTATTATGCAACCTCCATTCGGTTTTCCTTTGCTTTCTCAATATTTGATTGCATTTTTGGGGAACTAAAATCATTTTTTAATGAGAAAATATCCCTTATTCTTTTTTGCCATCGCCTGTTTTCTATCGTTCGCCGTTGTTGCCCAGTCGAAAAAAATGGCCACCAACATTAAAACCGGTGCAGAAAATATGGACGAATACCTGCCCATGCTAAAAGGTAAGCGGGTAGCGCTTTTTGCCAATCAAACAAGTGTGGTGGGCGGCAACAAACATTTGGTGGATGTTTTATTGAAAAATAAAATAGATATTAAAAGAATATTTTCGCCCGAACATGGTTTTCGTGGTAACGCCGATGCTGGCGAACATGTTGGCAACAGCATCGACGAAGCGACCAAATTACCCATTGTTTCGTTGTATGGCGATCATAGAAAAGCAACTGCCGAAGATTTGAAGGATGTTGATATCCTGGTGTTTGACTTGCAAGATGTGGGTTGCCGTTTTTACACTTATATCAATTCGTTGCAAACGTTTATTGAATCGGCCATTGAAACGGATAAACCTTTGCTGGTGCTGGATCGCCCAAATCCAAACGGGTTTTATGTTGACGGACCTGTGTTGGAAAAAGGATTTGAAAGCGGCGTAGGGGTGCAGCATATACCAATTGTTTATGGCATGACGATTGGTGAATATGGCCAAATGTTGTTGGGCGAAAAATGGTTGAAAGTGAATACCACAGCCGCCAATCACAATTTTAGCCTTAGGGTAATTAAATGCAAAAATTACTCACATGCCAGTTATTATGAGCCGCCCGTAAAACCCTCGCCCAACTTGCCAAACATCCAAAGTGTTTTGTTGTACCCATCGGTTTGTTTTTTTGAGGGAACCAATGTTAGTTTAGGCCGTGGCACCGAAAAGCCTTTTCAAATTTATGGTTGCCCGAATTTTCCCACTAACCTTTATACTTTTACGCCAGTAAGCACCGAAGGCGCAAAAGATCCGCCGTTAAAGGACAAGAAATGTTATGGTTACGATTTATCTTCGGTGCCAATCAATATCAACAAAAAAGAAAACCAGCAGATCAACCTTTCTTACATCATCAATGCATACAAATTGTTCCCAAATAAAGACAGTTTTTTCTTGATCCCTAAAAAAGGAAATCCAGCTACATCTGATTTTTTCTTTAATAAATTGGCTGGTAACGACAAGTTGATGTACCAAATTATGAACAATAAAACAGAGGCGGAAATAAGAAAAAGTTGGGAACCGGGCTTGGAAGCATTTAAAAAGATTAGGGCGAAATATTTGTTATATCCTTGATCAAATAAATAGTAAATAAGTAATTGAGTAATTAGGTGATTGCTTGGAGTCATGGTCCTATTTACTTATTTACTCAATTACCTAACTACTAATTCCTGTCAACCCAACCCAAATTTTAAAAAAATGTATGGATAAAAGAATTGTTTTTTTAGGAACGCCAGAATTTGCCGTTGCATCGCTGAAAGCATTGGTGGAAGCGGGTTTCAATATTGTTGGCGTGGTAACTGCGCCCGATAAACCTGCGGGCCGCGGCATGCAATTACAACAAAGTGCTATTAAAAAATATGCCGTTGAAAAAGGTTTGTACATCCTTCAGCCTGAAAAATTAAAGAACGCTGAATTTATTGCGGAATTAAAATCTTTAAATGCCGATTTACAAATTGTGGTCGCATTCCGTATGCTGCCGGTAATTGTTTGGGATATGCCACCAATGGGCACCGTAAATTTACATGGCTCTTTATTACCGCAATATCGGGGTGCTGCGCCTATTAATTGGGCGGTAATTAATGGTGAAAAAGAAACAGGTGTAACTACATTTAAATTAAAACATGAAATTGATACCGGCGATATATTATTGCAAGAACGTTTTCCTATTGGTGACGACGAAACCGCTGGCGAAGTACACGACCGAATGATGGTAATCGGTGCCAATTTATTGGTTAAGACAGTAGAAGGCTTGGCCGATGGAACAATTGTCGAGCAGCCACAATCCGCCATTGGCCATCCGTCATCCGCCATTCGTCATGCTCCAAAAATTTTCACTGAAACTTGCGAAATAAATTGGGTCAAAACCGTTGACGAAATTTACAACCTTATCCGTGGGCTTGCCCCCTATCCTACCGCATTCACCCAATTGGATGGGAAAAAATTAAAAATTTTTAAGTCAGAGAAAGAAATCGCTTCAACGCAGGAAAATGGCAAACATTTTACTGATGGCAAAAATTATCTGAAATTCAGTACCAGCAATGGTTTCATCCATATAAAAGAATTACAGTTGGAAGGGAAAAAAAGAATGCTGGTAGAAGATTTTTTAAGGGGATATCGGTTTAATGGATAGTTTTTTTATGGATAATGAGTTAATGGATAATTGATAATGAAAGGCACTAGTATTATAATTTCCTAATCCAATGTTGTTTATTTAGCTTCTAGCTTCATATTCAATCCTCAATGTTCAATGCTCAATATCCAATAAAAATACACTTGCCATTTTCTGTTGGTTGATGAACATTGATAATTTGATATTTAATATTTTTAAAATTACGAATAAATTTAAAATCAATGCATTATAAATTATCCATTAACCCATTATCCATTAATACACCACCGTTACTTGTATCGTTTCTTCACCTGCACCCAACGCAACTGCAGCTGCGTCGCTAATTCGTAGCAACATGGCATCGCTGTTTTTCACATAAGGCATTGCGCCAAGCACTTTTGCATAAATGGCTTTCCCGGTTGTGGCATTGGTAATACGCAGTATCGTTCCAGCGTCCACACTATTTATCAGCGCATAATATTTTTTATCTTGCCAACCGCTAATGCTTTTAAAAATACCGGCAGTGCCGCTTTTTGTTTGGCCAAATTTGTTAATGAATTGTTGGCCAAAAGCACCGTCAGCACTAGCAATTGTGGCATTTTCTTCTCTATTGGCAGGTATTAAATCTTGCTTTTTTTCTGTTGAAACAATTGCCACTTGCGGAGTTGTAACTGTCTCTTGCTTATGTTGTATCGGCGTTTCTTTTACCGGATTATTTTTTACAAGCGGCTGTTTAACCACTGTGGTTTCTTTGGCCGCCGCAACCGGTTGTTCTGTAATTATCGGTGATGTTGTTTCAACGGCTTTACTATCGT
>CAWJTH010000025.1:0-50468 GCA_963845495.1 uncultured Chitinophagaceae bacterium
GCACTGGCCACGCTACAAATATTATTGGTGGATTGGCGATTGGTATGGAAAGTACGGTGTTACCAATTTTGGTATTGGCAGCAGGAATTTGGGGTAGCCATAAGTTCGCCGGATTATACGGAGTGGCCATTGCAGCTGCCGGCATGATGGCGACAACTGCCATGCAATTGGCCATTGATGCATTTGGACCCATTGCCGACAATGCCGGTGGTATTGCTGAAATGAGCGAATTGCCACCCGATGTTCGTGAAAAAACAGATATTTTAGATGCGGTTGGCAATACAACCGCAGCAAGTGGAAAAGGTTTTGCCATTGCTTCTGCGGCTTTAACTGCTTTAGCTTTATTTGCAGCGTTTGTAGGCGTTGCAGGAATAAAAGGTATTGATATTTACAAGGCAGAAGTATTGGCTTCGCTATTTGTTGGGGGGATGATTCCTTTTATATTTTCTAGTTTAGCTATTCGCGCCGTTGGCGAAGCAGCCATGGCAATGGTGGAAGAAGTTCGTCGTCAATTCCGAACTATTCCTGGTATCATGGAAGGAACAGGCAAACCCGAATATGATAAATGCGTGGCCATTTCTACTGAAGCTTCGCTTAAAAAAATGGTGATGCCGGGAGCAATTGCTATTGTTTCGCCTTTAATTATTGGTTTTTTATTAGGCCCAGAATCTTTGGGCGGATTTTTAGCTGGAGCAACGGTTTGCGGCGTGTTAATGGGTATTTTTCAAAACAATGCTGGCGGCGCTTGGGATAATGCCAAAAAAAGCTTTGAAAAAGGCGTTTCTATAAACGGAACCATGTATTATAAAAAATCGGAACCACATAAAGCTTCGGTTACTGGCGATACGGTTGGCGATCCTTTTAAAGATACTTCTGGTCCATCCATGAATATTTTAATTAAGCTAATGAGTATTGTAAGCTTGGTGATCGCCCCAACCTTGGCGCATGTTTTTCATACAAAAATTGATCCGGGTGAAATGACTACTATTTCAAGTTCAAGTAGTAATGTTTTGTCTACAGATACAACCGTTGTTGCTCAGCCATCACCAGCCGTTGAAAATGTTATGGTGAAATTACCAAGCGGTATACAATTGGCCGGAAATAAAAATGGTATTGAAGATAAATTAGTTGCGTTTTTAACCTTGGGCGATTATAAAAAGCTGCCAACTGATAGCCTGAAAAATATTTGGTTCGATTTTGACAATATTAATTTTGAAACGGGAACATCAACTTTAACAGCCGGTAGCCAAAAACAACTGGATAATGTGATGGCCATTTTAAGAGAATTTAAAGATGTGAAAGTAAAAATTGGCGGTTACACCGATAAAACTGGAAATGAAGCCGATAACTTAAAATTAAGCAAAGAAAGAGCAGAAGCTATAAAAGCAGCCTTTGAAAAAGGCGGGATCGGAGGCCAAGTAGATGGTGCTGAAGGTTATGGTAGCCAATATGCAAAAGCTTCCGCCACCGCAAGCGACGATGAAAGAAAAAAAGACAGAAGGATAAGTTTGAGTGTAAGAAAATAAGTTTGGGTAAAAAATGTTTAGAAACCAGCAAACATTTGCTGGTTTTTTTTATGAGTATTACAACCTTTTGATGGTTGCCCTCTCTTAAATGTGGTATCAAATTATAAAACCTGTAAAATAATGATGGTCATGTTGACAAGTTAGCTTTTATACCAGACTAGAATTCATAATTGTCAATTTTTCCGCTAAAATCATATTTCTCCCGTTTATCAATTTCCGATACAGTTTTAAATCAATCTGTAACATATTCGCACTACGAAACGTTACGTACAATTTCGTAATAAATAAATTTATGAGAAAAGCCTTATTTGTTTTTGTTTCCCTTCTTACAAGCCTCATTGTTAATGCACAACAAACCAGCAAAATTTCGGGCATGGTTTCCTCAACCGATGGAAAAGCAATGGAAGCAGCATCCGTTTCGTTGCTGCGTGCAAAAGATTCTGCCTTGGTAAAAATTGTAGTGGCAGATAAGGCTGGTGCTTATGAATTTGAAAAAATAAAACAAGGTGATTATTTGCTACAAGCCGAAGCAGTAGGCCATATTAAAACGTATAGTCCAAAATTTTCGTTAAAGGCAGATTTGAAAATAGACGTTTTGAAACTGTCTAATGCGCCAGCTGAAATTGGCGGTGTAAACGTTACCGCTAAAAGACCATTGATTGAAAACAAAATTGACAAAACAGTGGTAAATGTTGATGCGTCTACTACAAATACGGGGCTTTCGGCATTGGAAATATTGGAAAAATCGCCTGGCGTAACGGTTGATAATGACGGCAATGTGAGCTTAAAAGGTAAACAAGGCGTAATTATTTTGATTGATGGCAAACCCACTTATTTAAGTGCGTCCGATTTAGCGAATTACCTTAAAAATATGCCTTCCGACCAGTTGGACCAAGTCGAAATTATGTCGCAACCGTCAGCCAAATATGACGCAACGGGAAATTCTGGCGTCATCAATATCATTACAAAAAAGAATAAAGCGAATGGTTTTAACGGCTCCATCAACCTTACCACCATTTTTGCCAAATATTTTAAAACACCCAATAGCCTCAATTTAAATTGGCGCCAAGGCAAATTCAATGTTTTTGCCAATTACAGTTATGCTTACTGGCAAGGTTTTAATGATATCAACATCGATAAAAGTTTACGCAACGATCAAAACACACCTTTCAATCGCTACATGTACCAACATACTTACGGGCGAATTAAAGATGTATCGCACGATTTTAAAGTGGGAACCGATTTTTATGCTGATAAAAACACTACCCTTGGTGTAGTAGTAAAAGGCGAACTAGACAATAGTGTTTTTCATGCAACTGGTATATCCAACATTTACGATAGCCTTCACAATTTTGTTCAATACAACCAAGCGGTGTCTGAAACAAAAAGCCCGTTAACCAATTTGGGCTTCAATCTTAATTTTTTGCGCAAATTAAAAGGTAAAGACAGGGAAATAACCGCCGATGTGGACTACATTTTTTACCATACCCCGGCCGAACAATATTCTTATAATTATTTATACAACTCCGATGGATTGGCCTCTTCAGCGCCTTATTTATTAAACGGTTATCTGCCGTCCAACATCCATATTTTTTCTTTTAAATCAGATTATAAACAGCCGCTAAAAGGAGATGCAAGTTTGGAAGCCGGTATAAAAACAAGTTTTGTAACCACCAATAACGATGCTCAATACACCTTATACAATAATATTACCCAAAAATGGGATCCCGACGATACGCTTAGCAATAACTTTATTTACAAAGAAAATATCAACGCAGCTTATGTAAATTTCAGAAAGAAAATCAAGAAAATATCGATACAGCTTGGGTTGCGAGCCGAGCAAACTGTTGCCGATGGTAATCAGGTAACGAAACAAATTTCCTTCCATAAAAATTATGTCAATCTTTTTCCCACAGCTTATTTCAATTATCAAAAAAATGACAACAACACATTTGGCTTGTCTTTCGGTAGGCGTATACAAAGGCCGGGTTATGACAATTTAAATCCGTTTCAATTTCAATTGGATCGATACACTTATCAGCAAGGCAATCCGAATTTGCAACCACAGTTTAGTAATAATGTAGAACTGAGCTACAATTACAAAAGCCGTTTAAACATTGTGGCAAATTATACCAAAACCAGCGGCATAATTAATCAAGTGCTGGTAACGGTAAAGCAACCACTCGATTCAAATTACACCACTTACCAAACATCTGACAATATTGCATCAAATGTAAACTTCGGATTATCAGCCAATTACAATGCACAACTTAAAAAATGGTGGTCGTTAAATGTATTTGCGCTTTTGTTCAACAATCATTATAAGGGCGTTTCGAGCGGACAAAATATTGATGTGGATATAACTTCTTTTAATGCAAATTTCAGTAGCCAATTTACCTTAAAAAAAGGTTGGGGTACCGAAATAAGCGGATTTATTTATGGGCCGAACTATGTAAGTAGCGTAATTTATGCCAGAACAATGGGCATGTTTGCTTTTGGCATCAGCAAAAAAATATTAAAAGAAAAGGCCACTGTTAAAGTAAACGTGCGTGATCCATTTTACATTATGAGTTTTAGGGGAACGGCTGAAACTAATCAAACATATGCCCAAATCCACAATTACTGGGACAACCGCAGGCTGATACTAACATTTACTTATCGGTTTGGGAAAACTCTAAATCAGTCGCCTGCAAGAAAAAACAGCGGCGCCGAAGATGAACAAAGTAGGGTAAAAAGCGGTGGAAATAATTAGTGTTTAAAATTTTTGTAAGATCAAAGGGCTTAATTCGATGTCAAAATCGGATTAAGCCTTTGATTTTGTATAAAATATTAACAATGAAATGATAACAGACAATAAAACCGAACTCCAAAAAGCGATGGAAAGACCATTGCTAGTTTTCATGTATCGCCTATAATCGTTGCTGGTAGTGCTATAAATATCATATTTGGTGAACCACAACAGCCATTTGTAAGAAATACGCCGCCTTTCCACTTTTTGATAACTTGCTTTTTGAAAATACTTAACACCTAAAAGTAAAAGGCTGATTAAAAGAACAATAAAAAAGATGTGATTGATAATTGCTAACATAATATTTGTAATTTGCTAATATAATTATTTGAAGTCGTTTATTCCTTTATAATGTAGCATTCATAAAAATCAGGCCAACTTTTACTAAAAAAGCTATCAAAATACTTTCATGCCCATAAATTAGGACTTGATTGGATATTCTTTAACAACCTTTTTTGTTTTGAATAGCTTTGGGATGGTTTGATTGATGAACGGTCTTCAATCATCGAAAATGTTGTTGTACTTTGGGCGAAATTTTTTAATCTGTTATGAAACAAGCCTGCCTTTTTATCTTAACCCTTATGATTTTAGCCTGCAACAATCAAAACAACCCTAAATCTAATAGTGGTAAGAACGTAGAACTAAATACTTTATTTGAAAATTATTTTAACCAACGTATGGCCTTGTTTCCATTGGAAGCAACTGCAAACGGTGATAATCGCTTCAACGACAAGCTATATGCTGATTTTACCGATAGTTATCATGAAAAGCTTAACAAATTTTTTAGTTCTTACCGCGACAGTTTAAAAACATTTGACCGGGAAAAACTGGACGACAACGACCAAGTAAGCTACGATATTTTTAAACGGGAAATGGAAATGGGGCTTGAAGGCTTGCAATTAGGCATGGATGGCGCTTATCTAAATCCATCGTTTACACCATTCAATCAATTTGCCGCGGTGCCACTCGATCTTGGCACCATGGGCAGTGGCGAAGGCAACCAACCTTTTAAAACCGTAAAAGACTACGATAATTGGTTAAGTCGTGCAAGCGCATTTCCAGCTTGGGCCGATAGTGCTGTTGAGTATTTTAAAAAGGGTATTGCAGCAAATTTTGTTTTGCCAAAAGCATTGGTAATAAAAATGGTGCCGCAAATGCAGGCAATGGTGGTATCGGACCCAACTAAAAGTTTGTTTTTTGGACCTATCAAAAAATTACCAAATACATTTAGCGAAGCCGATAAAAAAAGATTGACGGATAGTTATGCGCAATTAATTAATAATCAATTAGTTCCTGCTTATAAAAAACTGGCTGATTTTTTACAAACGGAATACTTGCCCAAAAGCCGCACCAGCACTGGTTACGACAGTTTACCCGGCGGTAATAAAGATTATAATTTCTTAGTACGTTATTGGACAACCACCAGCAACACGCCAGATGAGATTTACCAAACCGGATTAGCCGAAGTAAAAAGAATTAGGGGATTAATGGACAGTGTTAAAAACTCAGTTGGTTTTAAAGGGTCGCTTGATTCATTTTTTCAATACATGCGAAACGATCCCAAGTTTAAACCCTACAAAAAGCCAGAAGAAGTGTTGGCGGCTTTTCATGCCGTGCAAGACAAAAGTGCACCTTATTTAAAAAACATGTTCGGCAGGGTGCCAAAATCAAAGTTTGAAATCCGGCAAACCGAAGCATTCCGTGCGGCTAGTGCCAGTGCAGAATATTATCCTGGCACGCCAGATGGAATACGTCCGGGCATTTTTTATGTACCGATTTTGGATGCTACAAAATTTAATACCACCAGCGGCATGGAAAATCTGTTTTTGCATGAAGCTATTCCAGGCCATCACTACCAAGTAAGCTTGCAAATGGAAGATACCAGTTTGCCAACTTTTCGTAGGTTTTTATGGTATGGCGCCTACGGCGAAGGCTGGGCTTTGTATTGCGAAAGTCTTGGAAAAGAATTGGGTTTATATACCGATCCCTACCAGTACATGGGCGCTTTGGGCGATGAAATCCATCGAGCCATCCGTTTAGTTGTTGATGTAGCCATGCACACAAAAGGCATGACCCGAGAAGAAGCTATTAAATATATGACTGATAATGAGGCGATTAGCACTGAAGGTGCAACGGCTGAAATTGAACGTTATATGGCCATTCCCGCACAGGCGCTTAGTTATAAAACCGGTTCCATGAAAATTCAACAATTAAGAAAAAAATATACAGAACAACTAGGGCCGAAATTTAAACTGGCCAATTTTCACGACGAATATTTGCGTTACGGCTGTATGCCGCTTGATGTTATGGAAGGTGTAATGGATAAATGGGCGGCGAGGCAGAAATAATTTGCTGATTTGCTGATGAGGCAATTTGCTAATATAGTCGCTGAATTTTCAGCGACCATATTTTTGGCTGAACAACATGTTTAATGAATAAAGTAATTGGTTATCAGCGTATTATCGAAACAGCACATTGGCTTATGCCTCCGCTTCCAATTCTTTTTTTGCCTCTTGCAAAGCAATTTTTACTTTTTCATCCACTACCGGATATGTAGGTTTCAATTTTTCAATTTCGTGTGTAATAATTTCTGACAAACAAATCCTCGTAAACCATTTATCATCGGCCGGCAATACAAACCAAGGTGCATATTTGGTACTGGTGTGGCTTAGCATCGATTCATAAGCGTGCATATATTTTTTCCACAAGGCACGTTCTTTTAAATCACCCACTTGAAATTTCCAATTTTTTGTGGGGTCATCAATCCTTTCCAATAAGCGCTTCTTTTGTTCATCTTTTGACACATACAAGAAAAACTTCAGTACCAAAGTGCCATTGTCCGACAAATGTTTTTCCCACTCGTTGATGCTATGAAACCGATTTTTAAAGAATTCATCGTCAATATCATCCACACCGTTTATGCCAGGAATGTTTTCATTCAAAATAAATTCAGGATGCACCCTTGTTACCAACACATTTTCGTAATGGCTACGGTTAAAAATGCCGATTTGGCCTCGGGGTGGTAAAGCCAATTGGTGCCGCCATAAATAATCGTGCTCCAATTCAGCATGGGTTGGTGATTTAAAACTGGTAACATCAACGCCTTGTGGGTTAAGTCCAGTCATCACATGTTTTACAGCGCTGTCTTTGCCGGCAGCGTCCATGGCTTGTATCACAATCAGCACCGCATTTTTATGATCGGCATATAATTTATCTTGTAAAATCGACAATTTTTTGATGTCTTCTTTTAACAAAACCTCGCCTTCTTCTTTTGTAATCGCTTTATCTTTTATATCTGTTTCAAAATCTTTGAGCGATATTTTTTTGTCATGCGGCACTTTCAATGCTTGGATGTGCTTTTCAAATTTTTTCTTCATGAATTTTTTTTTGGGAATGGATAAAGATAACATTCTGATATACAACCTACAGCAATAAATATTCCACCAAAAAAATAAAGCCGTAAAGTATTTTTTGGATAGAAACCCACTTTCTTTATTTTTGGTAAATATTTACGTAAAATTTTACTTAAAAATGAATGAAAATATCATCAGCCAACTTAGGGCATTGGCTATCGGTGCCAGGATGCGACGATTGACGGATATGTTTGGCAAGGATGTTTCAAGGATTTATAAAGAACATGGCCTTGATTTCG
Source organism: uncultured Chitinophagaceae bacterium (assembly GCA_963845495.1). Taxonomy (GTDB): domain Bacteria; phylum Bacteroidota; class Bacteroidia; order Chitinophagales; family Chitinophagaceae; genus JAZKFT01. Next base: position 7,967 of record CAWJTH010000025.1, read on the forward strand.
ATCCTAAACATTTTGTATTATTTTATTTGATTGCCGAACGCGGTTCCATCGGCATTATGGAAGTGGCTAATGAACTTAGTTTTTCTCATCCTGCTGTTATTCACATGGCGAAGGAGTTAGAAAAAAAAGGATTTATCGAATCGGTCAAATCGCCGACCGATAACCGAAAGCGGTTGTTGAAATTATCAGAAAAAGGTGTGGCGGCTTTGCCTGAATTTAAAAAGCTCTGGAACAAAATAAGCAGTTTAAATACCAATTTAATGGCCACCCAGCAATACCATTTATTAAAGGCCATTGCCGAAATGGAAGCGATTTTGGAAGAACAATCATTTTATAAACGATTCAACAAATTATAAAACTTTAGATATGAACGAGATGACTTTTAGCAACTACAAACCCCAATTTGCAAACGATTTTAAACAGCTAAACCTTGAATGGATTGCAAAATATTTTACGGTAGAAGAGCATGATGTTGAGCAATTATCAAACCCAGAATCATACATCATAAATAAAGGCGGCGAAGTATTATTTGCGATACTTGATGAGAAAGTAATTGGAACCTGTGCTTTAATTAAAACCAGCGAAACGGAATTTGAAATGGCCAAAATGGCTATCTCACCTAATTATCGGGGCTTACATATTGGTTATAAATTGGGTGAATATTTTAAAGAAAAAGCAAAACAAATGGGTGCTAAAAGAATTTGGCTTGAATCGAACCGAGTTTTAACCCCAGCCATTTCGTTATATAACAAACTGGGATTCAAAGAAATACCGATTGATTACACGCCTTACGCCCGTGCGGATATAAGAATGGAATTATGGATTGAATAGATTTCATAAGTTCTGAGTATCGAGTGCAAACGCATAAACTCAGACTCGGCACTCGATACTCGGAACTTATAACTTATTTCCTTTTTCCAAATTCAATAGCCACAAATGCGTTAAAGAAAAGGTTATGTTGCGGCACAATCAGCAAAAATGGGATTTTACTAAAATAATATTCGGCACCAAGGCCAACTTCAATAGCACTTACCGTTTCGTTATAGTGGCCATAATCAAACCGAAGCGAAGCTTTTGCTTGTAAGCCTGGTTTAATTTTTATTTCGCCAAGCCCTTTAAAAAATCCTGCACTGCTATAAACAGAATCAGAATTGATAAAATCCCTGTCGGTAGGGCTTCCGCCGCCCATATATTTTATAGTCGAATCGACACCGCTTGGGGTGCGGACATTTAAATAATAAGGTTTTAATAAACCAAGCGTTACGCCACCGCTATAAACCGCCGAAACCGCTACGCCATTTTTATTGCCTTTGCCGCCGATTAAAATAGATTGGCCGATGCCACCTTTCAGATAATAAAAGTTGGCAATTTTTCCATACACAACCCCGTTTCCGGTAGCAAATCCCGAAATGTCGTAAGCTTGAAGTTTGTATTCTTTTGAGTCCCGCCTTTCGCCTAATTCCACGTTCCAGAGGCTTGCTTTTTCGGCTGTTTTTAATTTGGCTTTTTCATAAAAAAGTCCATATCCGTCCGTATTTAGTTTAGCACCAAAAACAAATTGTTTTTGGTAAATGAGTGCGCCTTCTTCTTCTTGTTTAATCAATTTTTCGGTACGTGCTTTTGCAGCCGCTTTTTTTTGTGCCTTCGTATCCGTTCCTGTAGTTTGTGCTTTCAACGCCATCGGTATTACCGCTACTAAAAAGGAAAAAGCCAACAATTTTTTCATCTAAGTTTTTTGTTTTATAATGTCAAGATGCTTTTCAACACAAAAATGATTACCGCAAAAAAAATAAATACGTAATAATCTTATGTCTAGGGCAATGCAATTTTATTGTTGTGTAAATTTAGGGCAAATTTAATCAATGACAGCTAGCATAAATTATGATGGCGGCCTGCGGTGCGTGGCCGTGCACAACCAAAGTGGTACCCAAATTTTAACCGATGCCCCAACCGATAACCGCGGAAAAGGCGAAGCTTTTAGCCCAACCGACCTTGTTTGTACTGCTTTGGGCACTTGTATTATTACCACTATGGCTATAAAAGCCACCGATATGGGTATTGAATTGAAAGATACCAAGTTGGAAGTGCAAAAACACATGAGCACAACGCCTCCTAGAAGAATTGTTAAAATTGATGTTCGCCTTCATTTTCCAGCTTTAAACATATCAAACAAAGACAAAGAATTGCTGCAGCATGTTGGCGACACCTGTCCTGTTGCAAGAAGTTTGGCCGAAGGTTTGGAACTGAATGTATCCTATCATTGGGCATAACCCCTAAAAATCCCAACTAAGAAAATTCCAAATTCCAACTATTTAAAAATGTATTTTCTGTTACAGATGAAAATTGAATTAAAAAAACAATTGGACTTCTGATGAACATTTAGCTGGTGGGAATTTGAATTTTTTCTTATTGGAATTTATTTTGGTAACAAACATTGGAATAATAATGAGGCTTTTGTGGCGACGCTCCGTTCAGGTTTTGTTTCCATGGCGTCTTATCATCCATAAACATCATTTGATCATTTAAACATTTCTCAGTGTAAAATCTGTGAATCTGTGGCAATCTACCGAAAATGGCAAGTAAAGCTTTAAATAAAACAGAAGAAGTTGCACAGGTGCAATCGTTACCGCCTGCGGAAATAAACGGCGGTGGCATACTCATTGCCGATAGCGGAGCTACCAAAGCAACTTGGTGTTTGCTGAATGGAACCAAAAAAAAGATAATCGAAACCCAAGGAATAAGCCCATATTATTTAAACACACAACAAATGGCCACAATTTTGGAAAAGGAACTATTGCCAAAACTGAAAAAGGCAAATGTTGAAACCATCCATTTTTATGGCACCGGCTGTAGCAACCCAAACAACATCAGCATTGTAAAATCGGCTTTAAAAAAAATAATACCATCTGCTAAAAAAATAAATATCGACCATGATTTGATGGCCGCGGCCAAAGCACTTTGTGGCGATGAAAAAGGAGTTGCGTGTATTTTAGGAACGGGGAGCAACAGTTGTGTTTTTAATGGCAAAAAAATTACGAAGAACAATCCTGCACCTGGTTTTATTTTGGGCGACGAAGGTAGCGGTGCTTATTTGGGTAAAAAGGTTTTGCAGCATCATATTTACAACACTTTCGACGAAGAACTGCAGCATAGATTCAAACTAAAATTCAATACGGAATATTCAAAAATATTGGACCATGTTTATCGGCAGCCTTTCCCAAGTCGTTACTTGGCCTCATTTTCGCCATTTTTAAGTGAAAACCGTGGTCATTATATGATTGAAAATATAATTGAGGATGGGCTAAGCGATTTCTTTTTTTGCCACCTTTATAAATATGCTGAAACCTGGACAACGCCTATCAATTTCACCGGTAGCATTGCATGGCACTTTAAGGACGTTTTGAAAGAATTATGCAATAGTTTTGAATTGCAATTGGGTAAAATAATCAAAGCCCCGATAGATGGATTAATTGATTATCATCGCAAAAAATAAAAGACGAAGAAACAAGGTACAAGAAAGGATTACAAGAAAACAGGAAGAGAAGAGCAAGGTGAATGAGTAATCCCTTAAATCTTCATATTTTAAATCTTCAAATTGTTCCATGGAATTTATAAGAACAACAGAACAACCGAGTAAATATCGCCATCTTGAAAAAATGTCGATAGGTGAAATACTGCGGCATATTAATACCGAAGATAAGTTGGTGCCGTTGGCCGTTGAGGCTGCCATTCCTCAAATTGAAAAATTGACAGATGCCATCAGTGATAAAATGTTGGCCGGTGGGCGTTTATTTTATATAGGCGCGGGTACAAGCGGACGATTGGGCGTGGTGGATGCCAGCGAATGCCCGCCAACTTACGGCGTGCCTTACGATTTGGTAATTGGCCTAATTGCCGGCGGCGACGAAGCTATGTTTAAAGCAGTAGAATTTGCAGAAGATAGCACAATAGAAGGCTGGTCTGATTTACAAAAACACCAAGTTTCCCAAAAAGATGTAGTGGTAGGTATTGCCGCCAGCGGCACAACCCCTTATGTAATTTCAGCTTTAAACGAATGTCGAAAAAACGGAATTGTTACTGGAAGTATCAGTTGTAATGCCAATTCGCCCGTAAGTGCTGCAGCCGATTTCCCCATTGAGGTAGTGGTTGGACCCGAATTTGTAACGGGAAGCACCCGCATGAAAAGCGGCACTGCCCAAAAGTTGGTGTTAAATATGATTAGTACAACTGTAATGATACAATTAGGTAGGGTGGAAGACAACAAGATGGTAAACATGCAGTTAAGCAACGATAAATTGATAGACCGCGGCACTAAAATGCTGATGGAAAAATCGGGCGAGAATGATTACATAAAAGCAAAAGAAGCTTTATTGCAATATGGAACGGTTAAAAAGGCATTGGAAGCTGGTAAAAAAATTTAAAAAGTAAAAATTAAAAAGGCAAAATCATAATATTGGGTTTTTGCCTTTTTAATTTTTACTTTTTAATTTTTTTAAATCCCCAATTTTTCCAAAGCTTGTTGTGCAGCAATTTGGCTAGCATCTTTTTTATTGTAACCACGGCCATGCGCCAATATTTCTCCATCCAACATGGCGGCTATTACAAACAAGCGCCGGCCTTTTTCCGTTTTCTCTTCCACAATATCAAAAGAAATAATTTTTCCTTGTTTGCTAGCCCATCCAATCAATTTATTTTTTATGTTGATGTCTTGCAATTCAAGATCATCCATAAAAAGATGCGGCAGCACAATGCGTTTGGTTACCCAAGTATGCGTTTTTCTGTATCCCCTATCTAAATAAATAGCACCTACCAAAGCTTCTAAAGTATTACCAAAAATGTGGCTATTTTTTAGTGAGCCATCAATTTTATTGAATTTGGCTATTTTTTTAAGTCCCATTTTTACCGCAATATCGTTCAGTTGCTGACGGTTAACCATTTTGCTGCGCATTTCGGTTAAAAACCCCTCACCCTTTTTAGGATAGCGCTTGTATAAAATGTCGGCCACAACAGAGCCTAAAACGGCATCGCCCAAGTATTCGAGCCGCTCGTTATTTTCTTCGGGCGTGTCTTTTATACTTCTATGGCTTAATGCGGTAATATACAGGTCAAGCTTGCCTGGCATAAAACCAAGCACGTTTTCTAATTGTTCCCTAAAAGCCTTATCGCCTTTTTTGGTTGTAAAAATTTTGGTCAGTAAGCTCACGGCTGTAAATCTACAATTCCAAAGGATAATGAAAAAAATAAAATGTCAAGACAATTGCAAAATGGGGATAATTAAAACAAACAAAATGCCTTTAAAAGTATTTGTTTATTTCAATTGCAATTTGCACTATTATTTATTGAAAATAATGCAGTTTTTACTTGACATTATTGCCAAGTTAATTGTTCGCAAAAATGAATTGAGGAAAATTATGATTTAAATTTCTTTACAATCACACAAGCATTATGCCCACCAAAGCCAAAAGTGTTGCTAAGGGCGGCATTTATCGTTCTTTTTTGTGCTTTGTTAAATGTAAAGTTCAATTTAGGATCCAGTTCAGGATCATCGGTAAAGTGGTTAATGGTTGGTGGAACTGTATCGTGGATCACTGCCATAATGCAGGCAATCGCTTCAATAACGCCAGCCGCACCAAGGCAGTGCCCAGTCATTGATTTGGTAGAACTAATATTTAATTCATAAGCATGCTGACCAAAAACTTCCAAAACTGCTTTAGTTTCTGCTCCGTCGCCCAACGGGGTAGAAGTACCATGCGTGTTGATATAATCAATATCGCCCGGTTGCATACCAGCATCTTTTAACGCAGCAATCATCACGTTTTTTGCACCCATGCCATCAGGATGCGGTGCCGTAATGTGGTAAGCATCTGCAGTAGCGCCACCACCAGCAATTTCGCAATAAATTTTTGCACCTCTTGCAATGGCATGCTCCAATTCTTCCAAAATCAAAACGCCGCTTGCTTCGCCCATTACAAAACCGTCCCTGTCTTTATCGTAGGGGCGACTTGCAGTGGTCGGGTCACCGTTGCGTTCGCTCATAGCCTTCATCGAATTGAAGCCACCAACGCCCGCAATAGATATAACTGCTTCAGAACCACCCGTTACCATAATATCTGCTTTGCCCAATCTTATATTGTCAAAGGCATCAATAATAGCGTTGGTACTTGTTGCACAAGCACTTACCACAGCATAGTTGGGGCCGCGTAAGTTATGACGCATCGAAATTTGTCCTGCGGCAATATCCAATATCATCTTTGGAATGAAGAAAGGATTGAATCTTGGTGTTCCATCGCCATTCGCAAAATCAATCACTTCATTTTGGAAAGTAATTAACCCGCCGATGCCACTTCCAAAAATAACACCAACCCTGTCTGGGTTTATATTATCCTTGTTTAAACCAGCATCTTTCATCGCTTCATCACTTGCCACAATGGCAATTTGTGTGAAGCGATCCATGCGTTTTGCTTCCTTTTTGTCAAGGTAGTCGTCGGCATTAAAGTTTTTCAACTCGCAGGCAAACCTTGTTTTGAATTTCGACGCATCGAACAATGTAATAGGCGCAGCACCGCTTACTCCATTTACGAGTCCGTTCCAATACTCAGAAGCGGAGTTGCCCAATGGTGTAAGTGCACCAATCCCGGTTACTACCACACGTTTAAGTTCCATAAGGTATGCCTGCAAATTAAAAAAGAGAAATTACTTGGCGTGTTCCTCCAAGTAGGTAACTGCCTGACCAACTGTAGTGATGGTTTCAGCTTGTTCGTCTGGAATAGAAATATTGAATTCTTTTTCAAATTCCATGATCAATTCAACAGTGTCCAAAGAATCGGCACCGAGATCGTTTGTGAAGGAAGCTTCGTTTGTAACTTCTGCTTCATCAACACCTAATTTGTCAACAATTATTTTTTTCACTCTTGTTGCAATGTCTGACATGGTTGTATAATTTTAGTGATACGGCTGCAAAAATAGGTTTTTTGATATACAAACAAAATCAACCTTCAGCAATCTATCCATATTTGTAAAATGCTGTGGTTTATAAGGCTTTTAATCAAAAAAATAGGCTTGAATTTCAAAAACATGTACTTTCGATTTTTAATAAGTGTAAAAAATACATATTAAAACAAGCGTTTTTCACATTACACCTTTAATAGCCCAGAATATTTTGTTTCACAACATGTTGTAAAACAGAGTAATGGCTTATCCTATTTTTAGCGATAAGCCCATAATTTTTAAAAATTATCCGTGAAAGCAATCATCCCCGTGGCTGGCGCAGGAACCAAGCTTAGGCCACATACATATACGCAACCGAAGGCATTGATCCCAATTGCAGGAAAAACAATACTTAGTTTTATAGTCGATCAACTTCAAGAAGCCGGCATAACCGAATTTGTTTTTGTTGTAGGTTATTTAGGTGAAAAAATACACGACTATGTAAAGAACGTTTATCCACATCTTACCACGCATTTTGTTTATCAAAATGAAAGACAAGGAACGGGGCACGCTATTAAATTGGCAAAAGAGTTTGTAGGAAAAGATGATTTAATGGTGGTGCTAGGCGATACCATTTGCGAATACGACGTAAAAGAAGTGGTAAACAGTCCATATAATATGTTAGGCATAAAAAAAGTGGACGATCCTAGAAACTTTGGTGTGGCAGAAATAGACTCAGAAGGTTTTGTGGAACATGTTGTTGAAAAACCAGCTATCCCCAAAAGCAATATGGCGCTGGTGGGCTTGTATAAAATAAAGCAAAGCCAAATCTTGTTCGACTGTTTAAAAAAGATTTTTAGCGAGGACATTAAAACAAATGGCGAGTACAATTTGACCGATGCTTTGGAATGCATGATTCAATCTGGAACAAAATTCAAATCGTTCAAAGTAAAAAATTGGTACGATTGCGGTAAGAAGGAAACATTGCTCGAAAGCAATGCAACCTTACTGAAAAAGATTGGTGGTAATACGAAAGAACTAAATCATCCCTATAATAATACCATCATCATTCCCCCGGTTAGCATTGCTACGGGTTGCAATATCAAAAATTCTATTATTGGTCCTTATGTGGCAATTGGTGCCAATACCAATATCCAGCATTCAATTGTAAGAGACAGTATTATAGGTAGTTATACTAATTTATACGAAGTTGTTTTGGATAATTCATTGATCGGTAGCGATGCCGATGTAAAAGGTTTAAGCCGTAGCCTTAATATAGGCGACAATACCGAAATTGATTTTGGTTGATATATTCTAACCAAGCAATGCCCCACAAAAAAGTTTCTTATATCAACAAATTTCTTATTGTGACTGCTATCGTTTTTTCTTTTGCAGGGTGCAAGAGCAAAAACGATAGCAACAAAAGCAAAATCGGTTCACAAAGTTCGCCAGTTGTTTTTATTCAACCATTTGGTAATTTTAACGACGGCCTTATAAAGCGTTTGCAAGGCAAAATTCAAAGTATTTTATCTGTACAGGTAAATGTAATGTTGCCTATTGCCTTGCCTGCCAGTGCTTGGTATGCTCCGCGGCACCGTTATTGGGCAGATAGTATTTTAGTGCTTTTGCAGCCGATGCATCTTCAGAAAAATACTTACACGCTCGGGGTTACCGAAGAAGATATTTCTACCAAAAAAGATCTACAACCTAATTGGGGCGTAATGGGGCTAGGATTTCAGCCAGGCAATTGTTGTGTTGTATCAACTTATCGTTTGTACAAATATCCACAAACGCAAAAACAACTGCTCACCAAACTATTAAAAGTTGCATTGCATGAACTGGGACATAATTTGGGGCTTCCGCACTGTGCAAATACAACATGTATAATGACCGATGCCAAAGGGAAAGATAATTTGGATAACGAAATTGATTTTTGTCCGATTTGCCGTAAAAATCTTGCTATGAAAGGATTACAGCCAGTTACGATTGGTTATTTTTAAGATTTGGTGAAAAAAAATTATTTTTTTTTCACCAAATGAAGTTTAGAAACATCAATTTCCATTACTTTTGCCATCCCGAAAAAAAACGGAACAGTTCTTTAGAAAAAAGCCGAAGTAGCTCAGTTGGTAGAGCAACTGATTTGTAATCAGTAGGTCGGGGGTTCGACTCCCTTCTTCGGCTCTTGGAAATGTAGTTAGTATTTAGATGTTAGTATTTAGATAAACTGGGAATGTTTATTTTCTCATTACTAATTAACAACGACTAATGACTGGTTCAAAACGGGCAGATGGCCGAGTGGTTAAAGGCGACAGACTGTAAATCTGTTCACGTAAGTGTACGTAGGTTCGAACCCTACTCTGCCCACAAAATAATTAGCTAATTAGCCAATGTGCTAATTAGCTAATTTAAAAGTTCTTTTTAAATAGCTGGTTTTGCGTTGCATTAGCATATCAGCTAATCAGCACATTATCAAATTAATTATGCGGAAGTAGCTCAATTGGTAGAGCGATAGCCTTCCAAGCTATAGGTCGCGAGTTCGACCCTCGTCTTCCGCTCTCAGTGCTGTTGTAGCTCAGGGGTAGAGCACTTCCTTGGTAGGGAAGAGGTCGTGAGTTCGATTCTCACTAACAGCTCAAAAGTTTTCTGGAACGAAAGCTTTTGAGGGTATTGGAAAGTAGCAAGGCGAATGCTGCTTTTTTAATGTTAAAACAATTCGTCCCTCAAAAGGACATAAAACTTAAAAACAACAACTAAAAACAAATACAATGGCAAAAGAGACCTTCAAGAGGGATAAACCCCACGTTAACATTGGTACCATTGGACACGTAGACCATGGTAAAACCACGTTAACTGCTGCTATAACCGATATTTTGTCAAGAAAAGGTTTGGCAACAAAGAAAAACTATGATGAAATCGATGGTGCTCCTGAAGAAAAAGAAAGGGGTATCACTATCAATACAGCTCACGTAGAATATCAAACAGCTACTCGTCACTATGCTCACGTTGACTGTCCAGGTCACGCTGACTATGTTAAAAACATGATCACTGGTGCCGCCCAAATGGACGGAGCAATCTTGGTGGTTGCTGCAACCGATGGTCCTATGCCGCAAACTAAAGAACACGTATTGCTGGCAAGGCAGGTAGGTGTACCTAGTATGGTTGTTTTCATGAACAAAGTTGACCTTGTTGATGACCCAGAATTGTTGGAATTGGTGGAAATGGAAATTCGCGAAGTACTTACCAAAAACGGTTTCGATGGTGATAACACCCCGATCATCCAAGGTTCTGCTACCGGCGCAATGGCTGGCGATGCAAAATGGGAAGCTAAAATAATGGAATTGATGGATGCTGTAGATAGCTACATTCCATTGCCTCCTCGCCCAGTTGACATGCCTTTCTTGATGAGTGTTGAGGATGTATTCTCTATCACTGGTCGTGGTACTGTTGCTACTGGTCGTATCGAACGTGGTCGTATTAAAGTTGGTGAAGGCGTTGAAATTGTAGGGTTGATGCCAGCCGCTTTGACTTCTACCGTTACTGGTGTTGAAATGTTCAAAAAATTGTTGGACGAAGGTGAAGCTGGTGACAACGCAGGTTTATTGTTGCGTGGTATTGAAAAGAGCCAAATCCGTCGTGGTATGGTAATTTGCAAACCAGGTTCAATTACTCCACATACTGAATTTAAAGGTGAGGTTTACGTATTGAACAAAGACGAAGGTGGACGTCATACTCCTTTCTTCAACAAATACCGCCCTCAGTTTTATTTCCGTACAACTGACGTAACCGGTGAATGTACTTTACCAGCAGGAACAGAAATGGTAATGCCTGGTGATAACACATCATTGAACGTTACTTTGATCCAACCAATCGCTATGGAAAAAGGTCTTAAATTCGCTATCCGCGAAGGTGGACGTACCGTAGGCGCTGGTCAGGTTACTGAAATCATCAAATAATAAGCTTCAAGCCACAAGTTTTTAGCTTTTAGCATCGATACATTTTTATATCTTTGCTTAAATAAAATACTAAAAGCTGTTAGCTTCCGCTAATAGCTTTTAGCTTTCTACGGGAATAGTTCAACGGTAGAATAGAGGTCTCCAAAACCTTTGATCAGGGTTCGAATCCTTGTTCCCGTGCAAAATAAATGTTAATGTGATAATGTGCTGATTAGCTAATTTGCTAATTTTAAGGCATTTTTTAATTAGCACATTAGCAAATTAGCTAATCAGCACATTTAATTATGAACAAAGTATCAAGTTATTTCAGCGAAAGCTGGAAGGAAATGTTGGAGAAAGTTACTTGGCCCACTTGGGAAGAACTGCAACAAAGTACAGTGATTGTGCTTGGTGCAACATTGGTAATTACAGCCATTGTATCTATAATGGATTTGGGTAGTCAATATTTATTGAAAGCGATATATTCTCTTTTTTACTAATGGAAGAAACAACGACGATAAACGATAAGCAGGAAAAGGAAAGCAAATGGTATGTGCTAAGGGTAGTTAGTGGAAAAGAGCGTAAAATAAAAGAATATTTAGATAAAGATATTGTACGCAACGGATGGAGTGATACCATTAAGCAAGTTTTTTTACCAATGGAAAAAGTTTATAAAGTTGCCAATGGTAAAAAGGTAATGCGAGAAAAAAACTACTACCCGGGATACGTAATGATGGAAGTTGGCGATAGTCCGCTTAGCCCCAATGGAAAGTTGGGTGATGATTTGGTTCAACATATCAGTAACATTTCCAATATCATGCACTTTCTTACCGATGGTAAGGGTTCTAAAGGCAACATTATTTCTTTACGTAAAAGTGAAGTAAATAAAATGCTGGGTAAAGTGGATGAAATGGGCGAACAAGGCATGGTAATGAACGAACCATTTATTGCTGGTGAAACAATTAAAATTATTGATGGCGCCTTCAACGACTTTAACGGTGTAATTGAAGAAGTAAACAACGAAAAAAAGAAATTGAAAGTAATTGTAAAAATCTTTGGTCGTTCAACACCTGTGGAATTGAATTATATGCAAGTTGAGAAAATGCAATAACATATTTTTTGTATAATAAGAAAGCCATCCTCAAAAGATGGCTTTTTTGTTATTTGCCTCTCAAGGATATTACAAAATAAATTTAGCATTGATAAGATCGCTGCCTTTGTCGCTGCTACAAACGGCGTAGTTAAAGCCAGATTGAATGCAATAAGCACCGTGTTCTCCGTGCTTGTTAACTGCAATAAAACCTACCTGTATATCTTTTGCTTTGCTACCTTTTATTTTTACAATTCTTTCCACAGCTTTTTTACATGCTTGTTCGGGTGATAAGCCTTGGCGCATTAATTCAACCACCAAATGTGAACCGGCAATCCTTATCACATCTTCACCTTGGCCGGTTGCAGTGGCGGCACCAATTTCATTATCAACAAATAATCCTGCACCAATAATTGGAGAATCGCCTAAACGGCCACGCATTTTAAAAGCCATTCCGCTTGTGGTGCAACTACCACTTAAATTTCCCTTTGCATCCATCGCAACCATGCCTATTGTATCATGGTTCCAATTACCGTTCGATAATTTATTGGGTGCAAAAACATGTTTATTGCCACTATTTTCAATATTGGGTATTGGTTTATATTCCGATTTTTTCAACCATTCCTCATAATTTTTTTTTGCGTCCTCACTCAAATTTTCCTTTTCTAACAAAAAACCTTCTGCCACTGCAAATGCTTGAGCGCCATCTCCAACCAACATTACATGTGGTGTTTTTTCCATCACTCGCCTTGCAACCGAAATAGGATGTTTGATCCGTTCTAAAAAACCAACACTCCCGCAATTAAAATTTTCATCCATAATGCTGGCATCCAGTGTCACAAAACCTTCTCTATCTGGATTTGCGCCCAATCCTACACAGCAGTTTTGTGACGACTCGGTTATCATCACCCCTTTTTCTACCGCATCCAAAGCTCGGCCACCATTCCTCAATACTTCCCAGGCAGCTTTATTGGCTTCCAAACCTTCTTTCCATGTTGAAATTACAATAGGTTTTGTAACTGGTTTTGTAACAGGCTTAAATGATAAAAACGGAATGGTTCCAATTCCCAAAGAACCTAATTGAAGAAATTTTCGGCGATGGATCATGTATTGAATTTTAGATAAGCTTTATATTGCTCGGAATAAATCAAACTATAAGCTGCAAATAAAGTTACGTTGGCCTGTAAACAGAATTGTTTTTTTTAATCAAGAAAAAAGCAAGGATACCGCTGGCAATTACAATTATTCCGCCAAGCATAAACCAAATACCTGTACTTATAAATATAAAAAACCAAAGCAAAATAGCAACTATTGCTGGTATTGGATATAGGGGCATTTTATAAGGAAAAAATGAAGCCGGTTTTCTTTTGCGTAAAAGCATTAAGCCAAATGCCTGGCCAATGAATTGTACCAAAATACGCATGGCTAAAATAGCGCTTATTACGTGTTCAATCTTAAATAATAAACTAAAAACAAATGCTACACCACCAAGTATTAAGATGGACATATATGGAAAATTCTTTGTAGGATGAAGCTTGGCAAATATGGGGAAAAAGCGTCCATCGGCAGCGGCAGCATAAGGAATACGACTGTAACCAAGTGTAGCGGAAAACACAGAAGCGAAAGCAACCCATAAAATAAGAATGGTAATTATTGCAGCGGCAGTATGCCCACCAATAGTCTCTATAAAGCTGCTTACCACATAGTTATTGCCTATTACTTTTTGCCATGGTATAACGCTGGTAACCGCCATATTCATTCCGAGATATAGTATGGTGATGCCAGCAATAGAGATAAACATGCTTCGGGGAATATTTTTGGAAGGGTTTATAATTTCCCCGCCTAAGTGACAAACATTGTAATAGCCTAAATAACTATACACTGTTTTTACAGAAGCACCGCCGATTAAACCAAGCGTAACAAAATTCCAATTCATGCCATCATTAATATGCAACAAAGGCTGTAATATCTGCCCTTTGTAAATTCCGCCGCCAATAATGCATGCCATAGTAATTAGTACACCCATCCAAAGCAGAACGCTTATTTTTCCGATTGTTTCAATTTTTCTATACAACAACAACACAATCATTATCACCACCAATCCCGAAATAGCTTTGGATTGGTAAAAACCCAACGGGTAAAACCACGATAAATAAGATGAAAACCCAATTGCGGCTGAAGCAATTACCAAAGGTGCTTGTATGCAGGTTTGCCACACAAATAAAAATGGCAATAAACTACCTGAGTTTTTTTGAAGATAACCCGCTTTTAAATAATGTTTGCCTTCTTTGTCGCCTTCATCGTTGCTATTTTGTTCACTATCGTCGTATGCTTCTTTTAAAAAATTATAACTTCCACCGGCTTTGGGTAGGGCGGCACCCAATTCTGCCCAAATGCTTGCATCAACAAAACTTAAAAAAGCACCAACAACCCATGCCCATAAAAATGAAGGCCCATTAACCATTCCTACAACTACTGGTAGGGTGATAAATGGACCAATACCAACCATATCTGTCATATTAATTGCAGTTGCCTGAAGCAGGGAAAGACGTCTTGTTAAATCGTTTGTCAATAATATTTTTTGTATGGATTTTAATGATAGAGATAATACAATAATATGAAAAGAAATCCGAGGAATGACTAAAAGATCTAAAGTTGCTGGAACATTGAATTTTGTAACATAAAAGGCAAAATATAAAAAGTTGATGGATGATATATCGTTTAAAGAGAGATATACCTTATTAAAACTTTACAATCAACATATTAGTTTAGAAATAGCATTTTGTTCGCAGGTAGATAAAGATGGGATATGCAAACACAAAGAGGCCCGGATAGAAATCCAGGCCTGGTTAATCTAATATTCTAATAAAAATCCAATGATCCGATTACAAGACGAAATTCGAAAGGTAAAAGTTCCTCCAAAAACCATTTTTTTTAAAATAAATTTTTTTAGAGGAAAAAATGAGTGTTTTTGTTGAAGTTTTTTGTTTGCTAATTCTATTTTTTTAGCCTGTTCCATTTTTATATCGTCTTAAATAGTTAACGTTTACAAATCATCCCTTGTTTCCAAAAAACAGGAAGAACAGAATACATGGCAAATGAACTAAGAAAGGGTCCCTAAAAAGATGGTTTTGACGAGACGCACCTTAATTTTTAAAAGCAAACTATATTTATCTTAATTACACAAAGAGGCCCGGATAGAAATCCAGGCCCGTTTAAATCCAATATTCTATGAAAATCCAATAACTCTGTTACAAGACGAAATTGGAAGACAAAAAGTTCCTCTGTAACACAAGTTTTTTTTTGAAATAGAGAATCGTAAAAATTAAGCCCACAAAGAGGCCCGGATAGAAATCCAGGCCCGTTTAAATCCAATATTCTATGAAAATCCAATAACTCTGTTACAAGACGAAATTGGAAGACAAAAAGTTCCTCTGTAACACAAATTTTTTTTTGAAACATAGAATCGTAAAAATTAAGCCCACAAAGAGGCCCGGATAGAAATCCAGGCCCGTTTAAATCCAATATTCTATGAAAATCCAATAACTCTGTTACAAGACGAAATTGGAAGACAAAAAGTTCCTCTGTAATACAAGTTTTTTTTTGAAACATAGAATCGTAAAAATTAAGCCCACAAAGAGGCCCGGATAGAAATCCAGGCCCGTTTAAATCCAATATTCTATGAAAATCCAATAACTCTGTTACAAGACGAAATTGGAAGACAAAAAGTTCCTCTGAAATACAAATTTTTTTTTGAAACATAGAATCGTAAAAATTAAGCCCACAAAGAGGCCCGGATAGAAATCCAGGCCCGTTTAAATCCAATATTCTATGAAAATCCAATAACTCTATTACAAGACGAAATCGGAAGACAAAAAGTTCCTCGAGATCCAAACTTTTTTTTCTTTGAAACATAGAATTGTGAAAGTTAAGCACAAAAAGAGGCCCAGATAGAAATCTAGGCCCGTTTAAATCCAATATTCTATGAAAAATCCAATAACTCTATTACAAGACGAAATTGGAAGACAAAAAGTTCCTCGAGATCCAAACTTTTTTTTTCTTTGAAATAATTGTTGAAAGACTAACAAAAAAAGAGGCCCAGATAGAAATCTAGGCCTGGTTTTTATCCAATATTCTATGAAAAATTCAACTATCTACTAAGACGGAATTTGAAAGTAAAAAGTTCCTCGAAACCCAAACTTTTTTTTCTTGGAACATTTATTATTTATGCTTTCAAAAAGAATTAGTATAAAATCAAGCTGATTTTATACAATACCTTGTGAAAGTGAAAATATAATAAGATGACATGAGGAGAGGTTCATTATCCAAAGCCATTATGCCCCATTAGAAAGCTTTAAGTTAACACAACAACCGAATTGAATTTACAACAACATTTATTTGAAGCACAGAGCGGTGCTTCCTGATAGTACAAAAAAAATGAGGCCAGATAGAAATCCAGCCCCAAACTATATCCAATGTTCTGTTAGAACTTACACGAATTACGCAATAAATATTCTTTTGGTTTTAGCCATATAAAAAATATTTTATCCTTTTATAAAAAAAACGCCTGCAAATATTGCCAGGCGTTTCTTCAAGTTAAATATTTTATGTTTATGCTACTGCTTTATTTACCAAGTCTGCAGCCTCACTCAACAAAATAGCGCTTTGTACTTTTAATCCGCTTTCGTCAATCAGTTTTTTTGCTTCTTCAGCATTTGTGCCTTGTAAACGAACAATAATCGGGATTTTTATTTCGCCAATTGTATTATAAGCATCAATTACACCTTGCGCAACACGATCGCAACGCACAATGCCGCCAAAAATATTAATAAGGATGGCTTTTACTTTCGGGTCTTTTAAAATAATGCGGAACCCAGCTTCCACGGTTTGGGCATTTGCACTACCGCCAACGTCCAAAAAGTTAGCAGGTTCACCACCGCTTAATTTAATCATATCCATGGTGGCCATTGCCAAACCAGCACCGTTTACCATGCAACCAACGTTGCCATCCAATTTTACAAAATTTAAATTAAACTGACCCGCTTCAACTTCAGTTGGATCTTCTTCGGTAACGTCGCGTAAGGCAGCCAAATCATTATGACGCATCAATGCGTTGTCATCAATATTCATTTTACAGTCAACGGCAATAATTTTTTCGTCGCTGGTTTTAAATAAAGGATTGATTTCCAACATGCCGCAATCGAGCCCAACAAAAGCGCTATATAAATTGGTTACAAATTTCACACAATTTTTTAAAGCCTCGCCGCTAAGCCCAAGGTTAAAAGCAATTTTGCGAGCTTGGAAACTTTGCAAACCGCCGCTTGGATGAACCCACTCTTTAAATATTTTTTCAGGCGTGTTATGGGCCACTTCTTCAATGTCCATTCCACCTTCAGTGCTGTACATGATGACGTTCATGCCTTTTGCACGGTCCATTAATATGCTTAAATAAAATTCTTTTACAGGATTTGGACCAGGATAATAAACATCTTGCGCAATTAAAACCTTGCTTACTTTTTTGCCAGCTTCACCGGTTTGGATGGTAACCAACGTGCCACCTAAAATTCCTTTAGCAAAAGTGGTAATGTCGTCTAAACTTTTTGCAACTTTTACTCCGTTCATACCTGTTTCAATTACTTTTCCCTTACCGCGTCCACCAGCGTGGATTTGTGCTTTCACAACCGCAAAACTATTACCGGTTTGCGTTTTAATTTGGCGATAAGCTTCTTCTGCAGCCATTACGGTATCTACTGCAATGCCATCTTGCACAGGCACATGGTATTTTTTCAACAGCTCCTTGGCTTGATATTCGTGGAGGTTCATATGGGATTTAATTTAGTGTGGCGAATATATGCTACGGTGATGAAAACTAGGGTTAAAAACCGAAATTTTTAGAACTATAAAGGGTGGTTAATAACGAAAGAAGTTGCTTCGTTGCCGTGCGTCCAAACTTTACTATAAATTACCGGACTAAATGAAATGGCGATAGAGCCTGCTTCTTTCATATCTTTTTGGGCTTCTTCGTTTTGCTGCATATCGTTAAATGCTTCTATATTAGCCCATTGCGCATAATTGGTTATTGCTTTTTTGTCATTGCTAATGTGGATGTTTGCCGAAATATAACCGGGAAGCTTGCACATTACTTGTTCTGTAGCTACTTTTAGCAAGTTAAAAAGTTGTATTTGTTTGTCTGCTCAACTGTAAACACATTGATTAATGTGCAAATTTCTTTTTTGCCATTTATGGTTGTCATAGTAAATTAATTAATCGATTTAAAATAAAAGCGTAGTTTATTTGTTCAGTTGTAAAGCAAATTCACGGATATCAGTTGCCAATATTTCTGGTTGCTCCATGGCCGCAAAATGTCCGCCCTTTGGCATGTTTGTCCATTTTACAATATTGAAAAATCGATCAGCATATTCCTTTGGTGAAGGAATTAAATCTTTTGGGAAAATTGCGGCGCCGGTTGGTGATTCTACTTTTTGTGTTGATTTGTTTTGCATAGCCCGAATCGTTTCATAATAAATACGCATGGACGAGTGGATGGTTTGCGTTGCCCAATAAATGGTGATGTTGGTAAGCAATTCATCTTTTGTAAAACTATTTTCGATGTTGCCATTGTTATCGCTCCAAGTATTGAATTTTTCAATGATCCAAGCGGCCAAGCCAGCGGGAGAATCATTTAATCCATATCCCAAAGTTTGAGGCTTGCTACTTTGTATCATGGCATAACCGCCTTCGGTTTGTTGCCATTTTTGTCCTGCTGCCAAATATTGCTTTTCTGCTTCTGTTAAATCATCGGCTTTTATGGTAAATAAATGGGAAAATGGAATATCCGTTAAATGGATTCCCAATGTGTTTTTGGGATAATTTAAGGCAATTTGCTCAGTAATGCTGCTTCCCCAATCGCCGCCATGTGCCAAAAATTGTTGATAGCCTAATTCATCAATCATTAATTTGGAAAAAATAGTTGCGATTGCTTTTGGGTTCATTCCTGGCTTTGTTGGTTTATCTGAAAAGCCAAAACCAGGAATGGATGGCACAATTACATTAAAAGAAAATCCATTTTCATCCGCTTTTGTTAATAGAGGAATGACCTTTAAAAAACGTACAAATGAATCAGGCCATCCATGCGTTAATAATAATGGTACGCTTTTTGAACCTTCACCTTTTTCATGGATAAAATGAATATTTAAACCGTCGATGTTTGTGGTAAAATGATTAAAACTATTTAAATAATTTTCTTGTTTTTTCCAATCAAAAGAATTTTGCCAATAATTGCAAAATTCTTTTAAATAAGTTAAATCGGTTCCATAACCCCAGCTACTATTTTCAATGGTATCCGGCCAACGTGTATTTGCAAGCCTTTCTTTTAAATCATCTAAAATGGTTGTTTCGACATTTATTTTAAATGGTTGTTGCATATCGTTTTATTATAATCGGCAAAAAAATTAAGCCAATTATATAAAATGAAAGTTTAAATGTTTATAAAATTAAATTAAAAAGAAACCGTTTTGCGTTAATAAACTCCTTTTAAACAGTCAAATATAATTTGCTAGTCAGATGCAATTAATTTATCATAATCCGTTGATAAATCAATGTCAATCCTACCCATTTCAAAATCAACGCTGGCAATATCTTCAGATGAATTTTTTACTATTTTTTTTGCACCTTCATCCCCTTGTAATTGCAATAAATCTTCAAAATAAGTTTTGTCGAATAATACAGGCGTACCAAGCGTTCCAGCATAAGCAGATGCAATTATTTTTTTACCTGTTTCTTCTTTTTTATCCATCAATTGTTTAAATAAATCAGCAGAAACATAAGGCTGATCGCAAACGCAAATAATGCAATTTGCTAATTCGGGGTTATTTTCAAGCGCTTTCTTTAATCCGGCATTGATAGATGTTGCCATTCCTTGTTGCCAATTATTGTTGTACACCACATCAATTTTGGCATCGGCTAATTCTTTTTTTATATCCATTTCATTTGCACCAAGTACAACAATAATCTGGGCTTTTGCTTTTTCTGCTTCGTCAATGGTATGCCTTAACAATGTTTTATTCTTGTAAACCAATAATTGTTTTGCTTTTCCCAACCTTGAGGAGGCACCCGCGGCCAGTATAATAATTGTTGGATTCATTTTAAAAAGTAAAAATTTTAAAGTAAAAATTAAAAAAAAGTACAAGTAGGAATTGTGCTAAACCAATTTTTAATTTACAAAGTCATGTATTTGCGATTGTTTATCGCGTAGCATATTGCCTTTTTTATTTGATAAAACTGCCTTAATTTCAGCTATAATTGAAACAGCAATTTCTTCTGCTGTTTCGGCACCGATATCTAATCCAACAGGTGCATATAATTTGTCTAAGAAGTTTTCAGGAATTGTAATGCCCATTTCAATTATTTCTTCCAACATCCGATTCCTTTTTTCTTTTGGGCCAAGCAACCCTATGTATTTATGAGTGGCGGTAATTAATTGTTTTAAAATGTTTAAATCGTAATTATAATTATGTGTCATTAAAACAAAAGCAGTTTGTGCATCCGAATTAAATGTCTCAAAGAAATTATCAGCTTTCGAAACAATTATATTGGCACGGCCAAAACGCTGGGATGTAGCGTGGGTAACCCTTCCATCAACTACAATTATTTCCCAGCCAATACAATCAGCAACTTGCATTAACGGAATAGCATCATTACCGGCACCTACAATTACAAGCCTTGTAGGTGTTGGTACAAATTGAAATAAGACTTCATTTTCCTCATATTTATAAATCTGTGATTTTTCATTTAATAAAACAAACGCACCATCAATTGCCATATTATTTTGCAAAACTGTATCGCAATTAATGGTTTGGTAATTATTAGAAAAATAACAAGTACCTAATTGATCGGCATATTTATTAATATTAAAAGCGGTGGCCAGTACTGCATTATTTCTTTCTTCAAATATTTTTTTTAAAAGATTAATTTGATTATTTGCATCTTTTTTAATTGGTTCAAATAAAATATAAACAATGCCGTTACAACCTAATTGAATGCCTAATTTTGCATCTTCTTCATCGGTAGTATCGTAAGTAACCAATTTGTTTTTTTGTTCGGAAATGGCCAATAAAGCTTTTCTCAATGCATCGCCTTCCAAACAACCGCCACTAATGGCACCGGTTAATTCACCATCTTCTGTTACCAACATTCTGGCACCTGGTCTGCGGTACGATGAACCTACCACTTTTACCACCGTTGCCAAAGCTGTTTGTTTATTTTGCAAAACAGCTTTATCGTAAGCATGAATAATATCTTGTAATTCTTTCATAAAATAGTTTTGAGCAATGAGCAGTGAGCTATTAGCTTATTGCTCAAAGCTTTACAGCAATTTATCGGGCGTAATCGGTAAATCCCTAACCCGTTTTCCGGTGGCGTGGTACACTGCATTGGCAATAGCAGCGGTAATGCCGGTAATACCAATTTCGCCTGCGCCTCTTGAACCCACCAAACTTAAATTATAATCGGCTTTATCTGTAAACTGTACATCAAATTCTGGCATATCTGCATGCACGGGTACAAGATAATCAGCTAAATCCTTGGTTACAATCCTGCCGGTATTTTCATCGTAAACGCTTCCTTCCATCAATGCCATGCCTATCCCAAAAATTGCCCCGCCCATAATTTGGCTTTTAGCTGTTTTTTCATTCAATATTTTGCCAACATCCATTACGCTTACTACCTTTTCTACTTTTACCACACCAACCAAAGGGTCAACTTTTACTTTTACAAAATGTGCCCCAAACGAGTGGAAGGCAAATTTCTCCCGATCCATTACTTCATCTTTTTTGGCAAATTCATTTTCTTTTGGTTTGGGTTTTTTAGGATCGGTAGGAGGAGTGGGCGGCTTTTTTGATCCATCTTTCAAAGTTACGTCTGTTGTAGCTTCGGCATCCATCGCATCCATTTTATTTCTACTCAAAATTTGTACGTAGGTTTCTGTTTTTGATGGATCGTTTTTCAAGAATAATTTACCGTCTTCCACCAAAATATCTTCTTCTTTTTGTTGAAAAAATGGTGACTTTTTATCAGCCATAACTAATTGAATTACATTGCTTTTAGCTTGCAAAGCTGCTGCACGAACGGCTGGACCGGTGGTGGCCATTGTTTGCGAACCACCAGAATTCGGCCCTTGCGGATAAATGGAATCACCCAATCTAAATTCAACTTTATCAATCGGTAATCCCAATGCATCCGCCATTATTTGAGCCATTACCGTGTAAGTGCCTGTGCCAATATCTTGCGTGCAACAAATACAAACCGCATGCCCATCCTGATATAATTTTAATTTAACGCTGGCTTTGCTTCTATTAGCAGGATAGGTGGCGGTTGCCATGCCGTAACCTATCAAATAATTGCCTTCTTTGGTTACGCCTGGCATTTGGTTTCTTTGCGTCCAACCAATTGATTTTGCGCCTTTTTCATAGCATTCTTTTAAATTTTTCGAAGAAAATTCCTTTTTGTCTTCAGGGTTTTTATCGGCATAATTTATCATCCTTAATTCAAGCGGATCAATTTTTGCCTGATAAGCCAACTCGTCCATGGCTACCTCAAATGCATACGTTCCGGGTGCTTCGCCGGGTGCACGGGTGGGGCAGGGCGTTCCTCGGTTTAATCGGGTAAGATTTTGAACAATATCTAAATTTGGAATGTCGTATAGCATTTTGGTTGCAACACCAGCAGTTTCTACAAATTCATCTACAAATGATGTTTCAGAGGTTGTTTCGTGTTTGGCAGCCTGGATTTTACCTTTTTTATCAGCTCCAAAACTGATGGTTTGGATTGTTTTGGAACGTCTTCCGGCAGCGGTAAACATTTGTTCTGTGCGGTTCAATGCAATTTTTACGGGGCGATTTACCAATTTTGCAGCCATCGGTGCCAATAAAGAATTAGCCCACATAAAACCTTTTGAACCAAATCCACCGCCAATAAATGGCGAAATAACTCGCACTTTTTCTTGCGGAACACCAAGCATGGTTGCAATGGCATTGCGGTTGCCCATTACAGATTGTGTGGCATCGTAAACTAATAATTCGTCGCCATCCCAAGCTGCGCTGGTGGCATGTGGTTCCATGGGATTGTGATGATAAACTGGGGTAGAATAAGTTTGTTGGAATTTGATTTCAGCGCCGGCCATGGTTGTTTCAACATCGCCACGTTTAGATTGCGGTGAGCTGCCGCTCAACGAAGATTTTGGTTGATATTTTTCGGCTGAATCCATGTCCAGCACTGGTTTTGATTGATTGTATGTTACTTTAATTAGTGAAGCCCCATGCTGTGCAATTTCAAATGTTTCGGCAATTACAACGGCAATATGTTGGCCATTGTAAAAAATCCTATCGCTTTGCAGCGGCAACAATTCCTTTTCAGAAAACTTTCCGGAGCTAGGGTCG
This sequence comes from uncultured Chitinophagaceae bacterium, assembly GCA_963845495.1. GTDB lineage: Bacteria > Bacteroidota > Bacteroidia > Chitinophagales > Chitinophagaceae > JAZKFT01. Next base: position 31,351 of record CAWJTH010000025.1, read on the forward strand.
TTGCCCGATAATGAATGCAAGTTCATCGCGTTTTTATAGGTCATTACATCGATTACGCCCCTTAAATTTTTCGCAGCACTCAAGTCGATTGTATCAATATGCCCTGATGAAACGGAACTTTGCACGGTTACGCCATACGCTATATTTTTAACAGGAAATTCAGCTGCATACATGGCTGCACCTGTTACTTTTAACCTTCCGTCTTTGCGGTCAATCGGTTTGCCAATAATGTCACTCATGATATACCTCCTGTTGTTTGTAAAGCTTTAATAAGCGTACGTTTTGCCAATTCTATTTTAAATGAATTGAATTTATAACCCTTCGCATCTTTCAACGCTAAATCAGCTACTTCTTTAAATGTTTTCATGGATGCTTGTTTGCCAATGAGCGCTTGCTCAACTTTTATCATACGCCAAGGTTTTGTACCGATGCCACCCATTGCAATGCGTGCATTTTTAATAGAGCCATTATTTACATCCAAGGCAACTGCCGCAGAAGAAAGGGCAAAATCATAAGAAGCACGGTCGCGGACTTTTACATAAGTGGAATTATTTGCGAAAGACAAAGCCGGAATTTCTACGCCGGTAATTAATTCGCCAGGTTGCAGCGTAGTTTCAATATGTGGTGTATCACCAGGTAAGATATGAAAATCAGCAAATTGAATAGTGCGTTCACCATTTGTACCTTGCACATGGATGATTGCATCCAAAGCCGCCATGGCAACGCACATGTCGGAAGGATGTGTGGCAATACATTTATCGCTGGTGCCTAAAATGGCGTGGATGCGATTATAACCTGTAATGGCGGAGCAGCCCGAGCCGGGTTCGCGTTTATTGCAAGGTGTTTTTGTATCAAAAAAATAATAACAGCGGGTGCGTTGTAACAAATTGCCACCGGTAGTGGCCATATTTCTTAATTGTGCGGAAGCACCGGCCAGCAATGCTTTTGACAACAAAGGAAATTTACTGCTGATTATTGGATCGTAAGCCAAATCGCTATTTTTTACCAATGCACCAATCAATGTATTTCCATTTGGCAATGTTTCTATTTTTTTTAAATTCAATGAAGAAATATTAATTAGCTTTTCCGGCTTTTCAATATTCATTTTCATTAAATCAACCAAATTAGTTCCACCACCAATAAATTTGGAATTATTATTTTGTTTTACCGCGTTAATAGCCGCAGCATTATCGTTTACTTTAATAAATGCAAAGGGAAACATTTTTTAAGCTTTGAGCTTTTAGCTTTTAGCAATGAGCTATTAGCTTTGAGCCGATTTTATAATTTAATTTTCAAGCTTTTAGCAATCAGCTTTTAGCTTGTTTACAAATTGTTTTTTGGTTTCGACTACTTCATAAACAACTGTTTTTCGATGGCTAAAAGCTCATAGCGCATTGCTCACTTCTTTAATCGCCTCTAAAATATTTTGATAAGCACCGCACCTACAAATATTTCCGCTCATTAATTCTCTTATTTCATCATCTGTTTTTGCATGGCCTTCTTTAATTAATCCGATTGCTGAGCAAATTTGGCCGGGCGTGCAATAACCACATTGAAATGCATCGTGTTTTAAAAAAGCGGTTTGCATAGGATGCAGGTTGTCGCCTTTCGCAAGTCCTTCAATAGTAACTACTTCTGCGCCTTCGCACATCCCAGTAAGCATTAAGCAAGAATTAATCCTTCGTCCATCCACCAACACGGTACAAGCACCGCATTGGCCACGGTCGCAACCTTTTTTAGTGCCTGTTAAATGCAATTCTTCCCGTAAAGTATCCAGTAAACTTGTTCTCGGATCAACTTGCACCGTGGTACTTTTGCCGTTGATAGTCATATTTACACGTTCCGTTCCCGGTTCGGCGTAAAATTTGTCTTCCGTTGGCAAGCCGGTTGCCTGCAAACCTTTGGTAAGCGCTATTCCGGCGCTTAAAGCCGAAACACGGGCAATAAAACCCCGCCTAGTGGAATGAGAAATTTGTTCCACAATATTTTCTAAATCCCCATCAATTGTTTTCACAAAAAATCTTTTGTAATTAGGGATAAAATTTTTATGCCTTATTTAATGGTTGTTTTATTTAATGCGTTTAATTGGACTAAATAAAAACTTTTTTAAATTATTTAACGTCGAATAAATACATATTTAATTAAAATTTAAATAAATAACTTATGTTTTGATTTTAATAAAAATTGATTGTGGATTTAATACAATAAAAAAGCATCGGCTTTAAACCGATGCTTTTGCAAATGTTGCTTCAATTAATTAATAGTAATTTCTTTTGTTGCCTTTTCTTGATTGGTTGATTTTGGTAACTGCAATTCCAAGACACCATCTTTATAAGCTGCTGAAATGGCATCGTCTTTTACATTGTCGGGCAAGTTAAAACTGCGGGTAAATGAGCTATAATTATATTCCCGCCTGGTATATTCCTTGCCTTTTCCATCTTCCGCTTTTTCTGATTTTTTCTCTGCACTTACGGTTAAAATATCACCGTCAACCTTTAATTTAAAATCTTCTTTATTAAAGCCAGGTGCTACAATTTCTACCGAATAATTATTACTGTCTTCAGACACATTTACAGATGGAAAATTGTTTCTACCACCGTTAAAGGCTTGGTCAAAAATATTGTCCAAAGCCCAAAAATCCCGCCAAGGATTTAATGCTTTGTTGCTTTTAACTAAGTTGTTCATGATATCCTCCTTTTTAATGAATGAATATATTGCTGCATTACAAAACTTATACCAACAGATGTTATATAAATCTCAAAAAATCGGCTATGATTTTCAACAAAATTGCACTTCTTGCCATCGCAGCCGTTATCACAAGCTTGGGAAGAGTAAAAGAATTGTTAACAAAAAGATGCATTGTTTCAACTAATATATTGCCAGTTAGTTTCTATAAATGCTGTAATTCAGATGGCTGTCAATTTAAAACAAGCTATAAAATGAATTGATTTTCTTTTATTTACGACCGTTGCTACATTTTCAATCTGCATTAAATGGTTGGCTCGATTTTGTTTATATCGGTTTTTGAATGTTAATAACTGGTTGTTTCACTTGTGATTCACCCAAACTATTGGTAATAATAATTTATTTTTGCATGATGGAAGCACAGGAAAAAAGTTCGTTAAGAGTGGCAATACTCGATTTAAATAATGGTGAACCGAACCAAAGCATGCGTTGTTTACGCGAAATTTTAAACAGCTTCGCAGACCAAAATGGTCTTTGGCTGTTGTTAGATGAATTTGATGTTCGTAAAAAAAGTATGGTGCCCGATACATCGTACGACATTTATATAAGCAGCGGCGGCCCGGGCAGCCCGTTAGATAGTGAAGGCAGCGACTGGGAAAAGCAATATTTCGGCTGGCTACGCCAAATGGAAAAATGGAACGAAAACCCCGCAAATGCTCAAAAAAAGCAAGTTTTCTTTATTTGCCATTCGTTTCAATTGATTTGCAGGCATTATGCAATTGGCGAAGTGAAGAAACGCAAATCAACATCTTTTGGTGTTTTTCCCGTGCATATGTTAGAAGAAGGCGAGAATGAGCCGATTTTTGAAGGGCTAAATAATCCGTTTTATGCGGTGGATAGTAGGGATTTTCAAGTTGTTTCGCCTAATTACGACCGTTTGGAAGAAATGGGCGGGGAGATACTTTGTATTGAAAAAGAAAGGCCACATGTGCCTTACGAAAGGGCGATTATGGCCATCCGCTTTAACGAGAATTTTTTTGGTACCCAATTTCACCCCGAAGCAGATGCGATAGGCATGGGTTTACACTTGCAAAAACCTGATAAAAAACAAATGGTGATCGAGAATTTTGGTGAAGAAAAATGGCAAAGCATGGTGGAACAATTACAAGATCCTGATAAAATAATGTACACTTACAACCACATTTTCCCCAATTTTTTAAGGATGGCGATGGGTGAATTGGTGGAAGCTTAATTTAAAGTAATTAAGTAATTGGGTAAATAAGTAATTATAGAGGCAAACGGATTGTTTGCCTTTTTTATTTAATTTGAATTGAGTAAATAAAATTGCTATGCTTGAAACATTGAAAAACAGTTTATGGAAACAATTTGGCGCAAGTATTGATATGCTCGAAAATGCCATTTTACTTTGCCCGGAAGATTATTGGAACAACCATAAAAGATTGTTTTATAGTGCATTCCATACCATTCTTTTCTTGGATTATTATTTAACTATTCCACCCACCGGCTTTTCTAGTCGATTGCCATTTACTAATACGTCACCAAATGACTTACCCGCAGATGCGATAGATGATTTGGTGCCAAATAAAATGTATAGCAAAAATGAATTGCTCGATTATCTGCAAGCAAGCCGGGACAGATGCCATCGTTTAATAAAAAATTTAACGGAGTCGCGTTTAACAGAAAAATGGATGGCGGTGCCTGATGAGATAGCAGGGGGCGGCGTTATGGATTTTTCCGTTTTAGACATACTGCTTTTTAACATGCGGCATGTTCAGCACCATGCGGCACAATTAAACTTACTTTTACGGCAGGGAATCAATAATGCGCCGAATTGGGTTTCTCAATCGGCAGAAGCTTTTTGATTTGGTTGTCTGTAAAGTTTCGCTCAATAAATCTCCAACTTTGTAGTCCATAAAGTATCTCCGATCCCTGCAAAACTGCAGTTGAAGAACCACAACATATCCAAGATAAAGATTTTTATAATTATTTAAAATGGATTTACAACAAACCATCCTTGCGGAACATTCCAAAGAAAATACGCTTAAAATTGTAGCGTACATTGGCGACAATGAAAAACGCTTTGCCAAATTAATGGAGTTATTTTTAGGCGACGATTATCGCACCACCCAACGGGCGGCTTGGCCGTTGGGCATTATTGGCCGGCAACATCCTCAATTAATTCAGTCCTATTTGTCAACTTTTGTAACCATGCTGGGCGATAAAACAAAACCATCGGCCGTTCAACGAAACATCACCCGCATTTTACAAACCGCCCCTTTGCCAGAAACCATCCATGGCGAATTGATGGATGCCTGTTTTAAATTGGTGGAAGCCATTGACACGCCAATTGCCATCAAAGCCTTTTCGTTAACTATTTTAGGGAGGTTGGCGAAAGAATATCCAGACATTAAAAATGAAATAAAATTGTTGATCGAAGCAAATTTGGAACATGCTTCGGCTGGCGTGAAAAATAGGGCAGAAAAGGTTTTGAAGGAATTGGGAAAGTGAATGGCGAATAGTGAATTGTCAGTGGTGAACATTTGCTATCTTATAAACTGCAAGGACTAGCTCAAACCAAAACATAAGCTATATTTGGTTAAGTTCACTATTCACTTTTCACTTTTCACTTTTTACCACTCGCCACTCACCATTCACTATTTGATACTTACCTCCACGCCGTCGTTCCAGTTTTTATATTCGGGCGTGTAATACAAATAAGTGTTACTGGCTTTGCCTTTGTACGTGCCGGGTATCTCGGCTTTTAAGTCGAGATGGATGGTTTTTGTTTCGTTGGGTGCAAAACCCATCCAGTAAAACACCAAATAATTGTCGAAGATTTCGTAGTAAGCAACTTGGTTTTTTTCCATAAATTCTTTCAATTGCCAAGGTTGCATGGCAAGTCCTGCGGGAATGCCAATTTTAGCGATGGCCATGGGTTGTAATATGTTTTTTGTGTTGGTGACGGCAATATCCATACGCACGGTTTCGCCAACTTTTACTTCGTTTGCTTTTAAAGTTGCATTGATGTGCAGGTCTGCTTTTTCGCTATTGGGCGGGGTAAATGTGCTGTAACCAACTTCTAAATTATAGGGAATGGCTTTGTCTTTTTGTAGATAATTGACCGTAAAAATATTGTTGCCGTCGTGCAGGTTGCTGGTCAACGTGCTGTCGCCAACGGTTGGCGTATTGTTGATGGCAAAACTCACAGGCGCATCTTCGCTAATTTTTCCAATCAATTTTGAATAGTTAACAATTGCTCCCAAAGCCATAACCGTAGCTTGTGTAGAACCATAACCATAATAGTTTTTTTCTGACAATATTTTGGCAATCAAGTTGGCCACTTTTCCCAATTGCGGATTTGTGTTTTTCATCAACGCCATAGCGTATAAAGCCTCCGTTTCTACCCGCAGCGAAGCATCCCTGGAATTTACAACGCTGGTTTCGGCATTTAAGCTCGGCTTTGGGCTTTGCTTTTCCAGTTCGTCCATCAAAATATTATACGATGCCGCGTCTTTCATGTTGCTTGCCGCAATTGCCATCATTGCTAATTGGTAGCCATCCTTACTTTCCAAAGCTTTTTTCACTTGGGTTTCATATTCTTTTTGAATCTCTTTTCCAACACCAGCTTGCGTTAGCGCATACACAATATAAATGTTGGCAATTTTACCAGGCACAGATGCGAACGCATCCAAACCACGATTAATGAGGCTGAAACTACCGTTTCCATCCCGACGTTTTAATAAAAATTGTTTGGTGCGTTCCAGCATTTTTTGGTCTACCTCTATAAATTGTTGCATGTCGGTAAATTCCAATAAACCGTAAGCCGTCAAAGCTTCGTGTGGCGGCGTGTGGCCAAACCATTCAAAACCATTGTCGGCGGTTTCAAAGCCGATCAATCTTTTATAGCCGCGTTCCAAATAATCCATCGCTTTCTTTTCACTTTCAGGGTTCGATTTGCCAGCTTCCCGCAAATATTTCAATACATAAATATTGGGGTAAGTGGTGGAAGAAGTTTGCTCAAAACACCCATAAGGTTCCCGCAATATCGATTCAATACCATCCAACAATTGGCCTTCCATGGTTTTATACAATTTCAATTTGGCGGTTAACGTGCTGGGAATCATTTTGCTGATATTGAAATTGTTTTGCGCCGATTGATTGCCAGAAATAGTTGTTATCACCGGAAAACCTTTAGCTGTAGCCTCAATGGGCAACGAAATATTTTCTTTTACCAAATTGCCGCTTACGTTTAATTGCAAGTTGCCTTTTGCAGTGGCGGTAGCTTCAACAGGTACTAAAACTTGAAGCGAACTGTTGGGCTGAACTGTAATGTTGTTGTTGTAATCACCCACTTTAAAGTTGGTGGGAACAACAACCGAAATGGTTAATGGCAAATCAACCAGACTGTTATTTTTAATGGTCAGCGGGATCAAAGCTTTGTCGCCAACGGTTAAATACGGTGGTATTTTTGCATCAACATGCAAGGCTGATTGTACAGAATAAGTTTTTTCGGCCCTACCCAATTTGCCGTTGTAACCAATGCCTTCGGCAATGGCACGAAAAGTAGTGGTGGCATCCGAGTTGTAAAATTCAACTGTAGCCAATCCGTTTTTATCTGTTTGAATGACTGGGTTCCAATAAATCGTTTCCCTGAAATCGGTTCTTTCATTGGTTGTGATGGTGGTATATTTCGGCACGTAAAACTTTCGGGCGATATCATAGTTTTGACCGCCGGTGTATACATATTGCGAAGCATACACGTATTTATTGCCAAATTGAAGTTGGTATTTGCTATAATTAAGTTTTTTTGATTGGATAATAATGACACCGTTTGCAGCTTGCGCTCCATACAACGAAGTGGCCGCTGCATCTTTTAAAACCGTTATCGATTCTATGTCTTGCACGTTTAGGTTAGCAATATCAAACTGCGAAACCGAAACACCGTTCACCACAAATAAAGGCTGGTTGTTGTTGTTTCCGATGCCGCGGATTTTAACTTTAAATTCAGCTCCGGGGTTTCCATTGCGGGCAATATCCAACCCGGCAACCCGGCCCTGCAATGCTTGGCCAATATTGTTTGCTATCACATCTTTCCCGTTTACACTGACAACTGAACCGGTTAAATCTTTTTTTCGTTGTTTCCCGTAACCGATTACTACCACTTCATTTAGCGCATTTGCCTTGCCTTTAAAACCAGGCAAAATATTGAACTCGGCAACTTTTTCTTTTTTAAATTGAACAGGTGCAATTGGATTAAAGAGAGCGAAATTGTTGGCTTTATCAAATATTTGTCGGGATGCGGCCGTAGCTGTTGAATTATAGCCAATGCCGTTTTGCAAAACATGAATGGTTACCGTTTCTTTTTTGTTAAACGATTGGGCAAACAAATAATAGTTTGTTTTGGGTAGTAAACCTGAAAAGAAAAACTGGCCGTCTTTATTGGTGATAATCTGCAATGCTTTTCCTTCGGTAACTGTATTTACCAAAAACATTTTAGCACGAACAGGCTGGTTTTTGTCGTTTAATACTTGTCCGCTTAACACATTATCCTGATCGGGCGTGTATTTTAAAGTATCGGTTTTTACAATATCTTGTATGTAATCAAAATAACGGTAGCCATTGGTTAGCATCACCAAATCAAGTGCTGGTATAGCTTTTGGCTCGTCTTTCTTAAAATAAAATTGTGGTTCTTCCACTTTTCCCTTCAGTTCGCTGCTCATCAATAACCACGAAAGAATATGGTCTTGTTTATCGTCGGCAAAAGTCCACAGTTTATCATCCACAACCGAAAGTGAGAAATTGGAAGGAACTGGTTTGCCGTTTTCATCGAGCGTTTTAATAGTTAAGTTCACCTTTTCGCGGGGTAAATGTTGTTGTTTATCTGGTGTAATGGTTACTTGTAATTGTTTGTTTTCGTTTAAAAAAACCAACCGTTCTGCCAAAGGCAAATTATTACTGGCATATAAAGTAAACTGAGCAATGCCGGCGGGAAAATCGTTTTCTTCCAATTTTAACTTGTTTTCGCCTTTGTGCAGCGACATATTTTGCGTATTAAAAACAATATTTTTTGCGCTGGCCACCAGTTTTGTTTCAATGTCAATGGACGACGTAAGGGTAATATTGATTATTTTTTTTATTTTCTCGATATGCATTACCACGCCATGCATAGTGGCGTTTGGCAAAGCAAATTGCTGGGTAATATTGGCGGGTGAAGTGATAATGGCTTTGTACTTTTTTCCCGCTTGCGGCGTAAACAAACATTTGCCCATGCCAAAATGATAGCTTTCGAAGCTGGTAATTTTATTGCCGGCGTTATCCAAAATCTCACCTTTTATGTCGGCGGCTTTTCCGTTTTCGTTCAAAGCTTTAAAGGCCAAATTGCTGGTAATGCCTTCTACCAAATTGCCGCCTTCGGGCATAAATTGAAGGTCTATTTTGTTCAACACAATCGGTATACTTCTTGAAATGGCTTCGGTGTACGAATCGTAATCCACCATTACATTTAGCAAACCATCATTGGTTGTCAATTTGTTAGGCAATGTAAAATGGATAACCGCCTTGCCTTCATCGTTAGTTTTAAAAGATGCATTGCTAATCCTATCGCCACCAACCGAAATGGTATAATTTCCTTGGTAATTGCGGATGGGTTCATTGTTTAGGTTTCGCATCGAAAAGTTGGCAACTACTTCACTGCCAGCGCCATAGCCTTTTTCAGGAAAATCCAATTTCATTAAAACCCTTGGTGCTATTACTTTTTGTAGGGTAATTTCTTTGGTGAAAAAAAGGCTTTCCTTTTCGTTTTTCATCCAATTGGTGTAGCCTTTTAATTTGTAAATGCCACCAACGGCTTGCTCGGCAAAATCGAAAGAACCGTCGGCGTAGCCGTCTGTTATTTTTAGGTTCGACTTTTTAACCAACGTTCCTGCGGGGCTAATCAATTCAACATAAGCCATATTGCTGATGTGGCTTGGCGTTTGGTGCTGCGCATTTACCAAGTATAATTTGTAAAACAATACATCGCCAGGCTTATAAAAAATATGGTCGGTTTGGATGTATATTTTTTCTTTTGCGGATGGATATTCTTGAGCTTTTACGGAGAAAAAGCAGGAAGACAAGAAGATGAGAAGACAAGAAGGCAAGAAGATGAGAAGATAAGAAGACAAGAAGATGAGAAGACAAGAAGGCAAGAATGCAAAGGGTAAAGCATGTAATGGTCTTTTTTTGTAATCAATATGCTGTTTAGGTTTCATTATTTTATTTTTAAAATGTTATTAATTCTGGTATCGTTTTTTAGCCTTTAACTTCTAATTTCTAACTTCTAGTTTCTAATTTTCTAACTTCTCAACTTCTTTCCTAAAATTTCAATGACGCACTGACACCCAATGATCGATAGGAGGGAAGGTTAAAAAAGTCGAGGCCGAAACCGTTTGCTTGGTCGTTCAATAACTGGTTGGGATCAGCGCCTTTATAGGCCGACCAAACAATAATATTGTGCGCATACAAGGTTAAAATAAGTTGCGGCGAGCCATATTGTTGCCCAATATTGTAAGAAATACCAACGTTGTTCAAACGGATGCAATCGCCTTTTTGGATATATGTTTCGGCTACACCGCTTGGCCCATAACGCACCCAACGGTTTTGCGAAATTGGCTGCGAAGGATCATAAAAACTAACCGGAATAATATTGTGCAAACCGTTTGCCTGCACACCGCTAAAAACATAATTGGTGGTATTTCGCAGTTCGGCAGAATTGGCCGATTTGCCGTAGAAGTCAAGCAGGGCTTGGGTTCCGTTCCAAATGTCGCCGCCTTTTCTCCATTCCCAATCAATATGTACATCCCATTTTTTTAAGTTGATATGCTGGCTTAATTTAATTTCATAATCAGGATTTGGATTGCCGATTACCAAAAGCGAATTGTTTACCAATGGAAATCCATCTGCGCCAATCAGTACGTTTTTGCTGGCATCTTTTAAATATGTATTGCCAACAATTACGCCAAGTGGTTGGTCTTTTACAATTGCTTTGTGAACATCGGCAAAGCCGGCAATCGGTGTAAAATCATATCCGTTTTTTACATCCGTAACTTTTGTTTTATAGCTTACAAATGAAATGGAGTTGGAAAAATTGAAATTTCGTTTTCTTACATAATGACTGAGTTGCAATTCAATACCTTGGTTGCGGTGGTTGACCAAATTTTGCAATTGCAATTGGTTGGCATTAATTGTCGGGAAGATATCGTTAAGTGTTTGTCGGGAAAACCAATCGGCAGAAAAGGTAATTACGCCACGATAACCCAATTCCAATCCAGCAGTATATTCTTTGTGCTCAATGGCAGAAAGATGATTGAAGCTTTCCACTTCTTTAATTGGCGAATATTGAAAAGCATCTCCAGCAGGATATTGTAATAAATTGGTTTCAGTAAAAGATTGATTGATAGGCAATTCGCTATTAAAACGATTGTACGATGCTGAAATTTTGAGATTTAATTTTTGAAAAATAGAAGGGAACCTAACAAAACCAGAAACAGAAGGTAGAAAAAAATTGTATTGTGTAGCTGTGTTAGAAGCATATATTTTATTGGTAAGATTCAACCCGGTTTCAAAATAATTACTTCTATAATTGGGTGAAAAACTAATAGCTGCATCGTTGGAAATACGTTGATAGTGGTAATTCGAAATGTTTAAATAATTGATGGAAGATTGATTGTTTTTAAAAATATAATTGGCCGTTGTCGTTGCAGAAAATTTATAGTTATTGAAATGGATAGAATACTGCGTGTTAAAATCGAGACAATAATTTTTATTGTTTGCGGTTCTATCAATTAAAATTCCAGCGGGGAAAAAAGCTGTGCTTGGTTGATAGCTTTCATTGCTTTGTTGCCAATTTTTTTCGTACGACTGAAGCAATTTTATTTTTAAGTTCTGAAATTTTTGCTCCAAACTAAGGCTTGTATTTTGTTGCTGTTGCAAAAAATAATGACCATTGTTGTCCAATAAAAAATATGGATTATCAGCTTGCTGACTATAACTTCTTTGTGTGTTGCCAATCAAATTTCCCTGTGTATTATCAAAGCTGATAGGCGTAAGCATCGCATTTTGATAGACGCGATTTAAAAAGCCCCCAACGTTGCCGTTGGAAAAATTTTGTTGCTGATAACCGTAAGTGCCGCTAATTGTGAACTCTTTGCTGGTCGCTTCCAGCGAAGCTGAAATGTTGTTGGATTTGTTTTTATTGTCGAGAATAAAAGTATTTCCACTGCTTTGGCCTGCAGTAAAACCAGTGCTGATGGCATGCCGATAATCATGCTGGTATTTGGTTTGCAGCGTTATTGAGTTGGAAAACAAAACGGCAGTCCGAAAAACGGAGTTATTATAATCTTTTGCTTTAATCCCGCTTCCCATTCCATTTGCAACCAATTTTCCGTTTACATCGTAAGGATAGTTATTGCCATCAAATTCAAGAATGTTGAGTGAAGGCCCATAATTGAACATTTCATTTGTTTCTGGCCCTTTCCAGGCCAGCGTTCCGTTTGCAGATTCGCCTTGTACAAATTGATGTTGCAATGCAGGCAAATGGTTGACATGTTGTATCTCAATAGAAGATAATGCCGTGCCGGAAATGTATAAAATTTTATTGCTTGCAGGTTGAAAGATAACGGCGTTGTTCGGCCCAATTTTGATGTTTTTAATCAATTGATTTTGATAAAAATAACCGTCACGGTATCGCAAAACCGACTTGCTGATGTTGTTGGTAGAGTCTAAAACAAGTGTGGATTTAGTGGAATCATTCCGGATCAGCGCCAAATAATCGGGTGAAATAACTGGCTTAACTTCTTGCGCTGCAAGTGCAATGGGTAAGCAACATAAAAATAAAATAAGTAGTTTTATTCTCATAATCCAATCATTTTAAGGCGCAGTTATTTGCACTTGCCGACTGGATGCATGAAATTTTAAGATTGCATAAAAAATATTTTAATTTTTTTAGCCCACAAAATCAGAAATGAACAATGAATAATGACAACGAAGAACGAACAATGAACAAATGAACAACGAACAATCAATTCATTATTCCTTGTTCATTATTCATTATCATATCAATCCTTCCACAAAAAAGGAAAAAGGATGACTGATAAAATAATCAGCATCAAATCGATACCCACCAACATGCCGCTTAATTGCAGCACGACACCGGGGCGAAAAACTTCACCAAAAGCAATTTTGCTAAGGCGAATAAGCACCGTTAATTGCGGGATAATAATTGGAAAACCAAGAATGGCCATTAAACTGGCCTGTTGCATGGCTTTAGACGCGATGGCGCTTAACAAGGTGAAAACCATGGCCAAGCTGGTGCTGCCGAGGATGGCAATACCGAAAAACATGCCGGCATGTATCAAAGGCTCGTTGCCCAATAATACGGCATATAAACCAAGACTGATGGCACTTAAAACTGACATTAAAACGAAATTGAAAATCAGTTTCGATAAAATAAATGCTACGGGATGAGCGATTGTATAGTAATATAATTGCCGGCCTTTAGGGTCGCCCAAAAAACTTTTAGCCACGGCATTCGTCACCACAAACAATTGCGTGATCCAAAATAAAGCATTCCAAACTGTTGAATCATTTGGTTGGCCAATGGCTAAATACAATACAAAAATGGTAGCCGCCACGTATAACACAATCCCATAAATTGCCTGCTGCTGTCTAAATTCTAGCAGAAAATCTTTTTTGATAAGGGCGTATAATTGGCGGTTTTTCAATTACGAATTACGAAATACGAATTACGAAATACAAATGCAAGTGACGAATACAAATAAAAGAATGTGATTAAATTTATCTCGTAATTCGTAATTCATCATTCGTAATTGTTTAAACATTAAATCTAAAATGCATCACATCGCCATCTTTCACCAAATATTCCTTGCCTTCAATGCGGAGTTTACCAATTTCGCGGCACGCCGCTTCCGAGCCATATTTTATAAAGTCCTCGTAGCCAATTACTTCTGCTTTAATAAATCCCTTTTCAAAATCGGTATGGATTACACTAGCTGCCTGTGGTGCTTTCCAACCTTTGTGGATCGTCCAGGCACGTACTTCTTGCACACCAGCAGTAAAATAAGTTGATAAATTCAATAATGCGTAGGTGCTGCGGATCAAACGGTTCAATGCGGGTTCTTCCATTTTGTATTCTTCCATAAACAAGGCTTTGTCGTCAGGATCTTCCATTTCAGAAATCTGCGCTTCAATATTATTGTTCATCACAATTACTTGGGCATTTTCATCCTTCACGGCTGCCATCAAAGCTTCGCTGAATTTATTGCCCGTGTGCATGCTTGCTTCATCAACATTGGCCACATATAAAACAGGTTTTTCAGTCAGCAAAAACAAATCGGCAATAGCATTGCGTTCTTCCTTATCTAAACCCAAGCTGCGTATGCTTTTACCTTGTTCCAAATGCGTTTTACAACGGAGTAAAATTTCGGCTTCCACCTTCATTTTAGGGTCTGTTTTGCCTAATTTTTCCGCACGACTATGTTTGCGTTCCACGCTGTCCAAATCCTTCAATTGCAATTCGGTATCAATAATTTCTTTATCGGACACCGGATTGATGGCACCTTCATCCCGCAAAATATTTTCATCCTCAAAACAACGGATTACATGAACAATGGCATCCACTTCGCGGATGTTTGCCAAAAATTTATTACCTAAACCTTCGCCCTTGCTGGCACCGCGAACCAAGCCGGCAATATCCACAATTTCGATTTGAGTGGGAACAATGCGGTCAGGTTTCACCAGTTCTGCCAATTTATTAATACGTTCGTCTGGAACATCCACCAATCCTACGTTTGGCTCGATGGTACAAAAGCGATAATTGCTGGCCTGCGCTTTGGCGCTATTGCTAACCGCATTAAAAAGGGTCGATTTCCCAACGTTGGGCAACCCAACTATTCCTGCTTGTAAAGCCATTTCTTGTAATTATGAATTAAGAATTATGAGTTATGAATTGGGTGGATGTGTTTTTCTGAGGTCTATCTGTTGTCCGTCGTCGGTTTTTTTGAGACCAGCTTTGGAAGCAAGGATTGGCTTTTGTGGCAAGTTTATTCTGCTTAAAAGCCGTTTAAAAGTTGTCAATTTTTAAAAGTTGTCAAATTTGGTTGCTATTTTATGTTTAAAACAAATATAAAATGTCTCTAAAACCCTGTCAGGGCGAAAACCAAGCCCTGACAGGGTTCTCAAATACAGTTCCTAAAAATATCTTTTAATCCTCGTTAACCTAGGTTCCAACAAAAACGGCTGCAAATATAGTTGCTTTAAGGGCTTTGCCACAATGATGAAAAATGCGAACGACTTTAGTTTATGGCTTTATGAAGATGTTTACCGAAATTCACGCCGTTCAAATAAGTCAATGGTGAATAGTGAATGGTGAATGGTGAATAGTCAATTCATGATTCGAAATTCATAATTCATAATTCATAACTCATAATTCAAAAGATGGCTTTAAGCAGGATATGGGCAGCATTTATCATTATTGCGTGTATTGTGGGGCTATATAAAACAATTGACGGGCGATTAGTGAATCCAAAACTGGATGTGCAACAGCAAAATTTGTTGCACCAAACTGCCGCTTCTTTGCCCGACAGTGTTGCGAAAAAGATAAATTCCAAAGATTCAATCGGTTTTATTGCTTACGCTGCATTGCCAATAGCCGATAGTGGGTTGGATAAAACGTTGAAAGATTTTAATCAGCAAAGAACCTTTGCCGAGGCCGATAAAAATGTTTTTAGCTGGATGGTTTCTGGTCGAAGCGACGATCCGGCCAATCCATTAAAAAAAGACGGGATTATTGCCACTTGCGGCGTTGCTGTGAATCTGGCTATTAATTTAATAGGCGTAATGGCTTTATTTATGGGTTTTATGAGCATTGCCGAAAAAGCAGGCGGCGTAAATGTTTTATCGAGGATAATCGGCCCATTTTTTACCAAGCTTTTTCCTGAAGTACCAAAAGGCCATCCGGCATTTGGCCACATGATGATGAATTTTTCGGCTAATTTGCTTGGGCTTGATAATGCCGCAACGCCTTTCGGTTTAAAAACCATGCAAAGTTTGCAGGAAATAAATCCAAATAAAGATACTGCTTCTAACGCCCAAATCATGTTTTTATGCTTACATGCTTCTGGCTTAACATTAATTCCTGTCGCCGTAATCGCAACTCGTGCTTCGGTGAAAGCTGCCAACCCAACTGATATTTTTGTACCATGTATGATTGCCACTTTTGTAGCCACTTTGGCATCTATGGCCATCGTTTCCTACAAACAAAAAATAAATGTGTTTCAACCCATCATTTTGGCATGGGTGTTGGGTTTATCAGCAGTTATTTTGGGGTTGGTTATTTACCTGAAACATTTGCCATTGCTAGCTTTAACCAGTTTTTCAGGTTTGCTTAGCAACGGCATTATTTTGCTTATTTTCTTTTTAATTGTGCTTGGGGCCTTGTACAAAAAAATTGATATGTTCGCCGCCTTTGTGGAAGGTGCCAAAGAAGGTTTTACCACGGCGGTAAAAATTATTCCCTATTTGGTTGGTTTATTAGTGGCCATCAGCATGTTGCGTACCAGCGGCACTTTCGATGTCATCATTACCGCCATGAAACATTTTTTTGGTGCCCTGGGCGCCGATACTCGTTTTGTGGATGGCCTTCCAACTGCATTGATAAAACCCATGAGTGGCAGCGCAGCCCGTGGCATGATGATCGACACCATGAAAACCTACGGCCCTGATTCATTTGCAGGCAAATTAAGTTGCGTGTTACAAGGAAGTTCGGAAACTACTTTTTACGTGGTGGCTGTTTATTTTGGAGCTGTGAACATAAAAAACACAAGATATGCCATCGGCACGATGTTATTGGCCGATTTGGTTGGCATTATTACTTCTATCTGTTTGGCTTATTTGTTTTTTGCTCGATAAAATGCAATTGCTAAACTAAACTAGATCACCAATTTCATGAACCAGATCAAGATAAACTGAACTAGGTCATCAATTTTATTATTCTTTCCAAAATTTTAATGCTTGTAAATCAACCGCCCGGGCATAAGGGCCGCCATAAAATTGCACTTGTACATATTTTGGTGTTTTTATGTTGCCAGATTTATCCAAAATATCAGTGGAAACCTTGTTTCCCAAACAGTCTATTGTAAGCTTAGATCCATTTGAGGTCAATTCAAAATAGCTTGGTTGTTTGTATTTATTCCAAGGTTCGGTTGGGTCGCTGTCGATAGTTTTGTTATTTAATTGTAATAAATGCGGTCCTCCATAATCGTGGTTTGGCGTTGTATTATTTACCGCAATTTGGGCAATAATTTTGCTGTTGGCATCCAAAATATTTACATCACAAGAAGAAACAGGATTGAACTGGCCATTAGCAACACCATCTATAAAACTGAGGCTGCCAGTCAGTTTCCAGCTTGCCAAATTGTTGGTTCCCAAGTTACAAGTCAAAGTTCTATTAGTGCCAGCGGGCAGGCTAAAAAATACTTTTATATCGCCCGGCATACTCGGAACATATGTACTGTAACCAGTGCTTGCATTCCAGTCGTTATTCGTGTTGTCGCTTAAAGTCCATAAACCCGTTTTATTAGGAAGCCAATTTTGAAACGGCAGCCCCTGCATTAAATCCAAATAAGAAAATGCCAATTCTGGGTTGGTTGTTTTTGCAACGTTTATCGTTTCATAATTAAGCGTATTCAAGTATTTTATTTTGGCCAAGTGCACGCCGCCATGTCTGCTTTCATCGTCCCAGCAAATAAAATAGTCTGCACCAATTTTTACAATTTGGTTATGGATGGCGTTGCCAGAGTTCCAAGCGGCACATTCCTCTAATGGATGGGTTAAATCTTGCAAAGTACCCCAAACGCCAATGTTTAATCCGTTTTTATCCAGCATTTGCCACATGCTGGTTTGGCCGCTATTGTTCCAAAATTCGCCGTGGTGGTTCCAAATAATAAAAGAATCAATGGTACTTTGCTGGCCACCAGGATAGTTGGTGTTGTTTCCATTTGCAAAATAACCGTGCATGGGATATTCAGCCCTTGACAAAATGCCGGTGCTTGGCAAAAACAACGCCCTATATTGTTTTCCGTTTTCTGGTAATATCCCCAAATGAAAGCCGTTGGAAGTATTAGGGTTAAACAGCACTAGATCGCCATTATTAAAAAGCGAAACATTGTCGCAAACCATAGGCAATGAATCGTTGTAAAGCGGAATAGATGCATAAATTTTGGCAAAACCATATTTGGGGTTATTATTGGCATCAAAGCCTATTAACGATGTTTTTAGATAGTTTACGGGTGTTTTAGGGCCGCCAGTCAGTTTTTGGAAGATGTCGCCATCTTTGTTCATTTGCGCTTGCCAATCATATTTTACACCCGTGTTTCTGATGCCGGAATCTGTTAATTCAACAATTTGAATATGAGTCGGATCGGGGCCACGGCCGTTTTTATCTCTCAATCCGCTATACGTTTTTCCATTTGACAGTGTAAAAACTTTATGGAAGTTCTCGTTCTCTTCAATGGCATAAGGTATTTTGCCGGTATAATTTCTATCGAGTATCCAGCTTTTTTGCGGGTTAGGGGAATTGTAATTTACCGTTGCACGCACATATTCCGCATACACGTGCGTGGGTGAATTTACATCAACATACGTATTATAAATCTGTGGTAAAAAAGCAAATTGATTGATATAGCGCCGATTTTTATCAAAATGTAAATAGCGGAAATTGCCTTTGTCGCCTACCCAAAAACTACCGTCGGTGGCATAATTAATAAAAGATAATTCCGCGGCGGAAGGCGGTGTTGCCGTAAAACAAAACCGATCGTTTGCGACAATGGCTGTTTTTCTATAACCGCCCAACTGCCCCAGCACCCAAGTTGGAGCACCGGTGATATTATTGTAAGATTTTATTTGTTGCACATCTAAACCGCCGTCTATTAAGCTGATGGTTGAATTGTCGGGACTAATATCCAATTGCTGTATGCCTGAAACGCCTTTTAAAACTACCCCGGTTGAAGTTAAGCTACCATCGGCATTTACCGTAAATTGGGTTGGAACATCGTAGGCAACAACCCATAATTTATTGCCTGCGTCGCAAGCCATTAATCCAGCCCCAACTACTTTGTCATTTCTAATAAATTTGCCCGTTGTTTTGTTATAAACCGAAACCCGGTTTAAAGCCGGTGTTGACGTAAATAAATAATTGCCATTTTTTTGTACCGCCATCCCAGAAATTAATGAGTCGGGTTTAGTTTTTGATGAAGCAATCACGCTATTATGCGATTCATATTTTTTGCCGTTAGCAAAATTTATTTCGTTGCCGTTGGCATCAAAAGCATACACAAAATAAAAGTCGTAATCAGTGC
>CAWJTH010000026.1:0-64661 GCA_963845495.1 uncultured Chitinophagaceae bacterium
TTTATCTATCATGTTAATTAAACCAGCGCAAAGTAATTTTTAAAAGGGACTATCGGTTTGTTTTTTTTGATGGCAATTGATTTGTATCTTGTTATTTATAAAAAAAAGCTTACATTTTTATTATAATTTGTACCAAACACAAGTTACCACATTGCAGGATACCTTTACTTTGCAACCCACCTAAAGTTTTAGCATCAATTGGTTATACCCAAGAAAATACGCATTTTCCTTAATTATTTTATAGGGCCTATACTTTTTGTTATTATGGGCTATTCCATTTTTAGACAGGTGGAGAAGCAGCAAGATTGGCACCAAAGCTGGGCTGTAATAAGGACTTCTTTTACCAACTTAAAAGTATGGAAATTATATGTGGTGCTATTTTTAATGCTGGTAAATTGGGGCATTGAAGCAAAAAAATGGCAGGTTTTGTTGAAACATGTGGTTGCAATGCCGTTTTTAAAGGCATTTAAAAGTGTACTGAGCGGAGTGGCTTTTACGATGATAACACCTAACCGCATGGGCGAATTTATAGGACGGGTTTTTTATGTAAGCGAAGGCGAACGGCTACGTGCAGCTTCTTTAACAGTAGTGGGTAGCATTAGCCAAATGATGGTGACATTAATGGCAGGCACCGTTGGGCTATTGGTATTGCGTAGGCATTTGATAGCAGCACAAGATATTGCCAGTTTGTCATTTTTGTGGGTAAACGGCTTGCTGATCGGCTCAATTTTAGTTTTTGCCTGCATTACACTGTTTTATTTTAAACTTTCTTGGCTGGTGCGTGTTGCAGAACGGATAAAAGCTTTGCAAAAAGTTACATACATAATATCTTTATTAAAGGAAGTAAATAGAATAGAACTTATACGTATTTTAGTTCTTTCAATGATAAGGTTTGCCGTTTTTACAAGCCAGTATTTGTTGCTCTTTAGCTTATTTGGTGTCGAAATTCCTTGGTGGAAAGGTTGTTGCGCCATTAGTGTGTTGTTTTTAATATTGGCGGCCATACCATTGCCGGGTATTGCGGAGTTGGGCGTACGTGCAAGGGCAAGTGTTTCGTTGTTTGGATTATTTAGTGCTAACTTATTTGGAATAGCGGCGTGTACGGGTGCAATTTGGCTTATTAACATTATTTTACCAGCGGTGCTGGGTAGTTTGCTTATTTTGAACGTTAAACTGTTTAATAAAAACGAACCGAACGAATGAAGAAATTTTTGCTTGTGCTTATTTCCGTAGCCACACTGGGCATTACAAAAGCTGACAATGAGGGTTCTTGTAGCATGCGGAATTTTTGCTTTCAAAATGGGGAAAATATATCTTTTTATGTTTTTTACACATTGGCTGGCGTTTGGGTACATGCAGGTACCGCAAAATTTACGGCTACTTTAGAGCGCATGGGCAATAAGCCTGTTTGGCATTTGGTTGGCACTGGCGAGTCATTACCGTCGTACGATTGGATTTATAAAGTACGCGACCGCTACGAAAGTTTTGTTGATACGGCCACCATGCAGCCGCTAAAATTTATAAGAAGTGTTGATGAAGGCAAATACAAAAAATTTGAAAATGTAAGCTTTAATAAAACTAGCAACACAGCTATTACCAACGAAGGTGTTTACAAGGTGCCTGGATGTATCCAAGATGTGATAAGCCAGGTATATTATGCCAGAAACATCAATTTCGACAAATACAAACCAAACGACGTTATTAATTTCGATATTTTTTTAGATAACGAAGTACACCACATGTACATGCGTTATGTAGGTAAAGAAACCATTAAAAGCCGTTATGGTAAATTTAGGTGCATAAAATTTAAGCCCCTTTTGCTTAAAAGTTCCATTTTTGAAGGTGGCGAAAAAATGACCGTATGGGTAAGCGATGATTTAAACCGTTTGCCAGTAAGAATAGAAAGCCCCATTAGTGTAGGAAGCATAAAAGTTGATATGATGTTGTATCAAAACCTTCGCTACCCACTAACCGCCTTAGTAGGGATATAAAAAGTAGTTGGTAGTTGGTAATTAGTAGTTGGTAATTAGTAGTTAGATATTAGTGTTAGTTAGATATTAGTACTTAGTTAGATAAGTATTAGTGCGAAGTAATTAGGATAGCAACAGCATTTTAAACATATTTATATTTAGAAAGCCGCACTGTTTTGGTGCGGCTTTCTAAATATTGTTCTGTCTAATTACTAAATACTAATATCTAACTACTAACTACTTTCTTACCTGTTCATGCTAGCCAAAAATTCATAGTTATCTTTTGTACCACGCATGCGTTTCATTAAGTCTTGCATTGCTTCGTCTGGTTTCATATCATTAAAGTAAACACGAAGCAAGTTCATACGTTGTAAAACATCACGTTCTAACAACAAATCATCGCGGCGGGTTGAGGATGCCACCAAATCAATGGCCGGGAAAATGCGTTTGTTGGCCAAGCGCCTATCCAGTTGCAATTCCATATTGCCAGTTCCTTTAAATTCTTCAAATATTACCTCATCCATTTTACTGCCTGTATCAATCAAAGCTGTGGCAAGAATGGTTAATGAACCGCCGTTTTCAATTTTTCTGGCCGCACCAAAAAATTGTTTTGGTTTTTGCATCGCGTTTGCTTCCACACCACCGCTCAATACCTTTCCACTAGCGGGGGCAACGGTATTATGGGCACGCGCAAGTCGGGTAATGCTGTCCAACAAAATAACCACATCGTGGCCGCATTCTACCAAACGTTTAGCTTTTTGCAACGCAATCAACGAAACCTTAACGTGTTTATCTGCTGGTTCATCAAAAGTTGAAGCAATTACTTCGGCGTTTACACTTCGCTCCATATCGGTAACCTCTTCCGGGCGTTCGTCCACCAGCACAATCATCAGGTAACATTCAGGGTGGTTTTTAGCGATGGCGTTGGCTACCTCTTTCAACAACATGGTTTTACCTGTTTTAGGTTGTGCAACAATTAAACCGCGTTGGCCCTTTCCTATAGGCGTAAATAAATCAATAATCCGGGTTGAATAATTATCAGGGGCGTCAAAAAGATTCAGTTTCTCATAAGGAAATAGTGGCGTAAGATAATCAAAAGGCACACGGTCTCTTACTTCTTCTGCTGTTTTGCCGTTAATGGCTTCCACTTTAATTAATGCAAAATATTTTTCACCTTCTTTTGGTGGGCGCACATTGCCAGAAACGGTATCGCCTGTTTTTAAACCAAACAATTTTATTTGCGAAGGGCTTACGTACACATCATCTGGCGAAGAAAGATAATTATAATCAGAGGAACGCAGGAAGCCATATCCGTCTGGCATCATTTCCAAAACACCTTCGCCCATTACTTGGCCGTCAAACTCTATGTTGAAAGAAGATTCTTTTTCCCTGCGTGGATTTGGCGGCACACGTTGTGTAGTGTTGGTGCTATTCGCATTGTTATAATTGCCATTGCCATTGCCACCATTTTCGATGTTGCCATTATCGCTATTGCCATTGCCGTTGCCGTTGTCATTGTCAATATTAATAGGCTGTTGTTGAGCATCGTTTGGTTTTTCTGTCTCAACAGGATCGTCGTACCCCGCAGTTTGCGGGCGAATTTCAATAGGGGGATTGTTTGTTTTATTGACAACCGCGGGGGTAGGTGTTTCCACCCTAGGCTTACGCGGTCTTTTAATGGGCTGTATCAATCTGGTAGACCTTGGTGCGCCAGGGTCTAATTTATTTAAAGGAAATGGTGTAGGAATATCTTCAATTGTAATAGGTTCCGGCGCAACTATCGCCGCAGGTTCCTGTACATTGGCAGCAACTGGCGCAGGGTTATCCATCACCACAGCATCTTCCGTTGAATTAGAAGTAGTTACTTTCACAGTCCTTTTACGGCGCTGGGTTTTTTCACCGCCATCTGCCGAAGGCTTGCCTGCACTTTCTATTACGGCTTGTTTGTCGAGGATTTTGAATACCAAGCCCTGCTTATCAAGTTTTTGGGCATTGTTAATTTTTAATTCTTCGGCAATGTCTATGAGTTCTGGAACGAGCATGTCGTTCAGTTGTAAAATGTCGTACATATTTTGTGGTTAATACACAATCTTAAAGATCACTAAAGCTTAAATGCTTTTTTGTGGGTTTTGGTAAAAAATTGAAATGGAAAATGGAAACAGAAAATGCAGATATATGTAAATAAATGTATAGCGTTCGGCAAATTTCCACTGCAAGGATACGGTAAAAACTCAATTTATCAAACAGTTTTTATTTTTTTTATGTTTTATAGGAAATATTTGTTGCATTTCGGCTTTTAAATCGAAGTTTTTGTCAAAATTGAATAGCTATATTATCGTGCCAAATCTTTTTTGCAGCTATTTTGTCAGGAAATAAATGTTTTTTTGAAATTAAAGAGGTGATTTTTTTTGTAAAATAAATAAGTCCGCTATATTTGCAACCCCGAAAGGGAATGACTGAAAATAAGATTGGTGCGGTAGCTCAGTCGGTAGAGCAAAGGACTGAAAATCCTTGTGTCGCCGGTTCGATCCCGGCTCACACCACGCAAAAGCCCTGATAATAAATATCGGGGCTTTTTGTTGCCATAATTTTATCTCTAACCTATTCATTTTAAGTTTTTTATATGGAGTGGTATAATAAACCTGCTACATGGTGTGGCAATGAGGAATCGCTAAATTTTATTGTTGAGCCTGATACAGATTATTGGCAAATAACCCATTATGGTTTTAAAAGGGATAATGGCCATTTTTATTATGCAGAAATAATGGATGGTTTTGAAGCAAATGTTAAGTTGACAGGCAAATATCAAGAATTATATCATCAAGCGGGATTAATGATTAGGATTGATGAAAAAAATTGGATAAAAGCTGGAATTGAATTTGTGGAAGGGGTACAAAATTTAAGTGCGGTTGTTACACGGCAGTTTTCAGATTGGTCAGTGGTTCCGAATAAAAGCAATCCAACATCCATTTGGCTAAAGCTTGTAAGAAAAGATGATTATGTGGAAATCAGCTATTCTTTTGATGGTTCCATTTATCAAATGCTGCGTTTGGCATACTTTCCACCCAACGTGCATGTGCAAATTGGCATGTTTGCTGCTGCGCCAGGCAAAGAAAGTTTTGCCGTAACCTTTGAGGTTTTTAAAATCAAGGTAGCGTAAACAAGAAAAATACAATCAAAAATCCATAGCAACGTTACAATAATGTTGCTATGGATTTGTCTAACTACTTATTAGCCAATTGGCCGCAGGCCGCATCAATATCTTTTCCGCGACTGTGTCGCAACCTTGCGTTCACTTTGTTTTTGCTTAAAAATGCCATAAACTGATCTGTTGTCTTCTCGTCTGGTTTTCTAAACCTTGCATTTTCAATGGGGTTGTATTCAATGATGTTGATCAAATCCACCGGCACCTGACGATATAATTTTATCAAATCTTCCGCATCTTTTTGGCTATCGTTAAAATCGTTGAACAATATATATTCAAATGTTATTTCGTTGCCGGTTTTTTTATAATAATAATTCAGCGCCTCAATCAACGTTTTAATATTGTTGGTTTCGTTGATGGGCATAATCTCGTTCCGTTTGGCATCAGTTGGTGCATGCAACGATAAGGCCAGTTTCACTTTTACATCGTCATCGCCCAATTTCATAATTTGTTTGGCTACACCTGCGGTGGAAACGGTTATGCGGCGTGGGCTCATCCCCAATCCATCTGGTGCAGAAATGCGTTCAATGGCTTTTGTAACGTTTTTGTAGTTTAGCAGCGGCTCGCCCATACCCATAAAAACAATATTGGTGAGTTTTTTATTGTAATTCTTTTCGCTTTGCTGGTTTACCATTACCACTTGATCGTAAATTTCGTCGTAATCCAAATTACGTTTTCTATCCATATAGCCGGTTGCGCAAAACTTGCAACTAAGGCTGCAACCAATTTGTGATGAAACACAAACAGTTTGTCTTTTTTCTGTCGGTATTAAAACGCCTTCCACAAAATGGCCATCATACGTGCGGAAACGGCTTTTCATGGTTCCGTCGCTGCTAAGCTGTGTTGTGTTAATGGTTAGTGCTGGTAATGAAAAATGCTGGCCCAATTTTTCACGGAGGTCTTTGCTAAGGTTGGTCATGTCGGCAAAACTGTGGGCGTGTTTTTGCCAAAGCCATTCCCACACTTGTTGGGCACGGAATTTCTGTTGGCCTTGATCGGCCAGCCATTGGCCAATTTCCGTTTGTGAAAGTAATCTGATATTCTGCATGCTGCAAAGGTAAGCTACAATCAAAGCTGAAAGCTAAAAGCTATAAGCACAAAGCTTTCAGCTTAAATTTTTCGCTTATCGTTCATGGTGAAAGTTGATTGCTTTAGGCTTTCAACAACTTCAAATAAACTCAAAATGTTTCAAATCATCCATCGCCACCGTTTCCTGAACGCCGCTGCGTAAATCTTTTATCACGCAATTGCCTTCCTGCAATTCTTTTTCGCCAATAAAAACGGAATAAGGTATCAACTTTTTATCGGCATATTTAAATTGTTTGTCAAACTTGGCTTTTTCGTGGAATAGCTCGCAACGGATGCCTTTTGTCCGTAATTGCTGCATCAAATCAAATGCTTTTTCCGCTTCGTTTTCGCCCAAATTAAAAAATAGCACTTGGGTTCCAACATTTACATCGGTTGGAAAAAGATTTAATTCTTCCATCACGTCGTAAATCCTATCAACCCCAAAAGAAATACCTACACCCGCAATATCAGGAACGCCAAAAGTTCCGGTAAGGTTGTCGTAACGGCCGCCGCCACCGATACTGCCCATTTTAACATTTTTGGCTTTTATCTCGAAAATAATTCCTGTGTAATAATTAAGGCCGCGGGCAAGGGTGAAATCAATCGTGAGACATGAATCGTGAGACGTGAATCGGTTCAAAATAAAATCAATTTCTTCAATGCCTTTTTTGCCGGTTTCATTTTCAGTAAATAAAGCAGAAATATTAGATAGCTTGTCCTCATTATCGCCATCAATCAATAAATATTGTTCAATAATCTCGATTTGATTTTCATCCAAACCACGTTGTGCCAATTCCTCTTTAACTTTTTCAATTCCAATTTTGTCAAGCTTATCAATGGCGATTGTGATGTCCATCATTTTATCGGCACCGCCGCAAAGCTCGGCAAGGGCGGCTAAAATTTTTCGGTTGTTGATACGGATTTCAACCGCAATGCCTAATTTTTCAAAAACAGTAGCATATATATTAGCTAGCTCAATTTCGTTCCATAAACTTTTACTGCCAACTACATCGGCATCGCATTGGTAAAATTCGCGGTAACGGCCACGTTGCGGCCGGTCGGCACGCCAAACCGGTTGCATTTGGTATCGCTTGAATGGGAAAGTTAATTGCCCATGGTTCATAGCTACATATCGAGCAAACGGAATGGTTAAATCGTAGCGCAATGCACGTTCAGTAAGGTTCTTATCGTTTTTGCCCAGTAAAACATTTTCAAAAGCCTGCCTGCCTTTTTCTATATTTTTGGGGTCGCTTAAGCCGTTATTTAGTATTTTAAAGATCAATTTATCGCCTTCGTCGCCATATTTTCCCATCAAAGTTTCCAAATTTTCCATGGCTGGCGTTTCCAGCGGTTGAAAGCCGTATAACTCAAAAACAGTTTTTATGGTGTTGAAAATATATTGCCGTTTGCGAACAGTTACTGCATCAAAATCTCTGGTGCCTTGTGGTAAACTTGGTTTTGCCATGGTGAATAGTGAATAGTGAATGGTGGGTGTTGGGCCAAGTCACTATTTTTAATTTTTAATTTTTAATTTTTAATTCGTTGTATTCCGCGATGATATTATCACAAGCTTCGCTGATCATTTTATAAACTTTGTGATAACCATCTTCATTGCCATACCATGGGTCTGGCACATTTTCGTTTTTGCCGGGATGAAGTCCGTTCATCAAAAAATCCACTTTTTTTTCATCCCACAAATTTTTGCTAATGCGTTTTACTTCAGCATAATTGTTATCATCCATCACATAAATTTTATCAAAATCCAGCATATCTTCCTTTACAAACTGCCTGCAACATTGCTGGCTAATATCAATACCGTTTTGTTTTGCCACCTTTTGTGATAAACGATGCGGCGCTTCACCAATATGATAGCCGCCGGTACCAGCACTTTCTACCTTCCAATCCAGGCCAGCTTTCCAAGCCCTTATCCTGCAAAATTCCTTCTGCCAAAGGGCTTCTACAAATATTGCCCAAGCAGACCATCAAAATTTTCATGGCGGCAAAGATAGTTTTGCCATGGCAGTTTTAGCCATTTTTGCCATAAACATGGCAACTGGGAAATGTGAATTAGAATTAACAAAGCGATTTTGTGGAATATATAAGTTGCACTCATCTTAATGGTTATTGATAATGAGGCATACTTTTTTAGACAATTTCTTAGCATTATGGCCATATATTCAACAGAAAGACAAAAAAATACCTAATTTGCCACAGTTTATAACAAAAATGGATAGAAGAAGAATAGATAAAGAACAAAGGCGGTATGCACAAAGGCGTTCATTGCAAGATTATGGAAGAGGCATACTAATATTGGGCATCGGTTTTTTTTTCCTGTTTTCAAAACAGCTTTTTAAATTGGAGTATTTTGAAGGGAATGAACTGATGAAATATTTGATGGGCGGAATGTGTATATTATATGGTAGCTTTAGGATTTGGCGTGGTAAGCAAAAGAATTATTTTAGAGAAGACGAGGAATAGGAGTTAATTATTGAGCGGAACGATACAATTAAAACGCATGAAGCAATCAATCTTTTTTGCACAGTTAAAATTTTTATCGCTTGCAGTGATTATTGCATTTGCTTTTACAAAATGCGATAATGCCAACCCCAATGCGCAACATTATTCAGACAGCCCGTCTGAAGGCACTATACATATTAGTGTAGATGAATCTTTTAAGCCAATTATCGATTCTCAGATTCAGGTGTTCGAATCCCAATATCCTAAGGCAAAAATTATAGCAGAATATAAGCCGGAAGCGGAATGTATAAAAGATTTGCAAAAAGACAGCACACGCTTGATTATCATTACCAGAGAACCAAACGAAAATGAAATCCAATATGTTAAGGACAAAATAGGCGTTCAACTTAATTGGAACAAAGTAGCTTATGATGCGATGACAATTGTGGTGAACAAACAGTCTAAAGATTCACTTTTTAGCATGGCCGATCTTAAAAGTATTTTGGCCGGAACCTATGCTAAGCCGTATAAAGTGGTAATGGACGGATTGACCGCCACCAGCAACGTTCGCTTTGCAAAAGATTCAATTTTAGGCGGTGCACCCTTTGGCAAAAATGTACAAGCTGCAGATAATAGCCAAGGCGTAATAGACTATGTTTCAAAAACGCCCGATGCCATTGGATTTGTGGGCGTAAGTTGGGTTGGTGTAAACGACGCCGATCAAAACCATTTTTCTGATAAAGTAATCGTGGCAAAATTAAGATGCGATTCTTGCCCCGGAACCCCGTACAGGCTTCCATTACAAGGTTATATGGCTTTGGGCGAATACAAATTGATCCGCGGACTGTATGTGATTTTAAAAGAAAATGGTATTGGTTTAGGTAGTGGTTTTACCGGATTCTTAAAATCTCCACAAACTGGTCAATTAATTTTTAAACGGGCATACTTATTGCCTGCCATGCTTAGTTATGAAATAAGGAGGATGGAAGTGGATGAAAATGTTCCGAAATAAATTCCAAATAAATACAATCTAATTCCAACACGTTAAAATCAAATTACTCTATTTTGAAACTGACGTGAAATATTGGGTGAAAGAACCAATTGGTATTGGAATTTTTATTTTGCGATTGGTAGATTGGATTTATATTTTTTTTATGATGTATTTTGCACACAATACATAACTTTCCGCCCAAACAGAACGTAATCTTATTAGGATCTATTAAAAACAATTGAACTGTACAAAAAATGAAAAAAGTTTTTTTAGCAATGATGGGAAGTGCTGTGATGCTTGCCGCAACAGCACAATCGGTAGCAGACGGAATTAAGGATTTGTATTATCAAAAGTATAAATCAGCAGGTGATGTGTTAACAAAACTTGCCACGGCAAACCCCGCAGATGTTGATGCCAATTATTGGCTGGGGCAGTTGTATCTTGATCAAGATAATTTAACAGCGGCACAGGCTCAATATGCAAAAGCAATGACCAGTACCAACCAAAATCCATTGATAGTGGTAGGCATGGGGCATGTGGAATTATTGCAAGGAAAGCCCGATGATGCCCGTAAACATTTTGATGCTGCGGTTGCAGCTACTACCAATAAAAAAGGTGGTGACCCAAAAATATTGGCCGCCATTGGCCGTGCTGAAGCAGATGGGGATTCAAAAATTGGTGATCCAGCTTATGGCTTAGAGAAATTAGCCATCGCTGCAAAATTAAATCCTACCGATCCTGAAATTATGGTAAACATGGGCTTGTTGGATCTAAAAAAAGGTGGTGAATTTGGTGGTGATGCAAAAACTGCGTTCGACCAAGCTTTGCAACGCAATCCTAACTACGCTTTGGCAAAAGTTCGTATCGCAAAAATTTTCCAAAGCCAGAATAATCCAGAATTGTTCTTGCCTTTGTACGATGAGGCTATTAAAATGGATCCAAATTACGGTCCGGCTTATTTAGATTTATATACTTATTATTCTCAACGAGATGTAAATAAGGCAAAAGAATATCTGGATAAATACATTGCTTCATCTGATAAAGATTGTGAAACAGATTATTTCTACGCTGATTATTTATTCCGTGCTGGTAAATACCAAGAATCCTTGGACAAAGGCAAACAATTGGAATCAACTTGTCCAAATTTCCCCAAAGTATATGTTTTATATGCTTATGATTATGACAGGTTAGGCGATTCTTTATCTGCAAAAAACAATATGGAAAAATACATGCAGGTTCAAGCTCCTGCACAATTTACTGGCGATAATTACGCCTTTGCCGCAAAATTATATGGTAAATTCCCAGGTAACGAAGCCAAGGTTGAAGAATATATCCAAAAAGCGATAGACCAAGATACAGTTGTAGCCAATAAAATTGCTTTCATTACCCAAATGGCAACCTCTTATGGAAAAGACAGCAATTACTCACAGCAGGCAAAATGGTATAGTAAAATACCAAAATACAAAACAACACCACTTACAGAAACAGAAATTTATTATTGGGGAGATGCAGCCACAAAAGCAAAAGATTGTGCAATGGCAGATTCTGTTTACAAAAATTATTACATCGCACAATTCCCTGATAAATTAAATGGATATTCATTAAGAAGAACAGCAGCAGTGCAATGCGATCCTGATACCTCAAAAGGAACTGCAATTGAAGCCATTGAAGGACAAACTGCCTTTTTGAAAAAGGATTCGGTAACTAATAAAAACCGTATTATTTTTAACTATGGATATGAAGTTTATTATTATGCAAAAATCCAAGATTATCAAAAAGGGTTAGACGCCGCTAATGATATTCTATATCTTGACCCGGCAAATGCGTATGCCCTTGGTGCAAAAGCGCAATTTGAACATTTATTGAACCCAACAAAGAAATCCCCAGCGGCTGAGCCAAAACCAAAAACACCTGCTACAAAGCCAAAAACAAAATAGCAGTTCATTTAATAACTTATACGGCCTTATCATTTTTTGGTAAGGCCGTATTATTTTTTCAGGAAAAAGGGTTTTTGATAGCAGGAATATTATACACAAGGGCTTATTTTTGCAGATATTAAAATTTTACCGATGTTTCAAGTTTTGTTAGATTCTTCCCCGGTTCAATATTTACCCATCGGCATCCAATTGCTTTTTGCGATTGGTTTTGTTACAGTGATGATTGGGGCTTCTAGTTTATTAGGTCCTAAAAGAGCAACTGCTGATAAACTTGATAATTTTGAAAGCGGTATCGAGCAAATTGGAAACGCCCGTCAGCCGATGGCCGTTAAATATTTCTTGGTAGCCATTTTGTTTGTGCTGTTTGATGTGGAAGTAATTTTCTTTTATCCCTACGCGGTAAATTTTAGGGAACTTGGTTGGCATGGGTTTTCAGCAGTATTGATGTTTGTTGCTTTCTTTTTGGTGGGATTTTTCTACATCATTAAAAAAGGTGCATTAAACTGGGAAGATTAATGTAGATTTATAATAGATGGCTATACTTTTTACGATTTGTTAAGGTTTTAGCTGAAACTATCGGTTTATACGATTGTTTTAATAAGATTCCGATAATCGGATTTCAATCGCAAATCTTAAAACAAAATTTTATGTCAGATATATATACAGGCCGCCCAGTAAGGTTTAATAACACTGTAAAGTTGGCCGAGCCTCCTGCAGGCTTTGGCGGCGAAGGTTTTTTTACCACTAAACTGAGCGATGTAGTTGGGTTGGGCCGTAAAAATTCTTTATGGCCGTTGCCGTTTGCAACCAGTTGCTGCGGTATCGAATTTATGGCAACCATGGGAAGCCATTACGATTTAGCACGTTTTGGTGCTGAAAGAGTAGGTTTTAGTCCACGCCAATGCGATTTATTGATGGTAATGGGAACCATTGCAAAAAAAATGGGACCTGTTTTACGTCAAGTTTATTTGCAAATGGCCGAACCACGCTGGGTTTTAAGCGTTGGGGCTTGTGCTTGTAGTGGTGGTATTTTTGATACTTATAGTGTTTTGCAGGGTATTGATCAGGTAATTCCGGTTGATGTGTATGTGCCGGGATGCCCACCACGGCCAGAAGCTATTTTGGATGGATTTATGAAAATTCAAGATTTGGTGGGTAACGAAAGCGTACGCAGAAGAAATTCTGATAAGTATAAAGCATTGCTAGGAGATTACGGTATTTTGTAATGTTTATAGCAAAACACCAAAGTTTAATTGCCTATTTTTTTCAAGCCAACTTGGACATTAAAAGAAAAAATTGACCTTAAAACATGCCTTTAGAAAATAGTTTCATACAACAAAAGTTGACCGATAAATTTGGTGAAGAACTAACAAATTGGGAGCAACAGTATGGGTTGCTAACTTTTACTGCACCAAAGGATATGAACCTTAAAGTGATGCAATATTTGTGGGAAGATGAAGCACTGGGTTTTCGCTTTCTAACAGCTATTTGTGCAGTTCATTACCCTGAAAGACAAGAAAAAGAATTGGCTGTTGTTTATCATTTGCACAATTTAGCGCAGGCCACAAGGCTTAGGATGAAAGTTTTTACGCCAATTGCACAACCTGATGTATTTACCGCCACAAAACTATACGAGTCGGCAAACTGGATGGAAAGGGAAACGTATGATTTTTTTGGAGTTAATTTTGTAGGCCATCCAAATTTAAAAAGGATTTTAAATGTGGATGAAATGGATTATTTCCCGATGCGCAAAGAATTTCCGTTGGAAGACCAAACGAGAACCGACAAAGACGATGAAATGTTTGGACGTGGAGGAAGTTATAATTAAATAAAACATGGAAAGTAT
The DNA here is from genome assembly GCA_963845495.1 of uncultured Chitinophagaceae bacterium. GTDB lineage: Bacteria > Bacteroidota > Bacteroidia > Chitinophagales > Chitinophagaceae > JAZKFT01. Next base: position 13,475 of record CAWJTH010000026.1, read on the forward strand.
TTTAGAACCAATTTTACATTCTCCGCTTCTACCAGATTATGTAGAGGAGTTAATCAATTATTTAAAATTGGAGAATGAAAAAAGATTGGCTTTCTACGATTGGTTAGACGAAGACACAAAGGCAGAATTTATTGACGGAGAAATAATCATCCATTCGCCAGCAAGGCATGCCCACATTATGGCATTGGATAATTTGGGTGAACAAGTAAAAGCTTTTGTAATAAAATTCGAGATTGGCGTTGTTTGTAAAAAACAAGCATTAGTTAGGCTTAAACGGAGTGATGTGATGCCTGATTTATTGTTTTTTGGAAACAAAAAATCAATTTCAATATCTAACACAACAAAAATTTATCCTATACCAGATTTTGTGGTAGAAATACTTAGTCCTTCCACTGAAAAGAACGACAGGAAAAAGAAATTCATTGAATATGCATTAAACGGTGTAAAAGAATATTGGATTGTAGATGCTGACAAAAAAAAGGTAGAACAATACATTTTATTTGGTAGTGAATATAAGTTGAAAAAAGAATATGATGACGAGGAAGCGATAGAATGTGTTGTTTTAAAAGGCTTATTCATAGAAGTATCAACAATATTTAATGAGAAAGAAAGCCAACAAGCAATTTTGAAAATTATAACAGGTTGATTTGTGGTTTTATAGCTGGAATAGCTTAATAATTTAAGGAACATTATGAGTGAAATAGCATTAAAGGAACATCACGTGATTTTGCCGGACGGTAGTATCCAAAAGCAAACAAGCACCATTAATTTGGGGCCAACGCACCCCGCAACGCATGGTGTTTTCCAAAATATTATAGAGCTGGACGGTGAAACAATTGTAAGCGCCGAGCAAACAGTTGGTTATATTCATCGGGCTTTCGAAAAATTAGCTGAGCGTCGACCGTTATATCAAATTACGCCTCTTACCGATAGGTTAAACTATTGCAGTAGCCCCATAAACAATATGGGTTGGCACATGACCTGTGAAAAATTATTAGGTATAAAAACACCAAAACGCGTTGATTATCTGAGGGTTATTATCATGGAACTTGCACGCATTAGCGACCATCTTATTTGCAATAGTATTGTTGGCGTGGATACTGGTGCTTATACGGGTTTCTTGTACGTGATGCAATACCGTGAATTGATCTATGAAATTTATGAAGAAATTTGCGGTAGTCGTTTAACAACTAATATTGGCCGTATCGGTGGTTTTGAAAGAAATTTCAATGCAACAGCTTTTGATAAGTTGGAAAAATTTATCCGCGAATGGCCAAAAGTGTTGAAAGAGTTTGAAAACCTTTTTCAACGCAATCGAATTTTTATGGATCGTACCAAAGGCGGTGGTGCCATTAGCGCCGAACGTGCTTTAAGTTATGGTTTTACCGGTCCAAATCTAAGGGCAACAGGCGTGGATTATGATGTTCGTGTTACCGATCCATATTGTAGTTACGAAGATTTTAAATTTACTATTCCTGTTGGCACAACCGGCGACAATTACGATCGTTGGTTGGTTCGTGGAGAAGAAATGTGGCAAAGTTTAAGCATTATAGAACAAGCTTACCAAAAAGTACAACAATTTAAAGGCGCTGAAGCTGAGGTTTATCACGCAGATGTGCCAGCTTATTATTTGCCCGAAAAGAAAGATGTTTACACCAAAATGGAAGCGCTTATTTACCATTTCAAAATTGTAATGGGCGAAACCGAAATTCCGATTGGTGAGGTGTACAATGCGGTGGAAGGTGCAAATGGCGAATTGGGCTATTATTTAATTAGCGATGGCGGCCGAACGCCTTATCGGTTGCATTTCCGCCGGCCTTGCTTTATTTATTACCAAGCCTATTCCGAATTAACAAAAGGCAGCATGTTGAGCGATGCAATTGTAACCATGAGTAGTTTAAATTTGATTGCAGGCGAATTGGATGCTTAAAACAAATTAAAAAGTAAAAATTAAAAAGTAAAAAACAGCGTATTTTGAATTTTACTTTTGATTTTGAAATGATCGGCAAGCTTGAAATTGAAAAATTGATGAAAACATCAATTTTTAATTTTTAATTTTTAATTTTTAATTGACAAATGTTTTCACAAGAAAAATTGGATAAGGTTACTGAAATTATTGCCCGCTATCCGGTAGGCAAGCAAAAAAGTGCTTTATTACCAGTATTGCACATGGCGCAAGAACAATTTGGCTGGTTAAGTTCCGACACAATGGATTATGTAGCGGGTTTGTTGAAATTGGAACCTATTGAAGTGTACGAAGTGGCTACATTTTACAGCATGTACAACTTGCAACCGGTTGGAAAATATTTGTTCGAGGTTTGCCAAACTGGCCCTTGCATGTTGCGTGGCAGCGACGACATTATCAAATATATCGGTGATAAATTAAATATCCATCCAGGCCAAACAACCGACGACGGTTTGTTTACTTTAAAAACAGTGGAATGCCTTGGTGCTTGTGGTTATGCGCCAATGATGCAGATGGGCAAAACCTATCGCGAACATTTAACGAAAGAAAAAGTAGACGCTATTATTGAAGAATGTAGAAATAACGCAGCCCGCAACAATTAAAATATGAAAAACTCGCTGGTCTTTTTTTTGTTGATTGTTGGCTTTGTTGCAAAGGCACAAAGCAAAGATGAAAAATCTGTAATCGAAAAAACCTATTTATTGAGCCATACGGTTTTTGGCACAAAAGATAGCTTGACTTTGGAAAAGCTTTTTGCAAAAACAGCCACTTATGGCCATTCAAGTGGAAAATTGCAGAATAGGAAAGAAGCAATTGATGGTGCAAGTAGCAATAAATCAACTTATTCTGATACTGCAGTCAGCAATATAAATGTAATTATTGATGGTGCAACATCTATTGTAAGATATTTATTTGTAGCGAATGAACACACAGCAGATGGTAAAGTAGTACCATTGCATTTTTCCATGATGCTGGTTTGGGTGAAAGAAAACGGCGATTGGAAATTAATGGGCAGACAAGCTGTAAAATTGGTTTAAATAAAAATAATTAATGGGTATAACCACTGCTATATTAAGAGTAAGAGAACATCGCAAATCAGAAAAATTTGCCGATGTAGAATTTTTAGTGGATAGTGGTGCGGTTTATAGTTTGGTACCTGGTAAAATATTGGACGAATTGGAAATAGAGCCATATCGGGAGGTTTCATTTGCATTGGCTGATGGAACAAGTATAAAGCGAAAAGTGGCTTCAGCCTACTTTGAATTTGAAGGCGAAGGTGGGCCAGCCCCGGTAGTTTATGGTGAGGAAGGCGATTCTCCGCTATTAGGCGCAACAACTTTAGAGTCTATAGGACTGGTGTTGAATCCTTTTTCAAGGACTTTGCATCCTATGCGTATGTTAATGGCTAAATTAAACAGTAATAAATAAATTGGTTATGAAACTGATACCTTATTTACATTTTGCTGGGACTGCTGAAGAGGTGCTTAATTTTTATGCCAAAGTTTTCAGTGAAAAAATATTAATGATGAGTAGGTATGGCGAAAGCCCGATGCCTTGTGATGATGATTATAAAAACAAAGTAATGCATGCAAGATTATCTTTCGGCGACAGCCTTATTATGGTTTCTGATGCGATGAAAGGCAGGCCGGTATCAACAGACGGCAATGTTGATTTAAGCGTGGAGATTGAAAATGTTGAAAAGATGCAAGAAATATTCAACAATTTGGCCGAAGGTGGAACAATAACCATGCCCTTGCAAAAACAGTTTTGGGGTGCCACATTTGGCATGTTAAAAGATAAGTTTGGTGTAAAATGGATGTTTAATAGTGAGGATAAAAAATAGAATGGATAAAATAATACCATATTTAAAAATAGCTGAGGCATTACCCAATTATAGACTTTTTGTTGAGTTTGAAGATGGGGTAACTGGTATTGTAGATTTGATAAAATGGAAAGGGAAAGGCGTTTTTGAATATTGGAACAACGAAGAAAATTTTCAAACATTTATAATCACACCTAACAAAAAATTACAGTGGAATGATGATATTGACATGGATCCAGATGCGTTTTATTTACAATTGACCAAAAAGAAATTTGAAGAGTATGCCAGTGATAAGCAGCTTTTATGGGATACTTATTAAAATGTATTTTGGCGACCATGTTCCACCACACTTTCATGCTGAATATGCAGAATTTTCAGCGCAAATATCTATTTTGAATTTTGGTATTATTGAAGGTTACCTTCCACCAAAGCGTTAGCCTTAGTAGTAGAGTGGGCAATTGTTCATCAAAAAACAGTTGTTAGAAAATTGGAAAAAATTAAGTGAAAACGGTAATGGAACCTTCGATAAAATTGAACCATTAAGATAAAAGCTAAGAGGTTATTATGTCCCAAAAAGTATTACTCGAAAAAGCTCATGTAGAAAACATCCGTTTGTACGATGTGTATCGCCGTGAAGGTGGTTACCGCAGCGTGGAAAAGGCTTTGAAGCAGATGGATCCTGGTTCAATTGTAGAAGAGGTGAAAAAAAGCGGATTGCGTGGCCGCGGCGGTGCAGGTTTTCCAACGGGTATGAAGTGGAGTTTCATTGCTAAGCCGGAAGGTGTTCCCCGCCATTTGGTGGTAAATGCCGACGAAAGCGAACCAGGAACTTTCAAGGATCGCTATTTGATGGAATTTTTGCCACACTTGTTGATTGAAGGAATGATTGTTTCTTCGTTTGCTTTGGGCGCAAATGTTTCTTACATCTACATCCGAGGTGAATATGCTTGGATTGTTGGCATTTTGGAACAGGCTATTCAAGAAGCAAAAAACAATGGTTTTCTTGGAAAAAATATTTTAGGAAGCGGATTTGATTGCGAAATATATATACAACGCGGTGCAGGCGCATATATCTGCGGAGAAGAAACTGCTTTGTTAGAAAGCTTGGAAGGCAAACGTGGGAATCCACGCATCAAGCCGCCATTTCCTGCGGTAAAAGGTGTTTGGGAACGGCCTACGGTGGTGAACAATGTTGAATCAATTGCCGCAATTGTTCCAATTATTAACATGGGCGGCGAGGAATATGCAAAAATTGGTGTTGGCAAATCAACAGGTACCAAATTGATTTCCGCTTGCGGCAACATCAACAAACCAGGCGTTTATGAAATTGACATGACGCAAAGCGTGGAGGAATTTATTTTTAGTGATGAATATTGTGGAGGTATACCGAACGGTAAAAAACTAAAAGCTTGTATTCCAGGTGGTTCATCAGTTCCTATTCTTCCTGCCAATTTATTATTGAAAACGGCCAAAGGTGAAACCCGCTACATGAGCTATGAAAGCTTGAGCGATGGTGGTTTTGCTACTGGAACGATGATGGGAAGCGGTGGATTTATCGTATTTGATGAGGACCAATGTGTGGTTCGCCATACCATGACTTTGGCTCGTTTTTATCGCCATGAAAGCTGCGGACAATGCAGCCCATGCCGTGAAGGAACTGGTTGGATGGAAAAGATTTTAATGAAAATTGAAAACGGCAAAGGAAAATCAAGCGATATAGATTTGCTGTGGGATATTCAACGCAAAATTGAAGGAAATACGATTTGTCCGTTGGGCGATGCAGCAGCTTGGCCGGTTGCGGCAGCCATTCGCCATTTTAGGGATGAATTTGAATGGCATGTAAATAATCCTATAGAATGTTTGACAACTAATTATGGATTAAGGCATTATGCAGATGAATTGCATATGCCAGCGGCAGTTTAAATTATGGAGAAAATAACCAACATAGAAATCAAAAACTTTAAATCGATACGGCATCAAAAAATTGATGGCTGTAAGCGGATTAATGTTTTTATTGGTTATCCGAATGTTGGGAAGAGTAATATTTTGGAGGCGTTGAGCTGTTTTATATATGCGCATGATCCGAAACCAAATTTTAAAGACTTATGTCGATATAATAATAGCCGAGAGATTTTTTTTGATGGAAGATTGCAACAGGCTCCTTTGCAAATAAATATCAATGGTAAATTAATATTGCGTTTTAGATTCATATCAAATAGTATTTTAAGTTTAGGTGGTAAGGAATTTGAAGATGATGAAGTTGGACTTGCGGCGATTTCTCTCTCTGACATGGATTTAGATAACATAAAATCATTTAATTATTATATAGAAAATGGCAAAGCGGAAGTCATTGACTTCTTTAAAAATGATTCTTTTATTATAAAAAAATATAGCTTTAATAGTTTACGAAATGAAACGTTTGCAAATGATGAAATCAGCTTAAGTATTCCTTTTGGGGAGAATTTGTCGGACATTATTCAAAATATTACCCAATTAAGAAAGCAAGTTGCAGATTTATTTAAAACTTATAATTTAAAACTTCTTTTAGACAAAGGCGAGGCATCAATAAGAGTGGCAAAAACTATTGATGAAGAAACAATTTTTTCTGTTCCTTTTTTTCAAATTGCGGACACATTACAAAGATTAATATTTTACAAAGCTGCAATTGCATCGAATCAAAAAAGTGTTTTACTTTTCGAAGAACCCGAAGCACACATGTTCCCACCTTACATCAAATCACTCACTTCTGACATAATTTTCGATAAAAACGATAACCAATATTTTATCGCCACACACAGCCCTTTTGTTTTAAATGAATTGATTGAAGAAGCGCAAAACGAATTATCAGTTTATGTAGTGGATTACGATAAAGGCGAAACAATTATTAAAAGATTGACCGACGAAGAAGTAACCGAAATAGCACAATACGGGATTGATTTGTTTTTTAACCTAGAATCGTATCTGGAAAAAAATGGACAACCACATAGTGCCTGAGTGTTATATCGACACTATGCTCATTCAAATATTGGTGCCTCCGCAAAACAAACTCAGGTATAACCACCAACATGGTTGTTTCGATGTGAGTAATGAAATGGAATCGAAAGGATTAAAAGATAAATTTGCCGTTGGAATTATTGACAACGATAAAAAGAAAGCAAAATATCTAAGTGGATTTGATGAGATAACAAAAGTTGATGGTTCGTTGACGTTGTTGAAACATACAAACAAACATCAATATTGCATTGAAATAACGCCGGCGGTAGAAATTTGGATTTTGAAAGTTTGTGAAGAAATTGGAATTGATTTGCGAGAATATGGATTACCAAATGAATTAAGAGAATTGAAACGGATAACCAAAGGTTTGACAACTATAAAAGATGAACGGTTTATAAAGTTGTTCAAACGGATGAAGGAAAGTGAAAATGAAAAAGTGAGGAAACTAATCCATTGGGTAAGTTTGCTTAAAAAAGATAATTATCAGGTTGATATAAACGAATTGAAATATGGCTGAAGCAGCACCATTATTTAAAGTCACCATTGATAACGTAACTGTGGAAGTGCCTGCGGGTACAACTATTTTGCAGGCAGCCCGCAAAGTTGGCGGCGATGTGGCTCCTCCTGCCATGTGCTTTTACACGCCATTGGCTGGCAGTGGTGGCAAATGCCGTACCTGTTTGGTTGAAGTAAGTAAAGGCAGTGAAAAAGATCCTCGCCCAATGCCGAAATTGGTAGCAAGTTGCCGTACAACAGTAATGGACGGAATGGAGGTTAAAAATATCACCAGTGCAAAAGTGATAGATGCAAGGGCTGGCGTGGTTGAATTTTTATTGTTGAACCATCCATTGGATTGCCCAATTTGCGACCAAGCTGGTGAATGTGATTTGCAAAATCTTGGTTATGAACATGGTAAACAAGGAACCCGCTACGAATTTCAACGCCGTACGTTTCCAAAACACAACCTTGGGCCATATATCCAACTCCACATGACACGTTGTATCATGTGTTTCCGTTGCGTTTTTACTGCTGACCAAGTTACCAAAACTAGGCAGCATGGCATCTTAAATCGTGGCGACCATGCTGAAATTGCCACCTATATCGAAAAAAGTTTAGATAACGACTTCATTGGGAATGTGATAGATGTTTGTCCGGTTGGCGCTTTAACCGATAAAACCTTCCGTTTTAAAAATAGGGTTTGGTTTACAAAACCAGTTGAAGCACATCGTAATTGCGACAAATGTTGCGGAAAAGTAACATTATGGATGCGTGGCGACGAAGTGTTTAGGGTTACTGCACGAAAAGATGAATGGGGCGAAATTAAAAATACGGAAGACGGAAAAACCGGCTGGATTTGTAATACTTGCCGTTTCGAAACCAAAAAGGCTAGCGATTGGACGATTGAAGGTGTTACACATATAAACAGGCATTCTGTTATTGCGCAAGGCCATTACGAAGGATTAAAAAAACCGACCGAAGTTTTATACGAAGTATTAGATGGCCGCAAGCCGAAACTATTGATGGATATACATTCGGTAAGCGAAGTGAACAGACCGGAAATAGATTTGAGCGAATTGGAACGCCCTGCACATTCAACCGATTTTATTACCAAACAACTAAACGGATAAGTAAATATTCCTATGATTGAAACAAACGAATTGAGAAGTTTTGCTAGCACCAAGACTTATATATGTGAGTAGGAAACAAAAATCTATTTTAAAATTGCTGTTAGGAAATGCAGATGCTAATTTTGATTTGGACGAATTGGTACATATTCTTTTAAGAATTGGTTTTGATGAAAGAAAATCAGGTGGCGGAAGTCATAGGATATTTACAAAAGTTGGTATAGAAGGTATTATTAATCTTCAAAAAACGAAGGATGGAAAAGCAAAGGAATATCAGGTAAAACAAGTTCGCGATTTTTTGCTAACCAATAAATTATTAGAAGATGAACAAATATGAGATATTAATATATTGGAATTCTGCTGATGGGATTTTCGTGGCCGAAATACCAGAATTAAAAGGATGTATGGCACATGGTGATACGCAAACTGAGGCATTAAATGAGGTAAATGATTTGGCTATAGAATGGCTTAAAATAGCTAAAGAAAATGGATGGGCAATACCTGAGCCAAAGGGAAAATTATCTTATGCTTAAAGTTTATTGATAGATTTAAAATAAAATATGTTACTGACCATTGATACAGTGCTACTGCTGGAAAAATTAATTTTAATTGTTGCCGTTGTTTCGGTGGCATTGTTAATTGCCATGTATAGCACTTGGGCCGAACGAAAAGTGGCTGCCATTTTGCAAGATAGGCGTGGTCCAAACCGTGCTGGCCCATTTGGTATTTTGCAACCGGTGGCAGATGCCGTAAAATTGTTTTCAAAAGAAGAAATTATTCCATCAAAAAGCAACAAGGTTCTTTTTGTTATGGGGCCGGCTCTGGCTATGCTTTCTGCTTTAATGACCAGTGCCGTAATACCTTGGGGAAGTAAATTGGAAATGTTTGGACGCAGTGTTGACCTGCAAATTGCAGACGTGAATATTGCGATGCTGTACATTTTTGCTGTTGTTGCTTTGGGCGTTTACGGCGTTATGATTGGTGGTTGGGCATCCAACAATAAATTTTCCCTTATTTCTGCGCTTCGTGGTGCTTCACAAAATATTTCCTACGAATTGGCGATGGGGCTTTCCATCGTTGCTTTGGTAATGGTGACGCAGTCCCTAAGTCTTAAAGAAATTGTTACCCAACAGCAAGACCATCTTTGGAATGTTATAAGACAACCACTCGGTTTCTTCATATTTTTAGTTTGCGCTTTTGCAGAATGTAACCGCACGCCATTCGATTTGCCGGAGGCCGAAAACGAATTGAACTTTGGTTATCACCAGGAATATTCTTCCATGAAACTTGGTTTCTATTTATTTGCTGAATATATCAATATGTTTATCAGCAGTGCCATTATGTCTACCTTGTTTTTTGGTGGTTATGATATCCCGTTTATTAATGAGGCTACCAACACCTGGTGCCAAAACCATGCTAATTTGATGTCAATTTTTGGTTTTCTGTCATTAATGGGTAAAACATTCTTTTTTATTTTCCTTTTTATGTGGGTACGTTGGACTATCCCACGTTTTCGATATGACCAGTTGATGAATTTGGGATGGAAGAGTTTGATCCCGATGGCATTGGTAAATATGCTGGTAACGGCCGTTTTTATATTATTAACCAACAATATCATTGGTTTTCTTAACCTAGATAAAGTTGGTGGCAATACGGTTAAAAAATATTTTTGTAAATCATTAGAAAGCAAGTGTCTTTGTACAACAATATGCAAAACATAACCAATAGGGCGCAATCAGTAAACCGTAAACCAATGACGTTAATGGAAAGGGTATATGTTCCTTCCATTATTAAAGGCATGGTAATTACGTTCAGTCATATCTTTAAGAAAAGACCGACTATCAATTATCCAGAAGTAAAACGTGAATTTAGTCCGGTTTTCCGTGGGCTGCACGTGTTGAACCGCGATGAAGAAGGCCGTGAACGCTGCACAGCTTGCGGACTTTGTGCTGTTGCTTGTCCCGCAGAAGCCATTACCATGGAATCGGCTGAGCGTAAAAAGGGTGAAGAAAATTTATACCGCGAAGAAAAATATGCAGCCCGGTACGAAATCAATATGTTGCGCTGCATTTTCTGCGGATTGTGTGAAGAAGCTTGTCCAAAAGATGCCATTTATTTAAGCGAAACATTTACTCCGTCTAACTTTAATAGAGAAAGCTTTATATACGGAAAAGATAATTTGCTTATTCCTAATCCACTAACGGATAAAGAAGGGTATGAAAAAGCAACTGCGGGAAGGGTTAGGGTTGGGATAGATGCAACACCAACCAGCGTTGATGGGGGTCATTAAGTCATTGGTCATCAAGTCATTAAGGAGAACTTTATTATTAAACATATTGACCTACTGACTTATTGACCCAATGACTTAAATTGGATGACATAAAATTTTTGAACAACGAAGATGAATATTACACAAATACTTTTTTGGTTCCTTAGTGCTTTGGCCGTAGGCAGTGCTTTGCTGGTAGTAACTCGTAAAAATCCTGTTTACAGCGTTTTATTTCTAATTGTTACATTCTTTGCCATTTCAGGGCATTATATTTTGATGAATGCCCAATTTTTGGCTATTGTAAACATTATTGTTTATGCAGGTGCTATCATGGTACTTTTTCTTTTTGTGCTAATGTTAATGAACTTAAATTCGGAAACGGAACCCCAAAAAAATAAATACATGCTTTGGAGTGGGGCAATAGCGGGTGGCGTTTTGATGTTGGTTTTGATTATGGCTTTGCAAACACCAACTTCAGAATCGGTAAATTTAGCTGCGGGAGATATCGGTTTAATCAAAAATTTGGGTATTGTATTGTTTCGCGATTATGCCATTCCTTTTGAATTAAGCAGCGTATTATTTTTGAGCGCCATGGTTGGTGCTGTGGTGGTGGGGAAGAAATGTAATGTGCTAATTAGCTAATGTGCTGATTAGCTAATGTTGAATAATATTAAAAAAGTAAAAATATTGAATAAATAGGTTGTGTTTAATTAGCACATTAGCTAATTAGCACATCAGCACATTAAATTAGAAATATGCCTATAAATTATTATATCTATTTAGCGGTCATCATCTTTTGTATCGGGGTTGGTGGTGTGTTAACGCGCCGTAATGCCATTATTGTTTTCATGTGTATTGAATTGATGTTGAATTCAGTAAACCTTTTATTGGTAGCATTTAGCAAAATGCACCACGGCAGGGCTGGGGCCGACGTAAACCCAATGGCTGGTATCGATGCGCAATTATTTGTTTTTTTTATAATGGTGGTAGCAGCTGCAGAAGTAGCTGTTGGCTTGGCAATTATTGTGTTAATGTACCGGAAAGTACATACGGTGGATATTAATTACTTGAACAGACTTAAAAATTAAAATTAAAAAGTAAAAAAGAAATACATTAAAATGTAAAGGTTTTAAAAGATTGGAATGCTTAGAAAGTTTCTGGGTTTGTCTTTTTGATTTTTACTTTTTGATTTTTAATTGAAGCTTATGCAGAACGTATTACAATATGCTTGGTTGGTGCCCATTTTTCCGTTGATTGGCTTTTTAATCAATGGTTTAATGCGCAACAAATTGTCGAAACCGATGATTGGAACAGTGGGAAGTGGTTCCGTATTACTTTCCTTTGTAGTAAGTATTTGGATCTTTTTTCAAGTTAAAGCTGGCAATACTTTTGTTGCTGAATATTTCGATTTTATTTCCGTAGGCAAACTGCATATTCCTTTTGCGTTTCAGATCGACCAATTATCTTCTTTGTTTTTGCTGATAATAACAGGTGTTGGTTTTCTCATTCATGTGTATAGCACCGCTTACATGCACGAAGAAGAACCACCGCATTTCGCCCGTTATTTTGCATACCTCAATTTATTCATTTTTTCTATGTTGTTGTTGGTGATGGGTGCCAACTACGTTATCATGTTTATTGGTTGGGAAGGTGTGGGGCTTTGCTCTTATTTATTGATAGGATATTGGTTCAAAAATGTTGAATATACCAATGCCGCCAAAAAGGCTTTCATCATGAACCGCATCGGCGACCTTGGTGTTTTGTTGGCCGTTTTTTGGATGATTCAAAAATTTGGAAGCGTTTCCTTCGTTGGTGAAAATAGCGTATTGGCACAAGCCGCAAAACTTTCCATAAACGATCCGGCTTTGGTAGGTATCACTTTATTATTATTTGTTGGGGCAACAGGTAAATCTGCCCAAATTCCTTTGTATACTTGGTTGCCCGATGCGATGGCTGGTCCAACGCCTGTTTCAGCATTGATACATGCTGCCACAATGGTAACCGCCGGTATTTACATGATTGCACGTAGCAATGTAATGTACACGTTGGCGCAAACTACCAGCGGCGTGGTGGCAATCATTGGTTTAGCAACAGCAATTGTAGCCGCAACCATTGCTTTAAAGCAAAACGACATTAAAAAAGTATTGGCTTATTCAACGGTAAGTCAGTTGGGCTTTATGTTTTTGGCTTTGGGTGTCGGGGCTTATACCGCGGCGGTTTTCCACGTAATGACACACGCCTTTTTTAAAGCGTTGATGTTCTTGGGCGCTGGTTCCGTAATCCATGGTATGCACCACGAGCAAGACATGCGCAATTATGGTGGATTGAAAAAATACATGCCTGTTACAAGTGCCACATTTCTAATCGGATGTTTGGCTATTTCCGGTGTTCCTGTGTTTAGTGGGTTCTTTTCAAAAGACCAGATTTTGATGGGTGCTTACGAAAAAAATCCTGTTTATTATTGGTTGGCATTGGGTGCAGCATTAATGACCGCTTTTTATATGTTTCGTTTGTATGGAATGACTTTCTTGGGAAAGTTCCGTGGCGATGAACACCATGCGCCGCACGAAAGCCCAAAAGCAATGACCGTTCCATTGATAATTTTGGCGGTTTTGGCAGCATTGGCCGGCTTCTTGGGCATTCCGGAATTGTTTGCGCCAAATGCGCATCTTTTACACAATTTCTTGGCGCCTATTTTTGCACCATCGGCTAGCATTATGCACGAAAATCCTGTGGCTCATAATACAGAATGGATGTTGATGATTATTTCAACTGCATTGATTTTGGTGGTTGTATTTTTTGCTTGGCGTAAATTCAGCAAGTATGAAAATACCGGCGAAGAAGAAACAGGACTTGGAAAAGTGCTGGAAAATAAATGGTATGTGGATGAAATTTATGATGCAGTCATTGTAAAACCAGTCAATGGCTTGGCTGCCTTTTTTAATTCGGTAATTGAAAAAAGTGGTATTGATAAACTAGTAAATGGCGTAGGCCGCTTGGTTCAGTATGGAAGCCGTCAATTCCGCTACTTGCAAAGCGGGTTGGTAGGAAATTATATTTTGCTCATGGTATTGGCGGTCGTTCTGTTTATTTGGGCAGCCTTTTATTTACAATTTTAAACCTAGAATAGGATGTTGTTGACGCTTTGTTTAATTATTCCCTTACTCGCCGGCATACTTTGCTTTTTCTTAAAAAGCGATAATTCGGTAAAAAGCTTTTCACTCTTTGCAAGCATTGCCTTAATGGCCGTGGTTTTGTATGCGGTTTTATTGCCAGTTAATAGCAGCCAACTCAGCTACACTCATGTTTGGATCGGTTCATTGAACAGTAATATTTCTTTGGGTGTAGATGGCATGGCCAAAGTGTTGATATTGTTGACGGCCATTTCCTTCCCCATTATTTTTATGGCCACTTGGGGCAACCAATATAAAGACACCAATCAATTTTATGGGTTGATGTTGCTGACCCAAACAGGTTTAATGGGTGTTTTTTTGGCTACCGATTGTTTATTATTCTATTTCTTTTGGGAATTGGCACTTGTCCCAGCTTACTTTTTAGTGAGTAAATGGGGCGGTGAAAGACGCATCCAATCTGCATTCAAATTCTTTATTTATACATTTGTCGGTTCGCTTATCATGCTTATCGGCATCATCTATTTATATTTAAAAACGCCCGATCACAGTTTTGCTTGGAGCAGTTTTACCAGTGTACATCTTTCAACCGTTGAGCAAGCTTGGTTTTTCTGGTTTTTCTTTATTGCCTTTGCTATCAAAATGCCAATTTTTCCTTTCCATACTTGGCAACCCGACGCTTACGAACAATCGCCAACCGCTGTAACCATGGTGTTGAGCGGCATTATGGTTAAGATGGGTTTATTTGCAGTTGCTCGCTGGTTAATTCCGGTTTTTCCAGAAATGAGCGAAAAGATGGGACATTTCATTATTGGCCTTTCTGTTTTTGGTATGATATACGCCTCGCTAATTGCGATGCGCCAGAACGATTTAAAGCGTTTGATCGCTTATTCTTCCATCGCTCACATCGGGTTGATGTGCGCTGCTTTATTTGCTAATAATGCGGCATCGATACAAGGTGTAACTATACAATTATTTAGCCATGGTATAAATGTAATTGGGCTTTGGATTGTAGGCAATGCCATTGAAAAACAAACAGGCACTACCAAAATGAGTGAATTGGGTGGCTTGGCTAAAACAGCTCCTGTATTAGCTATCTTATTGGTTATAATGGCTTTAGCAAACGTAGCTTTGCCGCTAACTAATGCATTTGTGGGCGAATTTTTAATGTTCAATGGCTTGTTTGCTTATAATGTTACTTATGCCGCAATTGCTGGATTGAGTGTTATTTTGTCGGCTGTTTATACTTTAAATATGATTCAAAAAATATTTTTTGGCGAAACACCTAGCACTATTAGCATGAAAGATATTCCATGGAATACAACAATTGCGTTAATTGCAATTGTAGCGATGATTTTTGTAATGGGCGTTTATCCAAAGCCAATGTTTGAACTGGGCCAACAAGCTTTTGGAACAATGATAAAGCTGGCGAGTAAATAAGGGGATAAGAAGGCAAGGCGCAAAAGACAAGAAAGCAAGGCGCAAGGGACAAGTAGAAAAATACGGCAAGTTTAAATTACAGAAGAAACTATTAATTCAAGAACCCACTCACGACTCACTATTCGCCATTCACGATGAGATAATACTATGAATTTAATTATATTTTCGGCTTTGGCCGGTGTGCTAATGATGTTGAGCGGAGTGTTTGTACATAACAAACGTTCTGTTAGTGCAATTGCTTTTGTGGCCATTTTGGTGATGTTGGTAATGAATACCTTCGAATTAAGGGGCTGTCCGCTTTTTAATATTGAATTGCACGGCATGTTGCGTTTTGATACATTTGGGATGCTATTGAATGAAATCCTTTTAATTTCAGGTGCCATTTATTTTCTTTTAAGTGGGCGGGATATTGAAAGGGTTGGTGATAATGTACCAGATTATTATGCATTGATTTTCTTTGTTTTTTGCGGTGTTGGTATCGTAACAGCCTATCAATCTTTGTTAATGTTGTTTTTGGGAATTGAAATTATTTCTATTCCATTGTATATTTTAACTGCCAGCGATAAGCCCAATTTAAAAAGTGTGGAAGCTTCATTGAAATATTTTTTGATGGGCAGTTTTAGCACAGGTATTATGCTAATGGGTATTGCTTTGGTTTATGGCGGCACTGGTTCTTTCGCTATTGAAAAAATGCAATTTGGTCAGGTGCCATTAAGTTATAATTTGGTAGCAGGGTTGTTGCTGCTGTTGTCAAGCATGTGTTTTAAGGTTTCTGCGGCACCCTTTCATTTCTGGACGCCAGATGTGTACGATGGTGCGCCGATGCCGTTTACTTCTTTTATGGCAACCATTGTAAAAGTGGCATGTTTTGTTGCGTTTATTAAATTGTTTGAAGGAAGCGCAGGTAACATTTTCCATAAATGGCAAATCATCATTTCGTTTATAATAGCTTGTACTTTGTTGATTGGGAATATTACCGCCGTGTTTCAGCAAAGTGTAAAACGGATGCTGGCTTATTCATCTATTGCGCAAGCTGGTTTTATGTTGTTTGCACTTTTTGCTTTTAATGAAAAAGGCAAAGAAGCAATTGTATTGTATGGTGCTGCTTATAGTTTGGCAACCATCGGCATTTTTGCCATTCTTGGCCGCATGGATGATTATACTTTTAACGGTTTTAATGGTTTTGCCAAACGCGAACCTTTATTGGCTTTCGTAAATACGGTTTTCTTTTTATCATTAGCCGGCATTCCACTTACTGCTGGCTTTTTGGGCAAATTTTATATGATTGCCAATGCATTACAATATGGCGAAAAATTTCTGTGGCTATTTATCATCGCCATGCTTTGCGCCGCAATTAGCGTGTATTATTATTTTAGGGTGATACAAGCCATGTACTTTAAGTCTGGCGAAGGCGAACCCGTTGAAGCATCCACTTTCTTTAAATATGTATTGGTTGGCGTGGCTGCTTTAATTGTTATTATTGGTATCAACCCGCAATGGTTATTGCAATATTTATATTTTTAGCATCTAAAAATTTAAATAAAAATCCTCAAGCTAATAACTTGAGGATTTTTATTTGTAGTTTTTTTTGATGTAATTGGATAATATTTATTGTTGAAATTCACTTGAAATCAATTTATTGATTCGCTGAAATTGTTTAAAACATTGCATATACACTTGGTGTTTATCATTATTGGGTATGTAAGTTGCCCCTTGTGTTTGCTTAAATTGCGGGGTTACATTTAATGCTTTTAATCCAACCATTACAGCACCAAAAGCCGAGCTTTCTTCCGATTCAGGAACAATAACTTGTACATTAAACATGTCTGCCAGCATTTGCACCCAGTAATTGTTTTTTGTAAATCCGCCATTTGCATAAATAATAGAAGGCTTATTATAGCTAAACAAAACCTCGGCAATTGCATATAAATTGTATAAAACGCCTTCCATTACGGCTCTAATTAAATGCGCTTTTGTATGCGAAATATCCAACCCAAAAAATATTGCTTTTGCTTTTGAATTCCATAGTGGCGCCCTTTCTCCCAAAATATAAGGAAGAAATAAAATACCGTTACTGCCAGGTTCAATTTTTTCTGCAAGTGCTAATAACTCATCCAATGATTCGTCTGTTTTAAAAACGTTTTCTTTTAACCATTGCGTAGCTATCGCTCCGTTATTACTTGCTCCGCCAATAATATAATCTTCCCCATTTACAAAATAGCAAAATGTTCTGCTTTGCGAATCTGTATATACTTGTTGCGAAAGCATCCTAACTGCCCCGCTGGTACCAATTGTAACGGCCATTGAATCTGTAGTGGTTGCGCAACTGCCTAAGTTAGCAAAACCACCATCACTTCCTCCAATAATAAAAGCGGTATTTTTAAATACAATTAATTTCGGATTATCAATTTCTTTTAATGAAAATTTATATTCAGGACTCACTAAAGTTGACAATTGCCCTTCTTTAATGTCTATTAAATCTAAAATAGCTTTTGCCCATTTTAATGTATAAATATCTAATAAACCTGTAGTTGAAGCAATGCCTGTATCAACTACATAAACACCAAATAAATAATGGAAAATAAATTCTTTTATGCCAATAAATTTTTTCGATTGAGCGAATATCTCAGGTTCATTTTCTTTTAGCCAAATTAATTTGCAAAGCGGCGACATGGCATGTACCGGAACGCCTGTTTGATGATAGATTGTTTTTGCAGTATTTTTTTTATTTAAGTCTACTGCAACATCAGCTGCTCTATTGTCGGCCCAAATAATGCAATCCGTTAATAAATTATTGTTTTCATCCACCGCAATAATGCTGTGCATTAAAGCATCGAAACTAATTAAAACAGGATTATCGTTGGGCAACAATAATGTAATTTGATGTAAGCAATCAATAACCGCATTTAAAATTTCTTGTGGCTTTAATTCACTCCAATCTGGCTTTTGATGATGTAATTCGTAGCCCACTGAATGCTTGGCAATTGTTTCGCCATAAATATTAAAGGCTACTGCTTTTGTTGATGTTGTACCAATATCAATCCCAATATAATAATCCATATATTAATTAAATTCGGTTTAAATAAAAAGAAAATTAAAGCATCATATTTATTGCCAATACGCCAATTAAACCAGTAACGCCTACAATTGTTTCCATTACTGTCCAACTGCGGAAAGTGTCGCCAAGGCTTAATCCGAAATATTCTTTAAACATCCAAAAGCCGGTATCATTTACGTGAGAGCACATTAAACTTCCAGCACCTATTGAAAGCACCATTAACTCGGGTCTTACATGCATGGCCGCAATTAGTGGTTGAACAATGCCAGCAGCGGTTAATCCAGCAACAGTTGCCGAACCTAATGCAATGCGAATTAAAGTAGCGATTAACCACCCCAAAAATAACGGCGATAGCGATGAGTGTGAAAAATAATCCGCAATAACAGTACCAGTTCCACTATCGGTTAAAATTTGTTTAAAAGCTCCCCCGGCAGCTATTAATAATAAAATAGTTGTAATTGCTTGAAGTGCTGTAGAAGCCTTATCCATTAAGGGTTTCATTTTAATTCCCCTGCTAATTCCTAATATAATTAGAGCGACCAATAAAGCAATTAGCATTGAAATACCAGGATCGCCAATAAACTTTAAAACAATTAAAAACTGTGATGTTGGTGGTAATAAAAATTCACTTAATGTAGCCAAACCCATTAATAAAACAGGGATCAAAGCGCATAAAAAACTTTTTCTGAAACTGGGTAATTCATCTTCCAAAAACTGTTTACTGGCAAACATTGCTTTTGGTGGATTTGCATGTATCTTTTTTAAAAATTCAGGAAAAATTAAGCCTGCAAATGCTAATGCTGGTAAAGCTATAATTAGTCCATAACTAAGTGTTTTACCAATATCTGCTTTAAAAATATTGGCAATAGCAGTCGGCCCGGGGTGCGGTGGTAAAAAGCCATGCGTTACAGATAAGGCGCTCGTCATGGCTATGCCCAAATAAACAAGTGGCTGTTTTGTATAAATTGAAACCGAAAAAACTAAAGGAATTAAAACAATAAACCCGGCGTTATAAAACATGGCAATGCCAACTATAAAACCAGTAATTAGCATGGCGAGTTTGGTTCTTTTTTCACCAAAAAGAACAACCAAACCCGAACTAATGCGCTGCGCAGCACCAGTGTCCGACAATAAACTCCCAAACATTACCCCAAACGATAGCACCATTAAAGTTGGCCCTAAAGTGCTACCAATTCCCTTGCTTAATGAATTCGTTATTTCTAATAAGGGCATTTTATTGGCGATACCTACAAATAACGCCGCAATTATTAATGAAATAAAAGCATTGATTTTTAATACTGCAATCAACACAAGTAAAATGGCAATACTACAAATCAATATAACAATCGGCATAAATTAATTTGAGTGTAAAATATGTAAAATCAGCGAATTAAAAATATTGATAATTGCAATTTGATAGCACGATGTAATTACGGATTTTAAAATAAAAAACACCCATTCCGGGTGTTTTTTAATGAGTTTATTTGCTATTTATTAAGCTGTTTCCGTCACCGAATTCTTTTTTGCAATTCTTTCAACATTTAAAATAAATTCTGTTTTAATTGTATCGGCATTTGCGCCATAAATATCAGTAAGCGTTCCTTTGGTTCCGTCATCTGTTTCAATCACGTATAAAATTGAATTGTCATCAGGATCGCTACTGCCTTCGAACCTATAAAAATTTGCAATTTTTACTTCCTCAGGCGTATAAATTTTTTTGCCATTAGCTATTGTCATGCCTTCTTCTGTTACAAGAAAATTTTCTTTATATCCGTTGGCTACTTCTTTTTCTAGACAATAACTCATGGTACGAAGATGTGGCGTATCTGGCGGCGCTTGATGCTTATCCATAAAATATAGGTTTAATATACTATTATAATATAAAAACCTTGCCAAGGTATCTTTAACCCCAAATTATTTACTATAATTATAAAATTAAATAACATAACTATATGGGCATTTTTTTCCCCACGCTTTTATAATAAAAAGTTAACCAGTACACATAAAACGGTTTAAAAACTGGCATGAAAATTTCCTCTTTTTTCTGATTTTTAATTGTAAGTTATGAACCATACATCATTTTTAATAGAAGCGTTAAACGATTTGATAGAAATAAATAAAGATAGGGTTGTTGGATATTTACAGGCAGCAAACGAAATGGATAAAACGGATTCTTTTTTAAAAGAAATGTGTTTACAAAATGTACGCGAAGGCAAAAAAAATATACAGGAACTCTCAAATGAAATAAATAAGTTAAATAATGAATTTCCGCAGACAGACAATAACAATGGAAAAGTAATAAAGCTTTGGAACGAAGTAATTGAGGTTGACGGCTACAATAATTCCGAGCCTAGTTTTGCCACATGTGTTTGCAGTGAGGATGCTATTCAGCAGGTATATGAAGACACGTTACTTACCTATACATTTATGCCAGCTGATTTAAGAACGATTATGATGCAGCAGAAAAAGAAAATTGGTTATGCCAAGAAAGGTATCATGAATTACCTTAATGCAAACAAGGTTATAGCGGTAGCGTAAGTAGTTTTATGATAAAAAGCGATGAAAATAAAGTAGATATCTTAGTATGATTGGTAGTGATGTATTCGTCAAAAGCGTGGAATATTTTAAGTGTTTTTTTAAGATAAGCGTATCATGCATTTTTTTAAAGTTCATTGAAATATAAGAATTATTGTTTAAATATTTTTTAAAACTGTTAATCAAACTTTAAAACACGCCTTAGTGTGCCATCATTTCTTAAAATGGATGAAAATCTTATAAGTTTGACCAATTAAACGAAAACTTTTATGAGATTACCAATTTTATTAGTATTGGCCGTTGTAACTATTAATCTTAGTGCACAAGATTCATTGAAAACTACAAACAGTTTTTTTTCTAAATTTGGTGTAAGGGGTGGTTTAAATGTGGCAAATTTATTTGCGGATAATGTTGCTGGCGAGAGTTCCAAAATTGGTTTTAACCTAGGTATATATGCTAAGTTTCCAATATCGACCAACGTAACTTTTCAGCCTGAATTGAATTATACTGACAATGGTGCTGTTTTAACTTATAACAATTCTCTTCAAGGCACGGGTAAATACAGGTACAATTTAGATTATCTTCAATTAGCGGCTTTGCTTAAAATTAAATTAGCAGGCATTACTAATATTTATATTGGCCCTTATGTAGCGCATTCTGTAAACATGCATATTAAAAGGGTTGATACGAATAATGGAGCGGTATCAAGCGTTACAAATTTAACAACAGACGACTTTAATAGGAGTGATGTTGGAGTTGTTGGTGGCATAGGTTTTGATATTAATAAGTATACGATTGGTGCTAGATATAGTTACGGTTTTAATGAAGTTGGCAAACCAGGTAGTACAGCAGAGATGGATACAAAGAATTCAAGGAACTACGTTGCCAGTTTATATATAGCTTTTGGGTTTTAAGCATGGGTTTTTATGAAAGGTGGAAAGCTGTCTCAAATTAATTTTGAGGCGGCTTTTTTGTTTAATGTGAGTTTGGGATAAGAATATTTATAAAATTATCTATTTTGTACTGCCTATTAATAGTGGAGTAATTTTTTATTGCCAAGAAGTATTTTATCACGCAGAGAGCCGCAGAGTTCGCAGAGAAAAGGAGGGAAAAATTTAGCGAATTCATTTCCATACCACTTCTCTTTTTAAAAATTATACATTTTCTCTGCGTGATATATCTTTCTAGTTAAAAGCTTCCAACACTTGTGCTGCTTATCCCGAACTCACGTTTGTTTAGGTGGCTAGATATTAGTTTACATAAAAATTTTATTTGCATGTTTTTTCTAACGACTAATTACTAACGACTAACTACTTTTTAATGATTTGGGTTTTGGAAACGAATAAAGAATACCGTGCCTTCGCCAAGTTTAGATGAAACATCAATCGTAGCATTGTGAGAGCGTATAATGTTTAAACAGGAAGCGAGTCCTAAACCCATTCCATTTCTTTTTGAAGTGAAGTAGGGTTCAAACAAACGGTCTATATTTTCGGTGCTAATACCAGTTCCGTTATCTTCAATAAATAATGTTATTTGCCTTGCATTTGTAACTGCCGAAATACAAATTTCCCCTTTTTTACCGCTTGTTGCTTCCACACCGTTTATAATAATATTTAATAGCGCAATGCCCAATTTATTTCTATCGGCATATATCATTACATCCGGGCTAATGCGATCATATTTAATTGTTGCACCAAATAGTTTTACCCGGTCTTCTGCTAAAAAAATACATTCTTCAATTATAGAATGTAAACTTTCTAATTGTAAATCAAAAGTACCCGGCCTTGAACTATTTAATAACTCGCTAATTAAATCATTTATGCGTTGGCTATTTCTATCAATTATATTAGTATAAGTTTTTGTAAAATCATCATGTATTTCTTCACTCAATTGTGCATTGGCAAGCATGATATTGTTTAATGGATTTCTTACTTCGTGTGCCAAAGTTCGAACCAAACGGCCCGCAGCATCTAATTTTTCAGCTTGTAATGTAGCCCGTTCAGCCTTACGTATCCAGGTAATATCGTGCAATATGCCTTGTACATAATTTCCTTCTTTACTAAATTCAACCGATGCTGAAACAATGCAAGTCCTTGTTTCTTCTTCTTGCTTAATTTCAACTTCCATATTTTCCACTTCACCATCTTCCAATAATTTTTTACTAAATATATTGCCTTGGTTTTCTTGGGCAAAATAACTAAGAAAATATTGACGGTTTATTTCATCCGCATCTAATGCTAGCAATTCGCACATGGCCTCATTTACATCTACCAATTCAAGTTTTTCGTTGGCAATAAAAACGGCATCCCGAGATTTTTCAAACACACTGCGATACTTACGTTCACTGGCTTTCAGCGCTTTTAACGATGCGGTACGCTCCATTGCATAGCGAATGCAACGTTCCATTTTTTCGGCGGTTAAATCTCCTTTAATTAAATAGTCCATTGCGCCGAATTTCATCGCTTCCCTGTCAATCGATGTATTTCCCTTTCCCGTCAATAAAATCAGGGGTTCTTCACACTGCATGGCAATGGCTTCTTTTACCAAATCAATTCCTGTTTGTATACCAAGCCGGTAATCAATAAAATAAATGTCGTGCTTTTTTAATTCTATTTGTTTCAATGCTTTTTTATAGCCGTTGCACCAAGTCGTTTCAAAATTTCCTTGCGGTATATCGCTAATAAAATCGCTAATGATAAGGAAATCATCCTCATCATCATCAATTACCAATACTTTAATTTGCGGTTGGTTTTGCTGTACTGTCATGGTTGTTCTGGAAGTATAATAGTAAATGTGGCGCCTTCATCAGTAGCGCCTTCGGCGAAAATAATACCATGGCAATGTTCCACAATTTTTTTGCAAATTGATAATCCGATGCCCGATCCTGCATATTCACTTTTGCCGTGCAAACGTTGGAAAATTAAAAAAATACGATCTTTATGTTCGTTGCTAAAACCAATACCATTGTCAGACACTTGTATTTTATGATATGTTTTCCCGTTGGGAAGATGGTATTTTTCTAATTCGCTGCGTTCAGCTTTTTCGCTTGTGATGGTAATACGAGAGTTAACTTTTTCGTTCCTAAATTTAATTGCATTTGAAATAAGGTTATTAAACAATTGCAACATTTGTGAAGGGCGTGATAATATTGTAGGTAATTTACCGATTTTAATATCTATTTTACTTTCTTCAATTTTTAATTCAAGGTCTTTTATTACTTGTTTTAAAATGTTATTTAAATTCACTTTTTCAACCTCAGCTTTTTCTGTACCAACACGAGAAAATTCCAATAAATTATCTATTAAAATACGCATGTTTAATGCTGCGGCGCTAATTCTATCTAAATAACTACCTGCTTCGTTGCTTAATTCTTTTTTATATTTATTTTGAAGTCTTTCGCTAAAAGTGGTTATTTTTCTAAGCGGCTCCTGCATGTCGTGCGAGGCAACATAAGCAAATTCTTCTAATTCTTTATTCGACCGGTTTAATTCAATCACATTTCTTTTTAATTCATCTTCGTAAAGCCGGATGGTTGTAATGTCTCTGATGCTGCCGATTATTTTATCAACACGCCCTTCGTCATCTAATACCATTTTACCGATTGTATTTAGTGTTTTTTTATTGCCTTTTGCGGTAATAATATGGTATTCGTATTCGTAGTTTCTTTTTTTATCGATCGCATCTTTTATTATGTTTCGGTACCAGTCGCGATCATCTTCAATTAAATGATCCAAAAATAATTCAAGGGAAATTTTCGGTGGACGTTTATCTTTTTCGAATTCAAAAATTTCAAATAACCCGTCGGACCAATTAATAGAATCGCTTTTTATATCGTACGTGTAAAGGCCATATTGAAGCATTGTTTCTGTATCGTTCATTAAAGCCCTAGCTTGTTTTAATTCATTTTCTGTAACAGTTTTTTCGGTAATATCTTCTAAAAAAAATAAAAGTGATGATGCTTTACCTTCCTCGTTTCTTTTATATGGAACACCAAATGTTTTAAAATACCGAAACTCACCTTTTTTATTTACAAGCCTGGTATTGTAATTATGGGTTTTATCGTCGCCAATAGATAAGATATGCGTTACTTCTTTTTGCACCGCTTCTATATCATCTTTAAAAACAATATGCATAAATCCGTTTTCCCACTTATTTATATCTTCGGTGCTATATCCAAGTAAATCAGTAATACGTTTATTTATATAATTTACTTTTTTGTTTTCTGGATCGCTTATATAAACAATAATGGGTAAAAAATCAATCAGTTTTTGTTGCAATGGATTATTATTGGGGTCATTGCCAAAAAGCTGTCTAATATGTTGAATATCTAATGCACTTTCTTGGCTTTCCATAACAATCCATTTAGTTTAATGTAATACAACAGGTTTTAGGTGTAATTATTTTCTTTAAAGCCAATATTTATCAAATTTCACAATTGCTTGCAATTGGTAAAAACCTAAACCCTGAAGTGGTTGTAGCTTATTTATTTATTTATTAGTATTTAAGTTATTTTAAATAAACAAAACTGAACCAATTTGTTGAAACATTAAATTACAAATGATTAAACTGTTGGTACTCTTTCATTTTATTATACAATGTTTTTCTGTCAATATTTAGTAATTGCGCAGCTTTGCTTTTATTAAAATTTACTTTTTTTAATGCTTCTAAAATAGTTTCATATTCTGCATCTATTGAAGCTGATTTTAACGTCATCGGGTTAATTTCTTTTTTAATTTTTGGAACTGTTGATGCAATGGTCGGCAATTGTTCCATTGCATCTTCGTCGTCAATCGTTTCCTTTTCAATTAATTCTTCTTGCTGTGGCGTAAATTGTAGTTTAGTATAATTAGTAATTTCAAAAGGTAAAGATGTGGCTTCTATCGTATCGCCTTCTGATAAAAGCGTTGCCCGTTTTACCACGTTCTTTAATTCACGTAAATTACCATACCACTGGTAAGTCATAAATATCCGCTCTACTTCTTGGGAAAACCCTTTTACATGTTTATCCAATTCGGCATTGGTTTGTTGCAAAAAGAATTTGGCATACATCATAATATCTTCCCGCCGTTGGCGAAGTGGCGGCATATCAATACTAAATTCATTAAAACGGTGGAAAAGATCTTCCCTAAATTTTCCTTTTGCGGCAGAATCCCACAATTTTTCGTTGCTGGCCACCACAATACGTACATCTAATTCTACATCTTTATTACCGCCCACCCGGCGCATTTTTCTTTCTTGCACTACGCGTAAAAGCGATACTTGAACATCGTAAGGTAAATTGGCAATTTCGTCCAAAAAAACAGTTCCGCCGTTTGCCATTTCAAAACTGCCTATTTTTTGATTTAACGCTCCCGTAAAAGATCCTTTTTCATGGCCAAACAGTTCGCTGGCTGCTAATTCTTTTGACAAAGCGCCGCAATCAATAGCCATAAACGGTTTATTGTTGCGCTTGCTTAAGCGGTGTATTTCTCGGGCAATGGCTTCCTTCCCGCTTCCACTTTCACCATAAATAATTACGCTAAAATTGGTGGGTGCCACCAGCGATAGTTGTTTTAGAATGGGCTGGAAAGATGGACTGGTGCCAAAAATATAAGTGGCACTTGGTGCTACAACCTTTGGTAGTTTTTGATTTGGTGCAGTTGTGGTTTGGTTAGATCCTTCTTTTGTATTTTCAAAAGAAGTTAATGGAACCGTGCTGTGCTGTTGTTGATTTTCCAGCGCCTTTTTTACAGAAAGCAAAATTTCATCAGGGAAAAGTGGTTTGGTAACGTAATCGTACGCACCCATTTTCATAATATCAACCGCGGCTTTTACATCGCTATAGCCGGTAATAATAATAAATGGGATGGTAGGTGTAAATGTTTCACGAACGTGCTGTAAAATGGCCGTGCCGTTCATGTCGTCCAGCTTAAAATCGCAAAGCACCAAACTTGGCTTATGCTCTGCAAGCCAGTCCAGTGCTGATTTTCCTGTGTTACATTCATGCACGTTATAACCATTTCTTACCAGAAACCTGTTTAATAAAGCGCACATGTCCTTATCATCATCTACTACTAATATTAGCTTTTTTTCCATAGGATAAAATTACACTAATAGTTGACAGTTGGCAGATGACGGTTGGCAGTAGCCCAAAATACAACCCATAAAAGTTTTCATTATTTTAAAGTATTACAAATAGGTTTCAGAAAAATTATAATTGTTGTCCGTCATCTGTTAACTGCCAACCGCCAACTTTTCTACGCCAATTCACGCATCATTAATGTGCGCATAGAAGCAACAGGTATTTTTAAAATATCGCGGTATTTTGCAACTGTGCGCCTAGCTATTTTTAAACCTTTTTCTTGCAATTTTTCAACTATCTGAAAATCGCTGTAAGGCATTGTTTTGTCTTCTCTTTCCACTAAATCGGCAATGGCTTGGCGAATAACTTTATTGCTGATCACATCGCCATCGTTATTGCTAACACCTTCGCTAAACAATTGTTTCAACAAAATAATTCCGTATGGGGTGTCGGCGTATTTGTTGCTCGCAATCCTTGATATGGTGGAAACGTCGAGGCCGGTTTCGGCAGCAATATTCCGTAACACCATTGGGCGCATTAGGTTTACATCGCCGGTCATTAAAAAATCGTATTGATAAGCCGCAATAGCTTTGCCAACCTTTAGCATATTGGCTTCACGCTGGCGGATGGCGTCTACCAACCATTTTGCGTTTTGCATTTGCCCTTTGTAAAAACTTACCGCATCGGAAGGCGCATTGTTGGTATAATCTTTCCAGGCACTTTCGTTAATGCTGCAATGTTCGCCGCGTTTGTGCAATAAAGTAACGGTAATTTCATCGCCTTCAAGTGCAATCCTAATTTCGGGGATGGACTGAAGGGCTTGGTATTGATAATTTTCGGATTGGTGAACCGGATACATGTTTAACGAACCGATCAATTTTAAAACAATCGACAGTTCTTCCTCCTCCATATTTAGGCGATGCATAATTTTTTCGAACTGACGGCCTTGTAAATCCTTATAATAATTTTGCAACAATAAAATAGCTTTTGCTACATCAGGCCGGCGTTTGTTCATGCGTTGTAATTGTAGCAGCAAGCACTCGCGGATAGAAGATGCGCCAATACCTGCGGGATCAGATTGCTGGATACACAATAATACCTTTTGGGCAATTTCAGGCGTAATCATAAAGTGGCTGAACGAAAAGTCATCGGCCAATTCCTCCATATTATTTTCCAATAAACCATTTTCGGCTAGTTGTTCAATAATATAATCGCCCAAAATAATTTCTTGCTCGTTTAATTGGGTGTAGCGCAATTGTTCCTTTAACGTTTCTCGCCACGAAATAAACGATTTAAATGGGCGGTCGGGTATTTCTGTTTCTGGTAAATAATTTTGTACTTCTGTTTTGTAATCGGGAATGTCGTCATAAGCGCATTCTTCATAATCGCGGAAATCATCTTTCGACTTATCTGGCGTATTGGCAATTTCTTCATCATTACTTTCCAATACTTCCAAAAAAGGATTTACAATCATTTCCTCACTTAGCTTTTGCTCAATTTCCTGTTTGGTTAATTGGAAAAAATTGAGCATTTGAATTTGATGAGGCAATATTTTAGCCTGTTGCTTTTGGGATTGGACTGCATGTAGCATAATATTGGTTTTTGTTTTGTTAAATAACCAATAAACCAGCCAAAATTTTAAATCATATTTATTTTTGTAAGTCGTTGATTTTCAGTACTTAAAATCGGCAAGTGTGCTTAAGTTAACTTATCGGTTTAAAAACAAATGGCCATCTTTGTAGAAATTATTCCCCAAGCTTGGGTATGTTCTGAGTTACCGCTTATTTTTTTTTCTCAAAAATGGGAAATAGAGATTTAAGTAATTAGCTATCAATAGTTAGTATTTAAACAAAACCGTAAATATTTGATTACCAAACTATCTATTCAATTTTGTTGTAATTTTTAATCTAAGTTAATTTTGGCCAATTACTCAGTAACAAACAGTTTTACTTACGAAGTGAGAATATTTTTGTCTAAGTACTAAATACTAATGTTTAGGTACTTTTCTGTGTTTAAATCCAATTAAAAACCATGCGTAAATATATCCGCATTATTAGTGCTGTGTTTATAGCTTCAACATTGGCGTTGATATATTTTGGTTATGTATTATTGGATAGATTTAACCAAGCGGTAAAATATACAGAAGCGGTAAACCATACTTACGAAATCATCAATAGGCTAGAGCAGTTAGAATCGTACACAAAAGATGCGGAAACCGCACAACGCGGTTTTGTAATTACTAAAGACAGCGCTTATTTGGAGCCGCTTTTATACATCCGACACAAAATTTTTCCCCTGACCGATACGCTATTGTCCATGTCGAAAGATGCTAGGCAACACGAAAGGCTGGTTATGTTGAAGGCTGCTGTAGCATTGTTGATGAACCATGTAGATTATAATTTGCAATTGGCCGCCGTAACCGATAAAAAGCTTTTTAAAAAAAATATGGATGATGGGAAAAGATTGATGGACGGCATCCGTAAAGAAATAATAATAATAAAAGCAGTTGAATTTGAATTTTTATCG
The DNA here is from genome assembly GCA_963845495.1 of uncultured Chitinophagaceae bacterium. Lineage (GTDB taxonomy): Bacteria > Bacteroidota > Bacteroidia > Chitinophagales > Chitinophagaceae > JAZKFT01. The sequence goes on from CAWJTH010000026.1 coordinate 42,902, forward strand.
AGTAGGAACAATGCCAAAAGCAATTATTTAAAAAGCACCTCGGCTACTTTTATTATCGTGTTATCGGGCTTGGCTTTAATAATGATGGCCACTTTTATTTTGCTGATATTAGAGCTGCGGAAGCGATATCGCTTTCAATTGCAATTGCAAAACCAAATTGTTCAGCTGCAACAATTTACAAAAGAATCAGAAGAGCTTTCTTATGCCATTTCGCACGACCTGCAAGAACCTTTGCGAAAGATACGGATTTTTACAGACCGGCTTTTTCAGAAGCACAAAAGCGCATTGGACCAAGAAGGAAACGAAATTATACAACGCATGAACGTGGTGGCAGCATCTGCACAGGAAAATATGAACGAACTATTGCGTTTTACATCCGTCATTCCACAGATAGAACAAAAACAATTGGTTGATGTAAATAAATTAATTGCCAATGTTTGGGGCGAAATGGCCGAAAAGGTAACCGCTAAAAATGCAACTCTTACACTCGACAGTTTGCCGGTTATAAAAGGATCAGAACAACGATTAGCGGTTTTATTCGAAAATTTATTAAAAAATACTTTAGAGTTTTCTAAAGATAAAACACCGCCCGCCATACATATTAGCACCTACAAAACCACCGGACAAGCCATTAAACAAGCTGCTATTTACCAACGCAACCAAGTGTACGATGCCATTGCTATTAGCGATAACGGAATTGGTTTTGATAACGGATATGCCATAAAAATTTTCCAATTGTTCCGCAGGCTGCACGTTGGGCAAGATAAATATCCCGGAAAAGGAATTGGCTTAGCCATTTGCCAGCGCATTATGAGCAACCACCACGGCTTTATAACCGCCAAAGGAATACTGGGCGAAGGAGCGGTTTTTACGGTTTATTTTCCAGCCGAAGAATAAGAACCACGATTTGTGGGATTTGAAAAAGATTAAATGGAAATTTTTGATTGCGGAGGCTGTCAGGCTGAGCTTGTCGAAGCATAGTTAGCAATCTTTTTGATAATCCCCCTTAGTTTTAGTTTGATGCAAACAGAACAAGGAGATTGCCATGAGCCTTCGACAAGCTCAGGATGACAACATCACTTATGACATTCTTCATTCTTCCATTCAAAATCAAATCATTCTTCCCAAACCTTCAGTCCTTCGCTGCAATTGGCGCAGATGTCGATGTTTTTTCGGCTAGTCATTAATTCACTTCTAAACTGTTGGTAATTGGGGTTTTGCCAAACATCTTTAAACGATTGCATTTTAAGGTTGCCCAATTGGTGAGTGGCATCTTTATCAAAACAACAAGGCACCACAAGGCCGTCCCAAGTAATAACATTGCCGCTCCACAAGCGCCAACAATGGTTTTGCAGGCCGCTTTTAATTTTCATATTGCCCTGCTTGTCCTTTTTATAGCGACTATACTTATCAATATTGGGGATTAATTGGTTGGGGTCGTTTTCATAATCGTATACCTGTGCGGTTTTAAAACGCACCTGATCCACACCAATTTCCTTCGCTAATTTTTTAATATCTTCAATTTGGTGCTCGTTTGGTTTTACTACTAAAAACTGGAAAAATACAAATGGCGTTTTGCTATTTAGTTCCTTTTTCCATTTTACGATATTTTTAGCACCTTCAATTACCTTGTTCAAATTGCCACCAACGCGGTACGATTGATACACATCTTGCGTAGTTCCGTCAATGGAAATAATTAAACGATCCAATCCGCTTTCAACCGTGGCTTTTGCCTTCGCATCGTTCAAATAGTGGGCGTTTGTGCTGGTAGCGGTGTATATTTTCTTGGAATGGGCATATTTTACCATGTCTAAGGAAGTTGGGATTCAAAAACGGCTCGCCCTGAAAATAGAAAACGAGGTACAATAAATCCTTATGAATATCATCGATGGTTTGCTGGAAAAAATCTTTTTGCAACATGCCGGTGGGCCTGGTAAATTCCCGCAAACCACTTGGGCATTCGGGGCAGCGCAGGTTGCAACTGGTGGTTGGTTCAAAAGATATAGAAATAGGAAAACCCCATTGGATGGGTTTTTTCTTGAATTTGCTGAGCTGATAACTGCCATACACCTTCGCAGCATTCACCAACCGGCGGATGCTGAGTTTCGAAAAAAGGTTAAGGCTGTCGTTGAGATTGAAATACATAATGTACTGCAAAAATACGGGTACAAAAGGGTAACGGGGGAATTTGGGAAAAAGTTGGAGGAATAGGAATGTATTAAAATAGTTTTTATTGAAAATTAAATATATGTATTAAGGTGAAATTATTATTTTTAACGCCATTTATTTTTTAACCGTTCAAACAAAAAACATGGCACAACAAAATCGGATTTCGATTACCATTCCACAAGAAGTGAATGATGGGGTAATGGCAAAAATTGCAGAAATAAAGGTGCTGCTACAGCCTTATTTACATCCGCTTACTGTGGAAGAACGTGGAAGCTTGGTGAAAATGGGTGACAAAACCCAGCCCTTTGTGAAAAAGGCGGTGGAATATTCCAAAACAAACCCGGCGTACATTGCGCCTTCGGTGGATCAAACGGAATGGCAAAAAGATTTTGATGGTTGGGAAGATTTAACGCCCATCAATAATCAATTGGTGCAACTAGTGGCCAGTGTGGATGACACCATCATGCTGTTGGGGGTTGAATCTTACGATCCGGCCCGTTGGTATTACGAACTGGTGAAAATTGCTGCGGGTCGTGGCGACTCTGCCGCTAAGCCAATTGCCGGAGACCTTGGCCAGCGCTTTCCGGGCGTAAAAAAAAGCAAAACAGCCCCTAGCAAAAGCTAGGCGAGCAATCCAATATCTATGACAAAAAGTCGGCCAGCGCAAGTTGGTCGGCTTTTTTTATGACAAATCGCTATGAATAGGTGCGATTTCGGAGGTTTTTGGTGAAGAGATGAGGGTTTTTGGTTCGGTGGCGAGGCTTTTGAGCCTTGCTTGAACCTTTTTTGGTTTGATGACGGAGATAAATGGTTTGGTACTGGAGGTTTTAGGTTTAATGAAGGAGGTTTTAGATTCGATGACAGAGAAATTAGGTTTGGTAGTAAAGATTTTGGTGCGGCTTCAGTGTTTTAAGGTTCGATGAAGGGATTTTTTGGTGCACTATTTAAGGTATTAAATAGATTGTGTTTGTTTGAGTAAGAGGGAAAACGGTTGGCTTACACACTTATGTTAGATTTTTCTGAATAGTTTAACTTTCCATTTTTTGATGGTTTAATATGATTTTATTAAAACTTAACTTCGCAATAAACATCGAACGCAAATGTTTCTCAAAAAATTATCATTACAAAATTTCAAATGCCTTTCATCGATTGAGTTATCGTTTGAAAAAAACAAAATAGCTAATAGAAAATGGACTTTGATTTTAGGTGAAAACGGCACAGGCAAAAGCAATCTTTTAAAATCAATTGCATTGCTAACTTCAGGAAGCAATGCTTTGGGTGAATTGCTGGGCGATTCGGATAGCTGGATAAAATTTGGAGCGGATGACTGTATCATTAACGCAGAATTAGAAACAAAAAATGGTGAGGAACGAAAAATTTCTTTACAATTCAAACGTGGTGACAATCTTTCAAAAATACTTTTAAACAATAGTGAGTCATTAGCGAAAATTGACAATGCTATTGAAACTGCAGACCGTAATTATTTTGTAGCGGCTTATGGGGCAAATAGAAGACTGTCGAACGAGTTATTTTCAAATTTTGATAAAAGCAGGAATGGCCGTTCGCTTAATGTTCGGAACTTGTTTGATAATTCTTTTAGCTTAAATCCTTTAACTGCTTGGATAATCGAATTAGATTATCGTTCAGGCGAGGATGGGATCGATTTAGTTAGGAATGCCTTGAAAGAGTTTTTACCAGGTATTTCTTTCGATTCAATTGATAAAGAAAAAAAACAGGTTTTGTTTAGAACAGTTGATGGCGTAATTCCGCTAGAACAATTAAGTGATGGATATCAAAACATGGCCGCGTGGATCGGTGATTTATTGTTTCGGATTACTGAAACATTTAAAAACATTAAAAAGCCCTTGGAATCAAAGGGCCTTTTGCTGATTGATGAGGTTGATTTGCACCTTCATCCAAAATGGCAACGCATGTTATATAATTTTATCAGTAATAAGTTGCCCAATTTTCAGGTAATTGCTACCACACATTCCCCACTTACGGCACAGCAAGCAGATACTGGGGAATTGTTTGCTTTAAAAAGAAACAAAGAAAATATAGTTAATTTAATCCCATTTCAAGGCTCGCCCAAATCGCTTTTGGTGAACCAGTTATTGATGACGCCCATTTTTGGTTTGGAAACCGATGAAAGTTATGAAGTAGAACAAGCAAAAAAAGAATATGTAGCATTAAAAACAAAAGAAGATTTATTAAATACCGACGAAAAGATACAATTAAAACAGGCCGGTGAAAAATTAAAAAATGAATTGCCAAAAAGACCAATGCCAAGTGCCAGCTCCAAAGAGCTTGATTTATTAGAAAGAATTGAAAAAAAATTAAGTATTAAATAACATGATAGCTTTAATACGTATAAGAACTGCAAAAGCTATTAATTCAAAATTTAGAGGGGCAGATAAAAAGGAATGGGATAAGGAATTGATGTTTGCGCAACGGACTTATTTGAATGATATCAATAAACCTGTTGTATTTAAAAGTAAATTTTGGAAGACAGCAAAAAATCAATTAAAAAAAGAAAGCAATGGCAAATGCGCTTATTGTGAAGCAAATACACAAGTTGTTGCGTATGGTGATGTAGAACATTTTAGACCAAAAAGTATTTACTGGTGGTTGGCATATACTTATGATAACTATTTGTATACATGCCAGATTTGCAACCAAATTTACAAAAGCGATAATTTTTCAATTAGTGGAATTAAATTTCCCGAGCCAATTTTAAACACTAATACCACTGACCAAGCAATTGAGCAGCTAGTTGGTAATATATCGCCAGATCCGATTGATATAACCATAAATTATTCCTTTCAAACTTACGTAAATAGTCATCGTGAAGAAAACGCACATTTAATAAATCCTTATTTTGACGACCCAACTGATTATTTTGCCTATGAGGCTGATGATGTTTTAGAAGAAGTAAAAATAATTGCAATAAAACCCCAAGCACAAATGCACGTTAAGGCATCAGAAGATTTTTATGGTATCAACCGAATTGAATTAAAAAATGCCAGATATGATGTATTTAGGATTTTTAGATTATTGAAAAAATCATATCTGGTTTTAACCGATGAACCAATAAAAAGGGATACAAAAAAGCAGATTGAGTTCATGCTTTCAGATAAATATCTTTTTGCAGGCATGAACAGGTTTTTTAATAAAAAATTATAAAACTAAAATCAGATTATTACAATCATGCCCACCGCCTATTCCACAACCCCTCTCGCCAAAAAGCTCGGCATTAAAAGCGGTTTTAAAATCCGCTTAATAAATCCGCCTGCCAATTATTTTGATTTGTTTATCGATATGCCAAACAATGTTGAAATAATAAATGATGATCCAACCATTAAAAAAGATTTCGTCCATTATTTCGCAACAGCGGCAAAAGATTTACAAGACAATATCGTATCCCTTAAAAACGAAATCAAACAAAACGGGATCATCTGGGTTTCGTGGTATAAAAAAACGGCCAAAATACCAACCGACGTAACCGAGGATTTTATCCGTAGTTTGGCTTTGGCAAACGGCTTGGTAGATATTAAAATTTGTGCGGTGGATGAAATATGGTCGGGGTTGAAATTGGTGATTCCGGTGAAGAATAGGATTGTGGGGCAATAACTTTCCTGCATTTTTGCAGCTTGAAACCCAACAAAAACATAACTAAACGGAATCGTCGCCATCTCATCTTTACCATATTGGTTGCCTTATTGGTCATTAGCTTTTGGTTTGCCAAACGCTACGATTTTTTTAACGATGCCGAAACCACTTTTACCCGCTATCCGGCTTTTGGTATCGATATCCCCACCGATTATCGCATCCACGGCATTGATGTAAGCCGCTACCAACACCGCATTAATTGGGTGATGGTAAAACAAATGCGGGTAGATAGCATACGCCTTGGTTTTTGTTTTATGAAAGCCACCGAAGGCATTGGCTTGGTAGATGAACAATTTAGGCGCAACTGGAAAAAAAGCAAAGAGGCAAATATTGTACGCGGTGCCTATCATTTTTTTATCCCTTACAAAAGCGGGAAGGCACAAGCAGAAAACTTTATTGAAACGGTTGATTTATTGCCCGGCGATTTGCCGCCTGTGCTAGATGTGGAAACTTTGAGCGGCAGCAACATGAAAGAAATGCAACAGAATGCAAAAGAATGGTTGCAAACAATTGAAGATTATTATAAAGTAAAACCGATTATTTATACCGGTGTTGATTTTTATAAGCGAAATTTGAATGGCGCTTTCGACAATTACCCTTTGTGGGCAGCGCATTACCAACACCACCGTCAACCAGATATTATCCGCAATTGGACCTTATGGCAACACAACGAAAGCGGCCACGTAAACGGCATCGACACGCAAGTTGATTTTAATGTATTTAATGGAGATAGTGCGGCGTTTAAACTACTTCTTTTAAAATAGTAATTAGGTAATTGGGTAATTAAGTAATTTGTAAGAAAATTGCAAATCGTAATTCGTAAAGCTAAATTCGTAATTAATTATGGAACCAGAAATAAGAAGTTTTTTAATACGCATTGTAAAAAGCCTTTCCATGGGGCTTTTATGGATGTTTATTAATTTATTATTCGGAGTAAAATGGGGGCTTTTATTTTTAGATGGAAAAGTTTCTATTTGGAATTATGTTTATTATGGTTGGCTGGTTATTAGTTTTATCGGATTGATTTGGTACATCAAAAAAGTTTGGAAAGATGCACCCGATTTTGATCTGGAAGATGTGTATCGACCCGAAGAAAAAGAATAAGTTAATTGGTTATCCCTAACTCTAAAGGAACAATAATTCAAAAGAGATACCCCTTCAGGGGATGGGGTATTAAGACGAATGATCTGCAATTATTTTCCATTCACCATTTATTTTTTGGAAAAGCAATGTAAACATACCACTTACATTTCCGATGCTTCTATTTAAAAACCATTTACCCAATACAAAAAAATAATTAGTGCCAAGCGGTTTTACTTGCACTAAATCAAATTTTAATTTACCCATGGCCGCAGTATCGGGATAATTCTTTTTGTAATTTTCCAATGCGGTTTTATAACCATATTTTGGACCGTTTTTACCGACATACAATAAAGAATCGTTTTCCCAATAACCAACCATAAAAGCAGTTATATCGCCACGGTTCCAAGCATTTTGTTGGGTTGACAAAATCGTCCGAACTGCAGTCTCATCCTTGCTTTGAGCAGGAAGAGCAGTCGTTAACAAAAACGATAAAAATAATAAATAAGCATTCTTCATAAATAAGCTTTTAGCTGTGAGCTATGAGCTTTAGCCACGAGTAAATAAATAATATAATTTTAATAATCTTATTTTTAAAGGCTGCAAGCTCATGGCTCATAGATAAAAGCTCAAAGCTTCCTCGCAATTACACAATCTCTTTTTCCAAATATGCCGCCAAACTTTTTTACCGTAAAACCAGCTGCTTGCATATTTCTACGTGCTTGCGATTGGCTGCTATATGTTACCAAAACTCCTGCCGGTAAAAGTATAGAAAACATTTGTTTAAATATTTCGGTAGTCCATAATTCTGGTTGATTCGCTGGAGAAAATGCGTCAAAATAAATAAGATGGAATTGTTGGGTAGTAAAATAAGTTTCTAATGTTTTATTTAATTTATGTAACGTGAAATAATCTGTTATTTTAATCGAATTATTCCAATTGGCTTCATGCAATTTAACAAAATTCTTATCTCTTATATTTTCATTTAATAAAACAATTTCTTTTAATTCTAAGGGGTTTAATTCTACTGTTTCATAATAAATCATTTGCTTATTTTTTGTTGCTTCCAGCAAACTTAAATAAGCATTTATGCCAGTGCCAAAGCCCATTTCAAAAATATTAATTGTTTCATGTTTATTTAATAATGGCATTAATCCAGCATTAATATAAACATGCATGCTTTCGGCAATTGCCCCATATTTTGAATGGTAGGTAACGCCCATTTTTTCAATAGAAATGGAGGGGCTGCCATCGGCGGTGATAAAAATGGTGCGTTTCATCTGTTCAAAAATAATAAAGTTATTCGTCGTAAAATTAGTAATTAGGTAATTGGTAATTAGGTTGCAGTTGCTAAGGCCAATTACTTAATTACCAATTACCTAATTACTAATTTTACTATCTTGCCCCAATGAGTTATCACGAACATTTAAGCAAAGACGAAAAATTAGCAGCGGTGCTTGGCACCACTGTACACGAATTAAAATTGCATAAAAATATTCCAGTTAGGTTAATGGCCAGTATTATGAGCCAACAATTAAGCACCAAAGTGGCGGCGGTTATTTTTAAACGGTTTTTAGATTTGTTTGGCGGAAAAGAACCCAAGCCAAAACAAGTGGTGGATATTGATTTCGACACATTGCGTGCCATTGGATTAAGCAATGCCAAAACAAATTATGTAAAAAACGTTGCGGCATTTTGCATCGAACATAAAATAAACGATAAAAAATTATTGGCCATGCAAAACGAAGCCATCATCGAATTGCTAACCCAAATAAAAGGCGTTGGCCAATGGACGGTGGAAATGCTCCTCATGTTTTCGTTGGGCCGAGAAGATTTGTTGGCGCTGGACGATTTGGGAATACAAAACGGCATGATTAAAGTATATGGTTTGCAAGACCTTAATAAAAAAGAATTACGGCAAAAAATGATTGAAATAGCTGAGCCGTGGCGTCCGTACCGCACTTATGCTTGCCTGCATTTATGGCGCTGGCAAGACAATACGCCGATCACAAAGAAATAATGGATAATTTAATAATGGATAATGGATAGTTGTTTTACCCGAATCTCCGCAAAGTTCTAACCTTCAAAATTTTAATGGATAATTGTAATGCCGTAATGTTGCGGAATTACTGGATTATAATTTTAGAAACTGCAGTAATTCGGCAACGCTGGTTTGTTGGAATTTGGAATCTTTTATTTTGGAATTTAAATAAATTATGGAACAAATATTTACCCTTGAATCGCTGGTTAGTTTGCTTACGCTAACGTTATTGGAAATTGTATTGGGCATTGATAATGTTATTTTCGTATCCATTTTAATTGGGCGCATGAACGCGACCGAAAGCAAAAAAGCCCGCCGGCTTTGGATGATTTGCGGCATTTTGGTGCGCAGCCTTTTATTGGTAGGATTGGGCTGGCTGGTGAAAAATGGCAATTCAGCATTATTTGGGTTTACCATAAAAGCACACCTTTACAGTTTTAATTTGCACAATTGTATTATGTTGGCCGGCGGTTTGTTTTTAATTTATAAAACGGTAAAAGAAATCCATGAAAAGCTAGAAGGTGACGAAGGCCATACGGCAGTTTCCACCGCAAAAAAAAGCAGTTTTGCCGCCGTAATGGCACAAATTGTAATTGTGGATACTGTCTTTTCTTTTGATAGTATTATTACCGCCATTGGCATGGCAAAGCAAGTGCCAGTAATGATTGCAGCCGTTATCGTCGCCATGATTATTATGTTTTATTTTGCCAATGTTATTTCCGCTTTTATTGAAAAACACCCTACTTTTAAAATGTTGGCTTTGTCGTTTTTAATTATGGTAGGCTTTAGTTTGTTTTTTGAAGGATTGGAGCCGATCCATAATAGTCATATCGATAAAACATACATTTATGTAGCTATGGCCTTTAGCTTTTTGGTGGAATTATTGAATCTAAAAATGATGAAAAACGCTAAAGCCAAAGCCGTAAAATTGCGTAACCCCAAAATAGATATTCCTCCAACGCTTGATCCTGATGAGGCGCATTAGGTTGGTCAATAAATCATTGGAAATTGCCATTTTTTAATAGGCATTTATTATCATTCAACTACTTCTGCTAACCATCAGTTAAATATAATAATATGTTTAAACAGCTGACCGTAATAATCTTAACATTGGTTTTGGCACATTTTGTTGCTATTAGCCAAGAAGAAGATTCATTGATCCATCCTTATGTTAGCGCCCAAAAACTGTTCGGCAAAACATTGATTATCAATGTCTTTATCTCGTTGCCCTCGCACGAGTGGAAGCCTGCAGAAAAGTTGAATGCTTTGAAGATGCAACAAGAAGGATTTAGGTGGCTTCAAAACCAAGGTAATAGCTGGAACGTGCAAGGTTTGGTGTTTGACACTTGCAACATTGGATTAGAGAAAGATGTGCAAGTAGAAAAAGTATATGCTTTTGGCGAAGTCAACAATTCTGGAATAAATCTACCGAGTCTTATTTTAAAGGCAATAGGTTATGATGATGGTAAATTTTTTTACGACTCAATAAAAAATAATCGAACTTTTGATAATGTCGTGTTGATGGCATTTTTTAATAAACGAGGTAGAAGTTATTCCCTTCCTTCCCGTTTGAATACTTGGAACAAAAGATTTTTGGAAACATCTTTGGTATACAATGGTGGGTTGAATGGAAGTGATTTGAGGCCAGGAACCATGATGCACGAAATGTTGCACTTGTTTGGTGCCTGGGATATGTATTATACCTCTTCGATGTCTGCGACTGTTGCAGGACAGATAAAAAGCGTATTTAACAAATCGATCATGCGTGCCGATAGGGATGTGATCGATAATATTATTGTTGACCAATTGACGGCTTGGCGAATTGGCTGGCTAACAACTTATCGGCCTTGGTACGAAATGTTTAGGCCCAGCAGGCGCAATGAAAATTGGGATGAAGTACCGAAATGAAATTTACTAGTTGCTATATATAGTATTGATTATTAGTTAGTATGCTTACACAAAAACTGATTGTAAATCTATTTAAATCCATTTTATGAACAGGTGTTTATTGTTTTTTATATCAATATTGGGTTTGGCAATTTCCAACGCCCAATCTTTATATATGCCCCGCAATGTTCAGCGGGCTTATAAAAATGGCACAAGATCGATGGATGGAAAGCCCGGCAAAAATTATTGGCAAAATTTTGGCCGTTACAATATTGCGGTAACCGCTTTACCGCCCGATAGAACGGTGAAGGGTGCAGAAACAATCATTTACACCAACAATAGTCCAGATACGATTAAAGATCCGGTTATTAGATTGGTGTTAAACGTGCACAAACCCGGTGCTGCACGATATGGAAATACAGGCGCAAATTATTTAACAGCAGGCGTTGCAATAGATTCATTTACCGAAAATAATACCCCAAAAAAATGGGATAACAATGCTGGCACTTGGCAACCTTTCCATTTGTCAAAACCCTTGCTGCCACACGATTCCATTCGATTGTCGTTTAACTGGCATTACCAAATATCCTTACAAAGTGGGCGAGAAGGCATGATCGATAGCACCACTTATTACTTGGCTTATTTTTATCCAAGGGTTTCTGTTTATGATGATTACAATGGCTGGGACAAATTGGATTTTACCGACGGCCAAGAGTTTTATAACGATTTCAACAATTATAATTTTTCTGTTACTGTGCCGAAAAATTATATTGTTTGGGCAACCGGTACTTTGTTAAACCCAACTGAGGTATTGCAACCCGAATATGCCGATAAGCTAAAAACATCGATGACAACGGATTCAATTATTAAGATTGCCAATATTGCAGATTTGGGATCAAATAGCGTTACTGCACAAAATGCGGTAAATACTTGGCGCTGGACGGCCAATAATATTTCGGACGTGACAGTTGCATTAAGTAATCATTTTGATTGGGATGCGTCCAGCGTATTGGTAGATGATGCCACGAAACGCCGTGCCAGCGTGCAAGCCGCTTATAACGACACCGCTGTAGATTTTCACCAGATGGTGGAATTTGGCCGACATTCGCTCGGTTGGTTTTCGCATAATTGGCCTGGCGTACCTTATCCTTTTGAAAAATCAACCATTGTGCAGGGCTATGCCGACATGGAATATCCGATGATGGTAAACGATGCCAGCACAAAAGATTTAACCTTTTCCCGCTTTGTGGCGGAGCATGAAATTGCACATACGTATTTCCCGTTTTATATGGGTATCAACGAAAGTCGCTACGCTTTTATGGACGAAGGCTGGGCAACTACTTTTGAATTTTTAATTGGAATTGCCGATTTAGGCGCTGAAAAAGCAATCAGCTCGTATCAAAATTTTCGGGTAAAAAAGTGGATAAATGATGCAGCCAGCGAGCAAGATTTGCCGATTATTACACCTGCCAATGTGCTAAAAGGCGTGGCTTATGGCAACAATGCTTACGGCAAACCTTCGCTAGGTTATTTGGCGGTGAGAGATATGCTGGGCGATGATTTGTTTAAAAAATGCCTGCATGGCTACATGGATCGTTGGCATGGTAAGCATCCAATTCCGTGGGATTTTTTCAATTCGTTCAACGATATATCCGGCAAAGATTTGAACTGGTTTTGGAGCAATTGGTATTTCTCAAACGGCTATATTGATTTGGCCATTCAAAAGGTTGAAAAAGATAAAAATGGCACGAATATCACCATCAAAAATATCGGCGGTTTTGCCGCACCGGTTGATGTGGTCGTTTCTTTTGCAGATGGAACTATTGAAACATTTCATCAAACTTCTGAAATCTGGCATGAGAATCAAAAGCAAGCCACTGTGAAAATTACAACACCCCAAAAAGTAAAATCAGTACAATTAAAAGGTGGCATTTTTATGGATGCCGATGAAAGCAATAATAGTTGGGGAATGTAAGCGGGGATTGGGTTTGATCAAGAAGGATATGGCACGCAGAGGCGCAGAGTTAGCAGAGGAAAGAGAGGAGCCTAAATTTGTTTAAACTCCTTTTCCTTGCGGCTGTGCGAGACTTTTAGGTTGGGTTTGGCCAAGAAGAATATGGCACGCAGAGGCGCAGAGTTAGCAGAGGAAAGAGAGGAGCCTAAATTTGTTTAAACCCCTTTCCCCTGCGGCTCTGCGAGACTTTTAGGTTGGGTTTGGCCAAGAAGAATATGGCACGCAGAGGCGTAGAGGTAGCAGAGAAAGAAGAGGAGCCTAAATTTGTTTAAACTCCTTTTCCCTGCGCCTCTGCGAGACCTTTCTCTTTCTATTAAAAGCTCAAAAGAACATACTTATGCCTTACACAATTGCTTATTTACCAATTACTTATTTACTTTTTCTTCCCCCGGATGGTATGTTTTTTCTGCATGTTTCAACACATCGGTTTTGTAAAAAAGCACATCTTTAAATTGGCCTTTGCTGTACATCAGCGCTTGGTCTTTAAAATGAGGGGAATTTACATCGCCACTTTCGCCGCCGGCCAATAAAGATTTGGCTTTGATGGTTGGGCCAAATTCAACAGCACAAATAAAACTGTTGCCATTGTAGCCGTACCGCTTTTTTGTATTTGGAAAAACGCGACTAGTGTAGGACGGGATTTGCCCCCAAACAGATGATGCAAACCCAACAGGAATGCTAGCTTTCGCATCGTCATAGTTTCCAGCGATATCGTCCGTCAAACGTTGAAAGCGGTTGATGTCGCCCCAAGCCACATCCCATTTTCCATATTTTTCTTTTAAATTATCGACAGCGGTTTTAAATGGTTGTAACAGATCATTTGCAGTTGCCGTTTTAATAAAAGTTGCTGTTTTAGCAACCATGTCGCCATCTTTTAATTGGGTGATTTTTGGCGATAACAATTGCGCCCACTCAATGGCCAACGATGTGGCGACGGATTTTTCACCCGAATGTAAATCCCAAGTTTTTAAAATGTCAATAGGTTGTTGTAAAATGGCTTTTAATGAATCGTTTTGCGGTAACGCATTATAAGCTGAAAACAAACTGGTACTAGGTTTTCGAAGAAAGATAAATAAGTATTGTAACCAGCACTTATAACTTTGTCGAGATCATAATTTTTTTCTTTGGCCAACACCCGTACGGCGTTTATCCCACGGAAATTTTCACCATCGGGTGCCATATAAGTTGGATAATTTTCTCGTTTTGGGCTTTCATTTCCGGCAACAGAAAATGGCGTGGAATTGCAATTTTGCAGCCAACCATTTTTAGGGTTTATAACATGCACAAGGTCATTCACATCGTGCAAACCTTTCCATTCGGTGGCGGTAATTGTGCCATCTACGGGTTTACTCCAGTCGTAACTTTTATCACGGATAGGAACGTAATTGCCATGCCAATAAGCAATATTGCCTTCGGCATCGGCATAAACAGTATTGTTGGATGTATTGGCTTTTAGATCCAGCACTTTTTTGAATTCAGCGAAGCTGGTTGTTTTCGTGCGTAGCCAGCTTTGTTCCAAACTAATAATGGAACGGTTGAACGATTTTACGCTCAAAAATTGACCATTTTTTTTGGCCATAATTGGGCCGTGGCGAGTAAATAATGCCTTGATGATTTTTGTTTGTAACGTACCGTTTTGTTTGAATTTTATAGGAATATTTTTTACCAAAACAGGCTTTTTTTGATGTTCATATTCATACGTCCATTGGTTGTTTTGTTGGGATAATTTTTCAATATAACTGTCTGAAACATCTACTTGGCTTGAAGTATGCATCCAACCGCAATGCTCGTTAAAGCCTTGGTAAACAAATAATTGTCCCCAAGTTACCGCACCGTAAGCATTTAATCCTTCCTCGCTTACCATTTGCACTTCGGGCCTAAAATAAAGTGTAACATGCGGGTTAATATATAAAATGGCATGATGATTAGCCGTGATGGAAGGCGCAAAAGCAAAGCCATTTGAGCCTGTTAATTTTTCATCGCCGTAAACTTGTTCGTTTTCTTCAGGCAAATTATTTTGTTTAGACGCAAACAAATTAGATTGATTTTTTTTATTGTTTTTGATGGTTGAAACATTTCCTGTTTCGTACAAATCTTTCAAATCTTTTTCCGTTAAACCAGCGGTGCTAATGGCGCCGATACTTCCGTCGGTCCAAAGCAAAGCATACCAAGGTTCAAAATGTTTGAGCAAAGCTGGTTTTGTTTCGGGATGTTTGAACAAGTAATAATTTACGCCATCCGCAAAAGCATTCAACAATTTATGCAGCCACGGCTTGCTGGTTTTGTAATCTTTTATGGCATCGGCCGAGTCAATTACTAACCGAACCAATAAATCATTGTAAACATCTTTTTCGCCGTTTATTTCAGCCAATCGTCCCAACTTTTCAATGTAATTCATTTCCACCCGCATAAAATCATCCTCGCATTGGGCATACAATAAACCAAAAACGGCATCGGCGTCCGTTTTTCCATAAATGTGCGGGATGCCCCAATTATCGCGGATAATGGTTACTTGTTTGGCTTGTTGTTCGTAGCGGGCAATTTCAGTTTTGCTGAATTGCGCCAATAGTTGCAATGGTAAAAAAAGAAAAAGGAAGGCTTTTTTCATGCGATGGATTCAAATTAGCGGATTGCATGAAAATAGCGCAAAAGGATGAAAAGTTAATAGGTGTCCTGCAGATTACAGGAATTATGGCTGATAAAATGATTAATAACTATTCGCTATTTGGAATTGGATAACTGTTAGAATATCAGGATGTGTGCTTTTTAAAGCCCAGCGGGCTGGCATGTTGGTAAAGAAGCAGGAACAATAGCGAAACAGAGTGCCGGCGGCACGAAATGTTTGCGGTTCACATATCGCCCCGCTGGGGTTTGGGTGCGTCATTGTAACGGATTTTTACCAACATCTCGTACCGCTGGTACTTTATTCCAAATAGCGGATAGCCATGAAATGATTTAAATATATATTGTCTACTGCGTTAATCTGGGGCAAATGGCCATCATATTTTCATCAACACCGCGGCAACCATTCCCGCGGTTTCTGTGCGCAGGCGGGTTTCGCCTAAGGCAACCGGCAAAAAGTTTTTACTGATGGCTAGTTCAATTTCATCTGGCGTAAAATCACCTTCTGGGCCAATTAAAATCAGGGCGTCTTTTTCTTTTTGCAAGATGCTTGAAAAATCTGTTTTTTTATTCGGCAAGCAATGCGCTATAAACCTTTGCTGGTAAAGGTTTGCGGTAAGAAGTTTTTCATTTTCCAGCCATTTTTTTAAAGCAACAGGTTCATGTAAAATCGGCATCCAAGCTTGTTGGCTTTGCAACATGGCGCTCACCAAAATTTGTTCCCACCGGTCTTTTTTAAACAATTGCCGTTCAGTACGCTGGCAAATTAGAGGAATAATTTCGGTGAGGCCCACTTCGGTAGCTTTCTCCAAAAACCATTCGAACCGGGCTGCATTTTTTACCAAACTAATAGCAACGGCTGTTAGTCTTGCATCTTGTGGCTTGAAACTTGTGGCTTGAATTGCTACCTCCGTTTTCTTTTTGTCAGCTTTAATAATTGTTGCCGTTGCCACAATGCCTTTTCCGTTGGCCAATTGCAAGGTTTCGCCAACTTGCATGCGCAATACCTGCACGGCGTGTTTGCTGTTGGCCTCGTCGAGCAACAAAGTTTTTGTTTGCTGAGATAAATCGGTAGAAAAGAAAAAGGGAATGTCCATGAAAATTATAAATGAGATACCGATTACGGAACGAATAAATCAAGTTCAGAAATAAATTTAAAATCCCTTAAATTATAAGTAAATAATTTAAATTTAGTTGCGATAGCTGTTGCAGCAATTATTCCATCGGCCAATGCCAATCCATGGCTTAATGAATATTTTTCAATTAGCGCAATGGTTTTCAAAGTGATATCTTCATTAATAATTGCAATATTAAATCTTTTAAGCTGTTTTGAAATTCTTGCCAAATCAGTTTTATTGGTTGCGCCTAAAAGCAATTCCAATTTTGCAATGGCAGATAAAACTATATTGTCAATACCAATAATGTTATCCAAAATTAACTTTGTTTGGTTATGCCGTGGATTATTAGCGGCCCAATAATCAATCATCACATCTGTGTCACAATTATTTTTTCCGTTGCCATGCTTTGTTTCTCAATTGTTTAGCATCTAAATTGGCACTGGTAAATATTTCGTTTAAACCAGATGTATTAATGCTGCTGTCACCCGGAATAATTTTTACACCGTTTGCTTCAAGTGTTTTTTTCTTGGTTGTCTTTTTAGGAGTTGTAATGACAAAGTCAAAATATTTGGAAAAATCCATTAAAGCTTGCAGGGTTTTTTCTTTTTTATATTTTATGATTATTTCCGGCATAAGTAATATTTATTCAAAGTTAAAGAACTGAAATTAAGTATTGTTATCTGTTGCTTATGCCTAATTATTTTTTAGGCTCTTGAATCTTACCGAATTTTTGAGTCCTATTGCCAAATATGTCTTCAATAATAAATATTTCCTTGTGGCAACATCATGGTACCAACATGTAATGCCATCTTTTTCGCCTGTCTCTGCTAATTTATTTTATTGAAAAGGCGAAAATTCAGCAAATAGATTATTAGCTTCTTCCAATTTGCCAATCGGCACATAATCACAAACGTCAGCATATTGTTGCCACATTTGCAAAATCATGGCGTTTGTATGTGCTTTTTCAATGGCTGCTTTGCTTTTCCATTCAAAAACTTCTACAATCGTACCATCTTTTGCTTCCATTATAATCGATTCTCTTTCAGTAACCAAGCCCAATGCATTTAAGGTAGAATAATGGATCCGCATTAATTGGCGCAAAGCTTCTTCTTTCCCAACTTTTGGCTTATAGCCAACAATCACAATTCTACCTTCCATCACAATTTTTTTAATGATAAAAAGAAAGCCAAGACTTAATGCTTGGCCTTAGTATTTTTTAAAACAACGCGTCTTCGTCTTCCCCAAAACCGGAGTCAAAATCTTCGTTCATGTCGTTCATTTTACTGCCTTTTTGAATATAAAGCGCAGCACCGCTTCCGCCGCCCATGTCAGTTTTTTCGTCTTGGTTCAATGGGCGATAAGCGCCACCGCCAGCGCCTTTCGGTAAACCGGTTCCGTAACCGCCGCCGCCAAATCCAGGGCCTTCGTCATTAAATTCTACAAATTTTTGTACATGGAGCATGGCCCTCAATTTCACCGTATCCAACGATCCGTTACGGTGTTTGGCAATTTTAACGTGCGTTTCGCCTTTGTTGGCTTCGCCGTTTTCATCTTCCGTAACACCATAATATTCAGGGCGGTACAAGAACATAACCATGTCGGCATCTTGTTCAATGGCACCCGATTCACGTAAATCGCTCAACTGCGGCATTTTGTTGCCGTCTTTCCGGCTTTCAACCGCACGGCTTAACTGACTCAAAGCAATTACCGGTACATTCAATTCTTTTGCCAATTGTTTTAATGCCCGGCTGATACCGCTAATTTCTTGCTCACGGTTGCCTTTGGCATCGCCGTTGCCGCTCATTAATTGTAAGTAATCGATAATGATGATGCCAACTTTGTATTTGTTCACCATCCGGCGACATTTGGCCCGTAGCTCAAACACGTTAAGAGCCGCCGAATCATCAATATAAATCGGTGCTTTTTCTAACGGTTGAATGCCCTTTACCAACAATTGTTTCATTTCATGGTCTTCCAATCGGCCACGGCTTATTTTTTCCATGTGGATGTCGCTTTGGGCGCTTAGTATACGCGTAACCAATTGACTGCTACCCATTTCTAAGCTAAAAAAGCCTACGCCAACACGCTTTGCTGGGTCGGGGTGCATGGCTGCGTTTCTTGCCAGGTTCAACGCGAAGGCCGTTTTACCCACGGCTGGCCTTGCAGCAAGAATGATCAAATCGGTTGGTTGGAAGCCGTTGGTAATTTTATCTAACGATGGGAAACCACTGGAAACGCCGGTAATATCTTCTGTGCGGTTGCGTAAATCTTCAATGCGGGTGTAGGTTTTGGCCAAAACGGTTTGCAATTCATCAAAGTTTTTCTTTAAATGGCTATTGGTGATTTCAAATAAATTGGCTTCGGCTTTATCCAATAAATCAAATACATCGGTGCTGTCTTCATAAGCGTCGGCAATGGTTTCACCGCTGATGCGGATCAATTCCCGCTGGATAAATTTTTGTAAAACGATACGGGCATGCGCATCAATATTGGCGCTACTAACCACACTGTTGGTAAGTTTGGTAACATAATATGGCCCGCCAACCGCCTCCAATTGTTCCCGCTGCCGCAATTCTTCCACAACTGTCAAAATATCAATGGGCATGCTTTTTTCCTGCAAGCTGCGCATGGCAATAAAAATCAATTGGTGTGCTTCAACATAAAAGCATTCGGGTTTTAAAATTTCAACCACCGCATCAAAGGCTGCTTTTTCAAGCATAATGGCACCCAAAACGGCTTCTTCCAAATCTTTGGCTTGCGGCGGTAATTTGCCATACACCATGGCACTTAAATCCAAATTACTCTTCCTTCTCACTTTCCTGTCCTTGCCAAGATTGGTAATTTCCATGTAGTATTTTCTAATGATGTATTAAAATATTTCTAATCGCTATTTCAGCTACCTGACCAAAAAGTATTTTTTAAAATTGGTTTTCCTTTAAAAAATTTCAATTTGGGTGGTCGAAGATAGGTGCAAGTTTGATGAATAAACAATTGATTTTAGGGTAATATTTGTTAAATACTATCCACAATTTTACAAGAGTTATTAACCTATAGCCAAACCTAAAAGTTTAATTTATCCACAATCTATGCATTTTTTTGGGCGTTGCGAAACTATAATCCACATTGCTATGTGCGAAAAAATAAAAGCAAAAAAACGCTGGTTTATCAAAAATAATTTGCATGAACATAAGCTATCTTTTGCATAAGATAGGGTGGGTAAGGGTTTCAGCCGATATTTAGATTTCAATAGAAATTTTGCTAAATGACAACAAAACGCAGAACAAATATTCAGCTTAAAAAAGTACATAATTATGGTAGGATGTCTTAAATAACATATATAAAAATAAAATTTAAATCATTTGCAAACGCCTGTCTTTCATTCGCTCATCAATAATTAAATTGCTTTTGGTAAGCTTCAAACCCCTAAAATTTCACCAAGTGCTGAAATCCAAAAAATGAGCTTGCGATTCTTAAACATAAATAGTCAAGTTATTTATGCTTAAGAATCTTATTTTGGTTATTCCCAAATTGCTTATTTATAACAAAGTATCTATTAAATTTATCTTACTTAAAAAAACCTTCCCGTCAACCAAAAAAGGGCTTTATTTTTACGCACAACGTTGCCTTGTCCTTATTCAAAATTAAACCAAATTATGGCCATTAAAATAGCAATCAATCACAAAACAACGTATCATTTCGATCGGCTGGTTTCACTGTCGCCGCATATTTTTAGGCTCCGTCCGGCCGCTCATTCCCGCACACCAATCGAAGCCTATTCGTTAAAAATTTCGCCTAAAGAGCACTTTATCAATTGGCAACAAGATCCATTTGGCAATTATCAAGCAAGGGTTGTTTTTCCAGAAAGGGCAAAAGAATTAAGTGTTGAAGTGGAAGTTATTGCCAATATGGTGGTCATCAACCCATTCGATTTCTTTGTTGAAAAATACGCCGAAAATTTCCCGTTTAAGTATCAGGGCCAGTTGCCGAAGGAATTGGCACCTTACCTTGAAACGGAAGAGCCAGGCCCGCTACTCACCAAATTTTTGGAAAGCATTGACCGCACACCAAAATCAATCAACGATTTTTTGGTGTACATCAACCAAAAAGTATACAAAGCTGTCAATTATTCTATCCGCATGGAGCCCGGGGTTCAAACGCCGGAAGAAACGTTGGAACGGGTGTTGGGCAGTTGTCGAGATACCGCTTGGCTTTTTGTACAAGTGTTGCGCAACCTTGGTTTGGCGGCCCGTTTTGTTTCCGGTTATTTGGTACAATTAACAGCAGATATAAAATCGCTGGATGGCCCCAGCGGCCCAGCAGCCGATTTTACCGATTTGCATGCTTGGGTAGAAGTATACGTGCCAGGTGCAGGCTGGATCGGCCTCGACGCAACATCCGGTTTGTTCGCCAGCGAAGGACATATTCCGCTAGCTTGCACGCCAGATTATGCCAGTGCAGCGCCGGTTGTGGGTGCTACCGATAAATGCGAAATCGAATTTTCATTTTCCAATACCGTTTCCCGCATCCACGAAGATCCGCGGGTTACAAAACCATATTCCGAACAACAATGGCAAGCCGTAAATGCGGTAGGATTAAAAGTTGATGAAGATTTATTGGCAAATGATGTGCGTTTGACTATGGGCGGCGAGCCGACATTTGTATCCATCGATGATATGGAAAGCGACCAATGGAACACTGCTGCCGACGGGCCGGAAAAAAGGGTATTGTCGCACGAACTGATTTTTAGGCTCCGCGAAAAGTTTGGTAAAGATGGCATGATACATTATGGCCAAGGTAAATGGTACCCCGGCGAACCTTTGCCGCGTTGGCAATACGGGCTTTTTTGGCGGAAAGATGGTTATCCGGTATGGCGGAATATTGCTTTAAATGCGGGTGAAAAGCAAGCCAAAAAATATACGCAGGAAGATGCGAAAGCGTTTATTACGGAGCTGGCCAAACATTTGGCTGTCGGCGAAAACAACATTAGTGCAGCTTACGAAGACAGTTTTTATTTTTTGATGACCGAAGGCAAGCTGCCGGTAAATATGGATCCGCTTAAAACCAATTTAAAGGATTCGTTGGAACGCCGCACTTTAACGCAATTGTTGGATAAAGGCTTGGATACACCAACCGGTTACGTGTTGCCGCTTCGCTGGAATT
>CAWJTH010000027.1:0-28889 GCA_963845495.1 uncultured Chitinophagaceae bacterium
GTGAATTGTTCATACGCCATTACATCTTTGTACTGGTTATGGGTATTGTAAGAAAACGTCCACAAATCGGTACCAACTTCAGAAACAATTCCATACGGCATGCCGATAAGCGATCCCCAAAGACCGGTATAAATATTGGTTTGATACGCTTTCCAGCCGGCAAAACTAGTGAGTGCAGTTTGCTCAGACACAGCGGCAGGATTATATTCGTCTAATTTACACGAGGCCACACTCAATACGATAATAATAGCTAATCCAAATTTATTTAATATTATTTTCATAATTATATCAGTATTTAACAATTAAAATGTAAGGTTCAATCCTATCACAATCTGTTTGGTTAAAGGATAACTTAGCACACCATTCATTTCAGGGTCATATTGTTTGATCAGGTGGTTTTTGGCAACTATCAACAAATTGGTCATGGTGCCGTAAAAACGCAGCCGCTGCATAGCTAGCTTTTGTGCCATTTTTGCAGGCAATGTGTAACCAAGCGTAACATTTTTGATTTTAAAGAATGAACCATCAATATAAGTGAGGCCGGTAAAACCTGTAATGGTTGAACTGGTATACTGGTAATTCATCATTGGGAAATCGTTTGATGGATTAGTGGGGGTCCAGTAATTAAAATACGTAGGAATAGTTCTCGAAGGGCTTGCATTGGTGGCAAATCCATTTGGCTGATACCAGCCCGGCATATCGTAATTGATCATTTGCCCCCACCTGAAATAACAATAAATACCCAAATCAAAACTTTTGTAGGTAAATGTGTTTTGGATACCAAGCGACCAGTTGGGATTGTTATGTCCCAAAGTTTCCCAATCATTGGCGCTTACAGCATATTTTGAACTCGCTGCGGTAAGACCAGGATTAAATTTTTGCGCATCAGCAAGTGTGTTATAGTAGTACGTTTTTGTACCATCTGCCGCTGTTTTCATATACACACCTGTGGCTAGTTTACTCATTCCCGGCACATCTACTTTCAAATCGCCAGGTCTGTCGCCAAATACTGCGGCATCCGCTTCTTCACCAATTTGCCAAACACCATTCAGCTTATAATTGCGGAAAGAATTTACCGGTTGGCCGATAGTAAGTGTGTACGCTGTATTAGCCGCGTTGGTAATATTATTTGCTCCGCCGCCGGTTAACTGAAGGATTTCTTCTTTGTTGTCAGCAAAAGCAAACGATGAAGTCCATTGAAAATTTTTGGTAGTGATATTGCGTGTGTTTAAGCTAAGCTCAATACCTCTGTTCAGAGTCTGACATACATTCAGGTTGGTCATATATTGCGTACCAGGCCGGTATGTTCCATAAATGATTGGTGACAGAACACTATAAATAACACCATCGGTTCTGGTGGTATAATAATCCAACGATACATCAATGTGGTTTTTAAAAAGGGTCGCATCCAAACCAATATTTGTATTGTTAGATTTTTCCCATCCCAAATCAGCATTTGTAATAAACTGAGAATTTCGGTAAATGGGCACTGTTACACCACCCAAACTGGCATTGGCGCTCTCCACATTGGCAACGGAACTGTAAGGATCGATTTTGGCCGAACCTGTGATACCCCAACCTACACGCAGCTTCAGGTTATCCAACCATTTTTTTGTGCCATCCATAAACTTTTCTTCCGAGATTCTCCAGCCGGCCGAAGCAGCAGGAAAATTATCCCAACGATTGTCTACGTATAATACAGAAGACCCGTCGCGGCGAACAGAAGCCGATAAAAGATATTTGCCCTTATAAGAATAGTTAATGCGTGCTAGCAAGCCAAAAGTCTTCATCATGGTATAAGATGATGTGGCAGTGGTGTTTGCATCTCCGGTAAATTTATACCACTGGAAATTATTTGACAAGATATTACTTTGCAGCATTTGGGTATTGGTGTTCTCACTATAGTTCCAAGAACTAACAGCGGTGAAAGTGAAATTATGTTCCTTCAGCTTATAATCATACCGCAAAATGTTTTCCCAGGTATAGCCCGTAGAGCGGTTTTGGGTAACCGATGCTTTCGCAATATTTGCATTTGAATAGGTGTAAGCCACAGAACCGATACCATCAAACCGGTAAGTATCGGAAAAACTAAGCTGCGTTCCTAAACGCGATAAAAAGCTTAAACCTTTTATTGGCCTTATTTCAAGATAGGGATTTAAAAAAAGCTTCAGGTTGTTATCCACGTTTCCGTAAACACCTGGCTGATAATCGAGCAAAAGGTTATATACGTTATTACCAAGATTGGTGTTTAGCGTTCCATCATCATTATAAGGTTTTACAAGCGGATCTGTTGTAAGTGCGTTTTCCAGTTTGTCCGTTGCTTTATTCCTTACAACATAAGAGGCGGTAAAGTTAGTTCCCACCGAAATCCATTTTTTTATCTGGTGGTCTACCCGCATACTGGTTGAATAGATTTTATATTCATCTCCCCTGTACTGACCGTTTTCATCTGTATAATTGAAA
This sequence comes from uncultured Chitinophagaceae bacterium, assembly GCA_963845495.1. Classification (GTDB taxonomy): domain Bacteria; phylum Bacteroidota; class Bacteroidia; order Chitinophagales; family Chitinophagaceae; genus JAZKFT01. Next base: position 2,464 of record CAWJTH010000027.1, read on the forward strand.
GATATATACCCTTTGGTTTTATCATTTCCGCCAGCTACGCTTAAGCTATAGTTTTGCGTTCCAGCGTCTTTGCGCAGAAATTCATCGGCCCAATTTACATATTTGCCCTGCTGGAACGTAGCCCACCTTTGCGAACCAAAAATAGTTGAATCGTCTGCCGGCGATTGCCAGAGTGCGCCGGTGGTTGTCCATTTATTATTGGTAGCATCCCATACATATTTGTAAGCATCACGTTTGGTTTGCAAATAATCGTTGCCGGTACGCATTTTTGGGGTAATGGACCAGCCATTATAACCATAATAAGAATTGAAATCGATACTTAATTTGCCATTCTTGGCGCTTTTCGTTGTAATAATAATTACGCCGTTCGATCCTGCCGAACCATACACCGCAGTGGAAGAAGCATCTTTCAATACTTCAATCGATTCAATATCATAAGGGTTTAAGGTGGCATAATCTCCCGGCAGACCGTTAATAATAAACAACGGAGTGCCGCTGGCAGTGAACGACCTTGTACCACGAAGTTGAATATTAAGTCCTGCCCCGGGCTCGCCTGATGTGCGGGTAATATCCAAACCGGCTACTCTTCCCTGTAGCGATTCCATAGGGTTTGGACCAGGCCTAGCCGTTATTTCTTTAGCTTTTACAGACACAACGGCTCCCGTTAGGTCGCTTCTTTTAGTGGTTCCATAACCAATCACCACTACATCATCAAGATTGATGTTCTGATCATCTGGCAAGGTTATATTTATCAATGATTCCGTTCCCACTTTTGCTTCGGTAGTGGTTTTTCCAGTAAAACTGAATACCAATACAGCATTGTTGGATGACACTAAAATGGTATATTTTCCATTGTTGTTGGTAAGAACCTTTTGGTTAGTACCCTTAACGGCAACCGTGGCTCTTTCTACCGGCTTACCGGCATTGTCTGATACGGTACCGGTTACCGTTTTTTGTTGGGCAAACACCCATCCGGATGTAAAGAGTAAAAGAAGAAACATCGCTGATCTGAAAAAGCTAAGTTTGTCATTGGCTTTCATAATGGCAGTTTAGATTTGGTATAAAGAATAATAGTTTACAATCCTGTATCGTGGAAGAATTATGGCAAAAACATCTGAAATTATATTTACCAAAGTAGCAATTACGCAACGCCAGAAAGCGGCTCGCCATTTTTATCGGCGACCGCTACCAGTTACTATTTTGTACCTGATAATCACAATTATGTAATTGTTTTTGTGGAAAAAAGAGTATGCGAAACGGGAGCCGACAAGGCAAGCCCTACTTTAAGCGCTAGTAAATGGCGTCTCATAGCAAATCGTTTTAAATTTATTCGTTCAATATGGCCTTCAACAAATGTTGGAAAATCTGAAGATTTATCTATAACAAACCTAACCTAACGTTGAGCGCAAGAAATGGCAATTATCACTATATTGATGGATGATTTTACTTTTCTTTAACTTTTAAACTTTGCTGAGAAATAGGAGCTTTACAAAGCATTCTGCTTGCATGGCTGGTGTTATTCATAGCTTTTATGAACTTTTATGAAGTTGTAATCAAAGTAGAAGCAATTAAAAATCGGTGTTGCTTAGTTCGCATGCCCGCCTTGTTTCCTGCACCGTGGCAGGCGAATCAAGCCTAAATAGTCCTGATAATCCCCGCTCGATTCTAGATGCCCTGACTGCTGCCTTGACCGCAAAAAAAGCAGTGACTGCCAAAACCAACGGCGGTTCACCAACCTCTTTAGACGATAAAATATCTGCCGGGTTTTCTGGTACACTGGCAGCAAGATCCCTTGGAAAAAGATGCACGTTCATTTCCAAAGGAATGCTTGTTGTTGCCGGTGGTTTATACGTCCATGTATTTAGTGTATTAAGGCGGCCTTCGTCGATACCTTCCGGTTCAAATACCAGTTTTTCCGACAATACATAACCGAGCCCTTGTACAAAAGCGCCTTCAACTTGGCCAACATCAATTGCGGGGTTCATGCTCCAGCCGATATCATAAACAATATCTGAGCTTAACACTTTGGTTTCACCTGTTAAAATATCTACTTCTACAACAGTGCAGGCGGCCGAATATGTAAACCCCGAAAAAGAATCAAATTCACCGGGCGTTCCAGCAGGGTCACTTTTAATACCTGGAACGACTGGTTGCTGTTTGGCATCTTTATAAGTCAAATTAGGAATCGGCGTTTCGCCACCTTTAATGGGGATATTTAAACTGGCAGTGAGGCTTATTCGTTGTTGATACGCAAGGCCGATTAAGTTTTGCCAAATAAGTGGGTGCCTGGCCACCTTGGAATTAGGTGCATAGTTCCAGCCAGCAACACCGTAATTCCAAAAATCAACCCCTTGCTGTACGCACCAATCGTTCCCATTATTTTTAAGCAGATCATAACCAAAATCAACCAGCCTGGAACGCAATTGTTCGCATACCCGCTTAACTGCTTCAGCACTGTATGTTGTACCGGTAGAAGCACCGGTACTGGTAGGATTGGTAATGATACTCGTTTTAGGACTTTCAACCTCGATCAAGGTCATGGGTACATTTAAAATGAAAGATGCCACTTGACGTACCACGGTTAAAAGACCCTGCCCCATTTCAACGCCACCTTGATGTATAATGATGCTGCCGTCGCCTTGATAAACAGACACCATAGCGCCTGCTTGTTCCAACATAGTTAAGTTATAGCCAGAGCCGTATTTTACAGGCACAATACTAATGCCGCGTTTGCGCCATTTGTTTTCTTTATTGAACTGTTGTACGTCCACCATCTTTTGGTCATATAAACTAACTTTTTTAACGTAGGCCCATACTTCTTTCATATAACAATACGAAAGAGGCTGACCAAAGGGCGTCACATCGCCCCTATCATAGAGATTTTTTTCCCTTACTTCTTCTGCCGTCATCCCGATGGAAAAAGCCGCATCGTCGATTGCATTTTCCAGCATCACTTTTCCCTGTACATCCCCAAATGCCCTAAATGCAGTACTTGGCGCTGAATTTGTACGGCATACATCTATCTGTGCCTGAAAATTATTGATCCGATAAGCATTGTCGGACCTAGTAATAATACAATTGGAAACAATAAATGAGCAGTCATAAAAAGCACCACCGTCGCCCCACATTTTATTGGAAAGCCCTCTAATCATGCCTTTGTTTGCAGGAGTGGTTTCCCCGTTGTCGATAGCGATTTGATACTGGGCATAATAAGCATGCCTTTTCCCGATCAATGCCGTATCCTGCTCTCGTGATAGCGCCAAGCGGACCGGGCGTTTCAAAGCCTTTGCAGCAACTGCTACGGCAGCGGCAACACAACGGGTCTGCTCTGTTTTTCCTCCGAAACCGCCACCCACGGGAGGCACACGCACATCAACCGCATTATATTGTACGCCAAGCGACTGGGCAATCGTTTCATGGATGGTCATCGGGCTTTGGGTAGAAGAATATATAATCATCCGGGCCCCATCTGTCGGTTCGGCAATCGCCGCCTGTGTTTCCATATAAAAATGTGCTTGCCCGCCGGTCAACTGTGTAGAGCCTACTACTTGGCAAATATTACCATCAACCGCTTCAACGGAACAGTATATCTTTTTATCCAATGGTTTCCGGTTTTTCATCCATCCAAGCTGGCTGCCGGGTCTTGTAATCTGCCAAATGTGAGAATTGAAGCTGGCAGTTGTGGGCCAGTCAGGGAAAATGCTATTGTTCTCGAGAGCGGCGTCAATGCCCATTATGGGTCTGTTCCATCGCGGTTTGTCATGCATATCAACCGGTGAATAACCTACGCAATGTTCAGAAACATAATCTGCAATCATGATAGCACTTTGTTCGCTTTTTGCGCCGATCAATGCAATTGTTTGTCCAACAAAATCAACCTGTTCCACAGCAAATATTGGCTGGTCGGATCCCATGCCCTGAAAATTTAAGGCACCGTTTTTAAATGCCTCATGGGTTACAATGTCGATGAAATCTTCAAATGTATTGGTTAGGTAGTGCCGAAGCCGGGTACTGTTTACCGTCTCATTGCTGTTTGGAACAACAAAAAAATAGTTGGCAAGTGCCCTTTTACTTTGCACTAGGGCAGCATTCACAGTGTTTATTGGCACTGCGTATTCATGGGTGTAATGCAACTGGCCAGACGCCTGTTCCATGGCTGTAAATTTTACATAAGGTTTGGTAACAGGCGCTTTAAAGCTTTGGGATTGATAAAATTGGTGACCGTTGCTTACAGGCCATTTCCCCCATGTTATCATTCCACTAGATCGGATATTGGCAGGCACCGTAGCACCATTTTCTAAAAGTGTTTTAATTACAGCTTTGTAAAACATGGCCGTTACTAACTGGATTCTATATAATTCCGTAAAACCTTCATCAGGTAAGCCATTCATGCGTAGCTTCCAGAATGCCATTACCTGTTCCGCTTCTTTAACTAACGACACAAATAAGTTAGGGATATTTTCAAGTGATAAGATTTTCCCTTTCATAAGGCTTTCTGTTTCAGCGGCATGCCAAGGGTAGGGTGCCAAACCTCCATAAACAAGGCTTACATTTTGTACTTGAAGCAGACTATCGACTTGAATTGAAATGGCTGAATTTACAATGCTATGTGCGTTAACATCCCGCAAAGCTACTTTTTGCGATAGGACAACAGATCCACTACCAATCGGTATAAAGTAAGATAACAATATAATACGTTCTGCAAATGACGGATCGGCAATTATTTTGTCGCAAAGCGACTCTACTGAATCCTTTTCTATACCGCTTTCGGCTGTTTTACCAGAGTCGACATACTCTATAACGGCACCTATGGCAGCAAGAGCAGTAAGTGAATCGGAAGGAAACGGCTCGCCTGTACCAGCCACTATATGTTTGAAAACCAGCATTGTATTGCCTCCCAATGTACCCGCATTTCTCACAATACGCCCCGCCGTTCTTTTCGCCATAAAAAGTAATGCACCCCATGGCGTTGTGTCTGCATCGCGGTTGGAAGTATAATCCGTATGTTCTGCTATTGCGTCTTCTAAAATTTTTATGAGCGAACTAAAAGTAGTTGCCGAATATATTTTAATACCGTCTTTTCCAATAAGTGCTTGACCATTCAGCTCCGGCACCAGCCGGATATCAATAATGACTTTTGCCGTCAAAAAATCTTGCTTGTATATCCCATACGCAGTATTGGCATTTATAAGGAGCGGCTTGTCTGCTTCGTACTCTTTTAATTTTTCAAGTAAACCCGATAGTGTAACTGGCCTTATCCATAAGCGGCCCTTTTCATCTTGACCCGAAGAGCCTTGCAAGGTTTTTTTAGCTTCTTTGGGGAACGGGATAACGATTTCTGAAGCCTTTTGTAATTGAACCGCATCATCTCCTATGCATTTCATCCGTTCTTCTTCATCAAGCGATGTCCAATCTGCGGCAAAAGTTTTCATCCCTGTCAGAATTGGACGATAACCTGTACAACGGCAAATATTGCCATCGAATATGTCTTCTATCTCTTTTTTAGTAGCAGTGGGATTGTTGGCCAAAAACTCTGTCATATTCATCACAAAACCTACCGTACAGTATCCACATTGTGTTCCATTGTTGAGGGCAAGGCGGTGGGCAACAGGATTTACACCAAGATGTGTGACCTCCGAAGGGTTACGCGGTATCTCAGTCTTGATTAACAAGGTAGTGCTTCCAACATCTTTTGATTTGTTGACCGATTCAAGCACCTCAGCACGTTTTGTCTGGGCTTCCTCGAAGGCACTTATAACCGACTGTGGCAAGGGCATCGTGGCGGGTGAACCTCCCCTACTGGCGATCTGATTATGCGTAAGATACTCAGGATTTGGCCTTCTGGCAGCGCCTGTACCTTCTACCGTTGTTACAACCATTCCATCAACAGCAATAAGTGGCCGAAGGCATGAATTGATTGCACAATGCTCTTCGGTGTTTGAATGGGCATTCCAAGACGATAATATAACGGTACAGCCACCGCAACCACCTTGGCCGCAAGGCTTTTTTGCACCGGCCAAATGCACTTGTGGTGAACGCAGATAATCAATAAGCAACGTATCAACAAGTGTTTTTTTAAGAACGACAGGTTTACCATTCAGAAAAAACGATATAGAATTTTGCATATATCTCAAGAGATTATTTATAGGGTAATACAGTATTTCGAGAAAAGAACCGCACTTGTAAAAACTTGTAAATAAGAACGAAAATTTAAAACGATTGCTTTGTTTCTGGCAATGAATCAGCCTTTTGCTTAGCCCCGCCCCTTTTAAGTTTTACCATCCTTACAATTGGCATACCGCCTCGCAAGGCTACGTGTTCTACGCCTGTAAATTGATTACTATAATACCCGCCCATCAAAATATTTTTCCACTTCCAATAGTAGTTTAATGCAAGAGAAACTTGCAGTGAAAAATCGGTAGAGGTGGCCTTGGTTGGGTCATAGGCTGTTCCGCATTTTAAATTTTGGTTGTACTTTATCCAAGCAGGTGTTTTCGTATCTGTCAAATATGTCATATTACTGTCGGAATTTTTAGTACCGATAAATGCTTCATCTGGAACAAGTTTGGCTAATTGTGGAAATTCACCCGTGGCATGACAAGACATACAGGATGCCGTGTTTAGATCCACCGGGCCATCAAGTCTTCCGGCCCAGCCAAGATGTTGGGGCGGAAGGTCGGCAGAGGTATTTATGAAAGTTTCTTTTAGGGTATCGTTGATGATTGTTTTTACAACAGGATAAGGATTGATCCAGTTGCTGGTATCGCTAGGGTCGTTCCCAAATTGGATGCCCACCGGTACTAGGTTCATTACCCTATCCTTCATCGTTTTACCATTATTCAAGTTTCCGTTATAACAAAAGTTCCCAAAAACCCAACCCGTACCATACTTGTCTGCCCGCTTGTCCTTCACCATAATATCCATTTGAATAAGGTTTACGGTTTTAACTATGCGCTTTACACTATCATTCCAAGTGGGGGTTATATAAGCCAGCTTTGTATATGGGTTTTTAAGATATGGTACATCTGTAGAATCAAGTTCAGTATAAAGAAACTTGAATATGACAGTTCCTTCCGGAAAACCACCGTTTGGTCCTTGTGTAACCATGGCATCCGGATCGGTAGAAGTATCCCACATTCTATATAATGTGTGACCGGCAAAATCATTATAAAACCCCAATGCATATACTTGACCGGGATTTTTTTGTTGTGGACTTAATTGGTAAGGACTGATTGGCGCTTCTTTCGCAAGACCGGAAAAACCCTCTGAAGCCAATGGGCCATAATGTAGCCAAGGCATGTGATACCAATCCCGCTGTTTGTTATCTTGCGCAACAAAATCAACGTCTATCATTCCTTTGAAACAGTAATCTCTGGCAGCCAAAAGCCAATCCTTCCATTTGGTTTTATCATCAAAAGGTATACTAAAAAAATCAGGGATTTTATCGGCTCCTGGCATTTCTTTTGGGTAATCTTGACTTAACTTAAAAACTTTATGGTCAGGATAATGCTTGAAGAACGATGTGTCTGGCACCATGGCACCAAAATCAGGAAACTGCTGCCTTTCAGATGGCTTATCCTCTGTTTCTTTTGTTTTTTCAGTGGGCGATACACATTTTACCAGCACGCCGAATGATAAAAAGCATACAACTAGCCATGCAATCCGTTTTATGTTCATGTTTCAAAGGTTTAGGATGATATATTTAGGGTTGAGGGGCAATGGGGGCAAAGAGATGTAGTTCATAAATAATTGGTGACTATTTATAACTATACATGCATCTGTATCAAAAACTACAATTGTTTAACGAATTAAATGCTAATACCCCAGCACTAGACGACAGTTTGCATTTGGCGTTTTATGCACATGGCAAGCGGCATTGTATTCATTTAAAAGTGTCTGGTACTTTGGGGTGCAATACTATAATTGGTTGTTACAACCAATTATAGTAAAAATGACAAGCGATGGGCATGCGTAATTATATGGCTAAACACAACATTATTTGTTGAGGCGGATATTGGATATCAAAACCTTACATTATCAAAGCCTTGACAAGGTGTAAAAAAATGTTGATTATTCCAAACAATTATTATATTTTATTTTCTCAAAATGATGAAAATTAAATCTATCAATCTTTCTCGGCAAATCCGTTTCAATCTTTCAATATTCTATAGGAAATTGTCGATTAAGCAGATAGAAAAAAATGGAAACGTTATTAGAAAACCAGCAAACCGAACAGCCATACCACGCAAGGATAAGAAACCAGAAGACACACAAAATATCTGATAATCAATTGAATTGTATACCGATAGTTTGACTTATTTTTGAGTGGTCAGGTTAGAAAACGACACAACAAATCCTTTACTAAAAAAAGAAATATGTCAATTACAAAAGAGTCAGAATTAGTTGGGATGACAAAAGCAAGTGAAGCTGTTGCCCTCACTTTAAAAGAAATGAGAAAATTCGCCAAACCGGGTATGACAACAAAGGAATTGGATAACTATGGCGGACAAATACTTAACGATATGGGAGCTAAATCAGCACCATATTTAACTTACGGTTTTCCTGGTTTTACTTGTATAAGTGTTAATAATGAATTTTGCCATGGCATACCATCCGGTAAAAAAATACTTAAAGAAGGTGATTTAATTAACATTGACGTTTCAGCAGAACTAAATGGCTTTTGGTCGGACAACGGAGGCTCGTTTGTTCTAGGGACAGATATAAACCAACACCAAAAACTCATCGAGGCTTCAAAACAAATTTTACATAAAGCAATATTCAACATAAAAGGTGGGGTCCGCATTTCTGAAATTGGATTTTTAATTGAAACTGAAGCGAAGAAAAGAGGTTACAGGGTTATTAAAAATTTGACAGGCCACGGAGTAGGGAGAAGTCTTCACGAAGAACCAAGTGAAATAGCTAATTTCAGGGATAAATTGAATCTTACAAGGTTTAAGAAAAATACTGTGGTTGCCATTGAAACATTCATTTCAACGGCTTCCACATATGCAGAAACTTTGCCAGACGGTTGGACAATGGTTGGAAATAAGGGCGGATTTATTGCACAACACGAACATACGATTGTTGTTACCGACGGTAAACCTATTGTACTGACAGAAATGAATGAGATCTGGAATTAAGAAAAACAATAAACTTAATAACAAGACAAAAATATCCAGCCACCAACATACGGTTTAGCGTTATGGCGGGCCGACGGACATTCTCAACTTTTTTCGCTAACAAACTTCTGTTCAAACTGCTGATAAGGCTGGGGCGTTTCTGCCAATCAGCAATACTAATGAGTGTAAATGTTTGGAAAATATACTATTTGGATACACTAATTCAAACCTTACTATACCGGTCTTTAAGTAAATTCATCATGTACACATTATCTTTCCACTGATCAGAAATAGGTTTTTGACTATACGGCAAGTGCACCATATACGGGTATGGACCAAATTCGGGTGTAATCGTCATCAAGGCAGCATCTTCAGCCCTTTTGCGTTCAACAATTTTATCCCACCAATTTAAATGATATTGCAGTGCTTCGTTCCACTCTGGCGCTGCCGGATCTGGCACTTGCGGGCCTTCCTGATAACCAACCCGGGCATGTATATGTTCGGTACGCTCAATTGCCAAGGCTAACGCATCAGGCTGATCATCCAAAAAAGATTCGGCAACATTTACCCAGTGCGATGCATCGAGGGTAATGCGCAAACTTGGTATCCTTTTTAAGTAATCGAAAGTGATGTGAGCTGCAAAGGTAAATTTATTGCGATGCGTTTCATGGTACACTTCTACCCCGCACGACTTGGTATGTTCATCTGCCCGCTCAATCAACTTTTTATTCTGCTCGAAAGTAAAATAATCTTTACCCGTTTGGGAATCGATCTTGAGCGCTTTGTATGGCTTTACCATATCCAGCCAGCCGGCGTAATTATCAAAGTGTTTTGCAAAATCAGAATCATAAGTGCCGTAATGTTGCGGGATAACCTCCAAGCCATATTTTTCAAAATTATTCCAGGCTTCGTCCAGCTCTTTGGCTTCCGAATTATTGGCTATGCCGTATTCCACGCCGTTGTAGCCTTCGTCTTTTACTTTTTGGCAAAACAAATCCCAGCTTATTTGCTCACTCCCCCACCGGGGACAAAAAAATTTAATTTCCATTTCAAGGGTTTAATATAATGTGATCACTTTACGTTTAATGTTATTTCATCTTCTTTTTGAAGAAAATCCCTGTCGGCAGATAAACCATGTGCTCCTGACGACATGATTGCATCGTTCGGTACTGTTTCTACCGGTGTAATACACGACAGATTTTTTTCCCTGAACGGTTTATTGTAGCTGAGATTGTAAGCCGAAATCATCGACCAGCGAGGTTTATCGGATAAATTAGCCTCTGACATGTGCAGCGTATTTGGGTGGAAGAACAGCAGATCGCCAGGTTCTAACTCTGCAGGTACGCGTTCAAAAAACTTTAATGCTTCGTTTACAAAATCCATATCAGCACCCTGTTGCTCACCGGCAAAACTATGCTCAATGCGGCCGGTTTTGTGCGATCCTTTTAACACTTGCAGGCAACCGTTCTTTACGGTTGCTTCGGTAAGCGCCAGCATCACGCTGATCAAAGCATCTGGAAACAAGAAACCGTTTTTATACCAATAGCCGTAATCTTGGTGCCATTCCCATGCACCGCCTACCTGCGGCTCTTTCTGCATCAGTTTTGAGTGAAAATGACAAACTTCACCATCTCCAAGCAAATCCTGAACTGATTGAACCAACGCTTCGCTGCGGGTGAGCAAACCATAGGCGTCATCGCCAGGTGTAAACCAAAGCGTCAGTTTTGTCCGCTTTCCCGATTGGTCGTTAAAATCAAATGCTTTGTTTTTCAGCACATCATCGCCTGTGGCAATGCCATACAGTAAACCGACTTCGTCTTCGGTTAAAAAGTTTTTAACAACAAGGTAACCGTCTGTATCGTATGCGGCCTTTTGTTCGGCACTTAGTTTTAAATCTTTCATGATATTCAATTTTTAGGTAAATTTTAGAATTAGAATGTCTTGTTCGCAGATGCTTATAGAAACTGTATCTTTTTCTTTTTTTTCTTGGCAAAAAAAAGAAACAAAAAAAGCCAAGGCTCTCGAAAGAAAAGGCCGATTGACAAATAGATTGCGAATACCTTACCCAATCTTAATATTCTTTGATTTTTTAGGCACCAATTGCTTTTAATGTGTCATCTACAAACCTTTTTGCACGTGGGATATCTTCCTCGTCAAGATGCTCGATGATGATGGGGATATTGGGATGTTTTTTAGCCAGCAGTTTTAAATACAATGGATAGTTAAGTACACCAAGTCCAGCCGCCGGCAACTCCACATCCCCCGCTCCGCGGAAAGTGTGTGATTCCACCGCATCAATGGCCGCATGTTTTTCTTCGCCGCTTTCGGCTTGCTTAATATCTTTGGCGTGAGCAATTTTTATTTTGTCTTCCAAAGCATTAAATATGCGATTAAGCTCGCCGTCAACATCTTTAATATTTACACCATTAAAATAGTTGGTCGGGTCCATCAGCAACCCTAATCCCGGGTGATCGATTTCCCTGAACAGCCTTAATAACTGATCAACACTGCCAACTACGTTGTTCACATAATTCTCTACCAAAAAGACGGCATCATTTTCCCAAGCAAATTCTGCCAAGTCTTTAATCACGGCCTTAATTTCTTGAAAAGCATCTTCGGTTGCATTTTTTTCATGAAAAACCCAATCGCTGCTTGGCTCATACGTTCCGGTTTCACTGATCACGTAAGGCGTTCCAAATTCTCGGGCAAACTTTAAAAGTGTTTTGACGTACTCAATGTTTTTATGTTTTTTTTCAGGGTCGGGAGAAATTAAATTAGTGTAGCCCGAAATAGCCACAATTTCGATATTGGCATCGCGAAAAGCATTGCGTATGGTTTGTGCTTTTTCAATGGTCAACGTTTGTGGCAAAGTATGCGGATCATTCAGATCAAAGTCTTTAAAACTCAGGTCGAGCTGTATGCAATTAAAACCATCTTTTTTTACCTTACTAATGGTTTCTTCTAAAGTATATGGATAGTATCCATTAAAAATGCCAACTGAAATCATTTTTTATTATTTAAGTTTTTGTAATGTTTCGGACAGTTTCACGGTTCTTTCTTCTTCGATAGATAAATAAAGCGCATCGATGGTGGCCATGGTATGCAGGTTATCGCGGCCGTTTATTTCGGGCAATGTATTTTCCTCAACAGCACGTAGCAATGAAGCCATTGTCCCCTCAAATGCATCGGGAAACCAAACTGTGTCCCAAGTTGGTTCTATCCATTGATCAGGGAATTTACGGGTGGTAAATTTGATTGTGCTTAGGCCTTTTTCGGGAAATTTAGGCCAGCCTATTTCACCGGTGGCCATGCCTTCCAATCCTTCAACCCGCCACCTGATGTACATATCTTTTTGGGTGCCCTCGCCCTGCCAGGCCCAAACATCATCCAAACTGGTTGCCATTAACCCATTGGCATATTGAAAAGTGTACTGGGTTATACCATCAATGTGATGGAAATTTGTCCGCGGGTCGCTTCTGGTTATGGCCGTTACTTTTTCGGGATCGCCAAAGAGGTAACGGAAGGTGTCTATATGATGAATCCCCATGTTCAGCATTTCCAAGCGGTCATATTTTTGCAAAAATTCTTGCCAATGTGGTATGGCCCGCATGTCAATCGTGGCTAAAACTATTTCGCCGAAGTAATTATTATCAAGCAAAGTTTTTAGTGCCCGGATTGACTGGTCGTATCGCATATTGCTATTAACAGCCAATTTTATTCCGGCCTGTTCGCATAGCATAACGATTTCATTGGCCTCTTCAAGGTTCATAGCCAACGGTTTCTGACAAAGTATGCCTTTGATATGATCCTTCTCTTTTACAACCTCACGAACTATTTCCAGTTGCTTGTCCGGCGGAACGGCAACATCAATAATCTCGATATTTTTATCCTTTATTAATTGCTGCCACGAATCGTAAACATTGGGTATGCCAAACTCTTTTGCAACTTCCTCTGATTGTATCCGGTGAAGCGACGCAATACCATACGGGTTAAAACCCGCATTACGGTAAGCTACCAAATGGCAGCCCCGCACAATTGCACCTGAACCGATGCTGCCTATCCGCCAATCTTTTCGCAACGGCATCTGGGCCGCAATTTTGAGATCTAATGTAAATTCCCCCATGATTTATTTAAGAAATGGTTTATAAATCGATCAAGTTTGAGAACGTCTTTCATTATTTTGCCAATAACGAGCTTAATGCCTTGAAGCAATTACAAGACACGTGATTTCTTTTATTAGATATTAAACATTTCAGGCATCGGTTTCCTTTGATTAAACGGGGGCAAAACTAAAGGCAACACTAAAGGCGACTGGAGGATAGCTTTTGTTTGTATTCATTTCATTTGGCATTGTATGTTATTAAAGGAATAAACCAACCCAAGGTCAATTTATTTTAGACACCTATTGAAAGTTGTTTCGACAATCGTTTTAGCTGTTACTGCTAATTATCCATCATTTCAGTGGATAAAAAGAAACAGCATTTCATGTCGTGAAAGTAGAACAGGTATGCAATGGAAAGAATATAACATTCAACTGAAAAGGTGTACTATCTTACTACAACCGGATCTACAACCGTTTTGCCTTCGCCAAAATAGAATACTGGATTGTTTGCAAATTACTTATCTAAAAAAACTCTACTTTATCCGTTACTATTATAAAATCAAGTGATAATCAAGCATAGCTCTGCAACTGCGCTAGTTTGGCATTCTACATGTATTGGCATACGATCTATAGGCGGAAGCGGGGCAATGAATGAATCAAAATGTTATCAACGGTAAGAAAATTTAGAATGTAGCGGGTAAATTTACTTTTCAAAAGCAAGGCAATCATTATAACCTCATTAACTAAATACACATTTACCCAAGCCTTTTGCTTATTAAAAGCTTCCGAGCCCAAAAGTGTAAGTTTAAATAAACATCTTTAATTTGAACATTATGAAATGGATCTTGTCATTGTTAACGCTTTGCATAGGTATTAGCAATACCTCAATAGCTCAAGTTGAAAATACATCATACATCAATAAATCAAACGAGAAAGTGCTCCGGCTTTCTGTTGTTGTCCCGTTAGGAGTAAAGGAAGCATGGGAATACTTTTCAACGGATGCTAAACTTTCTGGATGGATAGCGCCTGTTGCTCATATTGAATTAAGGAATGGCGGATACATCGTAACCAATTATGACAAAACAAAAGCACTTTCTGATAGCAGCTCAATAAAACTTGAAATTATCAGCTTTTTGGAAAATGAGCTTCTGATCTTGAAAGTTAAGCTAAATGATAATTTTTCTAAAAAAGTACAAGCGGAAGATCAGTACCTCCAAGAAATAATTCAATTTGTTGCTATTGCACCAGGAAAGACAAAAATTATTTCTTCAATGGTGGGATGGGGGCAAGGAAAAGATTGGGAAAAAACTTACGACTTCTTTGTGAAGGGCAATGAGTGGACGTATAATGAACTTTTAAAAGTGGTCAAATGATTAGGCTAATCAAAAAGCCATACTGCTTTGATGAACTGTTTAAAAACCAAGGAATTAATTGTTTTTTAAGGTTTGGGTAACAATAATTTGGTTCGTAAGAGTTTCCAGCCTTAGTAAATACTTGTCCGTTAGTTTCAGTTCAATAAACTAAAAATTAACTTATATCATGCCTATCAACTATGCTTGACAACAGTTTAGAAGGAGATTTAAGCCAAATAATAATAAAGGAAGGCATCAATCCTAAAGACTAACAATAAAATGCAGATACCCATTTCTGTTAATTTAATTACCATCCTGTCCGCCAATTGTCCGCCGCAAACAGCGGGAACAAGCGTAAAAAAGCGGCTAAAAACACGGCAGACAGTCAAAAAAAATCCTGTAAACCGTTGATTTACAGGAATTTACATAACAAATCGGGTGCGGAAGAGGAGATTCGAACTCCCACGCCCGGTAAAAGGCGCTACCACCTCAAAGTAGTGCGTCTACCAATTTCGCCACCTCCGCAAGGGCTGCAAAAGTAAGGAAAACATAGATTTTTGCATTTGAAGATTTAAAATTTGATAACTGAACCGAAATTTGTTTCCTAAGTTTCTTAAGCTACCATTATCAAATTTCAAATCTCTAAATTCTAAATGACGTCTTAACTTCGCAACTCTAATTTTTTTAGCAATGCAACTAATTACCTGCCCTAACTGTAACCATCAATTTGAACCGACCGATGCCATACGTAGCAGTATGCAAAAGGAATTGCGTACACAAATGATTGAATGGCAAAACCGGAAAGATGAAGAATATAAAAGCAAAGAACAAGCGTTTCAAAAACAGTTGGAATTAAATGAAAAAGAAGCCCAAAAACTATTAGAACTAAAGGATAGGGAGGCAAAACAATTATTTGAGGCTGAAAAGCAAAAGTTAGCTAGCGAATTGCAAACACAAATGCGCAAAGAAATAAGCGGCGACTTTGAAAATCAATTAAAGATGTTAAAACAAACCGCCACCGACACCGAAGAAAGACTGCGGGCTTCCCGACAAAAAGAATTGGAATTCTTGCAAAAAGAACAAGAATTTAAAACCCGTGAAGCAGAATTAGAATTGTCGGCACAAAAAAAACTATTGGAAGAGCGCCAAAAAATAACTGATGAGGTTGCCCTGCGGGAAAAACAAAAAACGGAAAGCAAGGAAACCGAATGGATGATGAAAATAAGGGAACTGGAAAAAAAGAACGATGATACACTGCGGATGTTAGAAGAAGCAAAACGCAAAAGTGAACAAGGCTCTATGCAATTACAGGGCGAAGTTCAAGAGTTAGCTTTGGAGGAATTATTAAAAAATAGTTTTCCGTTTGATGTTATAAGTGAAGTGGGTAAAGGCGTTCGCGGTGCAGACTGCATCCAATCGGTACGCAATAATTTTGGCCAAGATTGTGGCCAAATTATTTACGAAAGCAAGCGCACCAAAAATTTTGATCGAAATTGGATCGATAAATTAAAAGCTGATATGCGTTCCTCGGGGGCCGAAGTGGCAGTGATTGTAACCAATGTGTTGCCAACCGATGTTACCAAATTCGGCATTATGGAAGGTGTTTGGATCTGCACGTTTGCCGAAGTGGCTGCTTTGGCCAGTGTGCTCCGCGATGGTATCATTAAAGTTTTTAATGCGACCAAAAGCCAAGAAAATAAAGGCGATAAAATGACAATGTTGTATAACTATTTGACGAGCAACGAGTTTGGTGAACAATGGAATGCTATCCGTGAAGGTTTTATGAGTATGAAATTATCGATTCAAAAAGAACGGGATGTAATGGAAAAGCTTTGGAAATCAAGAGAAAAACAACTGGAAAAAGTGTTGCTAAACGCAGCACACATTAAAGGATCAGTTGAAGGTATTTCTGGTCAGGAATCGATTGACTTTGGATTGCTGGAAAATGTAGATTGAAGCTCCGCTTCGATTCTTGTATGTCGCAGCTCCGCTGCGACACTTTAGGTTCAAACTCTGCTCCTGCCACTATCGCAAGGCCGGAGCGGAGCTCCAACTTACCAACCGAAGCAGAGCTTCGGGATACAATCAATACCCTTCCGCATCATCATCTCCCCTTTTATCAGCGGCAACTTCCAATTTATTACCTGGCAAAATGCGGATCATTTCCGTACGGCCAATTTGCTCCCGTTCTGTTATTTTATAGCCCATCGCTTCCAATGTAGCCCTCACATCCGTCGGAAAAGATTTTTCTACGTAAACCACATCAGGCTGCCATTGGTGATGAAATTTAGGCTTGTTCACCGCATCGGTTGCGCTCATATTAAAATCAATTACATCAACCAAACTTTGCAAAACCGATGTGGTGATCGTTGTTCCTCCAGGCGTTCCGACCACCATAAATGGTTTGCCATCTTTCAGTACCACAGTAGGACTCATACTACTTAGCATTCTTTTGCCTGGGGCAATAGCGTTGGCCACGCCGCCAATGGCGCCATACATATTTGGTACGCCGGGCTGTGCACTAAAATCGTCCATTTCATTATTTAATAAAAAACCAGCACCTGCTACAACCGTTTTACTGCCATAATGCCCATTCAACGTGGTAGTTACACTAATCATATTCCCGTCTTTATCAATCACGCTAATGTGCGTCGTTTGGTCGCTTTCGTGGATGGAACCAGGTTTTACATCGCTGCTTTTGCTGGCTTTTGTGCTGTCGTAGTCAGCCATGCGTTGTTGTACGTAGGCATCGCTTACCAAAGTGTTGGCAGGCACTTTGTAAAAATCAGGATCCCCCAAATGTTCAGCTCTGTCGGCATAAGCTCGACGTTCTACTTCGGTCATCAATTGTACGCTTTTGGCGGTTTCAAACCCATATTGCTGTAATGGTTTGGTAGCCAACATTTTCATCATTTGCTCAATTAAAACACCGCCGCTACTGGGTGGCGGCATGCCAACAATATGGTAACCTTTGTAATCAAACTCAATGGGGGTTCTTTCTTTTGCTTTATAATTTTTCAAATCTTTTAGTGTAATAATACCATTACCCCGTTTCATTTCGTTCACAATCAAACGGGCCGTTTCTCCTTCGTAAAAACCTTTGGCACCATTGTCGCGTATACGGCGAAGGGTTGCCGCCAATTCTTTTTGCACTAAGGTATCGCCGGTTTTCCAAGGTTTTTTTCTACAGAAAACCGGAAGCGTTGTATTGTTTTTATCAAATGCAGACCGTGCTTCATTTAAATTTTTAGCTTCGCTTTCAGTAAGTGCAAAACCGTTTTCAGCTAAATCGATGGCGGGTTGAATCAAATTTTTAAAAGGAAGTTTTGCATATTTCATACAGGCAAAAACGCCAGCGATTGTTCCGGGGATGCCTACTGCCAAATGTCCGTCTTGCGAAAGTTTAGCATTGGCCTTACCTGTTTTTTTATCTATGTACATATCAACAGTTGAAGCACTGGGCCCAGTTTCACGAAAATCGATGGCAATTTTTTTTCCGTTTGATAAACTTCCAACTAAAAAACCACCACCGCCAATATTGCCAGCGCCTGGATAAACTACCGCTAAAGCCAATTGCGTTGCTATAACTGCATCTACGGCATTGCCACCTTGCATCATAACGTCTACGCCCACTTTACTCGCCAAAGTGTGGGCACAGGCAACTGCAGCATGATTAGCAGAAACATCTTTTTGAATACTATAATTGAAAGGATTTATTACAATTTTCTTTCCAACAGATTGAGCATTTGCACAAAATACTATACCTAAAAATAAAAAATAGATAGAATTTTTTATTAACCGCATTCGATTGCGATTGCTTTCAACCTTTAAAATACACATATTTATCGTTTTAATATTAAAATTAACAACCTTTAACGTTACTTTTGCAATGTTATATTTTTATTACCAAAACTTTCAAGAAAATGAAAAAATCCACAAAACGGCTTTTGTCGTTTATGGCCACTTTGTTGATAAGCCTGTTTTCAGCCTATGCAATGGCCCAAACAGCAATCATTAAAGGAATAGTAAAAGATGCGTCCGGCAACCCATTAAGTGGAGCCTCGGTTACGGTTGAGCCTAAAAATATTGGCACAACTACAGATGCCATGGGCATGTATTCCTTAAAAGTTCCAGCTGGTTCTTATACCTTGGTTATTTCTTTTGTGGGACAAGAAACCCAACGCATGGGCGTAGTGGTAAAGGCCAGCGAAACGGTTGAAAAGAACGGGTCGTTGACAACGATAGGTTCAGGAGAAAGTGTAATGGTTGTAGGTTCGCGTAGTACTAAGCCAAGAACAATTATTTCGACGCCGGTACCGGTTGACATTATTTCTGCCAAAGAAATAAAACAGTTTGCGCAGGCTGATTTGAGTCAAATGTTAACCTATGCGGCACCTTCCTTTCAATCAACTCACCAATCGGTTACCGATGGAACAGATGCCATTGATCCAGCCAGTTTGCGTGGCCTTGGCCCCGACCAAACATTGGTTTTATTAAACGGTAAAAGACGGCACACTACTGCATTGGTAAACATTAATGGTAGCGTAGGTCGCGGCTCGGTTGGTACCGATTTGAATGCAATTCCTTCAGCAGCAATCGATCATATTGAAGTTTTGCGTGATGGCGCTGCCGCTCTTTATGGTTCTGACGCTATTGCTGGTGTAATAAACGTGGTGCTAAAAAAGAAATTTAAAGGTATAAACCTGACTGGTACACTTGGACAAAATATGACCAGCATGCCTTATACACAATATTATAGCGGACAGGCTACGCACATGAATATCAACGATGGAACTAACAAACAAATTGATTTTTCTGCAGGTACTTTTGCCAAAAGTGGTGCTTATGTAAATATTAGCGGCCAATGGTTGCAAAGAGATCAAACAAACCGTTCTGGTGAAGACAATGGCCCCTTGCAATACATCGGCACCTCTGCAAGTAGCTTCCCTACTGCACCTACAACCGCTTTGGGAACCGGAACATCTGCCCAGTACAGAACTTGGTTGATGGATCAGGACCAGGCCATCCAAACCGCCAGAAATTATAGCCGCCGCAATATGATTGTTGGCCAAGCTTCTAACAATAATTTTGGTGCTTTTGCCAACGCGGGCATACCAATTACAAAAAACATAGATTTTTATACAACCATCGGCGGTAGCAGCAGAACCGGACAATCGGAAGGAAACTACCGTAACGCCAATTCAATCAGCCAAGCACCACAATTGCTTACCCAAACTTCTGCCACCCAAAATTCATTTGGCGGCCCCGGATTGGGCAATTGGGATTATTATTCTGATGGATTTTTACCACAGATTCATACCACCATCATCGATTATTCAGCCATTGCTGGTTTTAAAGCAAAATTTGGCGACTGGTCTGTCGATTTAAGCAATACTTACGGTTTCAATAGCCTGCATTATTATGTTGAAAACAGCGGCAACGCTTCTATTTATTCCGTTCCGCAAAAACAATTTGATGCAGGTGTTCAAAAGTTTTCTCAAAACACCATCAATTTGGATATTGACCGTGAATTTAATTTCGGTACAAAAAATAGTTTGAATGTGGCTTTCGGTGGAGAAGCTCGCCACGAAAGGTTTGCATTGGTTGCTGGCGAACCTAACTCATGGAATGCTGGTAACAATTTAAAAGATTCTACCATCGCTCCTGGTTACACGCCAGGCGGCGGTGTTGCGTATACATTAACGGCTGTGCCAGGTTCAGGTGCGCAGGTTTTCCCAGGTTTGCAACCCAGCAATGCTTTGGATAAAAACAGAAATGTTTATGCAGGATACGCTGATCTGGAATATACCATCGGTAAATTATTAATTGGTGCCGCTGCACGTGTTGAAACATACAAAGAAACCAGTGCCAGTCTTACTTACACAGGTACCGGTACAAAAGTGAATGCCCGTTACGAAATAACACCAAATCTTGCCGTACGTGGTTCTGTGGGTACTGGTTTCCGGGCACCGTCTTTGCACCAACGTTACTACAATAGCACATCTACCCAATTTGTAAACGGCAATCCACAAAATTCATTAACGGCTAATAACCAAAGCCCCATTGTTACCCAAGCCTTTGGTATTAATGAATTAAAACCAGAAACATCTACCGATTATACTTTTGGTATCACCAGCAAATTTGGCAATGGTTTTATTTTTTCTGTTGATGGATATTACATCAGCATTAAAGATCGTATTGTTCTTTCTTCAGCTTTTTCAGGAAGTGCCACTACTACCAGCAGCAATCCTTTGGTGGATACTATTTTCAGAAAATATAACGTTCAGGCAAATTCTGTACAATTTTGGACAAACGCCATCAACACCGATACAAAAGGTATTGACATTGTGTTGAGCAAAAGCTACAGAGCTGGCCAAGGCAGGGGCATGGTTTCATTGGCTGCCAATTTTAACCAAAATAGCGTGGTTGGCTCAATCCATACCAATTCTGCTATTGATGCGGCTGCAAACAATCCATATTCAAGCGGCAATCTGGCTGCGAATCCGGCTAATGATTTTAAAAACATTTTATTTGACCGCCAGCAACGTGCACGGATCGAACATGGTTCTCCAAACAATAAAATCAATTTAACCGCAACTTATAGTCTTAAGAAATGGGATTTTATGGCTCGTGCCGTACGTTTTGGAGAAGTTACAGAATTGAATAATGTGGCTAACAATCCATTTGCACAAAAACCGGATGGTACCTATTGGAACGATGTTAATTTTGCTTCCGATCAAAAGTTTTCTGCAAAAGTTACGACTGATTTGATTGTTACTTACCGTTTCATGCCAGGCTTAGGCCTTACGTTGGGTGCCAATAACCTGTTTGATGTTTACCCAGACCCAATTTTTATCGACCCACGCAATAGCTATGCCAATGTGCATTCAAATCCAGTTGCTGGTGCAAATAAAGCTGCGGGTGGTTACGGTTCAGGCCGTGATGTTTCAAACCGTGGCCGTTTCTTATTCACCGCTGATCAATTTGGTTACAATGGCCGCTATTTGTTTGCACGTATAAGTGTCGACATTAGCACATTAGCCAAAAAACATTAAACTTAGATTTACTTTAAACAATTCGCAAATAAGCCGCCCAATTTTCGGGCGGCTTATTTTATGCGTCAATAAAACGGGTTAATGCTTGTTATATTAGTTTAAAATTTTATCTTGGCTGCCAATGTTTCCAATAGATAAACCTCGATCCTTTTTATTCAGACAAAAGAACTTAGATTCTTTTATTGCCGCTGCCCTAGGCTTTGCCATCATTCACCTTTTTACATCATACAATGGGATTGGCGTTTCGCCCGATTCCGTTATTTACACAAGCGTTGCAAAGGATTTATTAAAAGGCCAAGGTTTTACAGAATTTGATGGCGAGCCAATGACTATGTTCCCGTTTTTTTATCCTGCATTCTTGGCTGCTGTTTCTTTTTTAACACATATTGAAATAATTAAACTAGCGCCCTTTTTAAATAGTTTTCTTTTTGCCCTTGTAATTTATTTATGCGGGCGCATAATGGAAAAATTTAATTACTCTTTTAAATATTATAAATGGATAATATTCGCTTTTTTTATCACATCGCCATCTTTATTGGAAGTTTTCAGTATGCTTTGGAGCGAAACGTTATTTACGCTTTTAATAATTTTATTTTTTATTTCAGGAAAAAAATATTTTTCATCAGGCCATAAATTAAAGCATTTATTATTTTTTTCAATGGTTGCTGCTATTGCAAATATTACCCGTTTTGCAGGCATAACTTTAATAGCTGCGGGTGCTGTTTTTTTATTGTTGGATAGAAATTTATACTGGAAAAAAAAGATTTTGCATTTAATAATTTTTGGGGCGCTTTCTATTAGTTTATTGGCAATTAATTTAATAAGAAATAGGGCAACGTCAGGTGGATTTACTGGTCATCGATTAAAAAGCATTACTCCTTTTTTAGAAAATATGCGTTATTATGGAAATGTAATATACGACTGGCTGCAATTGCATACCGATAATTATAACGGCAATATAATTGTTGGTGCGCTGGCTTTTATTTTAATCGGTGGGTTCTTGCTTTTTCAGCTTTTCAAAAAAAAATACACATCCTCTTATGAAAATATGGCTGCCATTTATTGTATTGTTTACATGTCTTTTATTATTTTTTCCGCAACAATTTCTCGGTACGAAACAATTAATAACAGGTTATTAGAACCTGCTTATATTCCATTTATTTGGTCAGCTTCTTATTTTGTAATGTTGCTTCTCCAACGGATAAAAAAACAACAAATACGGTTTGGGGCAATTGTTTTTTTTCTTTTTTTATCGGGTTTGTTTTTATATCAACAAGTGCTTACTGCAAAGCACATGTATAAAGATATTTTGGACGATGGCATTGCTGGGTATACTTCAAAATCTTACCAAGCTTCGCCTATTATTCAATGGATTGAAACCAAACATAACACGTTAAACCCTGCTTATCCCATTTATTCAAACGTAAATGATTGTATGTATTTTTTTACTGGCGTACCGGCGCAAGCAATTCCAGATGCTGCAAGGAATGAGGAAGTACAAGAATATTTGATATCGGAACCGCATTATATTATTTGGTTTGGCAGCGAAGAAGTAGAAAACCCAAATAAATTTAGCTTGAAAACAATTGAAAAATTTAGACATTTAGATACCCTGAAACAATTTTCAGATGGCGGTGTTTATTGGTGTGGTTATAAAAAATGAGATGGTAATTTTGATACTTGGCTTGATTAAATTTGACAACTTTAATCACGAAATTTGACACTTTACGAAAACTAAAGTTGTCAAATTTGTGATATCCGAAAGTTGTCAAATTTGTGCATGAAAATTTGATCACCTTGAAAATTAAAGTTGACAACTTATACAGCTTTTTCAACCCAAATAAATGGCCGATAACGAACAAATTTTAAGAACCGTAAATGCTACACGCTACGTTACACCTTTGCGGGAAGGCGGATCGCTACCGGCCATTGTGGAAGCGGACGACGGGTTTTTATATGTCGTTAAATTTCGCGGTGCCGGGCAAGGCGCAAAGGCATTAATTGCAGATTTGATTGGCGCTGAAATTGCCCGTGCTGTGGGCTTTAAGATACCAGAAACGGTTTTTATTATTATTGACGAGGCTTTTGGCAGAACAGAAGGCGATGAAGAAATACAGGATTTGCTGAAATTTAGTGTGGGCCTCAATTTGGCGTTTCATTTTTTATCTGGCGCTATTACTTACGATCCTTCTGTAACAAAATTGGATGCAAGCTTATCGTCTCAAATTGTATGGCTGGACAGCTTGATTACCAATGTAGACCGTACCGCAAAAAATACAAATATGCTGATGTGGCACAAAGAATTATGGTTGATTGACCATGGTGCTTCGTTGTATTTTCACCATAGTTGGGACAATTGGGAAGAGCAAGCATTGCGGCCCTTCAAGCAATCGAAAGACCATGTTTTGCTGCCTTGGGCATCACAATTAGAAATGGTGGATAAAGAATTTCGTGCCATTCTTACGCCGGAGCGCATTGCTGCAATTGTTGATTTAGTGCCAGCAAGCTGGTTAGATGCAGAAAGCTCGCCAAAAATGGTGGCGGAAAAAAGAAAAGTGTACACTCAATTTTTAACGATGCGGATTGCCAACTCCGCGGTTTTTATAAATGAAGCCAACGATGCCAGGAAATCACTTATATGAATATGCCGTTATCCGCGTTGTGCCGCGGGTGGAACGGGAGGAATTTATAAATGTGGGCGTTATTTTATACACCCGCAAACCTAAATTTTTAGAGGCATTGTTCCACATAAATGAAAAAAGATTGGCCGTTTTTTGCGAACACTTAGACATGGCCGAACTAGAAGCAAACCTTCGTGCCATTGAACGCATTTGCAAAGGCGATGCCGATGCTGGGCCGATTGCCAAGCTGGATAATGCTGGCCGTTTCCGCTGGTTAACTGCTACCAGAAGCACCATTGTGCAATGTTCAAAAGTGCATCCCGGTTTTTGCACCGATCCTAAAGAAACATTGTTGCGATTGTTTAATCAACTAGTATTATAAATTACAAATAGGAAATTCCAATTAATGAAATTCCAAATTCCAACAATTTAGACCTTCATCCGAATTCAAAACCATTTTTTAATAAGTGTTATTTAAACACTGGCTTTGAATTATTTTAATGATTATAATTATTGGAATCCGGAATTTCCTTTTTGGGATTTTAACCTTGTTGGAATTTGGCGTTTATTAATTTGGAATTTCTTTTAAAAATTGCAAACATTTATCCACTACCAATTGCATGGCAAATGGTAAATCTTCTTTTTCCCAAGGGTGTTTTCTGTTGAAAACGTGGTCGCCTTCCACCGTAAATAACTCGGCTTTGGGTTGGCTTTTCCATAATTTAATAGCGCTTTCCATTGGCACGGAAGTATCTAGTGTGCCATGGCAAATTAATATGGGAATAGTTAAGCTGGATATAGCTTTCGGGATATCCAGCCTCTCTCTGTTTTGTTGAAAATCTTCATACAATTGATAGTACAACGGCATGTTTTGTTTGGTGCGGCCATTTTCATAATACGCCACGCCGGTGCTTTTCCACGCTTGTATTTTTTCTGTTGGCCAATTGCCCCAAGGTGTTTTACATTCACTTATACTAGCCCAAGTAATCAACGTTTTTATCCTTTCATTTTCAACGGCAAATAATATTGAAATGCCGCCGCCCATGCTATGGCCAATTATCCCAATTTTAGTAATATCCAAAAACTGTTGGTATGCATTTGATTTATCGCAAACCCAATCCAGCACGCATTTAAAATCAAATAATTGTTTGGTGTAATTATTATTTCCAAACGCTTCTAGATCACCAAATTCTTCTGGCTGGTTAATGGTTGTACCGTTGTGGGAGAAATTAAATTTGATAAACGTAAAGCCTTGTTGCGCAAATTGGGTGGCAATTAAATCGAAATTACCCCAATCTTTAAAGCCATTAAAACCATGCGCATAAATTACGACTGGTTGATTATTTAAAGTTTCATCGTAAAATACATCAAGCCCGATTGGCTTATTATTTGAACCAGATATAACTATATTTTTTATGTTTTTTATTGCCATGGGAAAAAATTAAAATTTTAAATAGAAAATCCGGCGTTATTGCCGGACTTTTTATTTACTTATTTAAAATTACATAAAAAATTGTTCTGAAATAACTTTCCCGTCTTTGGTTTCATACACGCATAATTCAGACATAACCATTCGATCTTGTCCTTTCATTTTTACATCCATCGTTAATTTAAAAGCAATGGCATTGCCAACTACAATTGAATCGCTTACTTCATTTCCAAACGATTCTTCTACCATACTATCAAATTTTTTTATTTTTTCCAGTACCTTATCCTTTCCTTTTGTTTCTTTTGGAAAAACAGGCGTCTCATGCTGTTCAATACTAATTACATCGTCTCCATATAATTCAATTTGTGCTGTTTCAAAATTGCCCTTTTGGCAATATTCAGCAAGGCGTTCGGCAATTTCTTGTGTTTCCATTGTTATATGATTTTAATTGAATTGATTCCGTTAAAATCATGCCATGTAAGCTATGAGCTCTTATCGATAAATCTGCTGGATTGACTTACGAAAGGATTAACAGCTCATGGCTCACTGCTTAAAGCTTTTACAATGATTTCGAAATTCCTAGTTCCAGGCCACGCAATTCGGCCAAACCTCGCAAACGCCCGATGGCACTATATCCCGGATAGGTAAACTTTTTCAAATCATCCAGCATTTGGTGACCATGGTCGGGCCGCATAGGAATGGAAACCTGACGTTTTTTTTGTAGCAGCACGATTTCTTTTATCACCGC
>CAWJTH010000028.1:0-12988 GCA_963845495.1 uncultured Chitinophagaceae bacterium
CAGGCACAGTATCTGGCTGGCTTGCAAGGTAAAATAAACAACTATCTGACAAAATCACAGAAAGGTGCTGAAACAGCCAAGGCAATCGGGGCAGACCCCACGCTGTATAAAAATCAACTTGCAAACCGCATTTTTACGCATGACGGCCAAAACATCAAATCGATCGATGACATGGACGTTGATGATGCGGTTAAATACTTGGACAACAATAAACATCTGTATTATCAGAATCCGGCAGCAAACGTGGACGCTTATTTTAGCACGATTGAGAAGGTGCCTGGCGAATATAAGGATAGCGATAAGAAAATGATCGACGGTAGCCGTCAATCTACGCAATACAACTATACCATTAAGCCCGGTATATCGCGGTTTAACCCGAAAACGGGTGCCATCGAAATGGACTACAAGCCGGTAACCGATGATTACGGTTTGCCGATTGAAGGGAGGCGGATGTTAGGTGACCAAGCGTGGCAGGTGTTGCAGCAATCGCCTGCCACATACGGTGCGCTTGAAGCCTACCTAAAAAAGGTAAACCCGACCATCGACCCAGATTCACCAACTGGTAAACAGTTCATGCGCGAGTTAGCCTATTCGTTGGCAGAACCACACAAGGGGTTTATTACTAAACAAATAACAAATGATGTTGCAGGTGATCCGTACAAGCCGCTATTGGAACAGGGTAGGATACAGGCGCAGCAGATGCAGCAACTATTAATAGAACTGGAATTGCAGAACAAAAAAGAAAAAGAAAAGAACGGCGGCAAAGGCGATCCGTTCCTCACAAATTTCGCCCATGTGATCGGCAACGACCAGAACGTGGTGAGTGGTGATAAAGTTCAAATTTCGAATGGTGATGTTTTCGCTCCGAAGTTTTACAGCGCAACGCCAGTAGGGGGAACTTTCCCAGGTGGTCGCGTTGCAGTTGGATTAGATAACCAAAAAACGATCGTTGACCCAGCCTGGTTGTCTAAACATCCAGATGCCACTCAAGAAGACTTGGTGAAAAACCAAAAAGACAACCCGAATTATCGCAAACCGATATACGCTCAAGATGTTTTAAGGACTGATAACGGCGGCATAATAGTGAAAATGCCGTCCGGCGAAACCAAAGTTTATGACACACCTCAAAAGATAAAGCAGTTTATTACATCTATAGCGCCCCTTAATAAAAGCACGGCAGTAAAAGCCGCAGAAGTGTTGGGTGGCGACCAGACGCCAAAACAGAATTTTATCCAAAAAGGGTTAGGTAAAATATTCCCTAAAAAACCACAACCATCGCCACCAGATGACTTTGACCAGTACAAAAGAAAGAAAAAAGACCCGCTGGGCATTTTAGATCAAGGGAATATTCGTTAACAAAAAAGTGCTTACTATTGAAAAGTAATTGGAAGCTTATTTCACCGTATAAACAGACGAGCAAAAAGATATTGAAGCTAAAAAACTGGTTGAGGTCGCGAAACATATTTTGGATAAATGGAGGGCAAATGGTGTAGGCGGCAAGAAGGTTAGAAAAGCGCTGGCCGTACAGGACGACGAATAAGGGTTGTTATTATACTAATAAATTTGCTCCAATGATAAGATAATAGATTTTTTAAAACATCCAAGCTAGTTGAAAAACAACTTGGGTGATTTAAGTGTTTTGGCTGATCTCTTAAAAGAAATAGGATGAAGGCAACGCCGAATAAATCCTGTTTTGACAGTTTAAACGAAAGCCGTCCGCTGAAAAGTGGATGGTTTTTTTATTTGTCCGAAATGAAATTTATTTGATTATGGGATTTGGGGAATTAATTCCATTGTTCTATAAAGTAAAACATGCTAGTATACTATATAGCTTGGATTGTCATTACCTTGGTTATCAATTGTGTAGGCTTTCGATAACAGTTGCACAAATTCTTATACGTTTAGAAATTTATTGAGTGTATATAGTTATTTGCTTAAATAAATACTGGAATGATTTTGCTTATAATAGAAATCGTAGTAAAAAATATCCCAACCGTTTTAATGAGTGTTCCGCTATAAATGTAAATCCATTATAAATTCTACATTATAGATAAGACCTTTTAAACCGTTCAGCTTAAATTATTTTGTCACCATGCAAGTTTCTAAACAGAAAAATACTTTCATAAACTCAAGTATTTGCAAAGTCTTTTTTATAATAACATTATTACTTACTATTTTAACCACAAAGGCAAATACTACAACCTTTACGTTTGTTCCTACGAGTTCTGGGCCGTTCACAGCCAATTTTAGTGATGTAAGCAAATGGGATCACGGGTTACCTACCGCTAATGATAGCGCCATATTAATAATAGGCGCTATTAACAATGCCAACACGACAGTGGTTCTTTTAGTTAATGAAAACTTTGCGGTACAATCGTTAACCGTTAAATCCACTGATACTATTTACAGCACTTTAGGCAACCAATGTTTATTATCAATAAATACCGGTGGCTCATTGTTGGTTAGCAATACCACTACTATTATCGGTGGTGCAAAAAACAACGGGGCCGGAAATGTGGCAACCTATATTGATGTACATGGAACTTTTAATACCAACTACCTATTGTTCGATGCAACTACAAGTTCCACATCTGCCCGAAACAATATCTTTCTTTCTGTGGGGATAAACAGCCATGTAGCGGTTAATGCAACTGTTTCAATAAGTGCCACCATAGCACAAAATAACACTGTTTATATAAAAAATGCAGCAGCTGGCACTTTTAATGTGGTTGATCTTACAACCGTTGTACCCAATGTGCAAACGGCTTTTAATGTAGCTTTTAATGGATATGTTACGGTAAATGGCAATTTATCGCTGGCATCCCCGACTAGTGCTTATTTGGTAGATAGCAGTAACAATAATTCAGGCATTTTATTTGGCGGTGATACTTTAAAATTAGGCACCAATGCTGGAACCGTTCCCAATTATCCAATTAAAACATTAGCCTTTAACGGCAAAGCAAACCAAACGGTAAATATTGATGCCAATGCATTGCTTAGCGGCACTTCTTTTCAAAACATTGAGGTTGGCTTTGCTGACACAACCAAAGAAATTGTAACGCTTCCTATACCAGCCGGTAACTTTAATATAATAATGGACGCATTAACCCCATTATCAAGTACGCAATACCCTTACATCGGCATAATTGGAACCAGCATTGGTGCCGGAGCTGAGGCAACCACTTACGATAGCAGCTTCTTTGCGATTTTAATGCGAAAGATACAAGATTACCAAGGTGTGCCACACGAGGAAGCAGTACTATGCGATTTCGGCCAAGTATCACAACATGGCTTAACTTATGACAATAACCATTATTACCTAAATCTTGAAGGGCCAACCGGGCGCAATATAGTTACCGCTGCCCCTGATTTTGGAATGTCTTTTACAGGAAAATATAATAGAATAGGTTTTTGGAGCGAACACTCGTTGGTTGGGCAAAAAATACGGTATTACATGGATGGCGTTTTGTACCACACCGATACCATTAAAAGCAATAGGATTTATTCAACAATAGATTCGTCAGATGCTTTTACACCCGATGATACGCAAACGCATAACTGGCATATAAAATTGGATAGCGCAGTGGAAGTGGTTGGTTTGATCCGGCTGCAAAACACAAACTATTCAAATAAGCCTTTTAGTTTTATCAATTATTCTGTATACGGATCTATTGCAGGACAATACACAAACAATATAAAAGATCTAATTGCCGTAAGTGGCATTTCAAGCAGCCAAAAAGGGGTTATTTTATATGAGGGTGGTGCCAACGATCCTAGTGTTGAGACATTAGACCAGTACAGAGGCTTTTTGTACGGCAATTTAAATGCGTTAGTCAATGCTGGCTTAAAAGTCTTTTGCTTTTATGACCATAGAAACAGTATAGATGCTGGATATTTTTCGTATAATGATGGTTGGGTGGCTACAAAAGAAGTGTGTACAAGCCTGGGGGTTCCGTGCTATTCACTTGGTAGCATAAATTTTTTTGCTAATAATTGGACCAGCAGTAACCAAGATTTCCATCCAAACAATGCGGGCATGCGTATATGGGAAAATGTGATAGAATATGGTATTGCAAATGCCCGGACAGCTTGGAATTTGCCAACCGTACAGTTTACAGGTGCCAAGAGTATTTTCGTAAACAGTAAAAATGCACCAAATATGGTAACCATAAAAAAGGGTACTACGCTTAATTTAAATAGTTTAACCCTTGATAGAGATACGGACACCGGCATTGGCACGCTTACAAACTATGGCACTTTAATAGTAGGGAGCGCCCATAACTTTCCTGACAAATATTCTTTATATCATTTAGATAGTTCCAGTACCGTTATATACGATGGAACTGTACCGCAAACTGTCTCAACTAAGGCAACTTATGGCAACATCGTGTTTAACAACCAATTTTTATCACCTCCGCAATTCAGCAGTATTTCTGATGTGACTATTGCCGCTACCGCAAGCTTTGCAAATGGTGTATTTAGCAACAAAATCGTCAACCCACTAACTTTTACAACCACATCGGCCAGCACCAGTAGCAACAACCAAGAAAGTTATGTAAACGGCTATATTACTAAAATTGGCAGCGCAGCAGCATTTACCTTTCAATTAGGTAGCGATAGCGAAACAACGGATGCCTATCATCCATTAATACTAAGCGACGGCTTTACGTCAGCCACCTGTAGCTATAATTATAACCAGGTCCCCAACATTACCGCCAGAAATATAGCAATCATATCGTTAGACCCGTTTGCTTATTGGGTATTAAATGGCAAGGGTAACGCC
The DNA here is from genome assembly GCA_963845495.1 of uncultured Chitinophagaceae bacterium. Taxonomy (GTDB): domain Bacteria; phylum Bacteroidota; class Bacteroidia; order Chitinophagales; family Chitinophagaceae; genus JAZKFT01. Next base: position 4,784 of record CAWJTH010000028.1, read on the forward strand.
AGCGTTCGGGTGCTGACGCGGGATGAATCAGCCACTTTTGCAAAAGATGGCAACTTTTTCTTGATCGGATATAATATAGGCAAGGGCCAGTGGGAAACACTGCCCGGCAGTAATAATGTTAGTAATACAACTGTTGGTGGGCAGTGGATTAGCACAGGCATTATAAATTTATCTGACTACAGTGCGTTTACAGTAGGTTCTAACACTTTTTTAAGCCCTGTTGTAACACTCAACAGTTTTTCAGTCAAAATAAGTAACAATTGTAAGGTAGGGTTAGCTTGGGCCAGTACAAAAGAAATAAGCAGTAACTATTATGTGGTACAATATAGCAACGACAACGGAAACACCTACATTGACATTGATACGGTACGTAGCCACAACTCCCCATCCGGTGCTTCTTATGCTGATACCATAGCAGGAATCAATAATGGCTACGCATTATTCCGCCTAAAAATAGTAAATAAAGATGGTGGCACCTTATTTAGCCCAGAACAGACGCTACTTGTTAAGTGTACTGCCGCAGATTTAGCCGTAGCTCCCAACCCTGTAAAAGATGTATTGCTGATTAAAGGTCTTAATGGTAAAAACACGATTGAAGTATTTGCTGCCACGGGCAAATTGGTAACCAGTACAACCACAAGCAACGCATCTACTAGCATGAATATGGCCAATTTTGCAAACGGCATTTACTTGATAATAATACGCAATGAACAAAGAGGCGATAAAACAATTACCAAGGTATTAAAAGAATAGGTTAAAAATAGTATTTGTTGAAATTAAAGGCTGAGCATTATTATTGAAAATGCAAGTAATCAATGATTATAAAGTCCAATACCCAGTAGCTCTAATAACCGCCTTTTCCCATATTGCCTTTTGATACAGTCCACTGCTTGATACAATTTTATGTTTTCTTGAGTGTCCTCAAATGAATTGATCTGGTAATGCCATACTTAAACAATAAGGCTAAGTATAAGCGGATTAAAAAACAAAAAAACAGGAATATGCAATTAGTATCGTCATTATGGAGGGCTAAATAATTTCTTTCGACCGTTCTTAAACTTTCTTTAAACTGTTACATTTGCCGATATTGCAACCCTAACAACCAAATTTGATCATGACCAAAACTTTTCGCTTGCCGGGAAAACAAGCCCTTTTCTGCTTGGCCGTTTTTGCTATAAACAACATTTTCGCTCAAACCATCCGCTATGTTAATGCCGGCGTTTCAGGCGGTGCAAACAACGGCAGTAGCTGGGTCAATGCCTACAACGATTTGCAGCCGGCACTTGCCGCAGCGCAAAGCGGCGACCAAATTTGGGTAGCGAAAGGCACTTATTACCCAACTACCAGTGCAACAAACCGTAATGCCTACTTTAATATGAAAAACAATGTCGGTATCTATGGCGGATTCATCGGTACGGAAACTTTGTTAAGCCAAAGTAATTGGACTGCAAATTCGACTGTATTGAGCGGCGATATAGATCGCGCAACAGACCCTTTGGTTGTAAGTGGAAGCAGCACCACCCTCACTATTGCCGGCAATGCCGGCAATAGTTACATTATAGTCTACGCCTCGGGTCTGGATAAAACCGCTATTTTGAACGGGTTTACAATAACAGGCGGCAGCGCATACAATAATTTAAGTGGTGGCATTGACATCTATGATGCATCTCCAAGTTTTACCAACCTGGTATTATATGGAAATTATGGCCCATACGGCGGTGGGTTGGGCAACATTAATTCCTCCCCAACCCTTGTTAACCTAACCTTTTCCAGTAATAGTTCCCAGTATGGCGGCGGGATGAATTGCAACAGTGGTTCACCAACCCTTTCAAATGTGATTTTTTCAGGAAATAGATCAATGTATTCTGGAGGTGGGATGACAAGTTCCAATTCCGCCACGCCAACCCTAACAAACGTAGTTTTTTCGGCGAATAGTTCAAATCAAGGCGGCGGTATGGAAAATGATTATTCCTCTGCGCCTAGCTTAAACAATGTAATTTTTTTATTCAACTATGCAACCCAAGGGGGTGCTATTTACAATTATGCAACCTCTGGGGTCACTATAAACAATGCAACCTTTTATGCCAATTATGCCACGGGCGGTGGGGGCGGTATTTTAAACGATTACGCTTCATGCACCATAAACAACAGTATTTTTTCTAACAACGGATTAAATTATAACCCAACGGTCGCAGGCGCCGATATCCAACTTGGAGCCAGCAGTTCAGGTTCACCAACATCGGCGACAATAAACTATTCTGCACTGCAACTGACAAACAACAATTATAACAATCCAAGCTTTACTATAAACAGTGATTTATTTGCACAAAATGCCAGGTTCGTAAACCCCAATATCCCGGCAGGCGGCGATGGTATTTTTGGTACTGCTGATGATGGATTAACTTTGCAATCCACCAGCCCTTGTATCAACAAGGGCAGCAATTCGGGGGTGCCAACAGGCGTGACCACCGATTTTGCAGGGATGCCGCGCATTGCGGGCGGCACGGTTGATATGGGCGCTTACGAAGCACAATCCGCCGTTTTGCCCCTCCAACTTTTGAACTTCAACGGTAACCGCCAAGCCAACAGCAACCTGTTGCAGTGGACAACAACAAACGAATCAGGCATCAAAGCTTTTATTGTCGAAAGCAGCGCTAACGGAAGCAACTTTTCGCCTATCGGAAGTGTGACGGCAATTGGAGGCGGCAACTATTCATTTACCGACAACAAGCCTATTGCGAGCCGTACTTATTATCGCCTGAAAATGATGGATACTGATGGACAGTTTACTTATAGCAACGTCATTTGGATAAATAGCATCGGAGCAAGCGGCATCAGTCTTTATCCTAATCCAGTCTTCCAGGCTACAACTTTAAATATCGGGAATAATGCTGGTCTCATCGGTACGCAGGCTCAATTAATCGATGCAAACGGAAGGGTCGTTAAGCTGATTACAATAACACATAACCAAGAACAATTGGATATGACCATGCTGCCTGCGGGTCTTTATATATTGAAATTGAATGATGGCAGTGTTGTTAAATTGATGAAGCAATAAAGCATTAAATATACTTTTTCATAAGCAGTTAGTTTTGGTTAAGCCCAGTGTTTCTACGCTGGGCTTTTTTAAAGCATAAAGGTATCGCCAGCCATCCAAGCAGGAATAACAAAAAAGCTGATGATGGTTTGAAGATTAAGTCAACTTAACAGACGCTTACAGCGCAAAAGGAAAGAAAAGGGGTGAGTATAAAAAGAATGATTAAAAATAAAAACTAAGCCGTCCAATTGGGCGGCTTTTGTTATTTTGCTATAAATATAGATACAATGAAGATTTATTTTATTTCAATCTCATTAATAACTATTACTGGATGTCTATCCCCTTATGAAAAAACCATGAATACATTTGAAATGAACAAAAAGAATTGTGTTGATAGTCTTTTTAAATACAACTACTGTATCATTACACGTGAATTGAATAATTCTAAAATATTGGAAAGGGACGACGAAACCGATGAGGTTTTGATATCGTTTCGTAACAAAATGCGTTTTTTTGAAACTAAAGTTAAAGGTATAAACCATTCTATTGATAGCCTTTCAAAAAGCAATCATTAATATTTATTTTTTAATTTCAAACTGAGACACTACCAAATTTTATACAAACACTTTCCGTTAACAAAAAGCACTAACTTTATTGTAAAAACAGCAATAACGTAATCAGCAAAAAATATAACCAAAATGTACTTCCGTTAATTGCCGTTTTAAAGCCATTTTAAACCAAGAAAACTGTTCCCGATGGAAAGGCAGCAAATAGAAAAATATGCGATGCGCAGCGGCTCAAAACGCTTGCAGATAACCACCGATGATGGAAGTAGGATCATTTGCGACAACATACATGAAGACCGCATCATTTCGTCGCTTATGCTCAATCTATGGATATTGCATGTTGATGGCAGTATGGATAGGTTTTTGGATGGGATGAAGTCGTTGCAATAGATAGGTTATAACCCCAACCCCTTACACTTGAAGCGTTATGGAATATCCAGAATATTTCCTTTTCAAAATATGGTACGAAGACGAAAACGGGTTTAAACATCACCTTTTATGTCGAGCAATATTTATGAATAAAACTTTAGTCAACAGGAATGGCAGAAGGTAGTGGGTGTCCGGCCCAGTAAAAATGAAACATTGATGATGGTTAGCCCGAATAATAAAATAAAAGCCGATGCAAAATGCATCGGCTAAAATCAATTACCTGATTTTATTGATTGATTTGAACTAAAGTCTCATTATTTTAACTTTTTGACTGGTTCCATTTTGGTTTACCTCGACAACATATATGCCTTTGGGCTTTCCGGTAAGATCCATTTGAAAGGTGTATCCAGATACGCCGCTTTTTTCTGCAATTACGTTCCCAGCGATTCCAAGCAATCGGACTGTTGCATTGTTAAGGGGCTGGCCAACGGTAATAGTTGTCATACCCCGTGAAGGGTTAGGATATGCAATAATATGGTTTGGTAATGATGGTAGGATGCTTGATGGCAAAGACGCGGGCCCAACACTACAGCTTGCAAGGTCACCGCGTATGCTACCGGTTATGCTCAATGGCGGAATGCCAGATGTGCCGATTTTTGTTAATGCACTTGTGAAATTCCCGTTTGCAGCCATCACCGGTCTGTAAATATCGCCGCTGGTGGTAAATATGCGGAGATTGCCACTGGATGTTGTGGAGATCCCAGAAACTTCATTGTTTGGAGCCCCAAACGATGATGATTGATAGCAGGTTGCTTTACCAGTTGTAGGTTCAATGGATAATAATTGGCCAACGTAAGCGTTAGCCCCCGTGGGCAGATATGTTGTATATAAATACAGGTTTCTATACAGATTGCTATATGTAATATCCTGAAAAGCAGACACAGTAGGCGAAGTAGGTGATGAAACGAAAGTAGTAATATAAGAATAGAAATTATTACAAACAATATTACTAAAATCAATTTTGGTCCATGTTGCGTTTAAATATACAGTATCTGGCTTAAGTGTGCTGACATTTTGTAATTTACCCAGATAATAATTATTCGGTGACAGGCCAACGGTACCGTTTGTGTTTCCATACAAACCTGTTATCCCGATAAAATAATAATTATCTTGGTCGTCCATGCCGGCCCCAGCCCCAATTACTGCTGTTAGGTTATCGGTCCCAGATAAAGGAGGTGAAGGCAGATTCCCAAGCTTTTGAGCCACATAATTACTACCGATCCTATAAATCTCTGGACTATTAAGTCCATATGCAAACCCATCCCGACTATTCAGCCCTACTCCATTTATAGGCAAATTGTATCCTGTCAATGGAGACTTTAGCGGGCCGCCCGGTATCAAGGTTGCAGCACCAGTTGCAGTATCCACATAATACATCGAGGTCGGTTCCCCGTTATAATTGTTATAGCCCGGCCTGGCGATGGCCAGGTTTACATTCGGGCAACCAGTAAAAGCCGTTGGTGAAACATAGCCTGATTCGTAAGCGCCCATATCAACCGTGCCGCCTATTATTCGTGGCAATCCCGCAATATCTGTCGTAATACCTGCTGGCACTGAATCGTTGTTTCCCTTATTAATACATGGACTACTCGATTGCAATTTCAATCCGTCGTCGGCTGTACCAAAAAGGCCGTCCGCCCCCGCAGGGCTGGAGGCGCTGACAAATTGGGGATCTTGGCCAAAGAAATTGTTACTACCAAGGGTGAAATCTGATCCGTAATTACTAGAAGCAAACTGTAATGCCGTGTAATTTATCGTGGTTGTAGCTTTTTCATTTGCAATTTCTGAAATTATATTATTTGTATTTGAGTAAGTTGTGTTATTGAAAAAGGCGCTGTTTTTAATACGGCAAGAACCAAAATAGTTATAAACGGCACTGCCGCCATTTAAGGAAGTATTGGATGAAAAAGTCACATTAGTTATGTTCATCAGAGAACCTAACGTGTATATTCCACCTCCTTGATTAGCCGAATTATTACCTGCAAAAACTCCATTGGTCAAGTTGACCGGGTATTCGCTATGCATACCTCCGCCAAGGCTGCCAGCGTTATTACCTACGAAGATCAAATTACTAAGTGTTGTATTCCCACCGTTATTTTCAAACCCACCGCCCCATGCAGTTGCATTATTTTTTAAAAAGACAATATTATTCAGGATTGAGGAATTTGTATATTCAAGAATCAGCCCGCCACCGTCATACGCCGTATTGCCATAAAAATTCAGGTTGTACAAGCTTGGATTACCCAGCGAAAGCATTCCTCCGCCCCAACCATTGAAAACATTACCAGATGGATCATATGCATAACCACCTGAAATAGTAAAGCCATCCAAGATGGATGTGTTGCCTATATTACTGGTACTGCTTGAATAAACGACGTGAAAGCTATTCCCTGAGTTTCCCGTAATACTCAAAGTAGCTCCACTCCCTGTTACTATTAGTGGATCAGCGATGTGATCAATATCCCCGCTCAATGTGGTCAAGTTGGTTACCCAGTCCCTTTGGCTTAGTAAAGTTTCAGTTCCTGCAAAACCGCCATAAATACCTACATTGCTTCTCATGATAAATGTGGCGGAGCGGTCCGTGGTACTGGTAGTAGGGAAATAAGTGCCTTTGGCCACCCATATCTGGTCGCCGCTTTGGGCTGCGGCAAGGGCTGGCTGTAAATCTTTGTAGGCATTGGCCCAAGTTGTTCCGTTGTTTGATCCCGTTGTTAGGCTGGCGTTTACATAACGGATGGTTGCATAAGCGCTGTGTACGGCAAAAATGGCCAAGCATAACAAGCTCTGTTTGCTCAGCAAGCGTAAAGTTTTGGTCATTATTCAGTTTTAAGAGAAAAAATTGGATGAGGCCGCAATATCGGTAATTAAACCACACCTTACATTTTGTGTTCCGACCCTGCTCTCAAGGAGCTGGTCTTGGGTTACACGTGTTTCTTTGTACCTTTTAACGATAGTGATAACAACCATTTCGATTTTGGTGTATGGCGGCTGGGTTGTCCAGGGGAAAAAATATTCCCTCGCATTTATTGTGGTACCACTTTTATCGTGATATCAACAGCCGTGCTCATGCCAATAGCCGCACATCTCGCAAAGAAAAAGGATGGGGTGGGTATACGATGAAATATTGTGATGCTGCCTGTTTGTTTAAATTTGGGGTGTAAAACGGCCTATGCAACTCGGACAAGCAGACGTCTTTGCACAATCAATATTATTAAAGCTTGTGAATCTATAAAGTCACTCACATAAATTGAGCCTCTTACAATGATCACAATCAGTTATATTGCGAAAATTATACCTAACTGCACTTATGAAGATAAAGTACTACCTTTTTATCTTTTTTTTACTCGTTGGCACATTTGTGACAGAAGCACAATCATTATATGTAGATGCCTCGAAAGCCAGTTCGGGTTCTGGAACTTCTTGGGCGACCGCTTATAAATCATTGTCGGAGGCGCTGGACGCAGCATGGCAAGACCCGGCTGTTTCAAGGGTTTATGTGGCTAAAGGCGCTTATGCCCCTAACAGCTATCCCTATATAATGGATGCCAGCAAAACCGGCACCCAGGTTACATCAGCAACAACTGGTCATGCGCTTACCAATTACGACGAAACCTTCCATATCCGCACGGGGTTGGAAGTGTATGGCGGCTATCCCTCCGGTGGGGGTATTAGGGATGTTTCTTTCAACGAAACGGTGCTCAACGGCTACAATGCATGTTACCATGTCGTTTTAATAGACAGCTCATCCAATTGGGCAACGATAAGCGACACGACGGTGTTGGACGGGTTCTCCGTTACGGGGGGATACGCCAATGATTTATTGATGTATACCCTCAACGGTACAAATATATTTTCTTACAGTGGTGCAGGGGTTGAAGTAGCTAGCGGTTCAGTAAAATTACAGAGCAACAACATCATGTCAAACACTTGTGCGGGTACGGGTCAGGCTACAGTATTCGGGGGCGGCGTCTATAACAGTGCTTCAACCATTTTAACCAAAAACAATATCCACGGAAACACTTGTTCAGGCGGGACGTCAATGGGGGCAGGCATATATTCCAGCAAGGCTGTTTTTTTCTACAACAATATCGTTAGTCAAAACACCGCTACAGGCGAAAGTGTTTATGGCGGGGGTATATGCCTTCAAGTCATAAACAACAATATTACCAGCAC
>CAWJTH010000029.1:0-34229 GCA_963845495.1 uncultured Chitinophagaceae bacterium
GATGCATTGTAAGCTTCCAAATGTTCGAACGAGCGCCAAAACTGGAGTGTAACCGGCGGTATGCCGCCAAACAATTGAAAACCAAGAAAGCCACTTTCCGGTTTTTGCGACAATTCTTTCAACATTTTTGGCATGGCAGCTGCTACTGGCAACCATTTGTGCAATTTCCACATCCGGTTAATGCGCATGCCAATTAAAAACACCACAAAATCGCCTTCAATAATTGCGGTCATTCGTTGGTTAATGGTTTTAGCCATAATATTTATTTTTGTTGAAACCTTTAATGAATATGTTGTTTTAAAATTATTTATTTTACCTCATAAAGATTGGTTGCTAAAAAAACGTTTCTAAATTTAGCATTAGGATCATATTTTTCAGTCAATTGTTTAAAATCGGCTAGTTTGTTATAACGTGATTGTAATACCAAAGGCTGCATAGTAAACAATTTGCCCCAATGCGGAACAGCCTGAAAAGGGGCCAATCGTTCCTCTACCAAAGGAAGCAGCGCCATCACTTTTTCCACTTCTTGCTTCCAAGTAAAATGAAAAGCAACACATGGTTTTTTATAACAAGGGCTCATCCACAAATCATCGGCTGCAACAGTGCGAATTTCTGAAATAAATAAATGGGGTGTTATTTTTTCATGCAATGTTTCCAAGGCCATCATAGCATCAAAAGCATGTTCTATGGCAACAAAATATTCGCTTTGTAATTCTTTTCCTGCGCTGGGTTTAAAGCCCATTTTAAAATGCGGTAACCTTTCGAACCATGGACCCGTAACGCCCATTTGCTGGGTTACGTTTTCGGCGGATTCATTTGCAATAGGATGCATATTTCGCGTGGCTAATGTAGCCTCGTAAAATGTTTGGGTTATCGGCGTAGCATCGTTTTCAGCCATGCTTTTTATCCAAACTTCGACTATGTTTTTATTGCGCCAATCAGTAAAAAGACTTACACTATAAGCCGTTGCCATAATGTTTTCAAAGCTGTTTTTCAATGCAGTCATCGGCATATTTAAATACACCAACTGTTTCATTTCAAAAGTTGGAACCAAATGCAAAGTATTTTTTGTAACAATGCCCAATGCCCCAAGACCAACAACGGCACCGTAAAAATCATCGTCTTGTTGAGATAAATGGATGATTTCTCCGATGGCATTTACCAATTCAATAGCTGTAACGGCGGTGGATAAATTGCCATTATTTGAACCCGAGCCATGTGTAGCAGTGGCGCAGGCACCCGCAATCGTAATATGAGGTAGCGATGCAAGATTGTGCAATGCATATCCATTTTCATGTAAAAAGGGCGCTAATTCGCCATATCGCATACCAGCTTCAACCGTTACGGTGTTTTTGGTTTTATCCAACGAAACCACTTTGTTCATTTTTTCTAACGAAATTAAATTTTCGTTGCTATCTGCTATTTCATTAAACGAATGCCTTGAACCTAACACTTTAATTTGTACGCATTGCTTTACAATTGTTTGCACCTCTTCCAAACTTGTTGGATAAAAAACATTGTTTGTTTTATAGGCAAGGTTGCCCGACCAATTGGTAAGTTGTTCCTTCGTTGCTGCGCTATTCATTTGTTTATATAAATATTTTGATTGTTCTCGTTTTTTTAGTGCCGTTCAAATTTATTCTATTGGATAATACAATGTTTTTATTGGCTTTTAAATATTAATGCGTTAACCGCTTATTTGAAAATTATTGTAAACTGATGTTTAAAGTGGCAATCGGGTTTAATAAATGAAAAATAAAGTAATTGATTTATAACATCGATAAAAAGCTGTTTGGTTATGCCAAATAGTTATTTTCACCGATAGAATTTTTTATAAATAAGCACCATGATAATTCCAATTAGCCAAAACGTAAAGCTTGAATTAACTTCGGTAAAACATACTGAAAAATTATTTGAAGCTATTGATCATAATAGAGTTCACCTTTCGGAATTTTTACCTTGGGTAGGCAATATGCAAACCGTTGACGATATAAAAAATTATTTAGACAATTGTGAGCAGCTGTATGCTCAAAATAAAGAAGTAAGTTTTATTATTTTATTAAATGATATTGCTGTTGGTAGAATTGGTTTGCACCATTTAAACATGCAAAATAAAATTGGCGCTATTGGTTATTGGCTTACAAAAAATGCCGAAGGAAAAGGTATTATCACAACCTCGTGTAAAGTGTTGATTAACTATGGGTTTAGTGATATAGGCTTACACAGAATTGAAATAAAAGCGGCGGTAAAAAACGTTAAAAGTCAAGCAATTCCGGTAAAACTAAACTTTGTAAAAGAAGGCATATTGCGGCAAGCGGAATTGGTAAACAATGAATTTATCGACTTGTTTATTTATTCCATGCTTAAACCTGAATGGACGGCTGCAACGGATAAGTAATATCAAAAAGAGAAATCAATAAATTTATATTGCATTTTAAATGTTTTAAACTTATTGCCATGGCTAAAAATAAAAACATAACAACCGAAAATGACAATAGCGTAACCGCTTATTTAAGTGCAATTGCTGACGAGAAAAAACGAAATGATTGTGCAGCTATTATTGAATTGATACACAAGCAAACCAAATTAGCACCAAAAATGTGGGGTACAGCAATAGTAGGTTTTGGTAGTTACCATTATAAATATGAAAGTGGGAGAGAAGGTGATGCGCCATTAGCAGGCCTTGCGGCAAGGGCAAATGCAATTACATTATATCTTTCACTTAAAGAAGAAGAACGTGAAGAATTGTTGTCCAAATTTGGTAAACATAAAACTGGTAAAGGTTGTATTTATGTCCAAAAACTAGAGGATATTGATTTAGCGATCTTAAAAAAGATGGTTGAAGTTTCTATTGATAATATGAAGAAAAAATATCCTGCCTGATGTTTCTTCAGCTTCTTTAAATAATCAAGGCTGTAATTATATTGTTTATTCATTAAATAATATTGCATACCGCTGGCGGTTTTACGGTAGCAAAGCCATTACAAAAATCAGTATGGTTGACTTGGAACCTTTGGCTTCAAGATCATTGAAGAGCAATAATTTCGATGATTATGGACATTCTCGCTTCTGGCTGGGTTGGGATAATCGGGTTGATAAGCTAAAACTTTATGCTGCTTCGCGTCTTGTGGTTGAAAACAACCAACTTTGTAAATCCAAATATGGTTCAACAAAAAAGCATATTCCATTATTTCATTTTATTTGCATGCTGTAGCTTATTATTTGGTTGCGCAAAAAACCGTTTGCCAACACCTACCGAAACCTTGGCCACGTTACGGCAAATGCAAGATTTAGCCACTGTTGAATACACCGTAAGCAAAGTGGTTAAAGCTAACGATGATCAAACCTGGTACAAATTTGGCGACCGAAAAATATTGATCACCTGCGAAGCCGACATAAAAGCAGGCATCGATTTAAAAGATGTAACTGCAAAAAATATCACCCTAAACGATAAAAAAATTGCTATTGTTTTGCCGACACCAAAAATTTTATCGGTGAATATTGCGCCGGAAAACATAAATGTAGCTTTTGAAGATGTTGGCTTTTTCCGTACGCCATTTACTAATGCCGACCGTACCGCTTTATTAGCGCAAGCGGAACAACAAATTCGCAACAGCGGAGAAGAATTGGGCATTTTAAACCAAGCAAAAATCAATACACAATTATTTCTCACCAGTTTTTTAAGACAACTTGGTTTTGAAGAAGTGGTATTAACATTTGAGCAACCTAAAAACTTCTTTTTAAACCCATGATAAAAACCTTGGACAAATGGATAAAAAGAATAATTGTTGTGGCTGCAATATTGCTGGCCATCTGGTTGTTCTTTCCAAAACTACATTTATTTTCAAAGGTTGAAAATTGGTTCAAACCTAAGCCAGTATTGATTGACAACACGCCGCTCATTATTACCCAAATTAAAAATATTGCATTACTAAACACCGCCGTTTTTGCGCAGGACATTATTTTGGATACCGTTATTACCACCCAACCTAAAACGCCTGCTTTAATCAATCCTTTTGCATTGCCCTTAGCACAAAGAAAGGAAATTGTGTTGATTGTAAACGGAAAAGTGACCGCGGGGATCGACTTGAAAAACATGCCCGATTCCGCCGTTTATGCAGATGGGGATTCGGTGCGTCTTTTTATCCATTCCGCTAAAATCACCGATATTTTTGTAAATCCATCAGGTGTAGAAACGTTTTATGAAAGTGGCACTTGGAGCAACGAAGAAACAAAAGTGTTGTTGATGGTGGCAAAATACAAATTATTAATTGCTGCCGATAATCATCGGCTAATGCAAAAAGCCAACGAAAAAGCAGTGGCTGTACTTACCGAATTTTTAAGAGCTTCGGGTTTTAAACAAATAAATATTATAATTAAATACGGATGAAAAAATTAGCCATTACACTTTTCGGTGTTGCTTGTTTTGCGATTGCTTGTAACCAAAAGCCAAAATCAAACAATAATCCCACCGCAGAAAAAATAAAAACCAAAGAAGACACGTTGTACCAAGCTGTAATGGACTTGCACAACGAAACTATGGCCAAATATGGAAAATTGCTGGGCTATGAAAAAAAGGCACAGCAAAAAGTAGATTCAATTAAACAAATATTGCAGGATAAACAATGCTAATGCGAAGGCGTTCATTATGCATTGACACAAAATTCAAAATTGTTGCTGGATACTTAAAAGGAGCAGAAAAAAACATGAACGATTGGATGGGACAATTTAATCCAGACCCCAAAATGCCGACGACCGAGCAGCGTAGCGCTTATTTCCAAGACCAAAAAGAAAAAGCCACAGCCATGAAAAATGGCTTTTTCGCAGCTTTAAAAAAGGCGGACAGCTTGCTAGCAAAATGAGTTATTTTCTACAATTCGATACGCCGAAATTATAAGGAACAATTTTTTATTGCAGGAAAACTAAAAGTAATTTTATCATTCCTTACAAAACCAAATCGTTAAAACAATCAGGTGTTAGCGCCTACGAAATTGGAAGCGATTATATAATTGTGCAATTTGGATTTGATGCAACGTACAAATATTCTTATGCAGGCTGCGGCAAACCAACTGTTGAAAAAATGAAAAAGCTGGCAAAAGCTTCAAAAGGATTAAGCACTTTTATTTCGCAGCATAAGCCAGATTTCGAGGAAAAATGGTAAGATGTTTAACCTGCGTCTCAATTAAACAACTCTTGCCAATAGATATTACTGTAACCAAACTCATCTTTTTGTGAATGAACAAGCAGTTATGGCTACGAAATGGCTACTTTTGCCGCCTTAAAAATTAAAAGCGAAGGATGGCGATAGAAAAACAAATAAGTTGGAAGGAGGCTTTGCAATCAAAAAAGTTCAGGTCGCTTTTTTTGTTTGGTGCTATCGGGATGTTAATTAATATAAGCATCTGGCCTGTTTTTTTGGGTACAATTGAAAAGAGAAACGGTATTCTATTGCATGATGCGGTATTGGCGTTACTGCCGGCTACAGATTTATCAATCCCTATTTTCACTTTGCTTTGGGCCGTTACCATTCTAATGATTGTTAGGATGGTGCAACAGCCCAAATTATTTTTAATGTTTCTTTTTAGTTATTGGTTTCTTTTTTTAGCCAGAATGGTTACCATTTATCTAACACCACTAAATCCGCCATTAGTATTAATAAAATTAAAAGACCCCATCAGTAACATGTTTTACGGACAAGGTGGTGGCTTTATTACCAAAGACTTGTTTTTTTCTGGGCATACCGCCTCTTTATTCTTAATGTTTTTATTCTTAAAAAACAAATGGGAAAGACGTTTGGCTTTATTAGCTTCTGTTGCGGTAGGCACTATGGTTTTGTTTCAGCATATCCATTATTCAATAGACGTATTATTTGCTCCCCCATTTGCATTTGCCATTTATTGGATAGTAAAAAGATGGTTGGACAATATATATTACGTAGCACATCCGATAAAGGAACTGAAACGAAAGACTTTGGTAGATTGAAGCACAAAGCCCAAAAAATAATCAATGTTCAGCATTCAATACTCAGCGGCAAGGGCAGATCTATTGGTTGTTGAACATTGATCATTGAGCGTTCTAAACCTTACCAAATTTGTACCCTTAAACTATCTGCCCGATACATTTTATCACCTTTTTTAATCCCAAAGGCCTCATAAAATTCAGGAATATTTACCACGGGCCCGTTTACTCTTTCTTTGGCTGGCGCATGCACATCTGTTTTTAAACGACTGGCCAAAATTTCGGGGCGTTGTTGATACATCCAGCTGTAAGCATAGCCTAAAAAATAACGTTGCATCGGTGTTAGGCCACCAATTGATTTGCCGTTTTTGTAATCATCCGTTTTCTTGAAAGCATCGACGCCCAATAGTAAACCGCCCAAATCGGCTATATTCTCACCTTGCGTAGCATTGCCGTTTACATGTAAGCTATCCACCGGCACAAATTCATCAAACTGTTTGATAATCATGGAAGCACGTTGCGTAAACTCGGCTGAATCTTTAGGTGTCCACCAATTTTTTAGGTTGCCCTGCGCATCGTATTGACGGCCTTGATCATCAAAACCATGTGTTATTTCATGGCCTATTGTGCTTGCCGCCGCATAGCCATATACAAAGGCATCATCCAAATCCGCATCCATTTTACCAGGAACGGCAAACATGCCTGCCGGTAAAACAATCTCGTTGTTACTAGGGTTATAATAAGCGTTGTAGGTTTGTGGCGTCATGTCCCATTCATCCCTGTCAACCGGTTTACCCAATTTATTTACACTATAATTGAACCACCATTTACGCCCGTTCATCATGTTTTGAACGTAAGATGTTTTGCCAATTTCCATGGCGCTAAAATCTTTCCACTTGTTAGGGTAACCTACTTTCTTTTTTATTTTAGCTAGTTTATCCAAGGCCTTTGATTTGGTGCTATCACTCATCCAAGTTAACTTTTCTATGCGTTCTTTATAAGCTGTACGGATGGCTTCCACTAAATCTTCGTAACGCTTTTTGGCGGTCTCGTTAAAGTATTCTTTTACAAATAACTGGCCCAATGCCTCACCCATTACATTTTCTTCAGCATCTAACACCCGCTTCCAACGCGGCCTTGGTTCTTTGGCACCGTTTAATGTTTTGCCATAATTAAACACGATCATGTAAGTGCTACTATCTAAATAACTGGCAAAATCAGTTATTAAATTAAACCGCATTTCGTTTTTCCAAACATCCAACGGAGTTGATTTTAATTCGGTATTCAAAGCGGTATAAAATTCAGGCTGACCAACAATTACACTGTCCAATTTATTAATGCCAAGTATCGGAAGATATTTATCAAGCAAAAGATTTGGTGCCAACGTTTCAAACTTATCCAAAGCCATTTTATTATAATTGCGATATGGATCCCGTAAGTCGGCCAGCTTGCGAGAAGCATTGGCTAGTCTTGTTTCCATCGCAAACACGTCGTTCATAGCCTTTGCTGCAGCGGTATTATCCATGCCTAGCTTTTGAAAGATTTTTACCATCATTTCTTGATAAGCTTCCCGTACAGCGGTAGATTTTGGATCCTTTTCAAAATAATAATCGCGGTTGGGCATACCTAAACCACCTTGATAAAAAGCCACTGCTATTTTCTCGCTGTTCATATCATCTTGCCCAATACCTGCGGAAAACATCGTTTCAGAACCTTTCGTGCGGAACTCGGCATTCAGCTTTAATAAATCGTCGATGGAAGTTGCTTTTGCAACCCTATCCAAATCGGGTTGCAGTGGTGCAAGTCCAGCTTTTTCAATGGCCATTGTATCCATGGCCGTTGTATAAAAATCAGCAATTTTTTGCGAGATGGTACCTTGGGCGGCTTTTTCATTGATAGCTTTCTCGTTAATGTTTTTCTTGCGTAAATAAATCTCTTCGTTCACCAATTGCCCGATGCCCCAACTATTTTCAGAATTTGGGATGGGATTATTTTTGATCCAATTGCCATTGGCATATTCAAAAAAATCATCGCCCGGTTTAACGGTAGAATCAATATCGACTACCAAAGGATCTGGCGTTGAGGATGAACCTTTGCCGCTCTCCGTTTTGCAGCTTGCGATTAACAAGATTACCGCCGCCGCAACAAATATTCTTTTCATAGGTGAATTAGATTTGAAAACGGAAGATATGGCAATAAAGCTTCATAGGATTGCCGCTTATCATTTTTGGAATAATAGGCGGTTATAAGCCTATACCTATTGCAATTGCTATGTTACTATTTTCTAACCACCTTTATATTGTTAACTGATCCATCAATACCTTGTATGTGCAATAGGTAAACACCACTTGGATAACTGCTTAAACTAATTGTTTGGGTACTACCATTGTTTGTTGTTTCAGCTAATTTTTGGCCATTCATATTTACCAACACAATATGGGTTCCGTTTACAAGACCCTCAATATTCACTATATCATTTGTTGGGTTTGGCCAAATTTTTACCACCAGACTTCCGCTGCAACTGCCATTGCCGGTTACGGCAACCACTTGGCTGTAAGTAAATGTGCCGTCGTTATCAACAGCCTTTAATTTAAAATAAGTTACGCTATTGCTTAACTTGTCGTAAGCAAAATTGTATGTTGCACCCGTTGAACTGTTCTTGCTGGCTATCGTTCCTACTGGGGTAAAACTGGTGCCATCTAAACTCATCTCAATTACATAATTGTTGCTATTGCTTTCACTTTCCGATTTCCACGCCAGGTTGGCCGTGCAACCATTTGCCAATGCCGTAAAACTTACAATAGTTACAGGTAATAAAACAGTAGAACTGCCGAAATAAGTTTGCGTGGCCCCTACTGCAGAAAGATCGGCAGTGGCGCTGCCCGCAGTTGATTGAAAAGTTGGCAAATTGGCCAATAGGCTATAAGTAGTGTTACCAGTTGTTCCGTTGGCACTGGTGTTGCTGCTGGTAAGCAACGTACTGGTGGGAACATTTTTAAAACCCGCAGGGTAACTGAAAGAATATTTACCGGTGGTAATACCGGTGGGTAAATCAAAATATGGGCTATATACTGTTGCATTTGAACCGTTTATCGTCATAGTACGTGAACTTCCCATTCCATCAAAATAAGCTGCGGTGACTGTTGCACTAATCGGCGCGGCTACTGGATATGCCGTAGTAGCATCGCCTATTGGCAGGGAAAATATGCTTGCTTGCCCAGTTGCGGCTGCGTAACCATCTACTAGTGCAGCTCCACTATATGTTCCATTGCCGCTAAATGTAATAATTTCTTTACGACCATTTGCAGTTGGCGCATTTGGGTTGGCTTTATCAGCACTTGAAACTTTGCCAGCAAAATACCAGTTACCTCCGTTGCCCACCCATACACTACCACCAGCAGCTATTTTAGTAGCAGCATTATATTGAGGTCCATAAACGCCCATTGAGCCTCCAATGTAATTTTGGGCATGTACTATAGAAAGGCCAGCACAGATTAGCGTAGTAGCAATTATTTTTTTCATTGGATTTTTATTGGATGAATTTGTTGGTATATGGCAGTACAAGCCCAATAGAGAAGAATCTAAAGGTCCTTAACTATTTTATTTGCATGCCAACCACTAATGTTTCGGGGGTAAAATCAGGTTAGTCTATGCAAATGCGTTTTGGCCTAACGTTGATTTTATTATGCTTTTTTATTTAAATTATTAATGTTGCGGATCGGACTGTGTGGTTAATGCATCCGTCATTGGGAGAATGTTATATTGCACTTGCACGGCTTGATCCCAAGCTGAGCCATCCGTTTTTGTTCCATACATAGTCAGCCAACCATCATAATAACCAAACGTAGGCACATTGTAACCCGTAGGAAGCGTGTTTGAAAACGTGGAAATCACTTTGGCATTACCGCCCCAACTTTGGGCATCAGAAACGGCTAGCAAAAACTGGCAGAAAACACCTTGCGAAATGCAAGAAGCAAAAACCAACTGTACACCAGTGGTATTATCGCCCCAAGTAAGCCGCTGCGATACATTTGTAGAACTGGCTGGATAAGTAAACTTTATAGTTCGTTGTATTGGTGAAGACAAGGCTGGGAAACCGCCATACCCACTTGCAAAAGCATTGGTTTGCCTTAGCATACCAGGCAATATTGGCTGCCACGAACTAATAGTGCCAACATAAGTAACAAGGAAATTGCCATCTTGAATAATATTATATGTTGACGGGTCTGTAGAAGGGTTTGTGTTTTCAAAAGATAAATGACCATAAAAATTAGAAACCGCCGCACCGTAATTGTTAATAACTGTAATTGGCTTGCTCGAGTTTGATAGAAAGAACGTAAGTGTTAACGGTGCATTGTACACATTACCCCCATATATTTTTATCGGATAGTTATCTGTTACTACGGCTGTCCCACCATCAATGCCACTTCCATGGAATGATGCATCACCACCGCCAGAAACAAAGTAAGAAATCACCGTTTTACAGCCGGTAAAAAACGCATCATGCTGTACTACAAATTCGGTAAAATCACCAGCATAGCTGTTGTGCAAAAAAATGGCCGTTTTATGGTTTACAAATTTGCAATGATATGTTTGAAAACCTCCTCGCCCATTAATATACAGTGCTGTCGTGCTATTGGCATCGCCGGTTATCATAAGGTCATATAGCCCACCTTGTGCTCCTGCGTTGCCATCACCTTGCAAGGCTTGTATACATGTTGTATCATTAGTACCTATGTGTTTCAACTCGGTTGAATTCTCCCCATCACCAACAATTTTTGGCGTAAACCAGTAGTTGTAAGTTGGGTTTATTGTGTTTGGCACATAAGTAACATTAGGAATGTTTAGCGTATGAGAAAACAAATATTGCCCCGCAGGTATATACAAAGTCCTACCCCAAGCACAAACTGTATTGATGGCCTTTTGCAAGGAAACATAATCATCAGTGGTTCCATCACCTTTTGCGCCAAAATCTTTTGCGGTAAGCCTGTCCTTGGTAAGCATAAAATACTCACTACCCATTTTCCTAACCAACACACTGTCTACATTTGAATTTGCAATGGCTTGACCATTAGCGTTTAAGGTAACTTTTTTGTAGGTAACCATGCCTCCCGTTTTTGGATCGATGATATTATACAATACATCATCTTTCCTTAAAGGTGTTGCTATACCTGCAAAAACATCATCGGCGTTTACTGCTAAATTAGTTGTACTTCCCAATAATGAAATGGGAATTTTACGCACATTACCTCCAGTATCTACGGTAAGGATTTTATCAGAAGAAACGCCTGTAGGTAATGAATCTAACTTGGTTGTACCGGACTTACTTACCTCAAGGTTTACGCCTGCCGGTGGTGCAGTAATTCCGCCAATATTGGTTTGTGCATTTACGTTGATACCGGCTACAATTGCTAGTGTTACAATAAATGGAGCTCTTTTTTTCATTAGTTTTTCTAGATATAAATGGAATTGGATTTCTTTAATTTCGAGTATGTGCATAATGGTTTGATTCCACACTTGATATTATGTCAAACATGAATATATAATTATAACAATTACAATCATTTAGTGATGTTACACAATGTTATAATCCATTTATGGCATTGAATCTTAGTGAAATGTTTTCCGTGTTACTTTTAATCCAAAAAATGATAATGATGTGCACTAGCGGGTAAGGCTATTTTTAAATTGGCCCCAATTACTTTTTTTAATTTAAATAATTAAGTCAACAAAAGAAGTAACAATAAATTTATTATATTTTTTTATAAAATAAATTTATAATAACTTAAATAGCTTAAATAGTATTTAGATTTTTTTGATATTAGATTAATAACACTACCATTTGGCAAAGATCGAACCAATTTTTAAAAAACCATTAATTTTCTTAAGATATTTTAAATTTATTAGTAATAATCTATTGAAAATCATTAGAGTAGAAAAAATATTTAATAATGATTTGGTTATTGATTTCAACTTCATCATAAATAAACGAAAATAATTTAAAAGATATTAAGCACTATTTTTAAAATAAATAATAATCATTCTATTGCTTTTTAATTGAATGTGTTATTAAGACGCATTCACCAAAAATTAATAGTAATTATTTTAAAAATGATTACCTAAATACTTAACATACAAGCAAAATAATTTACTCTTTTTTGCTTAATATCGGTTTTAGTTTCGCTATTATAAAAAAGATTCGAATGAATTATTAAGCCATAGCTAGCGCCAATTTACTACGCTTATTATTAAAATCAAAAACGAAAAAAATAATTGTAGTACTAATTCAATATTATTTGAATAAATTATATTGTTTCACGAACTAATTAGTAAGTGGATTTAAAAAATACTAATAAAGGGACTTAAATAATTTCATTATATAACAGTGGCAGTATCAACCTGAAACATTTACTTAGAAAGTCTATCTATTTTTATCGATCCTTTCCCTCAAATTTTCTTCAGAATTCACACTTATGTTTGTGTTTGTAAAAACAACAGGGAATTTATTTCTAAAGACTTATTTAGACCGAAAAAAAAATTAATTGCATAGCAATAACAAAACAAATAAAAAACAATAGTTTGAAAGTTTTATTAATAGAAGACGAAACCGCATTGTCAGAAAGTATAACAGCTTACCTGAAAGGCGAAAATTATGTTTGCGAGACTGCCTCGGATTACAATAGCGCTATGGAAAAAATAGCACTATACGATTATGATTGCATTTTGCTGGATATCACATTGCCTGGTGGTAGCGGATTGGATATTTTACAAACCTTGAAAGATGAGCAAAAAACAGATGGCGTACTAATCATTTCGGCAAAAAATTCTTTGGAAGATCGCATAAAAGGGCTTGAACTTGGGGCAGATGATTACCTGCCCAAACCTTTTCATTTGTCTGAATTAAGCGCAAGGATTGCAGCCATCATCCGACGTAAAAATTTTGCGGGAAATAGGTTTTTGGTATTTAACGAAATCAATATCGATACCCGGGCCAAAACGATTATCGCCAGCGGCCAATTGCTTGATCTTACCAAAAAGGAATACGAATTGTTATTGTTTATGGTAACAAATAAAGGAAGGGTGATTTCTAAAAATGCCATTGCCGAACACCTTTGGGGTGATGAGATGGATATGGCCGACAACTACGATTTTATTTATACGCATATTAAAAACCTTCGCAAAAAATTAATGGAGGTTGGTGGACTAGATTATATAAAATCCGTTTATGGAATGGGCTATAAATTTACCGACCAATGAAATTGATCTCAAGATATAACCGAACCACACTTTTAGCTACCATTATTGTGTTGTTGGTAAGTGGCGTATGTTATTATTTTATGATCCGTTATGTACTGATCCATCAATTAGATAAGGATTTAAAGGTAGAGGAGCAGGAAATAAATCATTATATCACAAACAATAATACATTGCCAGAGTCGTCAAAAGAAAAAGACCAATGGGTTGAATTTTCTTTGTCGCCCAATAACGTACCAAGAAAATTCAGCAGCTATACTTATTTAGACAAGCATGATAATAACAATGAAAACGATTATGATTCTAGGCGGCAGCTTGTTTTTCCGGTAAATGTAAACGGCCAATGGTACCGTGCAGCAGTCAGCAAATCGCAGATTGAAACGGAAGATTTGTTGAAATTGATATTTCTTATTACGCTGTGCGTATTGTTATTATTACTTATTACGCTGTTTCTTACCAACCGTTTTTTGCTTAGTAAGCTTTGGAACCCATTTAATATAACGTTGCACGCATTGAAGCAATTTCAATTTAACGACGGTGATAAACTTAAATTAGGTAAAACGGATATCAATGAATTTAAAGAGTTAAACGATTCCGTAACCATCATGACGGACCGTATCCAAAACGATTATATGGCTTTGAAACGGTTTACCGAAAACGCTTCACATGAAATGCAAACCCCGTTGGCCATTATTTATTCTAAGTTGGATTTATTGATCCAAAACGAAGATTTTGACCAGCAACAAACCAAACACTTACAAGATATTTATGGCTCAGTAACTAAATTGACCAAGCTGAACAAATCGCTTTTGCTGCTAACCAAAATTGAGAACAACCAATTCCAGAAAAAGAAAACAGTTCAATTGGATATGTTAATACAAGAAAAATTGCATCAATTCGAAGAATCGATATTGCAAAAACAGCTAATCATCAACCTGCAATCACAGCCTGAAACGGTTTTATGCAACAAAACAATACTCGACATTTTGATAGGCAATTTGCTAAACAATGCAATCCGATACAACTATCCCAATGGCAATATTGGCATACAAGTATCTGCTAATCAATTGACCATATCAAATACCTCCTCTATTCCTAAACTGGATAGTAACATGCTTTTCCAACGCTTTTACCGGCATTCGGAAACAAAACAAGATGGCAACGGCCTTGGACTTTCGATTGTAAAACAAATTTGCGATGTAGAAGGGTTTAAGTTGATGTATACTTTTATAAATGAAGAACATTGCTTCTGCGTCCAGTTTAGCTATCAATAACGTAGTATTTGCTGATAATCGGATACTTGTCGTTTAAAATTTGTTCGTAGCACGAGACGTTCCTACGGAACGATCATTTACTATGACGACCACCGACCTAAGCCATTACCAACGAAATGTTCCTACGGAACAAAAGCAGTGTTCCCTTGTTCCGTAGAAACATTTCGTTGGTAGTAAAATTATATTTAGATGCTTTGCCCTCGTTCCGTAGGAACGTTTTGTGTCATTAAACCCAAGATATAATCAAGTTATTGCTCTGGTCGAGCTTAACGGCAAAAAATATTTCACTAGGTTACAACGGCAAGAGACCCAGAACTCACGTTATCAATAATAAAATATGTAGATTTCGATAACGATAATTGTATGCTACAGAATTGCTTCAGAATCAGCCCTTATGTTTGCGAAAACCATAGCCTTAACTAGGTTCGACATTTCTAATTTTCGCATAATGCTAAAGAAAACATTCCTTCTTGTGCTAATTTCAATTAGCAGCCAATTGTCTTTTTCCCAAAATTGGGATATTAACACGCTTCGTAGTATCAATGTAAACCGCAATACTTCGCTTGACGGTACCTACAAAACCATTAGCAATAGCACATTGCCTGTTGTAGTTGGTGTTCCGGCAATAATGTACGGAATTGGTTATTTACGGCACGATAGTATTGCCAAACACAAAGCATTGTATGTTGGTGAAACCGTAGTTATAGCTGGGATTATTTCTGAAATTTCCAAACGCATTATTAAGCGGGATAGGCCAGCCGTTAAGTACCCTGATATCCAAAACCTGCAAGATGCCAACGGCTATTCATTTCCTTCTGGCCATGCTAGTCTTGCTTTTGGGCTGGCTACTTCAATTAGCATTGCTTACCCAAAATGGTATATTATTGTGCCGTCTTTTTTATGGGCGGGTGAAGTGGGCTACTCCCGTTTGCACCTTGGTGCACATTATCCTACAGATGTGATTGCCGGCGCAGTTGTCGGCGTGGGATCAACTTTCTTATCTTACGAAGTAAACAAGTGGTTGTTTGAACCGAAGAAGAAAAAGAAGTTAAGAAGTTAGAAGTTTAGAAGTTTGGAAGTTTAGAAGATAGAAGTTTAGAAGTTAGAAGTTTAGAAGTTTAGAAGATAGAAGTTTAGAAGTTTAGAAGATAGAAGTTTAGAAGTTAGAATTTAGAAGATAGGAGTAAGATAGAAGTTAAGCATTAAAAATTGATTCCTAGTTTACATTATCTCCTATCTCTCAACTCTTAACTCTTAACTCTTAACTCTTAACTCTTAACTCTAAATTCTATCTTCTAAATTCTAACTTCTAAACTTCTAAACTTCTAACTTCTAACTTCTAACTTCTAACTTCTAAACTTCTAACTTCTAACTTCTAACTTCTAACTTCTAAACTTCTTAAAGGATCAACACCAATGTGCCCGAAATT
Source organism: uncultured Chitinophagaceae bacterium (assembly GCA_963845495.1). GTDB lineage: Bacteria > Bacteroidota > Bacteroidia > Chitinophagales > Chitinophagaceae > JAZKFT01. The sequence continues at coordinate 15,916 of CAWJTH010000029.1, forward strand.
ATCAACAAAGCACCAATTGCCATTTTTATGGTGATGACTTCTTTCAAAAAAACAAAAGACAATAAAATGGTCAGCGCAACACTTAATTTATCAACCGGCGCTACTTGCGAAACTTTACCTATTTGCAATGCTTTGAAATAAAATATCCACGACAAGCCGGTTGCCACGCCAGAAATACATAGGAACATCAGGTTGTGTTTGCTCAATACCGGAATGCCTTTTTGTTCGCCTTTGGCGAAAACAATGCCCCAAGCAACTATTACAATAATGATGGTTCGGATAGCTGTTGCTAAATCCGAATTTACATCCTTGATACCGATTTTGGCAAAAATGGCCGTAAGCGAAGCAAACAAAGCCGACAATAAAGCATATATCCACCACATGATTTCGTAGTTTAAAGTTATAAAACCAATGGACTTTGTCCATCGGTTAAAATGGCTCGCAGAAAACGGTGAAAACGCGGAAGTGATGTTCTGCGTTTTCACCGTTTTCTGCGAGAGAAATTATTTCATATCCAACACTAAAATCTGAAATGTTCCAGCTATCATTTTCGGCCTTGTTTTTTCTGGGGCATTAGCTGGCAATGGTTCAAAATCTGCCGCAGGCAAATAAACTAAATGGGTTTTTCCGTCTACTGCAATAGTTCTTGCGCTTTTCTTGGTTGTTACATTTTCCAACACTTTAAAATCTGAATTCGAATTTTCCTTGATAACGGTCATTGTTCCTTCTCCGTTGGAAGCAAAAATTAATTTCCGTTCCGCGTCGAAACCTACGCCATCACAACCATCACCAATGGGCAGTTTATCAACCACTTTGCCTGTTTCAGCATCCAATACTATCAATAATTTATCGCAACCAGCAAACAAACGTTTTGTTTTGGTGTCGATCACCAAGCCGGTTGGTCCGTCGCCAGGCGCAAGTGACCAATGGTTTAAAACAATAAACTTTTTCATGTCGACTGCTACAATCTCGTTTTTGTCTTCTAGGTTCACAAACAATTTGCCAGCGCCATCGCTCACGGCCGTCTCAGGCTTTCCGCCCAAAGGCACGGTCGCCACCACTTTTTCGGTTGCTGCGTCAATAATCGACAAGCTTTTGCCACGTCCATTGCAAGTAATGATGGTTTTTGAAAACGGGTCGTACATGATGGCATCGGGATTTTCGCCGGTTACAATTTGTGATAGCGGTTTAAAAGTTTTCAAATCGAACACCGTCACATTATTTAGTCTTCCATTACTGGTATAGCCTTTGCCCAACGCATCGTTGAAAGCTATGCCGTGTACGCCGGTTGTATTTTCAATAACACCCAAGGAATCACCCGAAGTTTTATCCAAGATATTTACTTGCGTTCCGTGCGACACATACAATTTGTTAGAACCGGGATCGGCAGCTAAATAATCCCAACCGCCAGCGCTAGCAATGTGGAAGGTTTTGATGATGCCATAACCGTGGTAAGCACTCTGCGCTGTTGCGTTCAAGCAAAAGGCAGTTGCGATGGAAATGCCGATGATTGTCTTTTTCATTTTTATTTTTGAGGTTTTAATTGAGTTTCTTTTGTAATGTGTCATAGGGCGTTGCCCTACGCTAATAGATGTCGCCCTTTCAGGGCTTGATTGATGCCGCTCTCCAAAGTCTCCGACTTTGGAGTATTATGTTATTGCGGATCTCCGATCCATTAAGGAGGGATCGGAGATCCGCAATAACATAGGCCTACGAAGTCGGAGACTTCGTAGAGCGGGTATTATCCATTGTTTTCTTTTCATTTTTATACAACAATCTAATCATACTTGGTAACACAATTAGCAACAGCGGCAACGCTACCACAAAACCGCCTATAACTGCAATAGCCAATGGTTGGTGCAACTGCGCACCTGCTCCAATACCCAGCGCCAGCGGCATCAATGCAATGATTGCTCCCAAAGCGGTCATCAGTTTCGGTCGTAGGCGGGTTGAAATAGAATAAATGATCGATTCATCAACACTTTTATCGTGCAATGTTTCTTTGAATTGCAAAAAAGTAAAAATGGCATTTTCACCAATGATACCCACAATCATGATCAAACCCGTGTAGCTGCCTACATTTAAAGGGGTTCCTGTTATGTACAAGGCCAAATAACTGCCAGAAATACCCAGTACCGAAACAACCAAAATAAGAAACGCAATCCTAAATTGTTTGAACAAGAAGAGGATTACCCCAAATACCAATAAACTAGACGTAATCAGTATCATCAACAATTCCTTAAACGATTGTTGCTGCTCGGCATAAGCGCCGCCATATTCAATGTGGTAACCAACAGGCAGCACTACTTTCGATGAAACCTGTGTTTTTATCTGCTTGATGGCCGTGCCAAGGTCAAGGTTTTCGAGCCTTGCCGTTACTACGCCCATCGATTGTAGGTTTTCGCGTTCTATTTCTGCATCTCCTTTGTTTACCCTAACGGTTGCCATATTTGTAATGGGCACCAGTTTACCATTGGGCATAAACAATTGTAGGTTTTTGATATCGTCCAAATTCCGTTTGATGTTATTGGGATAGACCATCCTAATGGCCGACAATTGTTGCTTTTCAAACATATTGCTTACTACATTGCCTTCTTCCGCAGTTTGCAATTGAAACTGGAAACTGGCCGGTGTTATGCCGTATTGCGCCATCCGTGCATAATCGGGTTGGATGCTGATCGAAGGTCCAGCTATGGTAATGCCATCAAAAACATCGGCAGTTCCTTTAATATTTGTTACCACGTCGGCAACTTGGGTGGATAATTCGTGCAGCTTTTCGGTATTGTCGCCAAATATTTTTATTTCGATCGGCTGCACCGAAGTCATCAAATCGCCTAGCATATCGTTGATTACTTGACCAAAATCAATTCGCAGTGCCGGTTGCGTAGCTTCTATCTTTTTACGGATCTCCGTAATAACTTCTTCGGTGGTCAGTTTCCTGTCTTTTTTTAATTGGATCAGATAATCTCCCCTATTTGGTTCGGTAATAAAAAATCCCATTTGTGTACCCGTGCGCCGCGAATAAGCCTGCACTTCTGGCACCGTAGCAATTAATTTCTCGGCTTCGCGTAGCATCCGGTCGGTTTCCTCCAGCGATGTACCCGGTGGCGAACTGTAATCGAGTACGATACTGCCTTCGTCCATATCAGGCAAAAAACCTGTTTGCAATTGTGGTACAACCAGCACAATGGCAACAATTAACCCCGCAATGATGATGAAACTGAGCCAAGGTTTCCTGATAAAAAAAGACACCCAACGCTGGTTTTTTACAGGGTGCGGTTTTACCGGTTTGTGCGGTTTATTGGGATTATACTTTTTTGTGAGCAGCAAATAAATAACGGGCAAACAAAGCCATGTAACAAAGAACGAACACACCAATGTAATGATCATCGTGTTGGTCATCACCTTGAAATAGGCACCGGCAACACCACTCATTAACACAAACGGAATAAAAATAACCACCGTGCTAATGGACGATCCCAACATGGCCGGGAACAAATAATGGATGGCTTTTTGTAGAAGTTCCTTCGTTGGTTCGTTGGGATATTCTTCGTGTGTTCGATGTATTTGTTCCACCACCACAATGGCATCGTCAATAATTAAACCGATGGCCGCTGCAATGGCGCCGAGTGTCATAATGTTAAAAGTATATCCGATGGCGTACACAACAATCAGCGTAAGGCAAAGGGTAACAGGGATGGTGATAAGGATGGTTACACTGGCTTTAAGCGACCGTAAAAAAATGATGGCTACGACAATGGCCAGCCCTAATCCTATCCACAAACTATCAGTTACGCTTTTAACTGATTCGTTCACAAAATCGGCCTGGATATAATAAGGCTGCATGGTAACGCCTTTCGGCAAAATCTTTTTCAGCTCAGTTATCTTGGCTTCCATTTGCGCCGAAAGATCTACCAGGTTGGCATTGGGTTGTTTAATGATGGCGATCAACAATCCATCTTTCCCGTTGGCGTTGATTTTGGTATATTCAATACCTTCTTTTATTTCAACTTTGGCGATATCGCTTAAATGGATAACCCTTTTGCCGTTATTGCTTATTACGATATTCTGCAAATCGTTTTTGGAGCGGACGGTTGCATCGGTAACCGACAAGTATAAAAAATGATAATCGGTTAGGTACCCATTCGATTTGATGAAATTGGTTTGCCCCATGGCCGTGTTTACCATGTCTGGCGTAATGGAAAGGGTGCTCATTTTTTGCATGTCCAGTTGTAACCAATATTCCTTTGTTTTGCCGCCAATTATCCGCACTTCCGATACACCGGCCACTTGCGATAAAAAAGGTTTGATAGTGTATAGCGCCAATTGCTTCATCTCAATGGGCGACTTGGTATGGCTTTCCAGCGTATAGCCCATTACTGGCAAAATAGATGGATTCATTTTGGCCACAGTAATGTTTACCCCTGCGGGAAGCGTGTTAGAAATCTCGTTGATCTTCGCTTCGATCTGCTGCTGGCTTAGATCGATGTTGGCCTTCCAATCCATAAAAGCCGAAATCTCGCAACTCCCACGGCTAGTGGTACTTCTGATGTTTTGTAGATCAGGTACTTGTTTGATGGCATCTTCCAAAGGCTTGGTAACGGTCACCATCATTTTGTCAACAGGCTGCAAGCCTGCATCGGCAATAATTTTGATTTTTGGGAAGGTAATTTCGGGAAACAATGATGTTTGTAAACTGCTGTAAGCAAAGCCGCCGCCCAGCAATATTATCACCAGCACTACTGTAAGCGGGTTTTTATTGGAGATGAAGAAGTTTTTCAAATATTGTTCTTTAAAATGTTTTTGTTCAATAAATGATTATTTATTTTCTAAGTAGGAGGGCATGATACCAGTTTCGTAGGTAATCTGATGGGCTAAATCTCCCCGCTACCGAGAATTGGCCATCATACAAGCTATGAAACCTCCCCGCTACCAAGAGTTGGCCATCATACAAGCTATGAAACCTCCCCGCTACCGAGAGTTGACCATCATACAAGCTATGAAACCTCCCCGCTACCGAGAGTTGACCATCATAAAACTATGAAACCTCCCCGCTACCGAGAATTGACCATCATACAAGCTATGAAACCTCCCTGCTACCGAGAGTTGACCATCATACAAGCTATAAAATCTTTCCGCTCCTTAGCGTTAGTTACCACATAAGGTTTGAAAGTTTAATAGACCATAATAAATAAATCTTCCTATTCTTTTCCTGCGCCCACTGTTGACACTTTGGCCGTATCCCCTAAGCCATAATTACCCGTCAACACAATTTTATCTGATAGCGAAAACGGCGGCGACAAAATTTCGATCCTGTCGGTTGTCTCAATGCCCTTTTTTACAGGCACTTTCACTGCGGTAACACTATCCATCATCTTCATTACCCAAAAATCGGTTTGTGTTTCGTTAGATAAGACAGCCTCCCGAGGCAATGATATTGCTGCGTTTTTAAACGCTTTTTCCAACCGAACCTTTGCCACCAAGTTTTCGGGGATCATTTTACTGCCATTTACTTTTATTACGATGCCCTGTGTTTGCGAAACTGAATCCACTGTCGGCATGGTTGCGGCAATGTTGCCCGTTAAATTGGTACCGTCTGGCAAATAAAGATTAACTTGTTTTTGCCCAGCCAAATAGGGTTTCTGTTCGTAGGGCACATTCATCAAAAAAGCAAAACTGTTGGTTTCACTAATAACGGCCAATTGCTCCCCATCCTGCACATAATCGCCGGATTGATGATCGAGCTGGGTGATATAGCCGGTGATATTTGCCCTGATTTGTGTAACGCCGGAAAATTTGAAAGTAGAATCCAACACGTCAATTGTATTGCCGATACTTTGCGATTCCTTGGTTTTAAGGGTAAACAACAAATCGCCCTTATGTACCAATTTACCTACTTGCAAAACTGCCGATTGCAAATAACCGATAGCATTGGCCTTCACATAACTTTTTAGCAAGAAGGTAGAAGTTGCATTTAATTCAATATAATCCTTCATCGGTCCGCTTTCAATGCTTGTAAGCGTTACGGGCGTAACCGCAGCATCTGTCGGCGCATCTTCTTCAGCAGCCGGTTTTGCTTTGCACGAAAAGGCTAGAAAGGCAATGATTAAAAGAAAAGTTGGATATGATTTGAGGTTGTACATAGATGTTTTATAATTCTATTTTGTTCACCTTAACATGAAGATGTTTATGTCAGTTTTGTTTGACTGTGTTGTCAGGCTGAGCTTGTCGAAGCCATAGCAGGTGCGAACAAGAACCCTTCGACAAGCTCAAGATGACAAACAATTAGATTGCGACGAGTGCCTTCGACAAGCTCAGGCTGACAAAACTTTAGATCATCAAAAATTGTTTTCAGTTTTTTCAATTATCTATTTTATCATTATTCATCTATTCCAATATTCCAATTGAACCAATGTTTGTAGCCTTGTTACCGTGTTTTGCGTCAACAGGTTTTTCGCAGCGAGATAACTGTTTAGCGAGAGTACAAATTCCGGTATCGTCAGTTCACCTGTTTGCAATAGTTTTTCATCTACCTCTATCAAACTTTTCGAATATTTTATCTGGTCGTTTATCTGTGCTATTTGCCCATCAATTGCAACTAATTGTTTGTTTAGCTGCGCTGTTTGTTGATAATATTGGCTGGTGAAGAATGCTTTGTTTTGGATTCGGGTATCTTCACTCAAGTTGATTTTACTGTATTGCAAACGCTTTTGATGGCCATCATAAATGGGAAAAGTAAGACCAACACCAAAGCTTACGCCAAAGTTTTTATAAGGCTGATAATAAAGACTTGACAAATATCCTCCGTCTGCCAACAGGTTTACTTTCGGCTTGTAGGTGTAATCAAGTACCAGTTTATTATTGGCAAGCGTCAAACTATCCAATCGGTATTTTTCAAAAAAAATAGAACCAGCCATATCCGGAATGCGTGAGGTTTTTATGGTTGGATCTTGTAAGGCAACCGTTGTAGTGTCGTAAATACCTGCCAAATAATTCAATGTTCCAAAATCGTATCGATACTGTATATCGGCCTGACGAAGCGTTAGTTGTTGTTGTTGAAGCGTCACTAAAAACAGCAGATAATCCCTTTGTTTGTACACGTTTGCCTGCGTCATTTTTTTTAGGATGGCATCCTCTCTTTGCAGCAAGTTGTATATTTCTTGGTTGAAATTTGCTTGCATCATCTCACCATAAACGGTAATATATTGCGCAGCAACGGTACGCTTTAAATCTTGTTCGGTTATTTTTGAGAGGTTGCCGGTTGATAATGCCTGCAATTGAAAAACCTTGGTTTGTGCATCTAAGTTGCCTTTGCTCAACAGCAATTTGTTTACACCTAGCAATGCGTTAATGTTTTGGCCGTTGCTAATGGCACCATCGTAACCAAAGCCCGCTATTACCGGGGCGTAAGTATTGGTACTTGTAAAACCGACCTGTGGTCGGTTAGCCGCACGTATCAACAAACTGTCGTAATAATTAGAGCGCATCTGATTTTGATAATCCTTCAACAACGGGCTGTTTGTAATAGCCTGCTGTTGAAAATAATCCAATGTGTTGTTTTGAGAAAAAGAAAACAACCCCATTATTAAAAATAAAAACGCTAAGGATATTTTCAAATTTGATGCTTTTATGGTTTATTAGAAAACATTCAATTAACAATATCTTTTATCGACGTAAAACTAAAAGCCAATTCTGGGGGAAATTTGAAGTTTGGATTTAATATTGAAAATATAATGTGAAACAGGTTTGTGGAACAATAATAACGTTGCGACTGTAATACATTTTTTTAGTGTTTATGCCAATATCCTTTGCGTCTTTTGCCGCTTCGCGGTTAAATTTTAACCGCGAAGCGGCAAAGACGCAAAGTTTAAAAAACTTAACCCATAACGTCTTGAACAGATTTATAACAATTTAGCACCCTACTTTCCACCATCTTTTAGCTTATCGTGATCCTCTTTCATTTTTTGGTTGAACATATCGGTAAATTGTTGGTTCGCTCCTTTTAAAACGATAATTAAACTACCTCTTTCTCTTGCGTAAACATTCGTGATACTGTCGAACAAAACGGCGGATGTAAAATTTTTTATGAATGGATGCTGCATTTCATTTTCATCGTCGGTTACTAAAACAAGGTTGCTGAATTGCAAATGATCGGGCAGCCAATAAAAAAAACTGGCATTGTCGCTAAACGCTTCCGGCAGGTTAATTTTTTTTCCGTAGAAGTTTACCGCACCGGCTTGCCCGTAATTATCACAAAAAATAATGGCATTTTTTTTCTCGCTGCTGTCTAATGTTTGATATGCTTTTTCTACTTTTTGCGTCATTTCTTTCCAGCCAAGCATATCGGCAAAGTCTTGTGGCAAAGGATGGCTCTTACCGTCTTCCCATTTTAGAGCACCAAGTTTTTCCACTTTATTCTTTTCATAAAATGCAGCCAATTTAGCCGGTTCAAACAACGGCAGCGCAATGGGAACAAATTTATAAGCCATGATTAAAGGGATTAACACCAACACATATCTTAAAACTTTAAAACGCAGTGCTGTTAACTGTTCCAGCCAATAAGCGCCAAATGCAAACAAAATAGGATAAGCGCCTAAAGCATAATAATTTTTACCATGGCCGAGCAATAATATTATTATCACACTAATATAAGCCCAACCTAAAAACCGATATGGTTTGGCATAGGCTGAAAAAAATACAAAGCACAATCCGGTCAGCCAAATAATAGCAACCGGCACGTTCATCAATAGCTGATCAATTAAAAAACTGGAAGGTGTAATATATTGCAATTGTGTTTGCCGCAATTCCTTCATGTGGAAAACTACTGGAAAATGTTTATTGTATTGCCACAAAAGGTTGGGCAGAAAAATAATAAACGCCACCGCAAAAGCGTAATACAAATGCTTATTGGCAAATAGCTTCCGTTGTTTGGTTAGCAGTAATCCAATTAAAATACTAGCCACATAAAATGCTACGGAATATTTGCTAAGCATGCCTAAGCCTATGCAAATACCAATAAAATACAACCATTTATTTTGCTGGGTTTGCACAAAACGCACGGTGCCATACGCGATGGCTGTCCAAAAGAAAATTTCCAAAAAATTGGGTTGAAAAAGAAAATGCACCCTTAAATAAGTACTTACCACCATACTTAAAAAAGCAAGCAGTAAGGCAAACTGCCTGCCGCCTAGCGACAAGATAATTTTCCCGATCAACAAAAAAGTAAAGGAGCCAAATAAGCTAGTCCAGCATTTCATCCAAAACATACCGCCACCCAACAAATTGGTCAACCATGCAAAAACCGACAACAGCGGGGGCACTTCCATAAATCCCCAAGCCATGTGGCGGCCCTCGGCCAAATATAAAAACTCGTCACGATGCGGCTCATAAATGCCATTTTGTAGAAAAAAAGGAAGAATGAATTTGATAAAAGCCAGCACATACAAAAGCCTGTTGTTATTTTTCATTCCATTTTTTGGAGAAAGATAACAACAGGCTTCGGAAAAGAAAAAAATAATCAATATTCAACACTCAATAATCAATAAAAGCCAACTGTCTAAACGTTGAATATTGAGTGTTGAATATTGAGTGTTGAATATTGAGTGTTGAATATTGATTATTGATTATTGTATTTTGAACGTGTCTGACGCTCAAAATACAGGGCGTCAGACACATCGCTAATTAATCTAATTTCAACACCGCCAAAAACGCTTCTTGCGGTACTTCAACATTGCCTATTTGGCGCATGCGTTTTTTACCTTCTTTTTGCTTTTCCAACAGTTTTCTTTTACGTGAAATATCGCCGCCATAACATTTAGCGGTCACATCTTTGCGCATGGCGCTAATGGTTTCCCTGCTAATAATTTTTGCGCCGATGGCAGCTTGAATGGCAATCACAAACTGTTGTTTGGGCAACAATTCTTTCAATTTTTCGCAGAGTTTACGACCAAAATCAACGGCACGGCTGCGGTGGATCAAGGCACTTAACGCATCCACTTTATCGCCGTTCAATAAAATATCCATCTTTACAATATCCGCAGGGCGCATATCCGCAGGATGATAATCGAACGAAGCGTAACCACGTGTTTGGCTTTTTAATTTGTCGTAAAAGTCAAACACAATTTCGGTCAAGGGCATTTCAAAAATCAGTTCCACACGGGTTGGCGTTAAATAACCTTGGTTGATAAGGTTGCCGCGTTTGCCGATGCAAAGCGTCATAATGTTGCCGATATAATCTGGTTTCGTAATAATTTGGGCACGAATAAACGGTTCAACAATTTCTTTGATGCGTGTCGGCTCAGGCATTTCAGAAGGATTGTTTACAACAATGGTTTCACCTTTTTGTGTGGTAGCCACAAAACTTACGTTAGGAACAGTGGTAATTACTGTTTGGTTAAATTCACGTTCCAAACGTTCCTGAATAATTTCCATGTGCAACATGCCCAAGAAGCCGCAACGGAAACCAAAGCCCAACGCTTCGGAAGTTTCCAATTCGTAAGTCAACGAAGCATCATTCAATTGCAATTTTTCCATGCAATCACGCAAGTCTTCAAAATCATCGGTTTCTACCGGAAAAATGCCGGCAAATACCATCGGTTTTACTTCCTCAAAACCATTAATCATTTCTGCCGGACGGGCGGCCAATGTAATGGTATCGCCCACTTTTACGTCCTTCGCCGTTTTTATGCCGGTAATAATGTAGCCCACATCGCCGCAAGACAATACATTTTTTGGCTCAAGCCCCATTTTTAACACGCCAATTTCCGTTGCTTGGTATTGGGTGCCAACCGCGGCAAATTTTATCATGTCGTTTTTGCGCAACGTACCGTTCATAATACGGAAATAAACGATAATCCCTCGAAAACTATTGAAAACGCTATCAAAAATCAATGCTTGCAATGGTGCTTCCGGGTCGCCTTTTGGTGCGGGAATCTTTTCAATAATTGCTTCCAAAATGGCTTCGATGCCGATGCCGCTTTTTCCACTGGCCAATAAAATATCTTCTCTTTTGCAGCCCACCAAATCAATAATTTGATCTTGCACTTCTTCAATCATGGCACCGTCCATATCAATTTTATTGATAACGGGAATGATTTCCAAGTCATTATCAATAGCTAAATAAAGGTTGCTAATGGTTTGTGCCTGAATGCCTTGCGAAGCGTCTACCAACAGCAAAGCTCCTTCGCAGGCGGCCAATGCACGACTTACCTCGTAACTAAAATCAACGTGGCCGGGCGTGTCTATCAGGTTCAATATATAATTTTCACCCTTAAAAGGATAATCAATTTGTATGGCGTGGCTTTTAATAGTGATGCCTTTTTCCCGTTCCAAATCCATATCATCCAACACTTGGTCCATCATTTGGCGTTCGCTAATGGTGTTGGTAGTTTGCAACAACCTGTCTGCCAAAGTACTTTTACCGTGATCGATATGTGCGATAATACAAAAATTCCGGATATTTTTCATGCTCATAAGGGCGCAAAGATAATGGCTGCGATGCAGAAGAAAACAAGGCCCAAGAAAACAAGGCGCAAGAAAACAAAAGCAAGAATTCATTCAAGGCTCAATACCTAGTCTTATTTTTTCCTTGTTTTCTTGACTTCTTGTGCCTTGCCTCTTGGATTTCCCTATTTTTAACACCACCATACCAACAACGCAATAAACGCAGGTTTAATTTTGTTGTTTGGTTGTTTTATACCCATTAAAAAAGGCTTTTAAAGTGATTGTAACAAAATTGGCAAAAAACACGACGGTTTTCATTGCCAAAAATTATTTACAGGCTATACGCAAACTTGGTTGCAGCATATTGGTGCTTTTGCTTGTAAACCATGCTTTTTCTCAAAAAGAAATTATAAAAAATTGGCATTTATTAGATGCTGAACATGATGGTTATCATGGTATCAGCTTACAAAAAGCCATGGATTTATTAAAAGGGAAAACGCCTAAACCAATAATTGTGGCAGTGTTAGATGGCGGTGTCGACACCAATCATTTCGCTTTAAAAAATGCTTTGTGGATCAATAAAAACGAATTGCAAGGCAATGGAAGAGACGATGACCACAACGGATATGTGGATGATATGCATGGTTGGAATTTTTTGGGCAACGCCAACGGCAAAAATGTAAACCACGATTCGCAAGAATCGGTGCGTATTTATCATTTGTGGAAAAAAAGGTTTGGCACTAAAAGTTTTGATCCTTCAACAGCTGATAAACAAACATTGCTAGATTACGATAACTGGCTGGCCGCAAAAAAAGAATTGGATACGAAAGAAAAAGAAATTCCAAACATTCAATTGTTTCAAATTATTTTGAGGGCCAACCGGGTGTTTGATAGTGTTAACCGAGCTGGGATGAACGTACAGGAATATACTGCTGAAGAACTCAGCAGATTTGTTCCAACAACGCCTAATGGGAAAAAAGCGAAGCTTAGTTTTTTGCGCATGGTTGATGATTTAGACATCGATCACGATGAAACTAACCGCCAGATATTTAACGATTTTGAAAGTTTGATTGGCAAAGAAAAAGAATTAGCCAATGGCAAAAAGGATACAGCCACAGATTTTCGGCTGTTGATTACCGGCGATGATGAAAACGACTTTTCTGCTAGGCATTATGGTAACGCCGATGTAATGGGCGAAAGTGCCTTACACGGCACGCATGTGAGTGGTATTATTGCTGCCAAATATACTGACACCGGTGCTTGCGGCGTGGCGCCATTTGCCAAAATTTTGGCGGTAAGATGCGTACCAGATGGCGATGAACATGATAAGGATATTGCTTTGGCCATTTTTTATGCGGTTGATAACGGTGCGAAAATTATAAACATGAGTTTTGGGAAAGGCACTTCGCCGCACAAAGCTTGGGTGGACAGTGCCTTTAGATACGCGGCTGCGCATGATGTATTAATTGTGCATGCAGCAGGTAACGATAATAAAGATATTGATGGTGATGAAGAATACCCAAAGCCAGAAATGCTGGACGATACCGTAGTGCCAAATGTAATAACGGTTGGTGCCAGTGGCGACAGTAGTCTTACTTGCGGCATGCTGGCAGATTTTACCAATTACGGCACAAAAGCAGTGGATGTGCTAGCCCCAGGGGTGAAAATTTATTCCACTTTACCCAATAACGCGTTTGGTTTTGAGCAAGGCACCAGTATGGCTGCGCCGGTTGTAAGCGGGTTGGCGGCATTGTTGCGGGCTTATTTCCCACGGTTAACCGCCATGCAAACCAAGCAAATAATTGAGGAAAGTGTAGATAATTCGATGGCCAACCAAAGCTTTAAAAAGCCGGGCGGTGAAAAAAAGGAAAAAATAAAGATGAAGGATGTTTGTAAAACAGGTGGTATTGTTAATGCTTACAACGCCGTTTTATTGGCTGAAAAAATAAATGCACAATTAGCGCCGCTACCCATTATCATCATGAAATCTCAAGTTCAATATCATGTGAATATTGTTCCGAAAGGAAAATCAAGAAGGTGATTGGAAAATAGTGTAAGTATTTGCTGGAATTATATTAAGCGTTTTATCCATTTTTATTTAAACTTACAGTTTATAACAAATGATATTATTGATAAACTTAAAATTAAATGATTACAGGCGCACATTCAATACTTTATAGTTCGGATACGGAAGCCGATAAGGACTTTTTTAAGAATATCTTAAAATTTCCCTATGTCGACGTTGGGCGAGGTTGGCTAATTTTTGGATTACCGCCTAGCGAAATCGCAATTCACCCTTCAAACGAAAACGTATCCCATGAATTTTATCTTTTATGTGACGACATAAATTTATTCATCGAAGAAATGACCAAGCATAATGTTATTTGCAGTGCACCTGAAAACCAACGTTGGGGAATACTTACCTACTTAACTTTACCCGGAGGCAGTAAAGTGGGCGTGTATGAACCAAAACATGCAAGACCAGAAAATAGTGGTGGTGGTATTTAAAAACTGAGCAATACGAAGAAATAAAGCTTGACTAGACCAACAATTCGATCATATTATTATAGGATTTAATGACACGAAACGTTCCTACGGAACGATTATCCAAGCATGTAAATGTATTTTGCTACCAACAAAATGTTCCTACGGAACAAAGGAAATACTGCTTTATTTGTTCTGGAGGAACATTTCGTTGGTAGCAGCACGGTTGGCCGTCATATAAATGCTCGTTCCGTAGGAACGTCTCGTGTTCTTAGGCAATACTTGGCCATATCAACAAACAAAATTGGGTTGTTTCAAATTTTGTCAATTATAAACCGATAATTATTTAATAATCAATAAATAGTATCCCAAACTCACGTTACTTTATCAATTTATTTAGTTACCCAATAACAATTTGTGAACGCCTTCGTTCGTAATTTTTACAGGTTTGATGAAGCCATTTTTGTCAAAAAACATTTCGTCGATGCAGGTAACACGATGGTTGCCGTCTTTTTCGCCCAATGGCCGCCGATGATACACAATAAACCATTGGTTTGTTTTGGCCACATAAATAATTGAATGATGCCCAGCCCCTGTTGCAACGGTTGAATCTTGCTGCAATATTTTGCCGATTCTTTTAAACGGCCCAAGCGGCGAATCGGCAATGGCGTAAGCTACCGAATAATCCGGCCCTGTCCAGCCGCCTTCCGACCACATAAAATAATATTTGCCGTCTTTGTAAAACATAAACGAACCTTCCACATAACCTTGCGGCGTTACTTCTTTAAAGGTTGTTCCATCTTTAAAAGGAATAAATCCTGTCAAATCTTTTTTAAGATGAACGATGTTACAGTGGCCCCAACCGCCGTAAGTCATATAATATTCGCCATCTTTATCTTTAAAAACAAATTGGTCTATTGGTTGCGCACCGTTGTAAAATGTATCAATCAATGGTTTGCCTAAATAATCTTTAAACGGCCCTTCGGGATGATCGGCAACCGCAACGCCAATTCCGCCGGGATGATTCTTTTGCATATCGTTGGCACCAAAAAACAAATAATATTTTCCGTCTTTTTCTATCACCGAAGGTGCCCATAAAGCACGGTTTGCCCATTTTATAGCGGTTGTATCAACAATATGCGGATGTTTTGTCCAGTGGATTAAATCGGGCGAAGAAAATGCATCCATAAAAACCTGTTGGTTGTAAGGCGCTGAATAAGTTGGATAAACCCAATACGTGTTGTTAAAAATTCTTGCTTCAGGATCAGCATACCAACCCTGGAAAATTGGATTGCCAGAAGTTGAGCCGTTGTTGATTTGAGCAGTAGATTTATTTTGGGCAAAATTATGTGGGCAAATAAATATTGTTGATAAAAGCAAGATGAAATGGCCGTTTCTTTTCATGTTATCGATTTAAATAAATTGGTCTTTAGTGGCTAAAATAAAAAATCAATATAAGCCACTGTTTAAAATTTGATAATCGTTGCGTTAATTGAGCTATTCTGGCTTAATTTTTTTATCAACCCTTAAAAATAAAACTAAAAATCATGGAAAATAAAGAAGGGGATTTGTTTAATAAAGAAGAAAAACAATTTAATCAAAACCAACCGATAAAAGGTTCCAATACGGTAAAAGATCCGGATGAATGGACAACCGGTAAAGAGCCGATGACGGGTGCGCAACACTCGTATCTTAAAACATTGTCTGACGAGGCAGGCGAAGCTTTTGACGAAACCTTGAGTAAAGCAGACGCATCAAAACGGATCGACGAATTGCAGCATAAAACAGGCCGTGGGTTAAATAATTAATGTTTGTTTTATCCTAATGAATATTTAAATTAAACCGCAACAATGTAATGTTGCGGTTTTAGTTTATCTAAAAATGACTTGATGTTTTTAATTCCCTTAATTATTATCAAAACCTGAAACAAACATTTTGTGGTTGGTAAACTCGTTGTAATAAATGTCGCGGGCTTACCGATGATGATCGGCTGTTTGATGCTCCGCACTTTCACATTCTGGTTGGAGAAGCCGCTTTTAAAAGTGTACACAATATGGCCGCCGTTCTTTACAAAGTCGTCCCAACGGAGCGTTTCGTGCGAATAAAGACTTTTTCTTGTTTTTCATTCAAAAGTTTAAACAGCTCGAAATAAATTTTTGGAAAAGCTATGAAAAATGGAATATGGTTTTTATTTTACGTAGCTTTTGTTGTACAAATAAAAACAAGGCTATGAGTTGTGTATCAGTTTGAAGTTTGTGTATTAAAAGTTTCAGTGTTTCCGTGCCGCAGTGACATATTTGTTTGCCACTGAGGCACGGAAACACTGAATGGAGATATTGCTTTATCTTGCTGTACGGTCAAGCATTAAATTTCAAACTGCGACATACCAGGCTATGATGCATTGTCGCTTAAAGCAATTTGTGATACAAACAATATTAAAGACACCAAATAAATTTTCTTAAAATGGAAACATATTTTATTAAAAACTTCGATGGTTCTGATGTATTTATTGTTGACAATAATAACACCGATGCCAGCATTACTGTTTTGTTGCTTCATGGTAGCAATATGAATTCAGACATATTTAAACATCAGTTTGAAAGTGAACTTTTACAGAAATATCGACTAGTAGCTATTAACCTGCCGGGTAATGGTAAATCTCCAAAAGCTAAGCAGCCTGAAAAAGTTTATCCATTTAAAGGTCTCGTAAAAACGATTGACCATTGTTTTTCTGAATTAAAAATTCCTAATAAAACTTATGTGGTAGGCCATTCATTGGGAGCTCATCTTATCACGAATAATACAAAAAGCCCCAGTCTTTTTTCCGGCGCATTTTGTTTGGGGTATCCGCCGCTGCACGAGGTGGGCGATTTTGCAAACGCAACTGAACCTATCCCTTCATTGCAATTATTGTTTACTGAAACATTAACTGAGGCCGATATTATACAAATAGCTGATGATGTAATGAGCGGCAAAAAAAGTGATATTGATATTAAATCCATCATCAGGTCTGTTGATCCTGAATTTAGAAAAATATATGGGAGTTCTGTGGCCGATGGGCTTGTAACGGATGAATTTGAAACCATTGAAAAGTTTAAAAACCCTTTTGCGATTATCCATTGTGAAAAAGATCGCTTTATAAAGCACGGGTATTTTAAAGAATCTGTAGCCTCAAATTTATGGCGATCGGGAACGCAGGTTCTTAAAAACGCTTCGCATATTCCTTTTATTGACGAAGCCAGTTCTTTCAACAAATTGCTGGATGAATATATTGTTGAAACGAGTTAGTAAACCATGTTAGGGTGGAAGAATAAAAGAATGAATCGGAATCTTAATAATAGAGTGCCGTTATTAATAAAGAATGGTCAAAATTGTCAGTCTGGGCTTGCTTAGGTGTCATCTTGAGCTTGTCGAAGGTTTCTTGTTCTTATCAGCCATGGCTTCGACAAGCTCAGCCTGACAAACACGGTTTTACAAAAAAAACCACAGTTTTTTAAACATTTCGCCACCAGCAGCAGCGTAAATGCTTAGCGGTACAATAATATCTTTTTTGATAAGGCTATTCATTGATTAAAAGCAAAACGCTTAGGAGGTTAATACTTCCTAAGCGTTTTGTTTTTAATTAGTTAATAAACGTGAATGGCGGCAATCGCTGCAAAACATCACACATTAAAAATCACTTTAGTAAACGTTGGTTTTGTACCGTTATTGGTATCATAAAATGCTTCTGTTATTTTATTTAAATTACCTTTTTGGTCAGTTTCCAACGTAAGTATAACATAGCCATTGGGCAACAAGCCTTTAGGTACAGGCGTTGTGTTTTGGGCTACTTGCCACGCCACATTACTATTTCCTGTTAATGCGGACGCATAACCATAAGGCAACCCGCTGTGGCCTAAGCAACGTGCAAAGGTTTTGGTTGAAAAAGCGGTGGGTTGATTGGTAGAAACAGGGATTTTTACGTTATCGGCATACACAATGCCACTGTGCACATGCCCCCAATACCATGCAAAAGGATCATTGCCCAATGCATTTTTTACATCATCCCATAACGAGTACGAAGAGCTACAATCAAACGCAAAGCCGTTATGGTGCGTTAGTACAATTGTTTTTTGTGGCTGTAAATGCAATTGCTTTATCCATTGCGTTTGCACCGGAATGGGGCCATCCAAGCTTCCAAGCATAAATGCATTGGTAACAGAAGCATTAAATGCAGAATCAAGTCCCAATATGTTCCAGCCGCCAAAACTTAGTACAAAGCAGCTCATTCCTTTTTGTGCGCTAAAAACGCTGCCCGAGCCTGCGGGATTGGCAGTTGCATGTAAAGCGTCTAAAAATAATCCTGTGCCGCCGCTGTACATTTCATGATTGGAATTAAGCCCTGAAGG
>CAWJTH010000030.1:0-13232 GCA_963845495.1 uncultured Chitinophagaceae bacterium
ACAACTTGAGTTTCGTTCCAACAACTCAAGTAAGCCAGTGATGGTGTGAGCCCCGACCTACGCAACTTAAGATTGGCTGGTAGCAGTCGCCGCGGCCAGGATTAGGCGGGCCGAGCACATCCAGTAAAGCACATTCAGTAATGGTTATATCACGCAATTTCGGGCCAATTTTCTCGCCCGTGTCTGAACATCTCATAGTCCTTCAAAATCCAAAGCTGATAGCGCACCCTGGTTCAGTGAAGTTCACCAATGTTCTGCAACGCTAGATCGATGCTCATATGTACCTACGTCTGAGTTCATCAGGTCCACTCAGTTGGGCCCAACTGGAGTTTATCTCCAAGGAACCGATCTGCCGGGAGGCGATTGCCGTCCGGGCCAATCAAAACGACATCAGCGGGGACCAAAGTATGTGTGGCAGTAATTGCAGCGTCGTTGTACGGCGAGATGTTTAACACAAGCTGCTTTACGCCCATATCGACATACCAGAATATTTGAATCGCGGGGGGCAGGTGCCAGGCACTGGGCGACCCATCACCAAAATCGGAAACCATAAGCTGGGAGCAACCCAATAGTGCACCGACCATCATAGAGGCGCAGATAGGCAAACCGGCGACTGGAAACGAGGATTGAAAGCGGGCCAAGGACTTTCATGAGCTTGTACTTTCTCGACTGACGTATAAAAGATTCCGTCTCACGAAATGCCCTGCAACGCGATTCGCCACCCGCCAGATGCCCCAAGCCTACCCGCCGCAGCGGGAGCGTCAAACTGGCCGTCTACCGTTCCGTCACATTTGAGGGATGGACCATCGAGCAGAAGCGAGAGGTTGTTCAGCACATTTCGGCCCAGAATGCCGTGCCAGCTGTCGATCAACAGAAACTGTCCGCGAAAGGTTTGGCCGAGGAAAAGCAGTTCAGCGGTGATGGCCGGCGCGGTGCTCATTTGAGCCGTCGAATGCTTCCAATTCGTATTGTCTGGCGTCGGCGGGGATGAGCGATTCGGCACCGTGATCCGGCGGGAGCAGCGAGACATCTGCGCGCGGTGGTCGATCAACATGGGCACATGGTGGATATCACTGACCGCGGACTTTATGGTGACGTACCCGCACAGCGCGACCGCGGGCGGATCGAAGTGCTCAGCCTCATAGGCTTGTGTCATCATCGCCCCGCACTTCGAGAACGAAATCAACCGCGTCTTTTGGGTGTGCCAGCCTGGGCGTGCGAATCTTGGAGGCGGGGTTAACGGAGCTGAGTGCGGTGCCTTCTTCGACATCCCCTTCTTCTACGCTGAGATGGACGCGAGTGCCCTCAGGTAGTGTGAGCGGTTGAAGCGGGCGGAATGCGCCGTGGCTGAAGATTGCATCTACATGACGAACCATGACCGGAGTCTATCAAATACTGACCGGCGAGCAATGCGGCAGCCCACCCGCAGCCATTCCAAGGCGAGCCACGCGGCGAGTCGCCACCCGCCAGATGCCCCAAGCCTACCCGCCGCAACGCGGGATTGGCAAACGGGCCAAACCCTTGCAACGCATGGATGCACCTTGGATTGCACGAACGTATAGCTCATATTTTCAACGCCGTTGATGGATTCTTCTAGAGACGGTGCTACGGAACGCAAAACAGTCTCTGCATTTGCACCCGGATAATTTGCCGTTACTTGAACCGCTGGTGGCGCAATATCAGGAAATTGTTGCAAGGGCAAAGTGGTTAAACCAAGTATGCCCAATATCACCAGAATTATAGAAATAACAGTGGCTAAAACAGGCCTTTCAATAAATCTTTTAAACATGATTGATGAATTATAAATTATGAATTATGAGTTATGAATTATGAGTTTTGAGTACTGGATTATCAATTACGGATTGTCAATTATCAATTATGAATTGTTCATTATCAATTATGAATTGTTCATTCATAATTCATCATCCATAATTCATAATTATTTTAGCGCTGCTTGGGTTGCTTGTAAACTATCGGTATTTAATTTTTGCGGATTAATTGCCATGCCTTCTTGTAAGTGATCAAGACTAGTTAAAACAATTTTATCACCTTCCTTTAAACCATCTTTTACCAAATAATTATTGCCGCTTTTTCCAATTACACTAATTGGCTTTTTAGTTACTTTATTACTATCGCCAACCGCAAAAACATAAATTTTATCTTGCATTTCCATAGTGGCCGATTGTGGAACTACAATAGCCGCTTCATGAAATAAACTCAGTCTTAATTTACCTGTATTGCCCGAACGGAGCAAACCTTGTGCATTTGAGAAACTTGCCCGTAATGTAATGGCGCTGGTATTTTTATCGAATTGGCCATCCACCATATCAATTTTGCCTTGTACGGGGTACGTATTGTCATCTGCCAAAACCAAAGAAACCGGTGGTAATTTTTTAATCTTTTCGTCCAATGTATTGCCTGCGTATTGCGCTTTAAAGTTGATAAAATCAGCTTCGCTCAATGAAAAATAAACGTGTATTTCGTGTACATCCGACAATGATGTAAGTGCTTCTGCATCGGTGTGCGAAACAAGGCTGCCTTGCTTTTTGGGCAAGCGACCAATATAACCGCTGGTTGGCGCTTTTATTAAAGTGTAACCTACATTAATTTGGGCTGAACCAACATTGGCTTTAGCTAATGCCACATTGGCTTTCGCCGCACTGTTGTTGGCTTTGGCGGCCTTTAATTGATATTCGGAAATCACTTTATTTTCTACCAATGGAGTAAGCTTTTCGATTTCCAATTGGGTATTTACAACCGCTGCTTCGGCTGCCTGTAAACTTGCATTGGCACTATTTAATTGTTCCCTAAACGGAGCATCATTTATTTTAAATAATGGTTGCCCTGCGTTTACAAAAGTGCCCTCGTCAACAAAAACAGTTTGCAAATAACCATCTACTTGTGGGCGTATTTCAACATTTGCTTTGCCTTCGATAGATGCAGGGTATTCTTGAAAAGTACTGGTAGAAGCGGTTTTGATTTCCATTACCGGCAATTCGGGCGGTGGCGGAACAGCGGCTGCTTCTTGTTTTGGTGAGCAACTGATAAAAAACAGGATGGAACTTAATAATAATAGCGTTTTCATATTGTATTAAATTGTTTAACAACGTTAGAAATGGTTGATAAAAAATACAGTTTTGAGACTGTACGAAATTTTTAAGCAAAAAGCGATGCCATGCAAATCAAACCCTTGAAGCCTTCGGCTTATAGCTTCAGGTTTTCAGCTTTCCTAGCCCGGTTCGAAATTATAAGTATTGAAATGGGAGAAATAAAACATAACTAAATGATTTAACAGCGTTAAGGTTGATTTAAAAAAAAATTATTTTCTTATAGCGTTGATGATGCCGCCAATAGCATCTTTTAATATTTGGCGATTAATGTCGTCAGAAACGCCTTTTCTAACCAAATTAATTGAAATTAAACCGTGCACAACAGACCAAAACGTATAATAACGGCGACAAAGTTCATCTTCGGAAGGGTTGCTATCCGCCATTAAATCAGCTATCACGTCCCAAATTAAATCTGCAGGGTTTTCTGTGTTTGGATAATTATTTTCGAATACGCAACAGTTCATCTCCACTCCAAACATCAATTGATACAATTCTTTTTCCGCGAAAGCGAAATTCCAATATGCCATCCACATGGCTTCTAATTGTTCGGCGGGTGTGTCGTGTTTTGCCTTTGCCGCCAGTAAATCTTTCGACAATAACGCATTTCCTTTTTTAGTCAATTCTTGTAAAATCGCCTCTTTGTTAGCAAAGTATTCGTAAATAATGGGCGCTGTATATTCGATCGCATCAGCAATTTTGCGCATGCTTAACGCTTGCCACCCTTCATTTTTCACAATCTGAAAGGCAGCGTCTAAAATGTTTATCCTGGTTTCTTCTTTTAACCGTAAAATCCTGTCCTTGCTGGCCATGATCTAAAAATTTAAGGCGCCTAAATAATCTAACACCGTTAGGCAAAGCTAATATTATCTGTTTCATTCTACCAAATAAATTTTAAAATATTTTTTAGAAACAACGATTTTTTGTTTTCCATTAAGATTTATTAAAAAAATATTGCCACAGAAGCACTGAAACACAGAAAAAGAGAAAACTTCCCCATTAATACATTATTCGTTTACACAATTTTCCCCAGCTTGCTACATTTGCGGCAACTCAACCAAAAGTTCATGTCTTTTTCAAAAATCATTCTTGCTTCGCAATCGCCACGCCGCAAACAATTATTGGAATGGGCCGAAATTAATTTTGATATTATTGTTTCTGCCACGGATGAAAATATTCCTGCCAACACGCCAATCGAAGAAGTACCAATAATAATTGCAAGGGAAAAAGCTTTGGCAGTTAAAGCAAAAATACAATTAAACGAAACACTGAAACCTTTACCTATACTAGCTGCCGACACCATTGTAGTGTTAGAAAATGAAATAATTGTAAAGCCAACAGACCGCGAAGACGCCATCAAAATTTTGTCGAGATTATCTGGCAAAAAACATCAGGTAATTACTGGTGTTGTTATATTAAACAAAGAAAATGAAATTGCCTTTGCTGATGTTACAGAAGTTGAATTTCATGAGTTGACGTTGGAACAAATTACTTTTTATATCGACAATTATAAACCCTACGATAAAGCCGGCGCTTATGCTATTCAAGAATGGATCGGCGTAGTAGGTATCAAAAAAATAAACGGCGATTTTTATAACGTAATGGGGCTGCCAATTAGTAGGGTGATGAAAGAATTACAAAAATTCAAAATTCAAAAGTAAAAAGTAAAGATGGCCAAGTTTACTTGATAAACGATATTAAAATATTTTTTTTATTTAGATACAATAACCATTATTTTCGTGTCGTAATTTTTGCTTTTTGAATTTTTAATTTTAATTATAAAAGTCACACGCATGACCGAACGCTTGCTGCAATACTTATGGCAATTTCAATACCTGCATACCAACCAGCTTGAAACCATTGCTGGTGAAGCGTTACAGATAATTTTTGCAGGTGAATATAATACCAACCAAGGGCCTGATTTTAAACAGGCTCGAATAAAAATAAACCAAACTTTATGGGCCGGTGAAATTGAATTACATGTAAAAGCAAGCGATTGGCACCGCCACCACCATGCGTCCGATAAAAATTTCAGCAAGATTATTTTGCATGTAGTTTGGGAAAACGATGTGCCGATTATAGATGAGCAAGGCAATAATTTATCGACCTTGGAATTGCAAAACCGAGTGCCGAATTTATTGCTGAACCGTTACGAAAAATGGATGTCGCAACCCAGCACTATCCCGTGCGGAAACGAAATTTCCAATGTACCAAGTTTAATTTGGCAAAACTGGAAGGAACGTTTATTGGTGGAAAGGTTAGAACAAAAAAGCAAACCAATTTTTGAGCAGTTACAAAAAACCAACAACAATTGGGAAGAAGTTTTTTGGCGGATGTTGTGCCGCTATTTCGGAACGCCCATTAATACCGAATGTTTTGAACAATTAGCAACCAGTATTTCGGTCAATATTTTGGCCAAACATAAAAACCAACTGCATCAATTAGAAGCATTGCTATTAGGGCAAGCAGGCTTATTACATGAAGTTTTTACTGACCATTATCCATTATTGTTACAGCGAGAATATCAGTTTTTGCAAAAAAAATGGCAGTTGCAGCCTATCCCAAAATCACCATTTTTTTTGCGTATGCGGCCGGTTAATTTTCCTACCGTACGGTTGGCGCAATTAGCTATGTTGGTGCATCAATCGGCACATCTTTTTTCCAAAACGAAAGAGGCGGACAATATCAAAACGCTTCAAGATTTGTTTGACGTGACGGCCAATGATTTTTGGAACGAACATTATACATTGCACGAAACATCCATTTTTAAGCCTAAAAGATTGGGCAGCCAAATGACGAATACCTTATTGATTAACACCATTATACCTATGCTTTTCGCCTTTGGAAAAAGTATGGATGACGAAGCACTTTGTGATAAAGCCGTCAATTGGCTCGAACAATTGCCTGCCGAAAAAAACAATGTGACCAACGTTTTTACCGATCTGCAAATGGACAACAAATCAGCGTTCGACTCGCAGGTTTTGTTGCAATTACACAAGCAATATTGTAAAGAAAAAAGATGTTTGGAATGTGCGGTTGGAAATGCCATTTTGCGGAAGGATGGAAAGCAATAGATTTTTTTGGGTACATTTCGTGCAAGTATTTTAGGTCCAATAAACCAGTAGGCATTATTTCTCGCAGAGGCGCAGAGAAACGGAGGTTCAAAGCAAGATATTACTCTTTCTCTGCTAGCTCTGCGCCTCTGCGAGAAATTTTTTACTTTTTTTTCGCTACCCGCCATATCTTTTTACCGCTATCATCGGCAACCAACAATGCGCCATCTTTGGCAAATGCAACACCAACGGGCCTTCCATAAACAGTACTCTTCGACTCATCTGCAATAAAACCGGTTAAAAAATCTTGC
This sequence comes from uncultured Chitinophagaceae bacterium, assembly GCA_963845495.1. Classification (GTDB taxonomy): domain Bacteria; phylum Bacteroidota; class Bacteroidia; order Chitinophagales; family Chitinophagaceae; genus JAZKFT01. Next base: position 6,472 of record CAWJTH010000030.1, read on the forward strand.
ATGTGGCCGGCAGGCTTTCCGTTGCTAAACGGAATAAAAACTACTTTATAACCTGATAAAACACTACGGTTCCAAGAGCCGTGTTGCCCAATAAACATACCACCAGCATATTTCGGACTTAAATAATTTTTGTCGTTAAAGGCCAATCCCAGTGATGCTGTGTGCGAACCTAATGCTACATCTGGCGTTAACGTGCTGTTTACCAAATCCATTCGTTCTCCTTTCAACCTTGGGTCGGGATTTTTCCCAAAATAAGCATAAGGCCAGCCGTAAAAGCCGCCTTCTTTAATACTGGTGGTGTAATCTGGCACCAGTTCATCGCCCAATTCATCGCGTTCATTTACGGCTGTCCACAAGGCATGCGTAACAGGGTTCCAGCCCATACCAACCGGGTTTCTTAAGCCATTGGCAAAAATCCTTTCGCCGCTTCCATCTGGATTTATTTCCAAAATATTGGCCCTTCTTTTTTCATTGTCAATGCCATGTTCCGCAACATTACTGCCCGATCCTACCGAAACATAAATCTTTGAACCGTCGGCATTAGCAATCAAATTTCTTGTCCAGTGGTTGTTATAACCGCCTGCAGGTAAATCCAATATTTTTTTACCGGCATCTTTTATTTCGGTTTGCCCGGTTTGGTATGGGTAAACCCAAACACCATCCGTATTGCCCACATAAAATTTATTGTTCAAAATCAACATCCCCAACGGGCGGTTCAATCCGGTTAAAAAAATAGTTTTGGTTTCCGGCACGCCATCGCCATCCTTATCACGCAGCAGCAAAATGGTGTTGCTACTTGTTTTGGATGGTTTTTCCAAACTGGCAGTTTTGGTAAAACCATCGCTAATGGTGTTGGCCATGGCAACAAATACATCGCCGTTTGGCGCTACATAAATCCAGCGTGGGTTGTCTAAATTTTCTGCAAAAGCGGTTACGGTAAAACCTGCCGGCGCAATCGGCGTTTTGCCAACAGGCCAACCAATTTCTTTCGAATTATTTCTTACAGACGGCGTGGCATAAGGTGCCGGCAATTGCACAGTCTCTGTTTGGCTTTTGCAATTTACAACAACTAAAAGGGTAATCACTGACAACAACAATGGTTTCATAAAATAGGAAGATTTTTAAACGATAAATACCTCAACAATTGTGAAATGCTTTTGTTTGTTCGAATCTATTGTTCTCGCGGAAAACGGAGAAAACGCGGAATTTATTGGCTAATAATCCGCCATAAGTTTTGCATGCTATTTTATTTATTCTGCGTTTTCTCCGTTTTCTGCGAGCATTATTTTGCTTGCGAAGCTTTCCAAACCGGCATATAATCATACGTTGGATAAAATTCGGTATTGAATGCGCCCCAAGCGCCGTGTTCGATAGCAGTATTTAGCGTACGTAATTCCGAAGCCGGAATTTTTACCGTTACCACTTGTCCAATGCCCATCATTACATACCAAGATACAACCCTAGCCGATTTGGGCGGGAAAAGTTCGGGAAACTTGTTCTTTTTTTGGATGGCTTGCAACGAATCCAAATTTTTATCTTGCTGGTGCTTTAGAAATATGGTTATCATAATTGAATCAGCGTTTGTTTGAGCTGACTGCTGTGCTGTTGCTTGTTTTGTAACCAATAACATAGGCCAAAACATTAGTAAAACAATGATTTTCATAGTTATTGAATATTAGCGTTTATGTAGAAATTTAGCGTCATACAAACAAAAACCTTCCGCTAAGAAGGTTTTGTTATTATAAAGAAATTAATGTTAACTCTATATTCTGAAATCAGCAGCTTAAGGTATTTTTTTTGATTTTGAAGTCCCCATCGAAGTATCGCTACCTACCCTATTTTGTTTGCTAGCGCCGGTATCTGCATTTGGTGTAGGCGTTGAAGTGGAAGTGCCAGAACCCAATTTACTTGGCGAAGAACCTGCCCCACCCGAACTGTCTCCGCCGTTGTGTACAATTGCCGGATCTCCTTTTGATACCGAACTACCATTATCATTGTTGCATGCAGCACAACCCAACGCCAGAGCAAATGCCAAACAATTTATTTTTAATATCTTTTTCATAACATTATTTATTTAACGGCAGCGTGAAATAATTGTGCCAATTTGGAACTTGATGGCAGATGATGGATGGCGGGTGGCGAACTTTCGACATTTGAAGATTATGTTTTTGGCTGTCATCGTTAGTATGCCAAATTTACTTTGTGATAATTCGCTTTTATATTCTTAACTGCAGTTAATTAAGCTAGTAGCCATCCTCACCATTCACTACTCACCATTCACTACTCACCATTCACTATTCACCATTCACCTTCACCATTCACTACTTACCACTCACCTTCACCACTCACCTTACCACTACGTTAAAAATCACTATAATTTCTTAGCGTTTTACCAAATTTTTAATAATCAAATCCATAAATCACTTTTTTCTATTAGGTTTGAAGCCAAATACCATTTTTTGTATATGAAGAGATTGATGCTTATTATAGCCTACACATTTTTTACCACCGTTTTACTGGCCCAACCATTACAACAAGCCATTGATTTACTAAACAACAACCAACGGTCGCAAGCACTTGAAGCTTTGGCCAAACTGGAAAACGACCCCACAAACGCCACCGATGCTGCATTGGCCACTACTTTGCAGGAAATTAGCAACGAGCATTGGGATGCTGCTTTTACGCATTTTCAAAAAGTATTCAATACTGCCCCTGATCCGTATCCATACATCTATGCGCTTTGGACAACCGGGCTTTTTAGTAATGACCTATCGAAAGAAAAAGAAGCGGAACGTGCCAAAATGATGGAAAAAATAAGCGTTGACCCAAAAGCAAACGCAACCATCAAAGCCATGGCTTTTGATAATTTGGCCGGAAAGCAACAAAGTGTCAATAAACTAAAAGAAGCCAAACAATTGTACAGCAAAATAAACGATGTACGTGGTTGGAGTACTTTGGGCACCTTCGATAATACCAGCGCCAGTGGTTTTAATAAAGATTTTGGTGCATTGGCACATCCCGAAGTTGGTTACAATTTTAAGAATAGCCACGGTGCAAACGTGCAATGGTTCAACATTATAGATGCCCGTAACGATCGCTGGCTAGATTTGGAATATAGCCATGCGGTTGGTAATTCTATTATTTATACCCAAAGTTTTATTAACAGCGATAATGCCAAAGAATTGACAATGCTATTCGGCGTTTCCGGTTCTTTTAAAATTTGGATCAACGACTTTTTGGTGGCTTCGGAAGCCGAAGAACGCAATACGGATTTAGATGTGTACAATTACAAAGTAAAATTGCAAAAAGGCACAAACCGTATTTTAATACAAATTGGCAGTAGCGATATTGACCGTGCCAACTACATGCTTCGTTTTGCTGACGATAACGGCAATACCATCCCGTTTATTGGCTCGCCAACGGCTTTGCCTTATACAAAAGCAACTGCTTATGAAGTAAAACAACTGCCATTGTTTGCAGAAAAGTTTTTTACCGATAAACTAAGCAAAAACCCGAATAGCTTTGTGGATCTGATGTTGTTGCTAAACGTTTACAACCACAACGACAAGCGCTACGAAGGCCGTAAAATAGCGCAACAATTAAAAAAACTAGCGCCAAACAGTACTTTGGTGTCTGAAAAAGCAATTGAAAGTTATAGCCGTGATAAAAATAGCACCGATGTTACCAAAGAATTTGAATTTGTAAAAAGCAACGACCCGAATAGTTTGTACGGCATGGCTTTGCGCTACGACGAAGCAAACGAAAAAGAATCGTACGATACTGCCCAAACCATTTTGGATGAACGGATTAAAACTTATGGTGCCAACCCCGAAACAGAAACCAAGAAATTGGACTTGATGGGTAAGAAAAAAGATTACGAAAATTTGGTAAAAGAGTTGGATAAAGCTTATAAAATGTATCCCGGCAACCGGTCGTTTGTGGCTATGGAATATGCTGTGTCACAAAACATTAGCAAAGACCCAAAGAAAAGCAATAAGCTGCTGGAAGATTATTTAGAAGACCATTATGATATGGATATCTCTACCGCGGTAAGCGATAATTTAATGAAGATGGGCAAAAAGGAAGAAGGCATGAAAATATTGCGTAAAATGACGGAAGACCGGCCTTATGCGGTTGGCAATTTTACCAATATTGCCGACAAATATTTTGCCATGCAAGATTATAAAAATGCTGCGCAATGGCAACAAAAGGGTATTGATTTAGCGCCTTACGTTGGCAGTATGCATTATTCAAAAGGAGTAATTTTAGATGCCGAGGGTGACAAAACCGAAGCCAAAACCGAATTGCGTAAGGCTATTGAATTGAATCCAAACAATTACGATGCCCGCAAAAAACTGCGTGAATTGGATGGCCGCAAAGATTTGTTTGCTTATTTTAAAGTGAACGATATTAATGCATTAGTAAAAAATAGTCCGAAGCAAACTGACTATCCAAACGACAACAGCGTTTATTTGTTGAACGATTTGCAGCAAGTGGTTTATCCGGAAAGCGGTGCATCAGAAGAACGTAACGAGAAGCTGATAAAAGTGTTGAACCAAAGCGGTATCGATGATTGGAAAGAAGTGGATATTCCTTACAACGGTTATACGCAACGCTTAATTTTCGACAAAATAGAATTGTTGAAAAAAGATGGCAGCAAGGTGCAAGCCGAAAACAATCAGAACCAAATCGTGTTTTCTTCGTTGGAAGTGGGCGACATCATCCACATTTCTTACAAGTTGGAAACAAGCGCCTACGGCAAATTGGCTGAAAACTTTTGGGGCGAGTTTATTTTCAACGGCGGCTATCCCGTAAAAATTGCCCGCTATAGTTTAATTGAACCCAAGGCTAAAAAGTTTCAATTTAAAATGTATCACACTGATGTGCAACCTACCATTACCGATATTGACGATTATAAACAATATACTTGGGAAAAAACCGAGAACCCGGCCGTGCAAGCCGAACCTAGCATGCCGCCTTTTGCCGATGTTGCTGAAAGAGTGGTGGTTACTTCCATCCCCGATTGGAATTATGTGGCCAATTGGTACAGCGATTTAAGCGGCATAAAAGCTAAGGGCGATTTTGAGGTGAAAGAAAAGGCGCAAGAATTGTTTGCCGGCAAGAAAAACCTAACCGAATTGCAAAAAGCAAAAGTGATTTACGATTACATCGAAGAAAACTTTAATTATAGCAGCGTACCATTCTTGCACAGCGCACTTACACCGCAACGTGCTAGCCGCACCATCAATACAAAGCTGGGCGATTGTAAAGATTTAAGTACGCTGTTTGTGGCTTTGGCCAAGCAAGTTGGATTAAATGCCAACCTTATTTTGGTTGATACCCGCAATAATGGCGATATGAACCTTGATCTTCCAACCATTGGTTTTAACCATTGTATTGCACAATTAAAAACTAGCGACAGTAAAAATTATATCATTGAATTAACCGATAATCATTTACCGTTTGGTGCTTTAAATTACCACGATGTAAACGCAAATGGATTGTATATTCCCAAAGACGGTGAAACTGCTACCAACGCACAATTGGTAAAATTGAACACGTTAACACGTCCGGTAAACTTTATAGACCGTACCAGCACCTTAAGTTTTAACGGCGCCAAAGCTGAAATAGAAAGAAGCAATTATAAAATGGGTGCCGAAGCTTCTACTTCCCGTGCGGTAAATAAAGACAAAGGTCAAGATGACCGCAATAAAGATTTAACGACTTCGCTTAGCAGCGAATTCAATAAAAAAGTGACACTTAAATCAATGGAACTACCAACTTGGATAATTTGAGTGATACCGTTCACATGGATTATAAATTTACCGTCGACAATTTTACCAGCGAAATTGTGGGCATGCAAATATTTAAATTGCCATGGAGCGACAGTTATGGAACAGTTGATTTTGTATCGCTTGAAAAGCGCAAATACCCTTTTAACCTGTGGAGTTTTAGCAGCACGCCAATGGAAAAAGAAGTGATGACTATTATGTTGCCTGCAGGCAAAAAACTGGCCGAAGAACCCAAAAACGTAACGCTTGAATGCCCAAGCATGCATTACAATTTAACCTTTGTAACCAAGCCCGACCGCATTATTGCTACCCGCACTGTCAGCTATTTGAAAGAACAAGTGCCTATTGAGGAATATGCGGCATTCAAAGAATTTATCGGCAAAATGAATGAAAGCGATAATAAGCAGTATGGTTTTAAATAATTAAAAAGTAAAAATTTAAAAGTAAAAAGCTTCCGCGGTTGTGGAAGCTTTTTTATGTCACCATGCTAGGCGCGGGAATCCTTCCCGTGCCTAGCCGTTACTTATGCTTAATCCTTCCGCAACTCCTCATTCAATCACAAATGTTGCAAGAAAAGTAACGGTTAGGCACATGACGGAGTCATGCGCCTAACGCCCAGACATTCCCGCGCCTGTCTGGCGGCACCAGGCAGAAGCCAGCGCCTAAGTATTTGCATTCTTGCGCCTAATTGTGCAAATATTAGCGGACGTTAAATTTCAATAACTATCATGGCTGTCCAAGAGATACCCAATTCCCCCAATTATCAGAACTCGTCTGGGCTATGTTCCACAACGATCCATCGGCAGCGGTAACACACAACCGAAGCAAACCGTTTTGCTGATCAAATACGGCAGGAGCAGATTGCGCACCACCGCCCGGTGCCCCGAGCGACATCCAACCAGACCATCCACTGTTTTTTGCAACCTGCCTAAGATAATATATTGCCCCATTTGAAGCCGCAAAGACAAT
>CAWJTH010000031.1:0-7858 GCA_963845495.1 uncultured Chitinophagaceae bacterium
ATTCGCAATATCTTTTATTGTTGTTCTCGACAAAGCAAATTAGTTTACAAAGTAAAAGATATATTAGACATCAAGCAACGTTTCATAAAACCAAAAATAAGGGCTTATCATTTAAGTCGGAGTTAAATTAATATTTTTTTAATTTGATGAGATCTAACCTATTGATTAGCTTCCAGTTAGCTTATTGCCTGGTACTTTGCGATATGCTTTTAACTGTTTGTTGATGTATTCTTTAAAATCATCGTCTGATGGATGCGCCCGCAACCAATCGTAATTAGGTCTATAAAGATTCATGAATTGTACCAGCCCATCGCCTTTTAAGCCAGTATATTCAGCTACGGTAGTTCCAGAAAACCTATAATCAACATAAGCCCCTTCCTCCATCATGTCGAACAAAGTTTTTGCCCTGCGTTTTTCTTTTTCTTTTTTCGAAAAGCGATCCAAACTAACCGAAATGCCAAAACCGCTACCATCCACAGGTCCGCCAATTGCTGGTGTTTTAGGTTGATCCAACACATTTTTATATTGTAAGCGGCGTTGCATACTGTCAATTTGATAACGTGTAAACATGCTTTTTGCTGTAACCGTTGCTGTGGGCAATGAAGTAACCAACTCGTTCAGTTTTACGGTCATGGTATCGTTTAGCATATTTGGGGCAACAGCAATGGAAACAAAATCGTAACCTGAATAAGAAGCAACAAGCCGGTCACCCTCTTCCACAACAATGGTAAACCTACCGTTATAATCGCTAACCACCGATTTACCTTTCGACACATTGGTTATAGTAGCTAATGCAATAATTTTATTGGTGGCCGAATCAACCGTTTTGCCATACACATAAGCCTGGGCAAAAACAGTGGTGGTTGACAATCCCAAAAACAAAAAGAGAAGCAAATAATTCCTCATAAGAAGCCTTTTAATGATAAATCTGTTTAAATCCAACCTTAATGTTCTAACAACAATCGAAACTAATTACAATCTTTCAATTAACAGCAATCTTGTTTTTAAAATTTGTTGCAGACTGTCAATCAACTTTCCAAACTAATTTGCACAATTTGACATAACAAAATTGTGCCTTAAAAAAGGCACAATTTCATTTTAAAACAACAAATAAAAGGTGGTGATAATAAAAACGAAAGAAATGATCTTTGATTGTTTTTAATGCAGTATAATTTTTTGCAGGGTGGTTTCGCCAACAACATTTTCAACCCGTAGCAAATACATACCACGTGCCAAACCTGAAACATCAACCGGACTATTATCAAGCGTGGTGCTTTTGCTATATAATAATTTTCCGGCCATGCTTAAAAGTTGTATTTGCTTAATGCCAACACCATTTACATACACAACATTGGTTGCTGGGTTTGGAGAAATAGTAATATTAAAATTGGTTTTTAAGCTAGCTTTCTGGATGGAAGAATACGACATACTACCATCTTTATCAACCATTTGCAGCCTAAAATAAATTGGGTTGCCTGAAATGGATACAGGCTGAAAACTATAACTATATTGCTTTGTTGTGGCAGAATTACCAGCGGCTATTACTTTTCCAATTGTTGCGAAAGTTATACCGTCTGTACTTTCTTGCACATTAAAATAAGCAGAATTTGATTCTGATTCCGTTGACCAGTTTAATAAAAAGTTACTGTTGGATGCAGTTACAGAAAATCCCGAAAGTGAGACAGGTAAAACCCCGCTTACGGACATAACAATATTATTGGTAGTATCTTTTATTCCGCAAGGATTACTTACCGGACTATGCTGAACGGTGGCATACACAATATCGCCGTTATTTAATGTACTGGTTGTATAGCTGTTATTTGGCCCATTATTATAAACTGAATAAACACTTACCCCGTTAACATAAAATGCAAAAGTGCTAAGCAAAGTAGCGGTAAATTGACTAGCCGTAAAAGTGACGCTGGTGCCGGATGCCACAGTGCCAGATGGATTGGCAGACAATGAGAGCGTGAACCCGTCTCTGTAATTTACAATATAATTTGCCGTGTCGGCACAACCTGTGCTATCAACAGTTCTAATACAGGTAACAATATCGCCCTGTGCCAAAATATTTGCTGGTGAAGGGTATGCTACTGTAGTTGAACCGCTGGCTACTATAGTACCATTTCTCTGCCATACAAAATTATAAGGACCAGTATTAAAAGGTGAAACGTTTAACACATAATTGTTTTGCGGACAAGCAGGACCATTGAAAACTTGGATAACTATCGGTGATGGTGTACATTGTCCATATAATTCACCCACAGAAAATAATATAAAACAAAGTAGCAATGGTTTCATAGAATTTGATTAAGATATGCATACGTAAAAGTAATATGCTACATCCCCAAATACAAATCTTTCTACGGTATTTTTCGGTTGTTTGACAAATTTTAGCAAAAATTCTGCATCAAATGTAAATGATCGTGTCTTTTTGCTTTTATCGTTTTACTTCAAAGGTCTTCTTTTCCAACCCGATATTGGTAATTGTTAGTTTTTTCCAGTTAGCAGGCAATGTTGAAGGAATTTGCCGAATACCGTTATCCGTAATATCGATACCGCCAAAACCCATAAGCATGGCTTGCAATAAACCGCCGGCACCAGTGGCAAAATAAGGATTTTGACCGCCGGCATATTCTGCAATCACGCCGAATGGCGGACGGATATTTGGCGCATAACCTTCTTTAAACATTTTGTAAGCTTTATCGCCCTTGCCTAAACGGCTGTACATCAATGCTACAACAGCCTGCGTCATGGCTGGGCCGTCTTTACCAAAACGGGTTTCGTAATAGGCCATATCTTTTTCAATTTGCTTTTTATCGGTAATCGTTTTTAACGGATAAGCCAGCAAATTCACATCGGCCTGTTTAATGTCTTCTCCGTTGTACGCATCAAATTCTTTGGTTACGCCATCAGGAAAGTTAGAGAACGGAATATTGGCAGCAACCAAAGCCCAGTCTGCATTTTGTGGCATGCCTAATATTGCCGCAGCCTTATTTGCATTGATGAGGTTTACTTTGGCAGATGCATTTGTAAAGGCATTATTGTCTACATTTTCGGCCCATTCATCGGCAGCTACCACATTTTTTATATCGAAATGGCCTGGACCGTTTCTTTCAACCCTGCTGGCCCAAAAGTCGGCGGTATTTTGCAACAGCGGCCAGCCTTTTTGGCGAAGCCACAACGTATCTTTTGTAACGCAGAAATAATTCCAAGCGGCAAATGCCACATCGGCGGTAATGTGATGTTCAAAAGGGCCACTTAATGCCCAAACCGGAGTTTCTTCCACGCCAGTTCCTGCACTTTCCCAAGGGAACATGGCACCTTTGTAACCATGGGAATATGCATTGCGTTTAGCAGCTTCCAACCGTTCAAAACGATACTCCACCATACCTTTTGCCATTTCGGGGTGTAACACCAATAAAGCTGGGTACATCCACAATTCTGCATCCCAAAAAACGTGGCCGTTGTAACCCAAACCGCTCAACCCCATTGGGCTTGGGCTGTTTGTACTGCCTTCTCGCACAAAAGAATACAAGTGGTACATCATGTTGTGTACTTCCAATTGAGTGGCATCATCGCCATCAATTTTTATATCGCTTTTCCATAGTTCATCCCAAGCTTTTGAGTGAAATTCTTTTAGGCGATGCGGTCCTTCAAGCGTTGCAAAAATGGTCAAACGTTCGGCTTCGTTCAATGGATCTTCATGCTGGGCAGAAGTAATGGACGAACCAACCACCCAAAAAGTATAGGGCTTTCCGGCTTCCAAATTGTGGCTAAATTTCATTAAATGCATGTTATTATCCCACATTTCGTGGATAATACGTGGTTCGCTGCCGTGCTTTTCAGGAAACATAAAACTGTTACTGGCACACAACAATAATTTTCCGGTTGGGCTTTTGGCAGAAGAAGTAAGCAGCGATAACGTAACATGTGGTCGATCAATTTCATTGTAATAATTCTGTACATCTTTTAATGCATCGGGTGCTTCCATCACACTGGCGGCTTGCATTGTCGTGTTTTGGGTTGGCGTAACAGTTACTTCCATCAATACACAAAAAGGTAATTGGCGCAATGCATAATAAGAATAGCTTACTGTGGCTTTATCCGCCAACTTAAAACCTGCATTAAAAGTGGCGTGCCGCATATCTAATTCTTGGTGGAAATCGGTAATATTTTTGGGATCGACATTTGTTGATCCAACGCTTAGCTGCATATTCAGCAAATTAAAACTGCGCAAAAAATTACTAACCCGGCCTCGACCATATTGGTCGTAAGCGCCCGCCAATACTACATCCTGTACTTTTAATGGTTGCGGACTGCTTACAATTCCGATTTGCCCATTGGCTACCGTTATTCCGAAATAATTGGACGGATCAATTTTATCTGCCTTTATCACCCAAGGGTCGGTTTGTGAAAAACCAACAAAAAACGACAATAGAATTATCGACAGAAAAAGGCATTTTTTAGCAAGCATCGGGCATTAATTTGGGTTAAAAATAATACCTAAAACACTTTCGAAAACAATCATCAACTTATTGTTTGTGTAAATAACCTTCCGCAATCGTTTGTTCTTGCTGTTTATTTCAAAATATTTTTAAAACGTTGAAAAAGAATCCCGAAAATAACAATCCCATTATATTTACATGTTGTTTAAACAAATTGTAAGCTTGATATTATTATGAAAAAATGGGTGATCGGTTTTTTGATATTGGTTGTTTTGTTGTTAGTCGGTGCACATATTTTTATTCCAAAAAAATTATCGATTGCAAAAACCGACCTGTTACGTGCCAACCAAAACAGCATTGTACGTTATTTTTCAGATAAAACAAACTGGGCAAGATGGCAAAATAATAGTAATAAAGAATTTATTATTGATACTTCAGGCTCCTTTTTTTACAATGGCATGCGGTTTACCTCAAACCACAAAATAGATAACGGATTAGAAATTTCCATCCAAAACCAAGATGTAAATTTGAATAGTTTGTTGACGTTTTATTCGATTGGTAAAGATTCAACAGCCATGGAATGGAAATGTGAAATGGACGGAGGCAATAATCTTTTTGAGCGGGTGGCCAATTATAAAAAAGCATTGTACATTAAAGATAATATGGCTGCTTTATTGGATAAACTGCACATTTTTGCTGAAAAAGATTCAAATATTTATGGTGTACATATTGAACATGAAATAATTGACGACACTTTGGTTATTGCACAAAAGGCTGATTTTCAACATTATCCAACAACCGCAGAAATGTATGAAATGATTGACCAACTTAAAACCTACGCATTGGCTAATTACGCCACCATTACCAATCCGCCCATGATGAACGTAACCTTAATTGACGGCGTTTATCAAACAATGGTGGCTATCCCAGTAAATAAAATATTAAAAAATAGCGGCAAAATAGAATTGAAACACCTTACGCCAGGCACACCGATGCTTTCTGCAATCGTGCAAGGCGGCAATTACATAGTAACAAAAACGCTTTCCATTTTGGAAGATTATAAAATGGATCATCAAAGCTCTAGCCCTGCCATCCCTTACAATATTCTTATAACCGACCGTGATAAAGAAACCGATACAGCCCAATGGAAAACAAAGGTTTGTGATCTACTATTTCCTTGGTTCAGATAAAAAAAAATTACTTTCCCTTAAATTGGATCACCATTGTACTATCGTTGTTTCTTGCTAAAATATAAGACGGTTTATTGGCGATGTTTATTTTTTTAATGTGCCTGATTTGGCCTTTGGCAATTACCCCGTTGATGCTTTCACAATCAAATTTTCCATTGCCTTTGTTTACCAACAACATTCCGTAATCAGCATCGTAGCGGCCCATTTCAATGTTGTTTTCGTAATAATTTCCGCCCAATAAAATGTCGGGTAAATTATCGCCGTTGGCGTCAATTACCTGTGCATCCTTGTAACTTGTAAGCTGCGCTTGCCAAGGCAAAGCCTGCACCGTAAAATTGTTTTTCCCATCGTTCATTAATACTGCGTTGGAAAAATAATCAGCACTCCAAATCGTGGCGTTATCCAATTTATCCTTTGAAAAAATATCTTCCAACGAAGCTTTTGCAAAATCACCCGCATATAAATATTTCTTTTTTAATAACGGGATTGCTTTTTGTAATTCACCAATATTGGCAAATGGCAATTCTCGCCCATTTAAAAAATAAGTTAGCACCTGCTCTTTTTTTCCATTTCCATCAAAATCGTTGTAATACATTTTAACTGGTTCTTTTTCAGATGCTTTTAATCGGCTGTTCAGGCCAAGGTTGCCGCAAATAAAATCAAGATGGCCATCGTTGTTCAAATCAACAGGCAGCACAAAATTCCACCATCCGTTTTTATCGGTCAATTGTTTCTATGTATAGTCATATATGACACATTTTTTAATTTGTTCTGATCATATCAAGCATGCTATATATCGTTTGACAGTTATCATTATCGTTGTATAAATTGACATTGCAATACATACTCTTAATCCGACACTCCCATTATATTTATATTAGAAGATTTACAGTACGCCCACAAAATATTTTCAAAGATGGATGATCTGAATATTTTATTTATGGATGATGATCTGATATTTTCAAGATATAATCCAATGCTCTAAACACGTAGTGTTAAAGGATAAGAATAAAAATCAAAAATAAATAATTTTCAATATAGTAGGATAAAAGTAAAAAAACAGTCAATTTTCAATGTATGAATGCGTAGCATTAAGGATAAAAATTTAGAAAATAATTAGTTTTTGAAGTAATTTTTTTAATATCGCATGGATAAAAATCATAAAATAATATTTAGTTTTTGAAGTAATATTAAACAAAAGTCTAATTTTAATGATAAAATTCAGAAAAAATAATTATTTCTTTAGTTATTTATAAAAAGAAAGGAAATAAAAAGTGTCAGATATTTTGTACACTTTTTGAATCGCAAAATTAATAAATGATTTAAAGAAGATAATTATTTTTTCTGGATTTTTATAATTAAAATTAGACTTTTATTAAAAATTACTTCAAAAACTCATTATTTGATGATTTTATATCTTGCAACATTAAAAAAATATTTGAAAAACTCATTATTTTCTAAATTTTTATCCTTAATGCTACACATTCGTACATTGAAAAAATACTTATTTTTATCCTTAATGCACGCATTCGTACATTGAAAAATTATTTATAAAAAATATTTATTTTATCCTTATCCTTTAACACTACGTGTTTAAATGAGCATCTGGATATTTTCAGGATGGATGATCTGGATATTTATTTTAGAAATTTAAATGTAACAAAATATTTTTAAGATGGATAATCTGGATATTTTAAAAGATGGATAGCAGCCTGATAATGCGAATATTTTTTATGATCATTGAGATCTGGATAATATTATATTTTAAGATAGATGATCTGGATATTTTGAAAGATGGATAACACGCCTGACAATATTGAATATTTTCATAGATTGATGATCTGATATTAATATTTTCAAGATAGATGATCTGAATATTTTATTTTTGAAGATGATCAAGATATTTTCAAGATGGATGATATGAATATTTTTATGAATTGATGATATTAATATTTTATTTTAGAAGATTTACAGTACAGCACAAAATATTTTTAAGATTGATGATCTGGATATTTTCAAAGATGGATAGCACGCCTGACAATGTTAATATTTTTATGAATTAATGATTTGGATATTTTCAAAGATATATGATCTGGATATTTTGATAGATTGATGATATTAATATTTTCAAGATGGGATGATATTTTTTAGAGAATTTACAGTACATCACAAAATATTTTTAAGATGGATGATGTGAATATTTTAGCAATACATTGTTAT
>CAWJTH010000032.1:0-12117 GCA_963845495.1 uncultured Chitinophagaceae bacterium
AACCCGCCAACACGTAGTGGCGCCAATTACACCAGGGCTACGCAAAATATTGTGGATGCTTTTCCCATGATCAACGGAAAGGCAATTACAGATGCCACATCGGGTTACAACGCCCAAAACCCTTATGTAAACAGAGATCCCCGTTTCCGCTATACCATTATTTACAACGGATCTAAATATGCTACCAATACCAATGTTCAAGATTATGTTTGGACGTTCAACAACTTGCCTGCATCAACCGCAACTACTTATCAAACAAGCGATGCATATTCTGCCAGTGCAAACACAGGTTTGTATGTACGTAAAATGTGCGATAGTACCGTTTCTTACGGTGGTAGTGCCGCTGGCCCTGATCGTACTTGGCCATTAATGCGTTACGCAGAAATATTGCTGAATTATGCTGAAGCCATCAATGAAGTTGGACAAACTTCATTGGCTTACGATAAGCTTAAAATGATCCGTGATAGGGCCGGTATTACGCCAGGCACAGATGGTTTGTATGGCATGAAAGCCAATATGACACAAGCCGAAATGCGTACTTTTATTCAAAATGAACGACATATTGAATTGGCTTACGAAGACCATCGCTACAATGACATCCGCAGGTGGAAAATAGCCATGACTTTGTATAATGGCGGCCCAACCGGCTACAACGGGGTAATGCACGTAACAAGAACAGGCGGTACAACACCTGCTACTTTTACTTTTTCTTACGCGGTCGAGTATAGCATTAGGTTGCACACTTTCCGTCCAGAAATGTATTTACTGCCCATCCAACAAACCGAAATAAGCAAAGCGCCAGCTATGATTCAAAATCCTGGATGGTAATAAATGATGGCCAAACGATTTCATTTTTCACAGCTTTTATTAGCAATCTTTAGCAATCCACCCGCTGTTTCTACAGCGGGTTCTTAAAAAACGCGTTGGTTAATTGAAAACAAAAAAATAAGTTGGTTTTAAATGCATTGCAGTAAAAAAATATCAATTCACCTCCCTTTTTTGAGTGTTTTGCCCCCTAACGGTCATCCGGTATTTATCTATTTTGCGTTCAATAAGCGGCTTATAGCTAAGAGCCATCTTAAATTATGATAAAAAAGATATTTAAAATCAGTTTAATGATAGTTTCTCTTTGTTTTTCTTTTTGCAAAGTTCCTGCACAAAAGAAAAAGCAAGATGCACCAGTTGTAGCAACTATAGAAACGAACGGCTTGAAAGACCGGAAATTTTGGATAGCGCAGTTAGATAAAATGGTGAAACCGATGCTGCGCAGTTTGGCCCACGACAGTTTGCGCATCAATATGCCAACAACGGTTTCTATTCATATCGACAATGCAGAACATCGAAGAAAAGTACAATATGTAGAAGTGCTTGGCCGTGTGCTAAGCGGCATTGCGCCATGGTTACAATTGGAAGGCGGCGATGCAGCAGAAACGACACTGCGCAACCAATACCGCCAGTGGGCTTTGCAAGGAATCAAAAATGCTGTAGATTCTTCCGCCAAAGATTTTATGGAGTTTAACATTGGCGGGCAACAATTGGTGGATGCTTCCTACGTAGCCCTTGCTTTTCACCGGGCACCTTGGTTATGGCAAAATTTAGATGAGATAACGAAGCAGCGGGTTCTCGCTTCCTTACGAACCACCCGGCAATTTAAACCGGTGTTTAGTAATTGGTTATGTTTTTCTGCCATGACAGAAGCTTTTTTTGCAGAAAACGGTTACGATTGGGATCCCATGCGGGTTGATTATGCCATGCAGCAATTGGAAGAATGGTATCGTGGCGACGGCATGTATTCCGACGGTAACAAATATGCGTTTGATTATTACAACAGTTATGTGATCCATCCATATCTGTCGGCTATCAGCGAAATCATTAACAAAAAAAATAATAGTTACAAAGAATTGGGCGAAAAAATAGCCAAGCGCAACGAACGATATGCCATTATCCAAGAAAGGTTGATCAATACCGACGGCACTTACCCAGCTACCGGAAGATCGATCATTTACCGCGGTGCGGCTTTTCAGCATTTGGCAGACATGGCCTTGCGGAAAAAATTACCAGCACAATTATCTCCGGCCAGCATTCGCTGTGCCTTAACGGCCGTTATCCGCAAAACTTTGGAAAGCCCAACCACTTACACAAAAGAAGGCTGGTTAACCATTGGTTTGTACGGCTCGCAACCAAATTTGGGCGATTTTTATAACAATTCGGGCAGCCCATATATCTGTACCAATATTTTTTTACCGCTCGGTTTGCCAGAAACCGATCCATTTTGGGCAAACCCACCCGAACAATGGAGTTCGCAAAAAATATGGAGCGGGCAAGATTTTAAAAACGACCATAGCGTGGAATATTGATAAATCTAAATAAAAGATTGGAAAATGGGTAGGTGCGGCAATGTTGTATTGTTGTTTGATTGATGTTGTTCGTATCATGCGGCAGCGTAAAACATTATCAGTCAATTGTTGGCAGTTCTACAATGGAAGTGTTGGACATCATCAATAAAGTAAACACTTACTGGCAAAAAAACAATTCACCAGAAACGAAGCCGTTTTGGGATGTCGCGGCTTATCAAACAGGTAACATGGCGGCTTATGAAATCACCAAAAACGAAGCCTATAAAAAATACGCCGAAGATTGGGCGAATTATAATCAATGGATGGGCGCAAAGGGAAACGATAAAAGCCAATGGAAATCTTCTTATGGAGAAAAAGATGATTTTGTTTTGTTCGGCGATTGGCAGATTTGTTTTCAAACCTATGCCGATTTATATAATTTGGACAAAGATGCCCGGAAACAAGTGGAACCGCCTTTTTTACGTTTGGGCTGCTGTGGGGTATCAACAACAGTTTGTTAGATAAAATAGAATACCTGCCTATTGCAATCAAAAGTTGGCAATACCTTGTTAAAACGGCGCTACAGCAAGATGGTAAAGTCGGTTTTGTACAGCCTATCGGTGAAAAGGCGATCCCCGGCCAGGTAGTAGACAAAAACTCCACAGCAAATTTTGGGGTAGGGGCCTTTTTATTAGCAGCATCCGAAATGTATCGTTTTCTAGATAAATAAGTGTAAAGAAAATCTGTGAAAGAGCGATGTGTTTACTGGCTTGTTAAGTTCCAAATAAAATAAAATTATCGATATGAGTGAAACAAAGTATTTATCAGCATTGTGTATCGTATTGTCGATATCAATTTTAAGCAATGCACAGTCGCCGCAGTCCGCAACCGCTACAAGTTTTACCCCCGGGGCTATTTGGCCCGATAATAACGGCGTGCATATCAATGCCCACGGCGGCGGCCTGTTGGTTTATCAAAATAAATATTATTGGTTTGGCGAACACAAAATTGCTGGAGGCGCTGGCAATACCGCACAGGTTGGCGTTCACTGTTATTCATCAACCGATTTATATAATTGGAAAGATGAAGGGATTTCCTTGAAAGTTTCCGAAGATAAAAACAACGACATAGCAAAAGGCTGCATTTTGGAACGGCCAAAAGTGGTTTACAATAAAAAGACTAAAAAATTCGTGATGTGGTTTCACTTAGAGCTGCTCGGAAAAGGTTACAGTGCTGCCAGGGCCGGTGTCGCAACTTCAGAAAATATTACGGGGCCATATACTTTTATCAAAAGTTATCGGCCAAATGCAGGCAAATTGCCATATTATGTCCCTGAAACGCCCGAAAGCGAAAAAGTGAATTGTGCGGCTCCCGCTAATAAAAGTGACGGTTTTTTTTGTAGAGACATGCCTGGCGGGCAGATGGCAAGAGACATGACCGTTTTTGTGGACGACGACGGAAAGGCGTATCACATTTTTTCATCAGAAGAAAATTTTACCTTACAAATTGCTCAATTAACCGATGATTATACTGGTCACACCGGTAAATTCATCCGGGTGTACATCGGCCATCAAACTGAAGCGCCGGCCATGTTCAAAAGAAATGGATTGTTTTATTTAATCGGCTCGGGCTGCACCGGTTGGGCACCAAACGCCGCACGTTGGTTTACCGCACCAAACATTTGGGGGCCTTGGACATTTCACGGCAATCCTTGCGAGGGCAACAATTCTAACATTACTTATGGCGGCCAAAGCACCTATGTGTTGCCCGTGCCGGGTAAAAAAGATGCATTTATTTTTATGGCCGATAAATGGGTACCGAAAGACGCAATAGACGGTCGGTATTTATGGTTGCCTATTGAATTTAAAAAGGACGATATCGAAATCAATTGGAAAGACAAATGGGATCTTTCAGTTTTCAAATAAAAGATTTTTAACGATTATCCGCCATTTGGTTTTGATTTTATAGTTATCAAAACAATTAACGGCGTGCAAAACAAAATGTCAATTTATCGCAGATTTTGAGATGATTTTAAACACGCAGATAACAGACGAAAATATAATTAACAAAAAGAATCCCTTAAAATCTGCGCTGTATTCAATCAAATTACATCTGCGGGAGCAATAACCCTTTTAATACCATATGGCGGTGAGTCATTAGATTTTTCTTTTAAATATAGACTTTAAAATCTTTTATAAAAGTTGGAAAGATTGGTTTTTAAACATTGGTTAAATGGTACATAACAGATTAATATAGCCATGTAAATATCATTATTAAAAAATATTATATTGTGATAAACTTCAAAAAAATATTGGCTGGCGCAGCATTTGCATTATCGGCACTTGTTTCAAACGCCCAAAAGCACACTTTTTCTTTAAGCGATACGGCATTCCTGCTTGACGGTAAGCCTTTCCAGATGATCAGCGGCGAAATGCACTATCCGCGTATACCCCGTGAGGCATGGCGGGCACGGATGAAAATGGCTAAAGCAATGGGTCTCAACACCATCGGCACCTATATTTTCTGGAACCTGCACGAACCGCAAAAAGACATGTTCGATTTTAAGGGCGGCAACGACATTGTGGAGTTTGTAAAAACAGCACAAGAAGAAGGTCTTTGGGTAATTTTACGACCCAGCCCGTACGTATGTGCCGAGTGGGAATTTGGCGGTTACCCTTATTGGTTGCAAAATGAACAAGGCTTGCAGGTGCGTAGCATGGAAAAGCAATACCTGGATGAATACCGGAAGTACATCAACGAAATTGGCAAGCAACTTGCGCCATATCAAATTAACCATGGCGGTAATATCTTGATGGTTCAGATCGAGAACGAATACGGTAGCTATGGCAGCGATAAAGCTTATTTAGAAAAAAACCGGCAAATGTTTATAGACGCTGGTTTTGATGGTCTTTTGTATACCTGCGACCCCGCCCCAGATTTGGTAAAAGGCCACCTGCCGGGATTGCTGCCAGCAGTGAACGGTTTGGATAAACCTAAAGCTGTAAAAAAAATTATTAACGATAACCATAGCGGAAAAGGCCCATATTACATAGCAGAATGGTACCCCGCCTGGTTCGATTGGTGGGGCACAAAACACCACACTGTTCCGGCAGAAAAATACACGCCGGCGTTGGATTCGGTGCTCGGTGCTGGTATTTCAATTAATATGTACATGTTTCATGGAGGTACCACACGGGATTTTATGAACGGTGCTAACTACAAAAAAACATCACCCTACGAGCCACAAACAAGCAGTTATGATTATGATGCGCCGCTTGACGAAGCTGGCAATGTCACGCATAAGTTTATGGAGTTTAGAAAAGTGATCCAAAAACATTTACCTGCCGGAAAAACGCTACCAGAAGTGCCTGCTGCCAAGCCAACCATCAGTATCTCAAATATAACAGTGAATGAAGGCGTACCCATATTCAATCTACTCGGCACCCCAAAAACCGGTGAAACACCCCTTACATTTGAAGACTTAAATCAGGCTTACGGATATGTGTTGTACCGAACAAAACTTAACGATGCCGCATCTGGAATACTGAAAATAAACGAACTTCGGGATTATGGGATTGTTTTCCTAAACGGTAAGCGAATTGGTATATTGGATAGGAGATTGGGACAAGATAGCTTACAACTGAACGTACCGGCTGAGGGTGGAACATTGGAAATTTTGGTAGAAAACATGGGACGTATCAATTTTGGGCCTTACCTGTTACAAAACAAAAAAGGCATTACCAAAAATGTGATGCTGGGCGGCAAGGCATTGAATAACTGGAAGATGTATTCACTGCCGTTCGACGATGTTTCTGCTTATAACCAGTCTCATAAAACGGATGCAACGCAAATTGGCGAACCCACCTACACCAATGCACCGGTACTCAAACACGGAACATTTACCTTGCAAACGGTTGGTGATACCTATCTCGACATGCGTAACTGGGGCAAGGGGGTAGTTTGGATAAACGGACATAATCTCGGTAGATACTGGAGCATAGGCCCCCAACAGACGCTGTATATGCCGGTTGAATGGTTGAAAAAAGGCGTTAATGAAATCGCGGTTCTAGAATTGTTGAAACCGGAACAAGGCACGCTACGCGGAATCGAAAAGCCGATTTTAGATTAATAAAGATAGCAGGACGTTCCATGTCTTATTGTTTGCATATAAAATAAAATGAATGTCGCCAAGATTTATTATAGTTACTGGGATCATGTTTTTTTTCTCCAGTCATTTAGGATATGCCCAAGCTATCACGTTCAAAGTTAACTTAACAAAGAAAGCGCAGACGATAGATAACATCGGCGCCTCCGGCGCCTGGTTCTCCGAAGGGATCGGCAAATATTGGCCAGCTACCAAAAAAGAGCGCATGGCTGAACTGTTGTTCAGTAAGGACTTTGATTCTATAGGCCAACCTTTGGGTATCGGGCTTTCAGCTTGGCGGTTCAATATCGGCGGAGGTACGGCAGAGCAGGGCGACAGTAGCGGCATCAGCAACCCCGTAAAGCGTGTGGAATGTTTTTTATCTGCTGACGGTAACTATAACTGGAATAAGCAAGAAGGATATGTTTGGTTTGTAAAGAAAGCGGCATTTTACGGGGTCGAAAATCTGATCGCGTTCAGTAACACACCGCCGGTACAATTTACAAAAAACGGATTGGGCTTTAACCTAATCAAAAATTTTGAAGCCAACTTAAAGGAAGACAAATACGGTTCGTATGCGGATTTCTTAATAACCGTTATCCAGCATTTTGATAGTGTGGGACTGCATTTCAACTATATCAGCCCTGTAAATGAACCACAATGGGACTGGTCGAACAAATTTGGGAAGATGAACCAAGAAGGATCGCCTTGGCACAATAAAAACATTTTTAAGGTTGTGGAAACACTTGATAGTCTATTAGGTGCCAAAAAACTTTCAACAAAAATACTGATGCCGGAAGCAGGTATTTTAACTGCGTTATATCAGGGCAACGGGCATGCATCCCAGCAAATACAGCAATTTTATTCGCCGGGCAGCGGCAATTATGTCGGCGGGCTTACGCATTTGCAACCGGTGGTTGCAGGGCATAGCTATTTTACGGATTCTGGCGACACAACCATGGTAACGGTTAGGCAAAAACTAAGAGACACTGCACAAAAATATAAAACATCTTTTTGGCAATCAGAGTATAGCATGCTCGGCGACGGCTACAAAGAAGGCCATAAAGGCCCAGTTAATGCGATGGACTGTGCACTGTTTCTTGCTAAAATAATTTATCACGATTTTGCTATCGCCAATGCATCAGCTTGGCATTTTTGGAACGCTTGGGAACCGGGAAGGGCTGATATAAACACCCGTTATTATTTGCTTGCATTAAAAAACAATGCAGATAATACCGACGGCGATTTTACCATAACGAAAAACCTGTGGGCACTTGGGCATTACAGCCGGTTTATACGGCCAGGTATGCAGCGGTTGATAACAGAAAGAAGTGATGCTTTGAATGATATACAGGCAGCCCAAAACGTGATGCTGTCGGCATTTGCAAACAATGAAGAAACAGTGGTGGTTGTTATTAATTATACAGGATCAGCGCAGGAAATCAATCTGGATATCAAACAAGGAAAAAAGATAAAGGCAATAAAACAATACATTACCACTACCTTGGCAGACGACAACATGAAGCCTTATCCACTCGGTTCACTTAGCAATATTTGGTTAAAGCCCCGATCTATTAGTACCATTGTTTTGAAAACCAATTGATTATATTATAATAAATATATTTAAATGAAATATTTTTTGGAAAGAAATAAACAACTAACCAAAATTGTGCGCTTGCTATCATTTGTCTTTTTGTTTTTCAACGCAGTTGATGCAAAAGATAAAAAACCGCTTCCCCGTTTCTCTGCTTACCTGTTTATTTATTTTACAGGCAATGATAAAAAAGAGGAACAGATCCGTTTTGCGCTGAGCAATGATGGTTATCATTTTAAAGCCTTGAATGGTAACCGGCCTATCATCAACTCCGAAAACATTAGCGAAACAGGTGGTGTGAGAGATCCCCATATTTTGCGGGGTATCGATGGCAAAACATTTTACATGGTAGCCACAGACATGGTATCAGCCAAAGGCTGGAGCAGTAACCGTGCAATAGTTCTGTTGAAATCCACCGATCTCATCAATTGGACGTCTTCTGTGATAAACATCGAAAAAAAATATCCCGAGAAAAAAGGATTGCTTAGGGCTTGGGCACCGCAAACCATCTACGATGATTCCGCAAAAAAATATATGATTTATTTTTCGTTGAAGTATGGCAACGAACCCGACAAAATCTGCTACGCATACGCCAACAAAGATTTTACAGATTTGGAAGGCGAACCAAAACAGTTACTTTTTAGCCCCGATAGTGCCGCCTGCATCGACGGCGATATTGTAGAAAAGGACAAAAAATTCTATTTGTTCTTTAAAACGGAAGACAAGTTGCCGGGGATAAAAATAGCGGTATCAAACCGTTTGACGGGAGGTTATGCAATGCAAAGCCCTAATTATGTGCAGCAGACAAAAAGCCCCGTTGAGGGTGCTGGTACGTTCAAATTGAACGATGGCAGCGGCTACATTTTGATGTATGACATGTATACTAGTGGCCGTTACCAATTTACCAAAACTACCGATCTCCAACATTTCAAAGTAGTTGATGAAGATGTAACAATGGATTTCCATCCGCGGCATGGAACAGTGATGCCGGTCACTTCAGAAGAAGCGGAGCGGTTGACAGTCAAATGGTTATCTCCTGATAATATGATACTTTCTGCCACCAACAACGCCATAAAACAAAACAACACGTTACTTGATACGGCTGCGCACACCGTCCGTTTTTCGGTAAAGCCTGGAACAGATCTTACATCATTTAATCCATTGTTTACAAAATATCCCGGCGTTACTATCACACCTGTTGCACCACAAAATTTCGCTAACGAACCAGTAAATTATCATGTTTCGATAGGCACAAAAACACAGGATTACAAGGTCTCGGCTGCTGAAACGCACAACCCGGCCTTGGTCGGCTATTATGCCGACCCCGAAATTTTGTATGCGGAAAAAACCGGTCAGTTTTACATTTACCCAACGTCCGACGGCTTCACCGGCTGGTCGGGTACTTATTTTAAAACTTTTTCTTCGCCAGACTTGGTGAACTGGAAGGACGAGGGCGTGATATTAACTTTGGGTAAAGATGTAACTTGGGCCAACCGCAATGCTTGGGCACCCTGCATTGTAGAAAAGAAAATCAACGGTCTATACAAATACTTTTACTACTTCGCGGCAGCGCAAAAAATTGGTGTAGCCGTGGCTGATAACCCGACCGGTCCTTTTACAGATTCTGGCAAACCATTGATAGACAAGCGACCTGAAGGCGCAAGTGGCGGACAGCAGATAGACCCGGACGTTTTTACCGATCCGCAAACCGGAAAAAGTTATTTGTACTGGGGCAATAGCTACATGGCAGGTGCGGAACTGAACGATGATATGATTTCTTTAAAACCAGAAACTGTAACACTTTTTAACCCACCAAAAAGTTTTCGTGAAGGTACTTACGTGTTTTATCGGCAGGGCAAATATTATTTTATGTGGAGCGAAGACGATACCCGCAGCCCCAACTACAGGGTGGCATATGGCACGTCCGATTCGCCGCTCGGGAAAATCATTGTCCCAGAAAATAATGTAATCTTGTCGAAAGATACAAGCGCAGGTATTTACGGTACAGGCCATAATTCTGTGTTGCAAATACCCGGAAAGGATGAATGGTACATCGTATATCATCGTTTTGCATACCCGAAAGGAATTACCATGGGCGAGGCCGCCGGTTATAATAGGGAAGTGTGCATTGATAAATTAGAATTTAACGCCGATGGGAGTATCAAAAAAGTGGTTCCAACAATTAAAGGAATAGAACCTGTAACGAAAA
Organism: uncultured Chitinophagaceae bacterium; assembly: GCA_963845495.1. Lineage (GTDB taxonomy): Bacteria > Bacteroidota > Bacteroidia > Chitinophagales > Chitinophagaceae > JAZKFT01. The sequence goes on from CAWJTH010000032.1 coordinate 10,284, forward strand.
ATAATCACTCAAAATAAACTGGTTTAAGCAAAGGGGTGTGTAAAGTTTGTGATATTTACCTGTGCCACAGTCAGCAAATAGCGCCCACGCTTACCAACTTATTCATGCCCGAAATATAGCGCATCCATAAAATACATACAATGCCACTAATAATTATAAATTTTAGTTAGTATGAAAAATAATGCACTGATGTGTTATGTTGGAATTGGATTGATGGTTGCGTATGGTTGTGGAGGAACCCACAAAACCGTAATGGCAACAAATGATTTTAAAAAAGATGGCTATCGGCTAGTTTGGTCAGACGAATTTAATAAAGATGGCGCACCGGATAGCACTAACTGGAGTTATGAAAAGGGGTTTGAACGAAACGAGGAACTGCAATGGTATCAGCCCGAAAATGCTTTCTGCAAAAATGGAGTTTTGATTTTAGAGGGTAAACGCGAAACTAAATCCAATCCACAATTTATGGAAGGAAGTAAAGATTGGAAGAAAAATCGCCGTACGGCAGAATATACTTCCGCCAGTATCAATACATCACATAAACAAAGTTGGCAATATGGGCGTTTTGTGATGCGTGGCAAAATAAGTATCGATGACGGTATATGGCCGGCTTGGTGGACGTTGGGTGTTGGCGGAAAATGGCCAGCAAACGGAGAAATCGACATGATGGAATATTATAGACACAAGCTGCTTGCCAATATTGCTTGCTTGGATATCAATAAAAAAGCAGAGTGGCATAGTCTCTATAAAAATATTGATTCGTTGGGTGGTAAAGCATGGGCAAATAAGTTTCATATCTGGCGGATGGATTGGGACGAGCAAGCAATTGCTTTATATGTTGACGATGTACTTATTAATGAGGTGGAATTATCAAAATTGGAGAATAAAGACGGTACTGGTATCAATCCATTCAAACAGCCACATTTTATGCTGCTTAATTTGGCCATTGGCGGCCAACAAGGTGGAAATCCATCAAATACCAATTTCCCTAAAAGATTCGAGGTTGATTATGTACGGGTATATCAAAAGCAAAGCAATTGATCGACTGCTTTATAGGCATGGTTTTATTGTGCAATGACCTATTAAAAATCTATCCAAATGTCTGATAACAAGAATAATAGGGACGGCCGAGACCGTAGCCGTGTGGCAGGTAAAGAAGATTACGAGCTTTCATATCTGGAGGAAAAATTTGGTGTAAGCCGTGAAAAGGTAAAGGAGGCGATCAAGGCCGTAGGAAACAACCGCAAGGACGTTGAAGCATATCTCCACAAAAACAAGTAGCGATTGTGAAGATTCCGTACAGATGTCGACGGCCAACAAGGACTGCCACGTACTGCCCGGCGAGGATAGGCTACTACAGCGTGCCGTACCAGTTGCTCGGCAAGCGCCTGAAGATCCGTTACGGCAACTGCCGGGTGGAAGTGCACGACGGCCCCCAGATAGTGGCGGTTCACGAAAGGTTCCACGGGAAGGGCAACAAGTACATCACCAAACAGGACCACCTCGCCTCCCACCACAGGTACCTGTCCGAGTGGAACCCCGAAAAGTTCATGGAAACGGCGACCGCCCTGCATGCCGACATCGCCAGCTACATCTCCAAGATATTGTCCAGGGAACAGTACCCTGAACAGAACTACAAATCCTGTTCGGGTGTGCCCGGCTTCGTAAAAAGGGTGGGGTAAGGAAAGGCTGGCCAACGCCTGCAAGAGGGCGGACATGAACGGGATATACTACGGCATCATCGACCAGATACTCCGTTCAAGATCAGATTACCTGCCCTTCGACGATGAGCCGGTGCAACAAGACGCAACTGTCGAAGAGATGTGAACAGTAC
>CAWJTH010000033.1:0-39776 GCA_963845495.1 uncultured Chitinophagaceae bacterium
CCAGAAACGCTCGTCGAATGAACTCGTTATCGGTGCAGGTCGGCGACGGCGGGATTCGCAAGCTCTCCAACTGGTCGACGCCAACTCGTCGATGAAGTTTCGTCGCGGGGCGTTGGCGAACACCCGGGCATCGACCGCATCGGGCAGCGGCGACAGGATGCGATTGGCGACAAGGTCGATCCAAACCGTGATGGCCGCCTCGCCGTGCCCGGCCACGGTCGCCTTGCCGCTGGCATCGACCGTGGCGACCGAGATCCTGGCTGCTGTTGTACTCGCCGGCGGGTCCGCGTCCTGAACCCTGCCGTCGGAGTAAGTCGCCTTGACGACGATTTGCAGGGTCTTTTTCGGCTTCTGCGTGGCTCGCTGGGGTTGGACCTCCAACCGTTCGATGCGAGCGTCCTCCTTGCGTGGGCCGACGGCGCCCGAGGCAATCCAGATCAGCAAGATCAGAAATTGCAGAAAGTCAACCTCGAGTTTCTGACCACCGCCGTGCGGCACGGCCAGGGTCGGCTTGAGCAAGAGGCTCCGGGTCGGGTGTTGGCGATCGATCCGCCGACCCAGGGCCTGGCGGGTCAAGACAAAGTGATCGGTGTCGGGATCGTAGCCGCACAGCGACAGCTTGAGACCGCCCTTAAGCCAGGGCGTCGTGACAGGCTCCCGAGTTGCAGCCAATCCGCGTCAAAATGGGGATGACGTGGTTGGTAAAACTCGGCGGGGCATTGCTGTGCGGGTGCGCAGGGAGGCGAACGGCAAACAAGAAGGAGAATCACCAACAGGATGCGAGGCATGTCAAAAGATCTCTTCTGGTGTTCGACTCAAGCCCGGGCGGAGGATCAGGTCCCGCGCCGCTGCCCACCGGTCGTTACTGACGATTCGTGCGGGATGATCACCACGATGCCCAGGTTCGCCAGCGTGGTCAGCGAACCCGTGGCCAAGCCCTGCGACGGCATGTCCCGTGCCACCGGCTCTGGCATTGGCGGAACTGGCACGAATCCCAAGAATTCCCAGGATGATGGCCGCGGGGCCAAGAAGACAGCGCGACACAGGGAATGAACGAGAAGACGCCCAGGTAATACGCAATAAATCCGTGGGGTTGCGGTAGGGAATGAGTATCGACCCCGGTGGGTCTCTCGTCGTCATCCTGGTAGTCCTCATCCGCCTCCCCTTCGCGGCGAGCCTTGCGGGCCTTCGGGCTTTCGTAGTCGTGGTCGTCCCTGTCGCGGCGAACCGTGGGAGGTTTCCGGGAGCGTCGTGGTTCGGGTGGGTCGGCTTGCACGTCGGATTCGGCCATTGGCAGGGCTCCCCAAAGGTGTCAAAACAGTTCCTTCATCGGCTGAACGGCGTAATCCGCCATCGGAAGCGGCCGATTCTGCGGTCCGGGCAACTCGCGGTGGGATCGAGGCCCAGCCCCTTGAACAGTGTCGCCGCCACCTCGCCGGGAGTGACCGGCCGCGACCGGTGAGCAGAGCCCAATCGTCCGACTCGCCGACGACCGACCGCCCTTGATCGGCCACCGCCCATCGGGATCGTCCACACGCCAGGATGATGATCTCGTCCGCCGCCGGGTTGATCTTCGGCGTCGGCCAAATTCGCCCATTGCGGTGACGATGGTGTTGTCCAGCAGGCCGCGTTCCTTCAGGTCCGCGATCAGGGTGCTGTAGGCCTGATCGAAGTTGGGAGCACCAGTCGGGCCACTCGGTGATGTCGGTGAAGGGGCGCGAGCCGTGAATGTCCCAGGTGATCTCGTCGAAGACCGTCTCGAACATGTTGACGGTGACAAAGCGGACGCCGCGTTCGATCAATCGGCGTGCCAGCAGGCAGCTCTGGCCAAAGCGCGTCCGGCCATAGCGTTCGCGGGCGGCTCGGGCTCCTTCTCCAGGGCAAACGCCTCGCGAGCCCGGGGGGCTGGACATCAGGCGATAGGCGAGGGCGAAGTTGTCGTCGAGTTGCCGGCCCTGGGCGTTGCCTCTCAAAGGCAGCGATCGCCCCATCGACGGCCTCGGGCGCATCTTCTGCCGGCGTTCGGCCCGCACCGCCGAGACGTAATCGAAGCGATACGACCTTGTTGCGCTTCCAGCACCTTTCGACGACGTATTGCTGCCATGAATTTGGCCGGCGATTATGCCAGTGCTTGCCACCACGCCATACATGCAAAAATTGCGAAACAATTGGGTCGCCAACCAATGAAAATGGTGGAAAACCATCACAATTTTGCTTGGAAAGAAATGCATGATGGCCGCGAGGTGATTGTGCATAGAAAGGGTGCCACGCCTGCGGGTAAAAATGTGCTGGGCATTATTCCGGGCAGCATGACGGCACCGGGTTTTATTGTGAAGGGCAAGGGCCAAGCGGCTTCTTTAAACTCCGCATCGCATGGTGCAGGCCGCAAAATGAGTCGTACCAAGGCTTTGCACAATATCACCAAGTTTCAATTGGCCGAAGTGTTGCACCAAAACGGTGTAAAATTGATAGGCGGCGGATTGGACGAAGCACCGTTTGCTTATAAAAACATTGAAGATGTGATGCGGGCACAAACGCAGTTGGTGGACGTTGTGGGTAAGTTTTTACCAAAAATCGTAAAAATGGATGGTGCCGAAACGCAACGTTTTAGGAAACGGAAAAATGAAATTTTGGGCGAATAAAACGGGCTTCGGCCCGTTTTTTATTTGGGGCTGGCAACAGGAAATCTAAGCTCAGCTTTTGTTCGGGCTGTCTGTAGTACTCCGCCAAGTGCCAATTCACTGTATTTCATTATTGTTTATTAATTGTTCATTATTCATTAATTATGGCACTTGGCGGCGGTACTACTGCCCATCCCGCAGCCCATCAGCAGTAGGAATGCTATTGGGCAATACCACAGTTTTCACTACAACCTTTTGAACGCATTTACTCAGTCCTTAAATCTTAAATTATGGTTGGATTAAGCCACTACTTAATTTTTAGGCCCAGCGGGCCGATATGTTGGTAACCAAGGAAGCGCTTTTGCAAGCCAAGTGCCGGCGGCACGACATGTTCAGGGGTGTATTTGTTTGAGATTACATTATCGATGGTCATTCCAATTGCACATGCCGTGCCGCTGGCACTTTGCGCCTGTAACATTACCCGATTTTTCTACCAACATATCGTCCCGCTGGGACTTTATAAACCACCTTTATTCTTTACTATTTTGTTTCTTGTTGGAATAATATCTTCTTTTTTAATAACACCGATAAAAGCAACAGGTTATTTCTGGCCGAAATATGGCCAACCAACCGAACATAAAAGCAACTAGCTTATATCATGTGACGACTTGATTTAAGGCAACTAATTTCCCTAAAATAAAATACGAACCATAATAATGATGGCCGATAAAATGATTGTGGACTCGCAATAGCCCTGCCATAAAAAACATTTAATTCTATAAACCATGGTTCAAATATATTTACCGACTTTTGCGAACCCATGAGCCAGCTTAACGCCAAGGAGCATACTATTTCTGCTATTATCATATCCTTTAACGAAGCGGAAAGGATTGAAGGTTGCCTGCAAAGCCTGCAAGGTATTGTGGACGAAATTGTGTTGGTGGACAATGGCTCAACCGACGGTACCGTGGAGATTGCCAAACAATATGGCGCAAAGGTTTTTCACCAAGATTGGTTGGGTTATGGGCCGCAAAAAAATGTAGCGATCAATCATACTTCGCACAATTATATTTTGCAGATCGATTGCGACGAACGGTTGGATGAAACCCTTTGCCAGTCTATATTACAGGAGAAAAAAAACGGCCTTCACGGGGCTTACGAAATTCCTTTTTTGCACAATTATTATGGCAAATTTATCCGCCATGGATTGCAATTTCCCGATAAAAAAATGCGTCTTTGGAACAAGCAACATTTTGTGTGGGACAACCGTGAGGTGCACGAAAGTTTGCTGATGCCGAACGATTATCCGGTGTCGGTTTTGAAGGGTTTTATGTTGCATTATACTTACACCACTTTGGCGCAGCATATCGCCAAAAGCAACCGTTATTCCACCGAAGGTGCCAACCAATTATTTGTAAAAGGAAAAAATACCCATTGGTGGAAAATATGGCTAAGTCCGTTTTTTACGTTTTTAAATGCCTATCTTTTTAAACTGGGATTGCTGGATGGTTGGCATGGGTTCATCATCGCCATTATGGAAAGTACCACCACATTTATGAAATATGCAAAACTGTGGGAGATGAATAAAGCCGGGAATAAGATGGCGGATGGCAGTTAATGGATGGCGGGAAAAAACTTAATCAGTGTCTGTTTGGTTTCCGCGTTTTCTCCGTTTTCTGCGAGCCGTATTATTTCTTTCCAAACACCACCGGCACTTCCACTTTTACGTCGTCCCACAAAATTTCTAAATTGTTGTTGGCATCAAAATACATGGTAAAGTTTTCGGTGGGTTCGGTTTGTTTTTGCACGGGAACACTTACCCTTAAAATATCCTTTTTTTCGTCGTAATTAAAATTGCCCCAATTGTCGTTGTCCTTGTTAATAATGATAGTCCAATTATCGGCATTTGGCAAACAAAACATAGTGTAGCGGCCTTTGTTAATCTTTTTTCCGCCGAAGGTGGCGTCTTTAAAAAATTCTATTTCGGTATTTTCATTGGCACCTAAGCGCCACACTTCGTTGTATTTTACTTCGCCGCCAAAAATGGTGCGGCCTTTTTTCTGTGGGCGGCTGTATACCAATCTTGCATTTGGCGTACCCGTGGTTTTGCCTTGGAATTTTAAAATAGGGTAGGCGTTTGGGCTGTAACTCATGTCCATCGGCGATTTATCCAAATCGGTAGGTTGTGTTTGTGCAAACATTAGGTTACAACATATCAATAAGCAAGTAGACAAAGCAATGATTCTTTTCATTTTCTTAAAAAATGTAAAATGGGTTAATAATAAAATGATTGCGCCAAATTTAGGAAGCTAATCGATTGAAAGCAAGCCGTTCGTCCTTTTATAACGAACCAGTGACGGTTTCGTTATTTTTATGCAAGTTTTTTTTAACCATATCCAATAATTCAGGAAAAAATGTTTGGTAACATTTTTGCAACGCTTCAAAATTGTGTTCCAAAATAGCAACGGCTGTATTTGAATCGGTTAAATATTTGCTTCGCCTTACCAAGCCCGCAAAACTTTTGGACATGCCATCTATTGTTCTGTAATGGTACAACCAGTTTTGCTGTTGCATGTATGGCAACATCCGCTGGAAATTTTCTGGTAAAATTGTATAATTGCTTTGAAGAGTGGCATACGTATGCAATGCAGACTCCATCAGTGTTTCGGCCGATGGAAAGATGGAAATATCATTCGCTAAAAAATGATCGTAGGCCACATCTACCAATGCGCCGGCGTATAAACGATAATCGGCCCTGAAATATTGTTTGGCCTCGTGTGTGGCCGCATGGGAGTCGGTAAAATCATCAATGGCACGGTGCAATTTAATGCCGACCTGAATAGCTTCGGGATAATCAAATTGTTTTTTGCCTTTCACGAAATCGCTTATCATTTGCCCCACCAAAATATTAGGTTGGCGAAAAGAAAGGTAGGCGTGTGCAAGAAAATTCATCTTAAAAAAGTATTAAGTATTTAAGTTTCATATGCTTAGTACCGGGATGAAAGTGCCGGGTTGCGAGGACTTAAAGCCGGAACTCGGCACCTTCAACTCGGCACTTGTATCAATTATTTCAACCCTGTTGTTTTAATCCAATCGGCAATGGTTTGCATCACTTCTGGTGCCATACTTTCTTCCAAAACACCATATTCTGCATAAGCGCCCGTGTTGCAATGTTGAAAAAGATGGTTCATGTTTTTAAATACGTGTGTGGTTACGTTTTTATTGCCTCCCTTTAATAAAGATTTTTGGATGGCGGGTACATTTGTCTTTGCATCAACTTGGCGGTCTTTATCGCCATTCAAAATCAAGAACGGGCAGTGGATTTTTTCGATATAGGGAGCCGGATCGGTTTTTAAAAAATAATTGATCCATTTGTTTGAAACAAACGGCATCAACGAAAATGCGTATTGCTGTTTGTTAATATTTTTAGCATGTACCGCTTCCAAAATAGAATCAGGTTGATTTTTTTGCCAATTTTCAAACCAAACTTGCAATTGTGCCATGGCAGCAGAATCGCTGCTGGCATTGGCCATAATATTTAATGCCTTACTGTGTAATTGATAATAGGCTTTATAAGTTGCTGAATCATAATCTTTTAGCGGATCAGTACCTTGTTTTATTAAAATCTCTTTGCCAGAAATGCCTTGCCCAGCCAAGGTTACAATAAATTTGACATGCGGCCATTGGTTGTATACCAAATATGAAATTAATCCACCTTCGCTATGGCCGATCAAACCAATTTTTGTGGTGTCGATATCGTTTCTGGTTTTTAAATAAGCAATGCTGGTAAGCACATCTTCTGCAAACGAGGCCGATGTTGCTTTTTCTAAATCGCCCTTGCTTTTGCCCATCCAACGGTCGTCAACCCTCAACACGGCAATGCCTTTTTTGGTAAGATAGTCAGCTAAAATAGCATAAGGTTTATGGTATAAAATGGTTTCATCACGGTCTTGCTGGCCGCTGCCGGTAATTAAAATAACTACAGGCATTTTACCGCCGCCAGCGCTTTTCACCCCTTTTGTAGACGGGGGCGCTGGCTTTGTAAGTGTTGCGCCCAAATGCACCGATTTATCGGCATTGTCGTATTCCAAACTATCGCTTTGGTAGGCAAATGGTGGTTGGGGCGTTTGTGGCCGTTTTAATGGAACCACAGTTAATGAAACGGTATTCCCATTTTGGGCGTAATAACCTGAAAGCCTTGTGTGGCTTGCATTGTAAGCCAAAGCAATGGTAGCAATAGGTTGATTAAAATACAAATACAACGAATCGTTTTTTAATATTGTTTTAATGGTTTGCAGATGAGAAAAAGCCGCAGCAGCCATATCACCAACCCCTTTATAACCGCTTGTATCTTTACGGAGGGTTAATACGATGGAAATGCTAGTGTCTTTGTTATAAGCAGCCCATTTTCCTGCAAAATTTTGTGCAAAAAGAAAGGTTGAAATAATGCAAAAAGCAATTGATAGGTATGTTTTCATACGGTGTTAAAATGAAATATAGGATTAGGCAAGTTTAAGAAAAAGATGATGGATGATACAAGAAAATTAAATTACGAAGAAGAAAATCAGCGTTTCAGTGCTTTTGTGGCAATATTAATTTGCCACAGAAGCACTGAAACACTAAAATAAGACGTGAAATAATAAGAAAAAAAGCCATCGATTTTGCAAACAAAAATCAATGGCCTTGCAATTAGTATTTTATTAAAAATCAAGCTTTTACAGGTTCTTTAGTTGAGTTTAATTTATCCCACAATAAGTCTTTTAATTCTTGCAAACCTTGCTGCGCAACAGATGAAATAAATAAAACCGGATATTTTTTAGGTAATTCTTTTTTAATGGCTTTTTTTAATTCATCGTCCAGCATATCGCTTTTACTTACCGCTATCACAAATTCTTTTTGTAATAATTCTGGATTATACTGTTTCAATTCATTGTATAAAATTTTGAATTCTTGCTTGTGGTCGTCGCTATCGGCAGGTATTAAAAATAAAAGGATCGAATTCCGTTCGATATGACGTAAAAAACGATGACCTAAACCTTTTCCTTCAGCAGCGCCTTCAATAATACCGGGCAAATCGGCCACACAAAAACTGCGGCCACCACGATATTCCACCATACCCAATTGCGGCACCAAAGTGGTAAAAGCATAGTTAGCAATTTTGGGTTTTGCGGCAGAAATAACAGACAACAAGGTTGATTTTCCCGCATTTGGAAATCCCACCAAACCCACATCTGCCAATACTTTCAGCTCTAAAATTTTCCAACCTTCCACGCCCGGCATGCCCGGTTGCGCATAGTCTGGCGCTTGGTTGGTTGGCGTTGCAAAGTTTGAATTGCCCAAGCCGCCCATGCCACCCTTCATCCAAATTACTTGTTGCCCATCTTCCAAAATTTCCACTTCTTGCTCGCCGGTTTCCTCATCTTTGGCCACGGTGCCAAGCGGTACTTCTATAATAATATCATCGCCCATTTTTCCGCTCATGTTGTTTTTGTCGCCATGGTCGCCATCTTTGGCAATTACATTTTTAAAGTAGCGTAAGTGCAAAAGCGTCCACAATTGCGAGTTGCCCTTTAAAATTATATGTCCACCGCGGCCGCCATCGCCACCATCGGGGCCGGCTTTGTCGTTGTATTTGGTGCGTGCAAAATGTTTGCTGCCTTGTCCGCCATGGCCACTGTGCGCAAAAATGCGGATGTAATCGATAAAATTGCTCATAAAACTACTGAAATGTGGGCAAAAGTACGCTTTTGTGGAGTAAGGGATAGAACTGTAAGTTTTTAGCACGTAGGCAGGAAAAAAAGAAGCAACATAAAGGAAAATGGTTAAGTATTGAATATTTTATTGGGAACTAATGTTTTAATTAAACAGCATTGAAACAAAACGCACAGCACCGTTTGCAAAATCTTTACGCACTTTACTTTCTTTCTGCCTTTGTAGCTTATTGGCACAATAAATTAGGTTTCAATACAAACCAGGTAAATTTGCGCCCATGAGTGAATTGTTAACGAGCAACTTTAAAAAGAATGTGGTGATAATTGGTGGTGGTTTTGCAGGTGTAAATTTGGCAAGAAAACTGTTAAAAGACGACCACTATCATATTATTTTGGTTGATAAAAACAACTACAATTTTTTCCCACCGCTGGTTTACCAAATCGCAACGGCTTTTTTAGAGCCTTCCAATATTAGTTATCCTTTCAGGAAATTATTTCGGGGAAAAGACAATATCCGGTTCCATTTGGGCGAATTTGTAAAAGTTGACCCAGTAAAACATATCTGCTATTTAAATAGTGGTGAGTTAACTTATGATTATTTGGTTTTTGCCGTTGGCACGGAAACCAATTTTTTTGGTAACGAAAATGTAAAGAACAACGCATTGCCAATGAAAACGGTAAACGATGCACTTTACATGCGAAATACCATGTTGCAACGATTGGAAATGGCTTGTTTTACGAAAGATCCGATTGAACGTAAAAAGCTGATCACTTTTGTAGTTGCCGGCGGCGGCCCAACGGGAGTGGAGATTGCGGGCATGTTGGCTGAGGTTCGAAAATTCATCATCCGCAAAGATTACCCCGAGTTGCAGGGCACCGGCGGCGATATTTATTTAGTGGATGGCGGCGGCCAATTACTAAGTCCCATGAGCGAAAAATCGCAAAAAGATGCTTATAAAGGCTTGGAAAATTTAGGTGTGAAAATAAAATTAAATACCCGGGTAAAAGATTTTATAAACGACGAAGTAAGTTTTGTGGCTGGTGAACCGATTCAAACTAAAACGCTTATTTGGGCGGCTGGTGTTACGGCAAAAGTGCTGGAAGGCGTTCCTGCTGCCAGTTTTGGCCATGGCAAAAGGATGATGGTGGATGCCTACAATAAGGTAATTGGGGTAGAAGATATTTATGCTATCGGCGATACTTGCATTCAAACTACCGATGTAAATTATCCTGAAGGTCATCCGCAATTGGCGCAAGTGGCTATGCAACAAGGTAAAAACTTGGCTAAAAATTTTTCTGCTATGGCCGTTGGAAAACCCTTGACGGAATTTAAATATACCGATAAAGGCACAATGGCGATTATTGGTCGTAACAATGCGGTAGCGGATTTGCCAAAGCCAAAATTGCATTTTCATGGTTTTATTGGCTGGTTTATGTGGCTGTTCATTCACCTTATTTCGCTCATCAACTACCGTAACCGCATTCGTACCTTGTATAATTGGACGGTAGCATATTTCACTAGAGATCAATCACTTAGAATGATTATTCGACCTGATACCGGAAAGCCGGTGAGTGCGAAGTGATTAAGAATTTTATAATTTGACGAATTAAAATATCTTCGACCTTAAATAAAAAATATGGTTGCAGTTGTTGGAACATATCAAAATGGTTACGTAAAACTTGACAAAGATTATTTGTCTAACAATCCTGTAAAAGTTATTGTTACATTTTTAGAAGATGTACCCTCTCAATCTGAAGAAGGGCTTGCTTTATCCGATTTTTCATTTTCGAAAAGTCAAAAAAATCTAGAAAATTATAAGGGCTCATTTAGTAATGCCGTTGTTAAAGAAAGAAGATTGGACTTATGAAAATATTTCTAGACACTTCATCTTTATTCAAACTTTATCACAAAGAAGATGGAACAGAAAATCTTGAACTTTTTTTTTCCACTCTAAAGATTACAAATATTTTTCTTTCTGAGATATCAAACATGGCTGGCAAACTTGAAACAATTACCGGTATGGACGCGATTCGGGAAAAAAACAAAGGATTCCAAAGTATGGTTGAAGAAATGCATGGTGGCTATACTAAGGAACTAACCGTTTTTGGTAATAATATTTTTATGGAAATGGGCATGGACGCCACCATGAAAGGAATGGGACGAATGAACATGAACGAAATGGCCCATTACGAAGTAAAAGATGGCAAGATAATAAGCGAACGCTTTTATTACTAGCCAAAGTGTATAGGCCAAAACTTCTTAAATATTTAATAATCAACATTCAATAATCAATACTCAACCTAATAGGCATTGTTTACATTGAACATTGAGTATTGATATTGAATGTTGATTATTTAGTTATTTACTTGCTGGCCTTTTTGCATTACCATTACGCCGTTCATTAAAAATGTGCTGCCTCCTGTTGTTTCCATATTGTAAACGGGTTGAACACCGCCTGCTTTTTCTGATTTGTCGCACACGGTAAATGTTTGGTAGTTGCCCGTTTGCTTGTTTTGACAAAGCACTTGTTCGCCTTCCAACACCTCACCCATTTTTTTGGTGCCGGTTTTGGTAGTAATTGGGTGATTTGGCGTTGCCTGTACTTGTTGCACGCTAAAATGAATATCGAATTTGTCAACGCCGGTTGTTGCGCCAATTAAGGTAAGCGTTGTAATGGCATAGTTTTTAGCGGTATGCGTAACCAATTTGGTTACAGTTGTAGTGATTGATTTTTTCGTAGCCGGATCAATTGTTACAATTTTATCGCCTGCTTCAATGTTTTTCAGGGTTTTGGTTGAGCCGTCGGCCATGGCCACTACGTCGTCGCCTGGAAAACAAATATCGTTGCCATAAGTGCCAGCTTCGGCCCGGCTTGGCTCTTTTCCTTTAAGCGAAGCTTTGTATTGCTGGTAACTAAATTCCTCCGACAGTACATACGATAATTTCAATACAAAAAATTGTTCGACTTTGTCAATGGCATGAATATCGGTGAAATAGGCATCCCAAACTTTGGCGTCGGCGAAGCTGTTTGGCAGGCAGGCTTCGTACATTTTGCCTTTTTCGGTGGTATAAAAAATGAGTGTTCCAATTTGTTGGCCGTCGGCTTTTTTTGACAATGAATATAAATCGATACGCTTTTTCATACCATCGTCGCCGGTGATGAAGTAAGGTTTTCGGTCTTCGTAGCGTTCGGCTACATAATGATTACTGTCGAATTTGGTGTAGGTTTCGTTGTCCAAGTCTTTGATTACAAATGTTTTAGCTTTTTGATATTCTGCCAAAGTCATGCCTTTGGGTGCTTGGGCTAAAAGGATATTGATTGATAAAGTAAGACAGATAGAAAGATTGATAATGTTCTTTAGGTTCATTTGTTTACATTTTGATGAAAACTGTGTTCTTGAAAAAAGTTGTCAACCTTACATTCATCAATTTTGAATATTTATGTTTCAAGGTTGACAACTTTGGCTGCCCGCAAAAACGAATGAAAGGCTGTGACCGTGCGCCCGGGATGGGCAGTAGTACCCCGTAAAGCGGCTTCTTTAATGGATAATTGAATAATTTATATGAATAATTTGAATAAGTGAATTGCCGCTGCGGAGTACTACAGACAGCCCGAAAAGGCGCCCAACGTTTCAGTGTTGTTTTTTCTAACGACTAAATACTAACGACCAACTACTTTACGAAACCAAAGCCAGCGCTTCGCCGAAGGTTTTTATTTCGTCTAAGGTGCCGATGGAAACGCGGCACCATTCTTTTTTGGCAAAGCGCCAACTGCGAACGGCAACGCCGCTTTTCATCATGTCTTTTACAAATTCTTCGCTGTCTTTCTTAACTGGAAAAATCATGAAATTGGTGGACGTTGGCACGTATTCGTAACCTTGTTTTTTTAAGATGTCATACAAAGCTTGTTTTGATCGCATGATGTTGTCGTAGGAATATTTCATGAACTCCTTATCTTGGTACGAAGCGATGGCGGCGGCCCAAGTTACGGCGGACACATTTTGCGAGCCATTGGTACGCTTGGTCAATTTCGCAATGGTTTCGGGCTGTGCCACCACATAGCCAAAACGTAAGCCAGCCATGCCGTACAGCTTTGAAAAAGTGCGTGCCACAATAATATTTGACCCGCTTTTTACCAACGGAATCATGGTAGTTGCGGCAGGATCAGCCACTAAATCCATGTAGGCTTCATCAATAAAAACCATTGTTTTTTTGGAGATACGTTCACAAAAACTTTTCAGTTTTGCAGTGTCTACAACGGTGCCGGTTGGGTTGTTGGGGTTGCAGATGTACACCAACGAAGTGGTTTCATCAACCGCTTGTTCAATGGCCTCGAGGTCAAATTTATAATCGGGCGTAAGCGCAACGCGTTGCACTTTGGTGCCCAATGCTTCGGCATGTTTTAACAAATCCTCGTAAGTTGGGTTGGCCGAAACAATTACGCCTTTGCCATACGTTTGCGCTGCTGCCAGCAACAACGGCGATGAGCCGGCATCTATTAAAATCTGTTTTTCGTCAATGCCTTCGAAGGCGGCGATTTTTTCGGTCATTATTTGATCGGCATACAAAGGATATTGGTAGCTTTTGTTTACCGCATCGGCAATGGCCTGTTTAGCTTTTGCCGAGGGGCCAAAAGGATTTTCGTTGAAACACAGGCGGGACTTGATTTCTGTTGGCGTTGTTTCATAAGAAATTTGATCGTCGGTTAAGAAACGTTCATCAAATTCGGGCGTAATAATATTGCGTGGCGCTGCTTTCAGTGAAGAAAACAGGTTAGGCAAAACGGCCATTCCGCCTGTTAGCAAGGCGCTTCTTTTAATCCAGTTTCTACGGTTGATTGCGGAGCTCATAAATAAATATTTAGACGTTAGTAATTAGTAGTTAGTAGTTAGTAGTTAGTAGTTGGTAGTTGGTAGTTGTAGTTAGTACTTAGTAGTTAGTACTTAGTAGCTAGTAATTAGATAAAAGGTAATACTTTGATTGTTAGTAGTTTATGTGCAAATGTACCCGTCAACTTCTTGCGTTTCTTTTCATTATCTTCTTTTATTCTTTACTTTCTTATTTTATTGTTTCTCATTTCTTATTTCTTATTTCGTATTTCTCTTTTCCCCTGCGCCTCCGCGAGAATTAATTACTTGTTACCCGTTCGTGCAAAGCTGTAACTACATTTCTAGCCGATTCTAGCGCTCCAGCCATCCAACCGTTTAAATAACTTAAATGTTCGCCGGCGAAACTGGTGCGTTTATCGCCAGCCAATAATGGTTTGTATAGCGTTTCTCTTTCTTGTTCAGAATAAATGCCCCAGCCGCCGAGTGAATATTTGGTTTTGTGCCAGCTTACCGAAAAGCTTTTGTGGTCGTAGTCTTGGTCGTATTGCGGATGGATGAGCAGCCCTTTTTCGAATGCCAATTTTTCCCTTGCTTCGTAGCTTAGTTCGCCAATTGCGTTTGCACGGTCATTAAAATTGTAATAACCAATTAATAATCCATTTCTGCTAAGGTAATCATTTGACGGATAAAATATTTGATAGATTTCATTATTTGTATGCGTAATGCCGCCATAAATGTCATCATCCTCTTCCCAGAAACGACGTTTGAATTGCATGGCCAATTTGCCGGTTGAAATGTAATTGGTTTTATCAATTGCACGGCTTATGTTGGATGAAAAATTATGGTTGATATTGCTTAAAACCGGCAACGGGATAGTGCAAATACAATAATCGCCTTCCAGTTTGTGGATGCCCGTAGCGTCTTTATAGGTAACGGTTACTTTATCTGCTTCATTTAAAATATCGGTTACTTCGGCGTTCATTTTCATCATGCTGCCAACCCGTTTTTCAAAAGCTTGCGCTAGTTTGTCGTTGCCGCCAACCATCTGCAACATGGTTTGCTGCAGTTCGTACACATATTCGGCAACGCCGTAAAAATCGGTTCCCAACAAACCTGAGCTTACAATGTCGGCCAATTTATATGGTTCGCTAAGCTTTCCGACTTTTGAACCAGCGCCTGGCACGTCTGTGTAACCGCGACGGGAAGAACCTTTGTACAAATCATCAATATCTAAAGCGCCTTCGGCACGTAAATATTCCAAAAATTTTTCGCCGTCTTCTTTTGTTAGTGGTAAGTCTAAAGCCTTGCTGTCAATTGATTTTGCCAACAATTCAGCGGTATAACCACGCATATCGTTGTGCAAAGCGCCTTTTTTTATTTTTTTATTAGACAAATTGCCTTTGCCTTCGCTAAAATAATAAGTGGCTTCGTCTACATTATTGTACACTTCTAGTGGAACACCAAACTCCTTGCAATAATGCAAAGTAATTTTGTGGAAATGCGGAATACGGCTTGGGCCAGCATTAAAATAAAGACCGTCATCAAAGTTGGCGGTTTGTTTGCCGTTGGTTATTTCTTCGGTTGTGGCACCTTTTCTCACAGAAAAAGCCCGGCCGCCGCTGCGGTTTCTGGCTTCCAAAATGGTGCAAGCGTAACCTAGTTTTGTCAATTCATAAGCTGCGGACATGCCAGCCAAACCGCCACCGAGAATAGTTACTTTTTTGTCTTTTGCCGCTTCTAAACCAGTTATGGGCATATTGCTTAAAGGGGCAATTTCCTTTATTAAACCAAGCGCTTGCATGCCGGGCAGCGTAGCGCCGGTCAATAATCCTACCGTGGTGAGGAAATTACGTCTGGTTACAAAGGTTTTTTCTCTTTTCATCGTTTTTATACCATTGCATTTTAGCAGTTAAAATGTATTGGTGTTATACTTAAGTGAAGGTTATCAAAGATATTATTATTATTATAACCTTAAGCGTATCTATTAAAATTTGATATGATATTGAAATAAAGTGAAAGATTTAGGATTTATAAAACTTAATAAATACCGTTTAAGTGATAATATTTAAAATTTAAACACATACTAGTTTTCCTGATATTTGGTTTAGCGTATAATTAAAGTATTGTGTTTAGCGAGCAGCGCTTATAATTAATTTGTTTCAACAGTTCAGTTTTACGGTCTTACAAATAACTACCTAATTTTAAGCCTTTGCAACCAACAAGCATGGACAATTTTTTTATTTTAATGATTATCGGATTTATTATTGGCACATTCGGTACACTTATTGGTGCCGGTGGCGGTTTTTTGTTGGTGCCATTATTATTGCTTACCCATCCGCACATGCCTACCGAAACGGTTACAGCTATTTCCATTGCTATTGTTGCCGTCAACGCTATTTCTGGTTCCATTGCTTATGCTAAATCAAAAAGGATTGATTATAAGGCTGGGCTTCTATTTGCTGGTTTTACAATACCCGGTTCAATTGCAGGCGTTTTTCTCACTAATTACATCCCCATTAATACATTCAATATAATTTTTGGTTTTTTGTTGATCGGTCTTTCCGTTTTTCTTTTTATAAAAAACAGAAAAAACCAACCACAGCAACCACAACATAGGAAACATGGAAAAGCCATTAAGCACCACGAAATAACCGACTGTAACGGCGAAACTTTTTCATATACTTTTAACCAGCGTTACGGTATTTTTATTAGTATCATCGTAGGTTTTTTGTCGCCGTTGTTGGGTATTGGCGGTGGCATTATACATGTGCCGGCAATGGTACAATGGCTACACTTTCCCGTATATATTGCAACGGCCACTTCGCATTTTATTTTGGCAATTATGTCGTGTATTAGTGTGGCGGTGCATATATATAATGGCAGTTACAACGCACCCGGCGTTCTGCGTATGGTAGCTGCATTAAGCCTCGGCGTAATTCCTGGTGCGCAGTTGGGCGCTTATTTATCCCACAAAATACCAACCGTTGCCATCATCCGACTATTGGCAATTTGTTTGGCATTGGTAGGCATCAGGATTTTATTGAATAGACTTTAAGCAACTGGAATTATTCATTGCGTATCATTTTCCTCAAAAATAGGTATGTTTAGTAGGCATGATATTGTAATCATTTCGCTGAAATGATTGTTTAACCGAATAAAATTATTGAATATGGAAAACGGAAAAATCAAGTCGAAAGATAACAATGATCCAAATTATGAAGATGCAGGCGTTGCAGCATCTATTGATATGGAGCAAGATCCAGATTTAGATCCAACACCTGACGTAGCCGATGATTTAGACGAAGGCGAATTGGCCAGATTTGACAATGATGGTGAAAAAAATTACACTACCAACGAGAATAGCGATGCGTTTAAAACTGCTGTTGAAAATGCTAGCCAATCTAAAAACGATTAGCCGTCAATGTCAAACGGAAAACGGTAGGATTTTCACGTTTATCGTTTCACTTTCAAAGATTTAAAAATATTCAGCTAAAACAACTTTAGCTGAACGTTTTTTTGATTGCTGGTTGGTGGTTTTGCATCACCAAAAACGGTTTTGCCGCCATATTTCCACGATTCTTGTCTTTCTTTTTCAATTAATGCTTCAAAATTTTCGTTGGGGGTAAAATCTTTTTCGGCGTTTGTAGAAATCTCGTGCAATTTTTTTAACGCTTCCGATTTGTCGGTATTGCCAAGCTTAGCTTTGTGAACAGCCGTTTGTAAAATACCAATTGTTTCATCGTAAACGTTTGTCGGCACCGGAAATGGATGGCCGTCTTTGCCGCCATGCGCAAATGAAAACCGGGCTGGGTCTTTAAATCGGGAAGGGCTGCCATGCACTACTTCGCTTACCAACGCAAGCGATTGGATGGTGCGTGGGCCAACGCCCTGCAGCAGCAATAATTCCTCAAAATTTTCGGGCTGTTGCTCATGCGCTAGCCATAAAATACTTCCCAGCCGCTTCAAATTCACATTTTCTGAGCGAACATCGTGGTGCGAAGGCATAATCAATCGTTGAAAATCACCCAGCCATTTTTCGGGTTTATCAATGGTTAGTTGCATAATGCCTGTGCGACTGGCATCGGCTTCTTTTGCAGTTAGGTTTAAAATTTCACCTTGGTTTACGCCACAAATGCCGGTGTGTGGTTCCTCCACAAACGATTTTAAATGATCGGAATGCCAATGGTAACGCCTGGCCGTTTTGTCGGCCACATGCATACCCTGCTGTACCACCGTCCAACTGCCCGTATTGCTAACAATAAAATTATGGGTATATAATTGAAACCCGTCTTGTATGGCCGTATTGTCAACTTTGGCGCTCAATTTGCTGCAACGCACCAATTCGTTTCCGTTTAACCCGGTGCTATTGGCCACTTTTAATAATTCATCGGGCGTAGCCTTCGAAAATTTTCCTTTGCCGCCGCATATATAAATGCCTAAATCTTTTGCATGCGGATTAATGGCCCGTTTTAAAGCACCCATTACGGAAGTGGTAATACCAGATGAATGCCAATCCATGCCCATTACCGCCCCAAAGCTTTGGAACCAAAACGGATCAGCCAACCGGCGCAATATTTCATCTTTGCCATATTCAGTAATTATTGCCTCGGTAATGGCTAATCCAAGCCTTGCCATCCGTTCCGCAAGCCATTGCGGAACATAGCCATAATGCAAAGGAAGATCAGCCGAGCCGGAACGTTTCATGCTGCAAAAATACGCAATGCAAATGGCACAGTATTTTGGTATTGTTAATATCCATAAAATAACTGTTGAAATGATATAAGTAAATACATATTAAGTAAAACTAAATGCTATAAATGCCGATAAATAATTACTACTAAATCACGTCACCAATAACAAATAAATACCTTGACAACTGAGCTTGAAAACAAAATAGCACAACATGCCGAAGCAATAGATGAAGATGGACAATTTCCTGAAATGGAATTTAATTGGATGGCTGATGAAGGATTGTTGGATAACGTTTTACCCGATAAAAAATTAGATTTTAATTTACCAAATACAACTGGTTTGTTGCAATTATTAAAACAAATTGGCAGGGCTAATTTAGCCGTTGGCAGAATTTATGAGGGGCATATAAATGCATTGCATTTAATTCATTTATTTGGAAACGAAACGCAAAAAAAATATTGGTTTCAATTAGCCGAAAACAATAATTTATTTGGCGTTTGGAATACACAAACCGAAAAAGGCGTAACAATTAATTGGCAAGAAAACGGAAAATATATTTTAAATGGAACCAAAACATTTTGTTCGGGCGGAAATTTTATTAATCAACCATTAGTTACGGGTGAATTAATTTCTCCGCACAAACGCGGTTGGCAAATGTGTATTATTCCCATTAATACAATTGCACAAATTAAAACAGATAATAGTTTTTGGCGACCAATTGGCATGAAGGCATCGGCTAGTTTTAAAATGGATTTTACGGGTATAGAAATTGAAGAAAAAGATTTATTGGGAGCGCCGGGCGATTATTATAAACAACCCGTTTTTAACAGCGGCGCAATTAGGTTTGTAGCGGTACAAGTTGGTGGTGCCGAGGCTATTTTTAAAGCAACACACCAATGTTTAAAATTATTAAATAGGATAGAAGACCCTTTTCAAAAAGCAAGATTTGCGGAAATGGCTTGGTTGTTAGAATCTGCAAATTTGTGGCTAGAAAAAGCCGGTAGTAATTTAGATAAATGGAATAATGACCCTCAAGCAAACGAAAAAATGATGGCTTACGTGGGTATGGCAAGAACCGCGGTGGAAGAAATTTGTATAAAAATGATGCGACTGTCGGAGCAAAGTGTTGGCTCCCGGGGGTTGATGCGGCCTAATATTTTAGAACGTTTGCACCGCGATTTAACCATTTATTTAAAACAACCCGGTCCAGACGCAACCATCCTTGGTATTGGAAATTATTTATTTAAACAGCCTTGTATAAATGATTGCTGGGATTGACTTACAAGCCGATTGGCAACAAAAAGCCAATGAATTATTGCCTATAAAATTGGGCACAACTTTGGTAATTGCGCCGCATCAAGATGATGAATCTTTAGGTTGCGGTGGCACCATTGCATTGCTTAGAAAAATGGATATTAAGGTGCATGTTGTGTTTGTAAGCGATGGAAGTATGTCGCATCCCAATTCAAAAAAATATCCGGCTGATAAATTAATGCAATTGCGAGAAAGTGAAGCTTTACATGCATTGGAAATATTAAATGTACAAAAAGAAAATTGTACTTTTTTAAGATTAAAAGATTCAAAAGTGCCAACAATTGGTGCCGATGAATTTAATGCTGTGGTTGAGGCAATGCTTGCCATAATAAATAAAATAAACCCTCAAACAATATTAATGCCTTGGCAAAAAGATCCGCATAAAGACCATCGTGCCAGTTGGCAAATAGTAAATACTGCCCTACAAAAAACGAATATGACAATAAAAGTTTTGCAATATTTTATTTGGGTTTGGGCATTGGCAACAGCCGAAGATTTACCAACAAAAAATGAAGTAAAATGGTATAAAGTAAATATTGCTGAAGTATTAAATATTAAACAAAAGGCAATTAAGGCGCATGTTTCGCAAGTAACTAATTTAATTGATGACGACCCCGAAGGATTTATGTTATCACCTGAAATATTAAATTATTTTACACCACCTTTTGAACTTTTTGCAGAATCAATTTAATAAAATAAAAGTCCAAAAAGTGGGTGGCATTTAATAATGTTGAGCAAGGCAATTGTATAAAATAAATTAAACAATATGGAAAAAAATAAATCATCTCTTTCAAATAGCTACTTCGACGACGTGTACACCAACAGCGAAGACCCATGGGAATTTGAAACCAGCCCCTACGAAAAAGAAAAATATGCCACCACTATAAATGCATTGCCAAAACATTATCATTACGCTTTTGAAATAGGCTGTTCCATCGGCGTGTTAACCCAAATGTTATTGCAAAAAGTGGATACAATATTAGCCGTTGATCCAGCAGAACTAGCTTTGGCAAAAGCAAAACTTAAATTAAATAATCATCCTAATGTGATATTCAAACAAATGATGGTGCCAAAAGAATTTCCCTTAGAAACATTTGATTTAATTGTTTTATCGGAAGTTGGGTATTATTTAAATATGGAAGATTTGCACATTTTAGCAAAAAAAATAACTGACCATTTAGAACTAGGCGGCCAATTAATAATGGTTCATTGGACACCGTTTGTACACGATTACCCTTTAACCGGCGATGAAGTACATAATTATTTTTTATCGTTAACTGGCAAAAATAAACCACTAAAACATTTATCTGGCCAACGAAAGGAAAAGTACAGATTGGATTTATTGGAGAAAATAAAATGATAAATGGTAGTATTTGCTGATAATCAAATACTTGGTATTAAAAATTTGTTCGCAGCACGAGACGTTCCTATGGAACGATCATTTATGACGACCTCCGACCTAAGCCATTACCAACGAAATGTTCCTACGGAACAAAAGCAGTGTTTCCTTGTTCCGTAGGAACATTTCGTTGGTAGTAAAATATCTTTAGATGCTTTGCCCTTGTTCCGTAAGAACGTTTTGTGCCATTAAACCCAAGATATAATCAAGTGTTGGTCTGGTTAAGCTTAACGGCAAAAAAAATTTCACCCAAGTTACAACGGCAAGAGACCCATACTAACGTTAACTATTCAAGAAGCAACACGCATTAAAAGTAATAACTAGCAACTTGCGTTAATTAAGTAAAAACTTTGGAGAGATGCCTTTTCGCACTTGTGTAAAGCATTGGTTTTGAGGTAAAAAGCCTCAATTGTTCAATTGCTTCCGTTATAGGCATATCGTATTCATACTGCGCCATCCATTGCCTAAAGCTTTTTTGGCCCAATACTGATTCCCACAATTTTCCAAAATAATCAGCAGCGGTTATTTCAAATTGCAACCATGCTGGTTTTAGTGATAATTGTTTGGCAATCAACTTAATAGCATGGCTGTCATCAATCCCGTTTTTGGTGTTTTGCCAACAGTCACGCAATTGTTTTCTTATTTTATAATTTAATAATTGTGCTTCTACGGAACCCGCCATTTGCAGTTTTTTTGTTTTACCGTGGATGTTCCATTTTTTCAATTGTTCTGAGAAACCAATTTCCACCCGTCCGCACATACGGTTGGATGTATATACCTTCACATGCGGGCTTCTCCTGATTTTCGCATCCATTAAATACAACGATCGATGGAAAGCACCGTCTTCTAAATAAGGTACTTGGGGCAGGCGACCACATTTGTGGTACATATCGCAAGTAACTGCCAAGCTAGCGCCAAAATATTGGAAATGCCTCGGCCAAGGATCATTCGCATCTGGATCGATCATAGATTCAGCTTTTGCCAATAACAAACGGTAGCTTACATCCCGCAAATGATATATTCGGGCATCGCATTTTATTTTGTGCGGCAAAATGCGTCCGCCCACTGCGTCGTTGCCTTTCGAAATTTCTTCTTTGATAAAATGAATCCAATGACTGTCCACTTCGCTGTCACCATCCGTTGAGGCAATAATGCCATCTAATTGTCCGTTTGCACATAACCGGTTGTAGGCTACATCCATTAAAAGCCTTCGCACCGTACCAATATTGGCTAATTTTTGGGGTAATTCTACCTCGTCGATTTGTAAATTAAAATTGGGGTGCTGTTCTTTATATTTTTGGGCAAGAAGAAAAGTTTTGTCTACACAATTATTTGCTAACAGCAATACTTCATAACTATTAGGTGGCAACGGCTTTCCGTTGCTACAAGTTTGTAAACGCAGTGCTTCCAGCGTTTTAATAATATTTTTCGCCTCGTTTCTGGCGGGCACAATTACACAAACAGAAAGCGAAGGGTTAGGCGCATCAGCATAATAAAATAAACGCTCGAGGTGATATTTGCTCTTAGCAATAAGCTTGGTTTGCATTCTTGGATTTAGGTTGGTTACACAAACATTATCTAACTAAAACTTTGTGCCTAGCCTTTAATCCACTCATTATCCTCAATATTTTACATATTATATTATTTGCTGGGTAAAGATTTCATCGAAAAAAGCTATGAGCTTTGAGCAATGAGCTTTTAGCCCTTGCCAATAAGTGGACAAACTAATTTACTGAAATCAGCTTTGAGCAATGAGCTTTTAGCCCTTGCCAATAAGTGGACAAACTAATTTACTTCACTAGTTCATTGCTCAAGGCTAAAAGCTCATTGCTCAAAGCTCAATGCTTTACCATTTTTCCAACCGCCAGGCGCTATCCCAAAACGCCCATTCCAATTTACAGCCTGTAACAAAAGCGTTGGTCATTTTTATTTGTTGTTCGGGCGTGCATTTTAAAGCGGCTTCATCGCAAATGTTGATGGCTTTCTCTACAATCAACCCAAAGGCTTCGCCACCATAAGTGTTGATCCAATTTTGATACGGGTTATTTATTTTGTTTTGATTTTCAAGAATATA
The DNA here is from genome assembly GCA_963845495.1 of uncultured Chitinophagaceae bacterium. Taxonomy (GTDB): domain Bacteria; phylum Bacteroidota; class Bacteroidia; order Chitinophagales; family Chitinophagaceae; genus JAZKFT01. Next base: position 22,642 of record CAWJTH010000033.1, read on the forward strand.
TGCACCTACTTTTTGGTAAATCCAAAAGCAAGGCAACACGGCAGCCATGGCCACTTCAACCTGCGCAAGGGCTGCGGTGCTTTGCATAAAATGCACATAATGATGGCAAGTAGGGGAGATGCCGATGGTTTTATCAATCGCCAGTTCGTTAAAATAACTATTGTGCAATTGGTTTTCCACCACAATAGCACCTTCCGCAAAGCGTATAAAATCAAGCATGTCGCTAATTTTATACGCCCGTGCCGCAATCAGCGACAATGTCCGCCCAAAATATTCAAGGTATTTCGCATCTTGCGCAATGTAAAATTTAAACTGCTCCACAGGCAAACTTCCATCGGCCAATGCTTTGTTGAAAGGCATTTCGATGATGTTGTCGTAAATATGTTGTGCCTCATTCCAAGCTGTATCGCTCCATTTCATAATTCTATTTTTATTAATTGTTCCGGATTAAAAAAGTGGTTCAACGGGCCGTGGCCTTCGCCCGTTTTTACATCGCTACCATTTAAAATGGCTTGGTGTATGTAATCTTTGGCATTGCTAACAGCAGTTTGTAAGTTTTCGCCCCTTGCCATAAACGCTGCAATGGCAGATGATAAAGTGCAACCGGTGCCGTGCATATTGTTGGTTTCAATAAATGTGGTTTCAAATGTTGTTTTACGGCCATTTGAAGTACGAAGCAAATCTGTTAATTGAATCGTTTTTAGATGCCCACCTTTCAACAACACCGCTTGGCAACCGTTGTTTATTATTTTTAAAGCAGCAGCTTGCATGTCTAATACAGTATTTATTTCCATGTCGGCCAAAATGGCTGCCTCGTCTAAATTTGGGGTAATTAGCGTTGCCAAAGGAAATAATTCAGTTTGCAAAACTTCAATCGTTTCCATTTCAATCAACCGATGGCCACTGGTTGAAACCATCACCGGGTCAAAAATAATTGGCACATCGGGATATTTTTTTAACTGCGAAGCAATAACTTTTACCAATTTCACATTGTGCACCATGCCAATTTTAATGGCCGATGGTTGAATATCGGTCATTACGGCTTCAATTTGCCCTTGTACAAATTCGGCCGGAACGCTGTGGATTGCTTTTACACCACAAGTATTTTGCACGGTAATGGCCGTAATGGCCGATGCGCCAAAGCAACCAAGGGCAGAAAAGGTTTTTAAATCTGCCTGAATACCTGCGCCGCCGCCACTATCGGAACCAGCAATGGTAAGCACTGAAACATATTTATATTTTTCCATTGATTTGTTTTTCTATTGCGTTACGTAACTCCTCGGCGGCTTTTGCGGGATAAGGTGCTGAACAAATGGCAGTAACAACGGCTAAACAATCAGCCCCGGCTTTTATGATATCGCCTGCGTTAAAAGCGTTGATATTGCCGATGGCTACCAGCGGTTTTGTGCTTGCCTTTCTTATCTTGGCAATTCCATCTAACCCCCATTCGATAATAGTATTTGTTTTGGTGCGTGTCCCAAAAACCGGACTAGCTGCCAGATAACCTGATGCCGCTGAAGCTTCATTCTGCCATTGCAATTCATACTCAATTGAATAGCCAAGCAAACCACAAGTTGGCCATTTTTTACGAATTTCAATCGGGCTTATATCACTATTGCCAACATGGATACCGGCTGCGTTGCAAGCCATGGCCACTTCCAAATTGTCGTTCACAATTAGCGGAACATGGTATTTATCCAGCATTTCTTTCATCCGCAAAGCTTTATCCAGAAATGCTTTGGTAGGTAAATCTTTTTCGCGGAGCTGCACCAAATCAACACCGCCTTTTACTGCTTCTTCCACAATTTGCAGCATATTTCCGCCCAAGCAAGCGGCTTCATCGGTTACTAAGTATAATCGATATGGGAAATGTTTGAATGTCATTTTTAATAAACTTTAATTCTACCTTATAAACTTAACTTGGTGGAATATTTTACCACATAGGGACATAGGGTTGCCAAAAATGGAATTATCAAAATTTAGTTGAGATAAAATCATTAGGCGAAGCGAAGCTTCTTTTCTAGATTTGCTAAGCTGTAAATTTTATTTAATCAACCTTTCTTAAATCTATGTTCCTATGTGTTGACATTCCCCCTAGTTTGTAAATTGAGCCTAGCCAAAAAGTCTTCCTCATCCAAGCGGTACAACTGGTCAAGGATATGCAGTTGCAAACTGCCTGGCCCTTTTGATTGCGCCGCGGCCATTTCTCCGGCCACGCCCAACATCGCCATAGCCGAAACCGTTGCCAGAAACGGATCTTCGCTTTTTGCAGCCACAAATGCGCCAATTAAAGCAGTTGCCGTGCAGCCCATGCCCGTAACTTTTGCCATTAACGCATGGCCGTTCCGCAGATGCACTTCGTTTCCTTTATCCACAATAATATCCGTAGCGCCAGAAATGCAAACAACACTGCCATAATTGATATTTAATTGGTGGGCAGCGTCAACGGCTTCTGTGCTTTTTTGCGTACTGTCAACGCCTTTTGTAACCGCACCGGCATAATTGGCCAGCACTAAAATTTCTGAGGCATTTCCCCTGATAATAGTTGGGCGGAGCTGTAAAAGCGAAGCTAGTACTTCGTTTCGGTAAGGCGTTGCGCCAGCGCCCACAGGATCAAGTACCCATGGTTTACCCAATTCGTTGGCCGCTTCAATGGCCAACTGCATCGATTTTACCCAATATTCATCCAGCGTACCGATGTTAATAACCAGCGACCCGCAAATGCTAACCATGCTTTTCATTTCAGCATGCGCATGCGCCATAATGGGCGAAGCGCCAACCGCCAGCAACGCATTGGCCGTGTTGTTCATCACCACATAATTGGTGATGCTATGCACCAAAGGCGATTTTTCCCGAACCGATTCAATGGAATCCCAAATTAATTCACGCATATACAGTAATTAGATACTAGTAGTTAGTACTTAGACAGAACCGTTACCAGTTTTTTATAATTTGATGAATAAATATGGCTGAAGGGGCTTTCCAAAACGGAAGCAAATAAGATAAAATCCAACTTTTCCCTTCGACGGTATTAGCCGTATCAGGTTCAAAGGGTATAATCTCAGTTCTTTTTCAGAACACCCCTAAAGCCGCGGTGAAATTAAGGAAGGATTGGGAAATGAAGAGAAGATTCTTGGGGTATAACAATAGGTCATCTTTAAAAAAACGTTCCGAATGGATAAATGGTGACTTAAACGGGCATAAATAAAACTACAGAATTGCTACAGATTTGATATATACATTCGTTTAAATTATTTAATCCAAGCCAAGTCAAGTATGATACCACTACTTTGTGTCTTTCTATTATTGACGGTATCACTATTTTTTTACAAGTATAATCTTACCGTAAGGACGAATAAAAAACTTATTCAAAATCTTAAGCACAAATGGATTTATTGGCATGGAAAAAATGCTATTGCCGGCGCACCTTATTCACCTTCTAATTGGTACAGGGAATATCTTAAAAAGTCCAACAGGATTTCATTTCTTATGTGGACATGCCTTGCTGTATCAATAATAATTTTGACCATAATGAAGTTTTAATCTGTAACAGCGTAACAAAATGAATTTTGAGCTATGAAATTTGGCAATAAATTTCAGGCATTTGAACATCTCCTCTCTGAAATTTCAGAGAGCAGCCAAATGCAGAATATATTAAAAGCGTCAACAATTGAAGATTTAAGGTATGTCTTTCAGCATTCCTCGCTGTACGAACTTCGTGAATGTTTATCAATAGCATCAAACAAAGAACAGTATGAACTTTGTGCTCACTTAAAACAACTGATAAAAGAAAAGTCTTTGAAGGTGTACCATTTCAGTGAAGGGCGCTAACAACGTGGGAACCACGGGGAAAGACGGTACATATAAAATAATGGTCGACAATGGAACGGTGACACTTGTTTTCTCGCATGTCGTCCTCTCTGGGCAATGTCATTAAGTTAAGAAATATTCAATGTTCAATACTCAATATTCAACACTCAACTGCAAAAAGGCATGGGTGTTTCCAATTGAATATTGAGTGTTGAATATTGATTATTGAATATTTCTTTTGTGCTGTGCGGCTTAATTTAACGACATTGCCCGCTGGGACTTGAAACGGTTTAAGCCCTACAAACTTTCCAATTTTTTTTGTACCCATTCTAGTCTGTTCTGATATTCAACTACTAATGGCGCTTTTCCTATTAGCTCAGTCCATATTTTTTCAGCTATTTTTAAATAGGCCTCGCCTTCTTTTTGTTTTTGCATTTTAAAATGAATATTCCCTATCAATAAATTGGAAACTGCCAATTTGTGATATACATCAACGGATTGTGGATTATTTTCGAACAATTCCTTTCTTAATTTAATATCCTGTTCAAAAAATTCTAAGGCTTTTTCCAAATTGCCTTGTTTTTCATAAATATATCCAAGCCAAGCATAAGACCTGGCAAGCCCGTCCTTTATTGGTTCACTTTGCGGGCTTTTTTCAAACAATTCTTTACTTATTTCAATATCCTGCTCAAAAAACTCTAATGCTTTTTCCAAATTACCTTGAATTTCATAGTTTATCCCAAGCCTATTGTAAGAAATAGCAAGATTATTTTTAATTGTTTCGCTTTGTGGATTATTTTCAAATAACTCCTTCCTTAACTTAACATCCTGTTCAAAAAATTCCAAGGCTTTTTCTAAATTGCCTTGCTTTTCCAAATTCATCCCAAGTCTGTGATAACAAATAGCAAGACTATCTTTTGTTGACTCACTATGTGGATTCTGTTCTAATAATTGTTTACTTATTTCAAAATCCTGCTCAAAAAACTCTAATGCTTTTTCCAAATTTCCTTGGTTTTCGTAAAGCATCCCAAGCCTTTGTAAGCAAACACCATAATTTTCTTTATTCACTTTTTTAAAAATGTTCGAGGCAATTTCTATATGTTTTAGTGATGCTGTTGTATTTCCGATTGCCCTATAATAATCTGACAAGTCTAGCAACAATACCCCTATGTCAAACCGTTCGACATATTCAAAGCGTGTTATTGATTCGGCTAATTCAACAAAAGGCTGTGCTTGTGCATAGCTTGTTAAATTAATAAGAAAAAATCCATTAGTTTTCAATTTATAATTTAAATTCGAAACCATTGTTTCCGCATCATCCCAAACAGTTTTCTCGTTTTTGGCCAAAATTATTTGTTGCACCACGGGGTTCATGCGGTAGCTTAATGTGTCGCTTGCAAGCCAGCCTTTTTGGGCAAGTGTTTTTAATAATTTTGTAAAGTAAATTTTGGTATCTAAAGCCTCCTTGTCCTTTGAAGAAAGTATCACATCTACCAAAAGTGTCACCAAATAATTTTCAGCGGGTAACAGTGAAAGGTTTACCAAAATAAATCTTTCAACTTCTTCCAATGTAGTTAAGTCGTACAAAGCTTCTATAATTTGGTCGGTGGTGGCGGCTTGTTTGTGGGTATTTTTGGTCCAGTCAGCTTTAATTTCGAAACTTCTTTCGCCAAGAAATAATCCCTTTTCCTCAAATTGTTGTACCGCATCGGCTAGTGTTTCGCCCAAGGCAGAAAGTTCGTGCAGGTTTTTGCTGAACAGTTCAATCATCAACGTGTTGTAGCCAATTGCTTTCAAGAATTTGTTCAGCAATTCTTCAAATTCAGGCGTTTTTTCATCTTGGTTTTTTTTGAACAGTTCTTTTGCTTGTTCGGCTTCCAAGTGATGTAGGTCTAATTCATTTTCTTTTGGCAGTACTTGTTGGCAGCGGCTGGTAAGCAAAATATGCCACGGCAATCCGCCAAACTTGTTTTGGAATTCATCAATGTGTTTCGGTGTATTGGCATTATCCAATACCAGTAAGCAATCATCGCCTAAATTTTGCATGGCCGTTTTTAAAGCCAGCAATTGTTCGTCATCTTCTTTGTAAAGATTAAGATCAACTTTTAGCATTAGTGCAAGCGTTTTTATTTGTTCATTGATGCCGTTATCGCAAAACAACCAAGCAATATGTTTGTACTGGTTAATATTGTCGTTTAAATATTTGGCCGCCAATGTGGTTTTGCCCATGCCGCCTTCGGCATGTATCAATAGCAATTTATTTTTCTCCAGTTTTTGTTTGATGTCCGCCAATTCTATATCACGGCCAATAAAACTGAGCGGCACAGATGGTTGGCCGGATGAAAGAAATTTAGGGATTGTGGAAGGTTCAATTATTGAAAATTTAAAATATCCATCCGCAAACAACTTGTCCAATTGTTGTTTAAAATGGAGGTGAAGTGCTTCAGTACTTTTATATTCGGTTTGAAAATGTCCCAACTCAAGCAATTTTTCTTGAAAAGCCCACAGACTTTTCATATCGCTTTTATCGATGCTGCCAAGTTCTTTGCTTGTATTTTTAAAATAAGTGTAGATAAGCGGTTTGCTGGTTTCTTGGAATTGTTTAAAAGCTTTTTCAAATTCTTCGGCAGTATATTTCCCAACTTTTGTAGCAAAAAGCATAATAAAAATATCGCAACCAACAATTGCTTTATTGTATTCATCTTGCAATCTGGTAGCAGACATCGCATCAATAAAATCTTCCCATAATTCTACTTCAAGATTAATTCCATTATGTTTATATATTTTATTTTCTTGGCCAATAAATACCTGGAATGCTGTACGGTCCTCTTTCAACTCAGCCGATGATGCTAGGAATATTTTGATGGTATTCATAAGTAGAATATGGGATGGGATATAAAAATAACATATTTCTGCATTTAAAACTATAATCTGTTTTAACCATTATGGCATCGTTTGCGTAAATAAATATCATAGTTCAGGCAGCAAACCATCCTGTACTGTCGGTAACGATTGCGTGAAAAATTAGCAATTGCATCGGTAAAATTTTATACCTATGCAGTGCGATTGCAATAGTAAACTTGCAAATAATCTAACTGTTATATGAAAAAGAAAAATCTGCTGTTAGGCATTTTGTTTCTGCTCACCATTTGTGTGCAGGCATTCTCCCAAAATCAAAAAATTACTATTACCGGAAAGGTTTCTAACGGCCAAAATAATGCTGGGCTAGAAGGTGTTACCATTTCAGTGAAAGGTGGTAACAACGTAGGAACCACGGGGAAAGACGGCACGTATAGAATAACGGTCGACAATGGAACGGTGACACTTGTTTTCTCTCATTCCGGTTATACATCAAGCGAAAACGCCGTTAATAACCGAACAGAAATCAACGTGACATTGAATCCATCCTCCAAAGATTTAGATGAAGTGGTGGTAGTGGGTTACCAAACCGTGAGGCGGAAAGATTTAACTGGCGCAGTTTCTTCTGTTGATGCAAAAGACATTAAAGACATTCCGGTTACTTCTGCCCAAGAAGCATTGGAAGGCAGGTTGGCGGGTGTTCGTGTTGTGATGAACGAAGGTGCGCCAGGTTCTGATGCGGTCATTAATATTCGCGGCATAGGTTCTATTACGCAAAATGGTGCTCCGTTGTATGTTGTGGATGGGATACAGATTGAAAACGCTATCAATACCATTGCACCACAGGATATTGAATCCATTACTGTGTTGAAGGATGCTTCTGCAACTGCCATTTATGGTGCCAGAGGTTCAAACGGCGTTATTTTAATTACCACCAAAGGTGGAAGAAATACCCAAGGTAGGATGACGGTAACTTACAACGGTAGTTATGGCTGGTCGAAATTGCCGCACGAATTGGATGTGCTGCATCCTTATGATTATGTTTTGTTCCAGTGGGAGCGGGCAAAATTTTCCGGCGATACCACTACCATTGCCCGCTATACACGCAACATGAGCAATTTTGATACGATCGTGAATTATAAGAATACCCCTTTTCAAGACTGGCAAAATGTGATGATGGGCAGAACGGCCATGCAACAAACCCATAACGTTAGCCTTACAGGTGGTGATGCAAAAACCCAATACAACCTTAGCCTTACTGCTAATGACCAAGACGGTATTGTGTTGTACACTGGTTATAAAAGAAAGATTGCCAGCTTCCGCTTCGACCATACCCCCAACGACAAAGTGAAATTCGGTTTCAATTTTAGGTACAACGATAATACCCAATTCGGAGCCAGTACCTCCGATCCCGGCAGTGCGGGTGCCAACAATCTTCGGCAATATGTGCAATATAGGCCACTGTTGATAGGGAATGAAAATGACCTTTCGTACGATCCCAATCTGTATGTGTCGTCAGCAGGTAATGGGCTGAACCTGATAAACCCGCTTCAAAACGCACAGGGAAACACCGTTGCCAACAGAACGGTTACTTACAACATGAACGGCTATTTCAACTATAACATAGCGAAAGGCCTATCTTTCCGCAGCACCATTGGTTACGATTATTACAATCTTTTAGCAAGGCATTTTTACGATACCATCACCATCCAGTCAAAAACGTATAACGGGCAACCAACTTTTCAGCAAACCACCAATAACAGAACCACAATAGACAATTCTAATGTGCTTACCTATCTTAATCCATCTTTATTCGGCAGCTCAAAAAATAATTTAACGGTTATAGTGGGCGAAGAAACTTACCAAACCGTAAATACCGACAATTATCTGGAACTGCGTTATTTTCCGATAGGTACAAGTCCAGATATTGCTTATGCCAACTACGGTTTGGCTTCAGCACCGGCTGGTATTTATCAGGCTAAACCTACTTCTGACAATATTCCGGTTGACAACCTTTCTTTCTTTTCAAGGATAAATTACACTTTCAACAGAAAGTATCTTTTCACGGTAACAGGTAGGGCTGATGGCAGCTCGCTTTTTGCTGCACAGCACCATTGGGGTTATTTCCCGTCGGGCTCGTTTGCCTGGCGCTTTTCGGATGAAAATTTCATGAAAAATGTAAAATTTCTAACAGAGGGAAAACTAAGGCTTTCTTATGGTACAACGGGTAATAATAGGATAACACCTTTTAGTTATTTAAATGGCTATAATGTAGGCAATGGCTATGGCATTAACAATGCTTTGTCATATACGCTGGTACCTACTGCGGTTGAAGGAAACCCAAGTTTGGTTTGGGAATCCACCACTTCTAAAAACGCCGGGCTTGACTTGTCTTTTTTCCAAAACAGGGTATCGCTTACCGTAGATGTTTATTCCAACAAAACCAAAAACCTGCTAGTCCAAAATCCTAACCCATCTTCCACTGGATATACTACTCAATTGGTAAATTTAGGATCTACCCGTAACAATGGTTTAGAAATACAGTTGGCTGCAACTGTAGTCCGCAAAAAGAATTTTTCTTGGAACGTTAGTTATAACATGTCGTTCAATAACAATATTATCTTAAGCTTGGGCGGCATCCAACAACAACAACTATATAATTCAGCTTGGTTTGCTGCATCTAATCCTGCTGATTATATCGTAAAAGTAGGCCAGCAAGTTGGTTCAATGTACGGTTTTGTAAACGATGGTATGTACAGAACAAGTGATTTTACAACAACGCCTTATACTAATGCAAATACGCCTTTGTTAACCACACAATACACGCTTAAAACAGGAGTACCCAATGTTTATCCAGGCATTAGTACCGTTGCTACAGCGCCCGGTATAGCAAAGTATAAAGACTTAAATGGTGATGGCGTGGTTGACTCAAAAGACGTAACGGTTATTGGCCATGCGCAACCAAAATTTATTGGCGGGTTTAACCAACAGTTTACCTACAAAAGTTTTGATGCGAGTATATTCCTGAACTTTTCGTACGGCAACCAGATTTATAACGCCAACAAAATTGAATTTACCAACGATTATACCAACGATGCCAATGTGCTTGCGCTGGTAAAAGACCGCTGGCACAATATTGATGCACAAGGCAATGCTACACAAGCACAGGTTACCCAAGTTGTAAACGGGACTTCGACGCTGATAGCAGTTGGTGCTGCACCCGCAACTTTGGACGCTGTCAACCCCAATCCTAAATTTTGGATACCACAAACGGGCGGCAATGGTTTTTATCCACAATCTTTCGCTATTGAAGACGGTTCATTTATCCGCATCAACAACATTACCATCGGCTATAGTTTGCCAAGCACCACAGTACGTAAAATAGGCTTTATCAAATCAATGCGTTTTTATGTAACAGGAAATAACCTTGCCGTATTAACCAGTTACAGCGGTTACGACCCAGAAGCCAATACCCGCAGGGCAACCCCGGTAACACCAGGTGTTGATTATTCAGCTTATCCACGTTCCCGCACATTTCTTGTTGGCATAAACGCATCCTTCTAATAAATTATTAAAATAATTGCTTGGTATAACCATAAAATAAAAATGATGAAAACAAAGTTCAATTTCAATATAAAGCTTGCCACCCTTGCAGTAATATGCTTGTTTGCACTGGGTTCCTGTAAAAAATATTTATCTCCCGATCCGCTTTCTACTTTTGATCCAAGTATTGTTTTTGGAAATGTGGCTAATGCCAAAGCTGCATTATTAGGTGCTTATAACGATATGGAAGGCGACCAAGCTTACGGCATCCGTGTAAGTTTGTATTATCCTTACGATACCGATGAAATGATGGGTGCAAGCGGTACCGGCGATAACGACCGTAGGGATATTGCACACTATTCGCTTACAGCAGGTAATGCGCAATTGTTTTCTCCTTACAACCAGTTGTACCAAGGCATAGAAAGAGCCAACAATTGTATTTATTATATCCCCAAAATGAGTCTTTATACCACTGGTTCGGCTGTTCAAATTGCACAATTGCAACGGATGTACGGCGAAGCATTGACTTTACGGGCCCAATATTATTTTGAACTGGTCAGGAATTGGGGCGATGTTATTGCCCAATGGTTGCCATCGGCTTTAGAGCCAACCCCATATCTTGCTAAAATAGACAGGGATACTATTTACAACCAACTAATTGCAGACCTTGGCGTAGCCGAAAACCTAGTGCCTTGGCGTACCGAATTAACTGCTATTACTGGCGAAACCTGGGATCAACGGTTTACAAAAGGTTCGGTAAAAGCCTTGCGGGCAAAACTGGCTTTGTTCCGCGGCGGTTATTCTTTACGTACTGCCACCAAGCAAATGGAAAGGCGAAGCGATTACCTTACTTATTATGCCATTGCAAAACAGGAGTGTGCTGATATAATAGCCCGCCCCGCCGACCATAGCCTAAACCCAAGTTACAAAGCAGTGTTTAAAAACAGCATCTGCGCACATTTGGCTACCGACCCCACTGGAGAAATAATGATGCGGGTGGCTATGGCAGCTGGTACCCAAACAGATAGTAAATTGGGCATATACAATGGCACTAAAGTAAATGGCGTTGGCGGTAGTGCCTTATTTATTTTACCCACTTATTTTTATATGTTCGATTCAACCGATTTGCGCAGGGATGTTACGGCTGTGCCTTATGAAATTGCGTTAGACACAGTAAAACGTGGCCATGCCATTACATCAATATACGATGGGAAATTCCGTAAAGAATGGGTTACATCACCTAGTTATTATTTTAGTGCCGGCGTTGGCACTACCAGCTATACCGCTGTATCTAATAATGCTTTGCAGAATATGGAATTGGATTGGCCATTGATCCGGTTTTCGGATGTATTGTTAATGTACGCCGAGGCCGACAATGAAATTGGCGGTACACCAAGTGCTGCTGCAATTTCTGCTGTAAACCAGGTGAGTCTTAGAGCGCATGGTGGTGTTCAATCTTTAGTGCCAGCAATACCAACTGCGCACGATGCATTTTTTCAATATTTAGTAAGGGAAAGGTTGCTTGAATTTGGTGGCGAAGGCATTAGAAAATACGATTTACTGCGGTGGAACCTATTAACTACCGCTCTTGCGCAAACCAAAAACAATTTAAGTTCCATGTCTACAACAACGCCTGTTTTTACGCCGTTCACTTATATGGCCGCTCCGCCGTCGTATGTAACAACTGCAGGTGGGTTGCCATCATCCATGTATTATCCAACAGTAAACGGTGGTGCTAAGGGTTATCCTTCTTCCACTCCATCTAATGATGAATATCAAGTATTCTCCAATTCATATTATAAAGCGGCCCCTACTTCAACCCCAGCCGGAACCACAAAAGTGGCTTGGATGGGAAACACCACTATTGGAACAGCTATTCTTGCTTATTTAGCTGTTGGATATGTGGATGGCAAAAGCCAATTGTATCCTTTTCCACAACAAGCGTTGGATGCTAATTATAACTTGGTGCAGAACCCTGGTTATTAATTTCTGATTAAAGCTTTAAAGGCTGTTGCAGTTTTGCAACAGCCTTTTTTTGTTGAGTAAGAAAAGAGGTTTCCCGCAGATTACCGCAACGTAATACTTGAGAAAAAGCAAGAAGTTAAGCAGGGGCACCTCTCTCCATTTTTGGAGAGGGGACGGGGGTGAGGTTATTTTTCGTGCCTATCGTGCCAAACCGATGTAAAATCGCCCAAAATAAAACGACCTTTACTCGCAGCTAACCTTTTTTCAAGTTTCAAGTTGGCGATATCCACATCAGTTACGATGCGGTGAATAGGATTGAGGGTGCCGCCATGTTCACCTGGTTTTGCATCTGGAAAATATTGATATTCCGCATCAACCCAACTGCCCCGTGGATACATAATACCCGGAACGCCCTTGCCGATAATATTCACGTTATGCGGATGTGGCAAGCCAAGCGTATGGCCATATTCGTGAGCGGCCGTGCTGCCGGTATGGTTTAAATCGGCTATTACAAAATAACCGGTGTTACTGTTTAATCCATCCACAAAGGAGTGGTCGTAAAACGAATAATCTTCAATGCGGAAATAATTATTAACAGGGTTTGTATTTTCCATTACTTCCTGCGGTGTAAGATTAGGCTTATAAAATCCTTCTATCTTAAAATAAATGGGCAATTCTATTTTATTAAAAACCGTTGTGCCGTTTGCTGCGTTCCAATAGTTCGCAATGTCGTTAGCAATGCTGGATGATAACGTTGATGTGGCGGCATCTCCATAAAAATAAAAAACTGAATGGATAAAGATGCGGTTGTTGGAAGGATCAAAAAAGCAGATGCCCATAATAGATGGCGGATGGCGGTTTAAGGATGGCGGAAATTATGAAGCTTGCCATCTGTGATAATTGTTATATAAACAAACCAATAAGAAACAGATATTTTTTCCGCTCTTTTCGGTCAGTTTCAATGGTTTATTGCTGCAGTTTTTCAATAGCCGCATACACTGCTTTAACCGTATTCCGGTCAAGGTCTTTTGTTTTTTCGGTCAGTTCTTCATAAGGCACCATCATTTCTTCGCCGTCTTCTGATTTTCTTGAACTGATTCCTTGTGCTTTTTTCGACTCCATCCAAGCGTTGTGCACTTCTGCTGACACTTTTTCAATATCTGGTAATGGTATCATATTCTGATGGTTTAAATGCTTGTTGATAAATTAATTACTATAGCCAAACCATTTACGGTAAACAATTAATGGTAAATATATTCTGCTTCATTTAATACGCCCGATATATTATTATTAAGTAAGCGTTCATCAAAAAAAGATGCTCATGCTGGTATTATAATACCATTAAAAATATTTTTTGATTTATTTAACAATATTTCACTCATAAATAATTGTAAATAAGCAGTTTACTACAAGCATAGCTTAAATATATGAGCTTAAACCGTTTGCTACTAATGTAGTAAATGTAAAATATTCGAACGTATTCTACAAATTAAATTACAAGCTAATGTTTACCGGCCAATTATCTTCTTCCGTTTATGTTGTTAATTAAAATAGTCATGCTAATTTTTTATGTTGCGCACCTTAATTAATAAAAATAGCTTGCTATGAACAAAACCCAGCGTGCCAAATTAGACAGTGCCAACCGCATTAGCGTTTTTAACAAAAAATATGAAGCGGAGTTAGCCATTATTCCCGAATACCCCGCCGAACAAAAATTTTTTGATGATGCATTGATTATCATTAATGCTGCTGCGCAAGCGCAAGCAGCAGTAGTGGGAAGCAATACCGATGCAGTAACGTTAGCCAAACAAATAATGGCCAACACTACCATTAAATACGCTTTACGGGCAACGGTAAAAGCCAAGCAACTGGGCAACTTGGTATTGGCCAGTCAGTTAAACAACCCCATTACCTATTTGTTGAAAGCCTCTAAAACCCAAGCCATACACAGAGCAAGGGAAATGCGTGACAATTTGAACAACAACTTGCCAACCCTCACCAACATTACTGTCAGCAATATTACTGAGATTGATGATGTGATTGCTGGTTACAATGCCATTAAAGACAATCCTGTTATTGATGCGCAAACCAAAACAGCCACCGGCACCAACCCTTTGCCGGCAGCATTTAAAATGCTTACCGAATCGGGGGGTAACATGTACAATTTAGTGGTGAGTTATTTTATGGATACCAACCGTCAAATAATAGATGAAATGGCGTTGGCTAATCAATTAATGATTACCGGCGTACGCCACAATGGGCTGGATGGTACCGTTACAAAGGGCGGCGTGCCTGTTTTTGGCGCCACCATAACCATTGCAGGCACCAAAAAAACAGCCACTACAGATGCCAAAGGTAAGTACAGCATTAGCAAAATAAAAGGCGGCGACCAAACCGTAACGGTAACCTTAGCCGATGGCAGCCAGCAAACCAAAACCGCCACCATTACCAAGGCGCAGCTTGAAACAGTGGATTTTGAGTGGTAGGAATGGATGGCGGATAATTAATGACTATCCGTCATTTGGTTTAATATAATCGGTAAAGAAATTAAGTAAAAAAACGCAGTTTACCGCAGATTTTAAGATGATTTTAAACCCGCAGATAAAAGATGAATATATAGTTACAAGAAAATCTCCTTAAAATCTGCGGTGTATTCAATCAAATGGATCTGCGGGAATAACAACCTTCTAAAACCAAATAGCGGATAGTCATTAGATAATTATAATGTAAATAGCCCACGGCAATAGTCGTGGGCATTTATAAATGAAGTGGATGAAATTACGGCAAACTAAAAATTACTGACCTTGGCCTTGTATTACCAATAGAAATTTAATACGTACAACTATGCAAGTAAAAGACTTTTATACCCCTTTAGAAATGGAGCTACACGAAATGATTAATTCTATTGAGGCCAATGCCATGATTTTAAAGCTAAAAGGACAAAAGCTGGATGACAACCTGCAAGGCATAATAAAGAAGGTGCTAAGCGTGCAATTTCACCTGACGAACTCGGCAAAAAAGAGGATGCAGAAAGCCATTGAAAAAGAGGAAAAGCTAAATGAACCACGCAGCGTGGTTTGTATGCATTGTAATAAACAATTGATGGCCATAAGAACAGGAACCGCCCTTAACAATGGTTATAAATGTAATGTTTACTACTGTGAAGATTGTAACAACGACTGGATTGATTTTATACCGGTGGATGAACATGACCGCATGAAATGGTACCTTAATTTTATAACGCAGACCGAAAAACTGAGCAAAGAAAAAAAGATAGAAATACCGCCAGCGCAAATAGAAGAAATGAGGGCGGGTTACGATAAAATGGTAGAGCTAGACAATGATGTGGCAGCAAAAAATGCCGCAGCATTACAAGCCGAAAATCATGCGCAAAATGTATTGCTCAATTTTAAAGGCAGCATACAAGATTTAGCCACGAAAATGAATGAATTTGTGAAGCGAAGTGTGGCTAATGGTTAGTGTTTGTTTTAAGGTCCATGGAAAATGCTGTGCTTGGGCCCGGAAATCTGAGGCGGGAACATGCTACCTTGGATCATGAAATATATTCCGCAACAGCCGGATTTTGCATTTCGAATAAAGTAGATTTCCGTTTACTTTGTTCACTAAACCAACAAACCCCATGGACTATACCGAAAAAATAGCAGGCTATATTGAAAGGGATGAAATAAAGGAAATGATTGCCTGGGCAAAACTACAGCCACCGTTAGACCAGGTGGAAATATTGACTATCTTTAAAAACCGCTTAAAAGAAGGGATTTTTGGGCCACCTACCGAGGAGGGGTTAGAGCAAATTGCTGGTCTTGAACAAAAGATTGACAAGTTTCAGGAAAGTATCCTGGATGCCAAAATGGTACGCTTACAATTGGATTTTGCAAAACGCGACATGGACATTATTTTAAAAAGAATGCTTGCCCGGCCGGGTGCCCACCAATATATTATTGATTGCATTGTAAACAATGCCCCTAATGCGGAAGAAATGAAAGCATTGGCCAAAAATGCCATCCGCTACGAAAAAGAACAGGGCATTTACAATGCTGATAATTGGCGGGGATTGAATTTGGGATAAGCGACGATTATATGAGAAATTAAACATCGCCCAATCCCTTCAGCCTGTTTTCTACCCATTGCAGATTATTGTTGAATTCGGCATATTCGGGATACTGTGTTGCCATATCCGCCCAAATAGCGGCAGCAGCTTGGTAATTTATTTTTGCTGCCGGAACATCTTTTTGTTGAAAATATACACCAGCCAATTTAGTATATGAAATGGCCAGCCCGTTCTTGAAGGACACATCGGAAGGATTGGCCCGGTGCAGTTCCTCAAACAATTTTGTTTCCTCCCCATAATATTCCAGCGCCTTGCCCAGCTGTCCCATTGTTTCATGCACCCCGCCGAGCTTCTCAAAAGAAATGGCCAGCCCGTTTTTGAAGGACACATCGGAAGGATTGGCCCGGTACAGTTCCTCCGATCAATTTAATGATCCTCCCCATAATATTCCAGCGCCTTGCCCAGCTGGCCCATTGTTTCATGCACCCCGCCGAGCTTCTCAAAAGAAATGGCCAGATTGTTCTTGAAAGACACATCTGTTGGAAAACTTTTGTGTAGTATTTCCATTAGGTCTTTATATTTATTATAGTCATTTAGCGCATCATCTAAACTGCCCATTTTTTCTTTAATCATACCAAGATTTTGATATGAAATGGCCAGCCCGTTTTTGAAGGACACATCGGAAGGATATTCCTGGTGCAGTTCCTCTTTCAGTTTATTGTATCCCCCGTAATATTCCAGCGCCTTGCCCAGCTGGCCCAGCTTTTTGTGCACCCCGCCGAGCTTCCCCAAAGAAATGGCCAGCCCGTTCTTGAAGGACACATCGGAAGGATTGGCCCGGTGCAGTTCCTCAAACAATTTTGTTTCCTCCCCATAATATTCCAGCGCC
>CAWJTH010000034.1:0-14374 GCA_963845495.1 uncultured Chitinophagaceae bacterium
GACATATTCCGCTAGCTTGCACGCCAGATTATGCCAGTGCAGCGCCGGTTGTGGGTGCTACCGATAAATGCGAAATCGAATTTTCATTTTCCAATACCGTTTCCCGCATCCACGAAGATCCGAGGGTTACAAAGCCTTATTCCGAACAACAATGGCAAGCCGTAAATGCGGTAGGATTAAAAGTTGATGAAGATTTATTGGCAAATGATGTGCGTTTGACTATGGGCGGCGAGCCAACATTTGTATCCATCGATGATATGGAAAGCGACCAATGGAACACTGCTGCCGACGGGCCGGAAAAAAGGGTATTGTCGCACGAACTGATTTTTAGGCTCCGCGAAAAGTTTGGTAAAGATGGCATGATACATTATGGCCAAGGTAAATGGTACCCCGGCGAACCTTTGCCGCGTTGGCAATACGGGCTTTTTTGGCGGAAAGATGGTTATCCGGTATGGCGGAATATTGCTTTAAATGCGGGTGAAAAGCAAGCCAAAAAATATACGCAGGAAGATGCGAAAGCGTTTATTACGGAGCTGGCTAAACATTTGGCCGTTGGCGAAAACAACATTAGCGCAGCTTACGAAGACAGTTTTTATTTTTTGATGACCGAAGGCAAGCTGCCGGTAAATATGGATCCGCTTAAAACCAATTTAAAGGATTCGTTGGAACGCCGCACTTTAACGCAATTGTTGGATAAAGGCTTGGATACACCAACCGGTTACGTGTTGCCGCTTCGCTGGAATTATGTGAACGACCATTGGAAAAGCGCACCTTGGGTAATAAAACGGGAACATGTGTTCTTGATTCCAGGTAATTCGCCCATGGGTTTACGCTTACCGCTTGAATCGCTGCCAAAAATTCCTATTGGCATGGAACCGCAAAAAGTGGAACGTAGCTTGTTTGAAGATTTACCCGCGTTGGAACATTTTGATGAAACCATTATAAGCCGCTACGGCACGGTAACCGAGCACGGCGAGCCAGAAAGAAGGAAGGAATACGCCGATGAACCAAGCGAAAAAAAGGAAGTAAAACTTGAACTAAACAAGACAAAGGAAAAGGTTGAAATAAAAGAAATTCCGCCAACTTTTGAGGTTGAAACCATAAAAACAGCTTTGTGTGTTGAAGCGAGGGATGGTTTTATTTACATCTTTTTGCCGCCGATGGATTATTTGGAACATTACCTTGACATGGTGGCGTCTATCGAATCAACCGCATCAAAACTAAAAATGCCCATCCGAATCGAAGGGTATGAACCGCCACGTGATTACCGTATTGAAAGGTTGATTGTTTCGCCCGACCCGGGCGTGATTGAAGTGAACATCCATCCTTCCAAAACTTGGAACGAACTGGTTTCTTTATTGGATACCCTATACGACCAAGCTTATTTTTCTCGCCTTGGCACCGAAAAATTTATGTTGGACGGACGCCATACTGGCACAGGAGGCGGCAATCACATTACGGTTGGTGGCGCCACGCCGTCTGATAGTCCGTTATTGCGCCGGCCCGATGTGTTGCGTAGCATTATTGCTTTTTGGCAACATCATCCGGGGCTTTCTTACTTATTTTCTGGCGCTTTTATCGGCCCAACTAGCCAAGCGCCCCGTATAGATGAAGGCCGTGACGAACGCTTGTACGAAATGGAGATTGCTTTTAGCCAAGTGCCAACCGAAGGTGAAGTGCCATTTTGGATTGTGGACAGGCTTTTCCGACACTTGTTAACTGATATTACAGGCAATACGCACCGGTCTGAATTGTGCATCGACAAATTATATTCACCCGATTCATCGTCGGGAAGGCTTGGTATTCTTGAATTCCGTGCTTTTGAAATGCCACCGCACAAGCAAATGAGCTTGGTGCAAATGCTATTGATACGTGGGTTGATTGCAGCCTTTTGGAAGAAACCATACAACCATAAATTGGTGCGTTGGGGAACTGAGTTGAACGATAAATTTATGCTGGCGCATTATGTTTACCAAGATATGAAAGATGTGGTAAGCTTTTTAAATGATGCCGGATATGCCTTTAAAATAGATTGGTTCGATCCGTATTTTGAGTTCCGTTTCCCGCATTATGGTACGGTAAAAGTGCAGGGCATTGAAATGGAAATACGCATGGGCATTGAACCGTGGCATGTGTTGGGTGAAGAAATGAGCAGCGGAGGCACCGCCCGTTTTGTGGATTCGTCTTTGGAAAGGATTCAAGTGAAATTGAAAGATTTTAACCAAACCCGCTATTTGTTGCTTTGCAACGAATGTAGCGTGCCGCTAAAAGCCACCGAGGTTAAAGGTGAATATGTGTGCGGCATCCGCTATCGTGCTTGGCAGCCGCCATCTGCCCTGCACCCAACCATTGGTATTGATACGCCGCTAACTTTTGATATTGTGGACACTTGGAACGGTCGCTCAATCGGCGGTTGTACCTATTATGTATCGCACCCCGGCGGCCGCGGCTACAATACTTTCCCGGTAAATAGTTATGAAGCCGAAAGCAGAAGGTTTAGTCGCTTTGGTGAAACGGAACATACGCAAGAAGTGATGCGACCTTTGCCATCTTTAAGTGATGGCCATTTTATCACTCAAAACCGTGAGCCTTTTTTGTTTGATATGCCGGTGGTGGAAGTAAGTTCAGAATATCCGTGTACGCTGGACTTGCGGCAGTTTTGGAAGAAGAAATAATTTGACAACTTTTATCTCGTTCTTTAAATTATAATGTTTTATGCCAAAGTTGTCAAATTTTGTAGGGTCACTGTGCGTAACAAATTTGACAACTTTGAACAGATTTGACAACTTTTTTCAAGTTGTTTAAATAATAAAGTACGTAATAAAGTTGTCAAATCTATGCACTCCCAAAGTCGTTAAGTTTGCATGTTATGATAAATTTTGTTAACACAGTAAAAGTTGTCACATTTGTTGCCTAATTTATTACATGGCAAGAGTAGAACATTATTACACCAAATTTGAAGCCGGGCAGTTTTATCATGTTTATAATCGCTCCGTTGATAAAAAACCAATGTTTACCCAAGATCGCAATAAAGCCTTCTTTCTCACAAAAATGGATTTCTATCTTACGCCATATTTAGAAATTTATGCTTATTGCTTAATGGGTAACCATTTTCATTTGATGGTACGAATTAAAGATGTCGGTACTTTTGAGTCACTATCAAAGCTTGATAACCCAGATATACACAAGATGGTGTCACATGCATTTCAAAAGATGTTTCAATCTTACGCCATGTCATTCAATAAACAGGAATCTAGAGTGGGAACTTTATTCCAAACACCTTTTAAACGCAGTTTAATCGACAGTGAAAAATATTTTACTCAACTTGTTTATTACATCCATTCTAACCCACAGTTGCACGGAATAATGAAAGATTTTCGGGATTATCAATGGAGTTCTTACAAAAGGATGCTGATGCCGACACAAACAAAATTGAAAAAGAAAGAAATATTAGAATGGTTTGGTGGAATAGAATTTTATTTAAGATATCATGAGGGATTACATGATAATACAGATCCTAGGATAATGATCGATGACTGATTGGATAACTTTGGATACATAGATTTGACAACTTTTTTTTACGTCGTTAAATTATAATGTACGCAATAAAGTTGTCAAATCTAGGAAGCCACTCTACAAATTTGACTACTTTTGACATGTAATCAAGTTTGACTGGTGTAATAAAAGTTGTCAAATTTTCTTCCCATAAATAATGTAATGCCTACAAAACATTGCTTTAAATGGATACATTTTCCATTTTAATGCTTCGGGCAAATGCGTTTTTAATCTTTTTAAATACAGATATTGGGTTAAATAAGCAACAATGGCAAACGGCAAAAACAATACATCTTTTTTATACAAAGATGTATATTCAATATTTTCTATTGTGATGTTATTGGTACGCATTAAACGGATTAATTCATGTATCGGAACATTTTCCGTCATGGGTTGATCGTCTTCAAAAATTAAATTAAAGATGCGGTAACGACCTAAAAATAAATAAGCCAAACGATCTTTTATAGTGGCAGAATTGTCGTTGGTTAAAATAAAATGTACCGTCGTTTTTTAAATGTTTGGAGCAATTTTTTATAAAACTTAGCGTGTTGCTAAACATCATTACACCGCTAATAGAAGTAATTAAATCAAATTGTTGTGCGTCAGGAAATGGGAATTTTTCAGTTAAATCCATTTGGTAAAAATGGATGTCAGGCACTGCGGCGGCATTAATATCGGCGGCAGATAAAACCGAATTCGGAAATAATTTCTTTAAATAACCGGAAAATTCTAAATAGCCACAAGGTAAATCCAATGCGGTAAAATGGTCGGTTGTATTAAATTGGTTGTATAAATAAGTAAGTACCTGAAAGTTAACGCCAATCTGGGTTTGGCCACGTTCAACAATTAATTCGGTAGGTAATTTTTTCAAAAAATAAATGCTTTGTTTCAGCTAAAATTACGTTTAGTTTTTTAATTCATTTATACTGCTTTACTCTTTTAAATTATAGTTTTTGTAATAAGGTTAAAAGCTCTTCAATTTTATCATCCGAAACGGGCAGTTCTGTTTTATCCTCCAATATTAAAACAGCGCCATCATTTCGATGTAATTTTTTGGCGTAATTAATATTGGCAATAGTACTACGATGGATGCGTAAAAAACTATTATTTCCGGTGAGTATAAATTCAAAATGTTTCAGGTTTTTACTCACCAGTAAATTAATTCCGCCTATTGCAAAAAAACGGGTGTAAGAACCTTCCGCTTTTAAATAAAATATATCGTTTAAGTTGAGTATTTCGAAGCCGGTGCTTACAGGCAAAACAATTTTTTTATTGCTGCCTGGCTGAAAATTTTGTTTTAAAATGGGAAGCACTTCCATTTTAAGCGTTGCTTTTTTATTGGTTATTTTTTCAAGGGCGGCCTGTAATTTTTCTTCCTGTATGGGTTTCATTAAATAATCAACAGCACACATTTCAAAAGCCCGAACGGCATATTCGCTGGAAGCGGTAGTAAAAATAATATGGAAGTCTATTTCTTCCGGATTAAAAAAATCTAACAACTGGATGCCGCTATAAACGGGCAGTTCAATATCCAAAAAAACAATTTGTGGATGCAACCTTTTAATGCTTTTGATGCCGGAGGGAAGATCGCAGCATTTTTCCAATACAGAAATTTCCGGCTCAATGTCGCCAAGCATCCCTTCAAGCAATGTGGCAGCGTTTTGTTCATCCTCAATAATAATGGATTTGTACATGGAAATGATTTAAATGGTTGTTAGATGTTCTTTTATTGGTTTAATAAATAATGCTTGCGTTTGTAGTTAACCATTCTATCTTTCCTTGATACAAAATCGGAAACAATTGTTTTTAATCTATTTAATGGATTGATTATGAGTGCGTAAAAGAAAAATAAGTGATGGAAATGCCGTATAAAATGCTTTTGTCAAATAATCATAATTTAATACTGTAAAAGTAACAAAGAAACTGGGGTTGGCGGCAAATGCCCACAAAGTGAAAAGGGGGTTTCATGAAATAGGTTGGGTTGTTTGCAAAGTGGTCTTAAAAATTATGCCTAACAGTTGTAGCATTGTGTTACAAAACACATGACCATCCATCTTAAAATCTAAATAGGTTAGGCAATGCTTCAACCTATTGATAGAAACACATTTACGACCCTAAGCCGCTTGCCTGCGAATTAAAAATTCGCAGGTTTTTTTATGCCCAGAATAATACAAAAAACCATTTAATTGGCCTTTTACCGATTATTGCCATTTGGGAATAATGCTTTATCGGGCTTTTGTTTAAGTGTGGCAATGGCGTCCCTTAATATTGCGGTGCGAATGGCCGAAGCGTCTCGCGGCGGAACAAGATAAATTACCGTTACCTCAATCCAAGTATTGGCATTGCTACGCAAGGTAACAAAAGGATATTCTTTTATTTCCAACTTACCGATTGCCGTATCGCCAATTATTTCTTTAAGATGATCAACTTGCTGTCCCATTCCATTGCCCAATATTTTTTTGGCTGAAGCTTGCAATGTGGCGCTTACAAAATCGAAATCGCTTTCGTAAGCAATGTGCAAGGGCAGTTCGTTCCAGATATAGGGAAACTTTTTCCAAGAGTAATTATACACCGGGGCGGAAAACACCATCGAATTAGGAAAACGGATTAAACGACCAGTCGGTAAATCGCTGGTCATATAATCTCCCCCAAATTCCCAAATGGTGGTATCAAGGTAGCCGATTTCTACCACATCACCCTTAAACGTATCCAATTGGATGCGGTCGCCAACTTGGTAAGGATTACGAAACACAATGTACATCCAGCCTATAAAAGATGAAATAGGCGTTTGCAAAGCAAACCCAAGTATAAGTGAAATAAGCCCAAGCGAAACGGCCGCCGTGTACCAATGTGTAAAGAAAAAAGATACGATAATAAAGGCAATTAAAATACCAGTCACCAAGCGTATAATATGAACAAAATTGTATTGCGCCGCTTTTGAATGTGCATGTTTAGTGCTATAACTTTCAATTATTTTACCAGCGGCTAAAACCATGAAAATACAGCCGGCTGCCAATAAACTTTGTTGCAACCGCCCAAACCAATTAGCCGGAACAAATATTGCTTTGCTATGCACCAACGCATACAATATAAATGCGGCCGCCGCTAAAATAAACCATGCACCAATCCATAGTGGGTGATGTTTTGGTGCCTCAGCATGTTCAGTTTTTGTGGCTGGCTTTTTTTTGATATCCATACAAAACCAATATTAAAAATATGCCAGCGAAACACAGACGAGATCTACTTGGTATCCATCCAGCTTTGTAGCAGCAAATAACGGTCGCGATGGGTTTCTACCATAGGTTTTGTATCCACATCAATGTGCATGACGTTGGCAGGCTCGCCATTTTTTAACGGTTGCCAGCGTGGTAAGCCAGCACCGTTCGGGTTGCCTGTTTTTATAAAATTAACAAAAAAAGCTTGCATGGTTTCCGATACTTTGTAATCTTCCGGCTGCCAATCGTACACTTTGTTGGTAGCTAAATTGCCCATAGCATATTCTATTTCAGCTGAATGGGAAGCGCCTTGAAAGCCGGTACGTTGACTGTTGGTGACGCCTTTTAAGCTTTCGGCTTTTGTAATTGGCCGGGGGTGCGAATAAAAATAACGGTATACCGGTTTGCCGCCGGTGGCACTTTGCATATCGCTCCAGCGCCAAGTGCCAAAAGCAATAAAGCGGTCGCTGGCAAGGTCGGTGGCTACTGTTTGAACATCAGCATCGGTAAAAGTGCCGTACACCTTTAATATCGATGCAGAATTATCGCCATATAAATTTTGTACTGCTTTAATGTAGTTGTCTGTGGTTGGGGCATTTTGTCCAATAATGGATTTGTAATTGTTTTCAGCTGAATTCCACCCAACTAGCAAAGGCACATGCGCTTGCTCGCCGGCGGCAAAAGTTTGCGCAGGCGCTTTGGTAAAAAAATATCCATCTACATCCACCGGAAAATAAATTTTTGGCTTTGCTGTGGCTGCCAAAATATCGGCTGCAGACATGGCCCTCAATTCTGCCAGCGATTTCGCCCCAACGCTATCCGCAAATTTTAAGCCCATTTGTTCAGCCTCCGCTAGCGTAACAGGTGCATTAAACCCAAGCAGCGATCCACTTTCGCCAATAGCTCCGGCAAATAAATTTTTAGACAATGGCGAAGCCATTTGGGCACTTACGGAGAATGAGCCAGCCGATTCTCCGGCAATCGTCACCCTGTTTGGATCGCCGCCAAAAGCAGCTATATTTTGTTGAACCCATTGCAATGCGGCACTTTGATCCATTAAACCATAATTGCCCGATGCATGGTGCGGCGATTCTTTGGTTAGTTCAGGATGGGCCAAAAAGCCAAACACAGTGAGCCTATAATTTACCGTAATGGCCACCATGCCTTTGCGGGCCATGTTTTCACCGTCGTAACGGTATTCGCTTCCATCGCCGCCAACAAAGCCACCGCCATAAAAATATACCAACACGGGAAGTTTTTCGTTGGCCGATGTTGCCGGCGTCCAAACATTTAGGTATAAACAATCCTCGCTAAGCCCGTTCGACCGGAACACCATGTCGCTAAAAAGCCGGCGTTGCATGGCACGTGGGCCAAAATGATTGGCTTTGCGAACGCCATCCCAGTTTTTTACAGGTTGCGGTTCTTTCCATCTTAAATCGCCAACTGGCGGCTGTGCAAATGGAACGCCTTTAAAACTATGTATGCCAGAATCGTCGGTACCTTCTAAAATGCCATTTGTCGTTTTTACTTGAAGCGGCAATTTATTGTTAAGTGTTTGTGAATATACGGTTGATACAAAAAATGCAGACAATGCAAAGACAATTAGATGTTTCATAAATAGCGGATCGTAGTTAATGGAGATTTATATCAAGTGTAAATATAATTGCGTGCCAATTACTGCGTAAACTTTCAAGGTGGAATAAAATTTTTATTTTGATTATGATGGAACAGCTAAAAATTATACAAAACATACAGCACCGTTGCAAGGCGCTGAAAAAGTACTTTAAAAAAGCAGTGCCAAATTTCGACGCGGATGCATTACACCATTTTAGAACAACGTATAAAAAGCTGCGTGCCTTTTTGCGTTTACTATCGCAAGGCACTACAAAACCAATAAAAATCCCTAAAAAATTAAAACGCATATATCGGCAAGCCGGTAACATAAGGAGCATTCAATTACAGCAAAAGCAAATAAGCACAACAACAAAGCGGCACTTAAATACAACGCTTGGTTATTGCAAGCTGTTGGAAAAACGGATGCGCAGGCCAAAACATGCATTGACCGATATGCATGCAAAAACAATATTCTCCCAAAGCAAAAAAAAGTTAAACAACCAAATTAAGGCTTCGTTTTCAGAAAGTAATTTGATCGATTTTGCACACCTTAAATGGGAAGCAATTCATTCCATTGTTCAATTAAACGATATTGTTGACAGCGATCTGCATAACATTCGTAAACAATTAAAAGACCTGTTTTATAATCGCAAACATTACAAAGCCGCCAATCAAAATATATTGGCGGCCAGTATTTGGAAAGATAAACGCCAATTGTTTTATCACCAATTGCTGGACGAATTGGGAAAATTTCAAGATAAACGCGTATCAATTGATTTAATAAACGACGCCAATATTAAAAGGTTGAGCCAAGCAGAAAAAAATAAGCTGGCTAACATAAAGCAAGGTTGGGAAAACGAAAAAGCGATTAAAAAAAGTACACTAATCAATAAATTAAAAACTGATTTAAACCTCAATGATGAGGACAAGCTGCAAATTGTAAAGGTTAACGGATGATTGTATCGAAAAACACCGTCATTTTCATTTATCCAAAAATTCTTTAAAGTAATATGTAATTGTAAAAGAATAGTTATTTTTAAGGAATAAAATAATACTATGAAATATATCTTTACTCGTAGTAGCTTGCTATTAATATTCTTTTCTACATTTCTTTTCGCAAAGGGGCAGTTAGGCCAAACAGTTGGCACACCTTGGACGGGGCCTGTTGGCGTACCGGAATCGGTGGCTGATATAATGGTACGACAAAGGGCACTGAACATTAACGGCATCCAATACCAGCGAAACCAAGAAAGGGAATTGGAGGAGCCGGATCGTGATAATTTGCCCGATAACCCGTCGGCACCGGCTGTTGCTAATTTTCCAAGTACTTTCGAAAGAACAGCCGTTAGGGTTTCTGCCGCTCAAACAACAGGCATTTCGTTTACTGCGGCAACGCTTACTAATACAGGCGCTTTTCCGCCAGATGATATGGGCGCTGTTGGCCCTACGCAATATATTATTTGTGTAAATGGCCGTATCACCACTTTTAATAAAACCACCGGCGTTGCCGACGGTGCCTTAAATACATCTCAAGATAATTTCTTTCAATCGGTTATGACGCCGATCACATCGCCGGTGGTAGACAATTTTACATCCGATCCGCGGATCCGTTACGACCGCAAATCGCAAAAGTGGATATTTATCATTATTGATGTTCCTTGTACCAATGCATCTTGCTCAACAACTAATCCAAACCGTATTTTAATAGCTGTCAGCAGCGCATCAACCATTACACCGAGCACTACTTTTACTTATTATTATTTTCAACAAGATTTAGTTTCGCCGGCAGGCAATACGGGCGGCTTTGCCGACTATCCCACTTTGGGCATCGATGACAATGCATTATATATTGGCGCCAATATGTTTTCTAGTGCGGGAAGTTTCCAAGGTACCACTGGTTTTGTGGTACGCAAAAGTTCCATCCTTAACGGAGGCCCAATAGTAGTATCGGCTTTTAGGGGTTTAGCGGGTGCTGCTACGGCTGGGCCTTTTACCCCACAAGGTGTAGAAAATATGGACGCTTCGTCTACCGTTGGGTATTTTATTGGTGTTGATAATGTAAATTATTCAACCCTACAACTCAGGCGGATTACCGATCCGGGCGGCACGCCAAGCATTTCTGCCAATATTACACTTACGGTACCCACCACTAATTCTCCTACACCGGTACCGCATCTCGGCAATACTGGTGGCAATAACGGAAGGTTGGATGCTTTAGACGATCGGCTGTTTGCAGCCATGATGCGTAGCGGGCATTTATGGACGGCCCATAACATTAGGGTAAGTACGGCAGGCGTTGCAAGCACAGCAACCGGTGCCAGGGATGCCGCCAGGTGGTATGATATTATAAACCTTGGCACAACACCAACTTTAAATCAGTCGGGCACCATTTTCGATGCAACCGCTACCAATCCTGTTTTTTACACCATCCCAAGCGTTATGGTATCGGGCCAAGGGCATGCTGCTTTTGCACTTACATCAGCGGGTTTGGCAGCTTATTCAAACGCATCAACCACTGGGCGGCTTGCAACAGATGTTGCTGGCACCACGCCTGCACCTACCAATACAACCGCAAGCTCCACCGCGTACAACCCCACAAACGATCCGGGAGGGAGTAGCGGAAGACGCTGGGGCGATTATTCCTATGTTTCGCTCGACCCCATTGACGACCAAACCATGTGGATGGTAAACCAATTTTGTAGTTCCACCAATATTTACGGTTGTAATGTAACCAAACTAATTGCACCACCACCGGCAACGCCCACCACTTGCAGCCCAAGCAGCATCCAAGCAGGGCAATCTTCTGTAACAGTAACCCTTACCGGAGCCGCCGTTAGCGGCAGCGGCTTTTACGATCCCGGGGCAAACCTTGCGGGTGCTATTCCTTTTCACCATATTGCAGCCAGTGTAGGAAGCGGTGTAACCGTAAACAGCGTTACTTACACAGATCCTACCCATGTTACACTCGATTTAAATACTGTAAATGCTGCCGTGGGTACCGCTACCATAGGCATCACCAATCCCGATGCACAAACGGTTTCATCTGCAACGCCCATACTAACCATTACAAATAGTGTTTTACCTATTTCGTTGTTAAACTTAAACGGCGTACTAAACAGCAACATGACGGTTTCGCTAAATTGGAGCACAGCAACCGAAACAAACAACAAAGGATTTGAAGTAGAACGAAGCGAAATAAATAGTGGTTCAGGCTGGACGGATATTGGTTTTGTGAACGGTGCCGGCAACAGCAATGTGACAAACAACTATTCGTTTGACGACAAAAACATTGCATTAAATACCATTTATGCCTATCGGCTAAAACAAGTGGATATAGACGGTAAGTTTACTTATTCGCCGGAAGTGGCAATAAGGGTGAAAGATTTGCAAAAAAGCCAATTGCTGATGAGTGTTTATCCAAACCCGTTGGCTTCCAACAGCACCATCCAATACAATATCCCCGAAACTGGTATGGTATCACTTGCCATATATAATACGGCAGGACAAAAGCTGATTACTTTGGTAAACGCCAACCAACCAGCCGGCAGTTATTTTAGCCCTATCAATCAAAGCATTTTAAATTTAAAACCGGGCGTGTACGTTTGTGAATTAACAACGGATGCCGGAACTGTCAGCAGCAAGTTTGTAAAAAAATAAGCTAACGTGAGTTTTGGGTAGTATTTACTGATAATCAAATACTTGTTGTTTAAAATTTGTTCGCAGCACGAGACGTTCCTACGGAACGAGCATTTATATGACGGCTTTCGACCCGTGCTACTCTCTACCAACGAAATGTTCCTACGGAACAAATAAAGCAGTATTTCCTTATTCCGTAGGAACATTTCGTTGGTAGCAAAATACATTTTCATGCTTGGGCCCTGTTCCATAGGAACGTTTCGTGTCATTAAATCCTATAATATGATCGAACTGTTGGTCTGGTAAAGCTTAACTGCAAATAAAATATTTCACATTGGTACATAACGGCAAGAGACCCCAAACTCACGTTAAGCTATTTATTTGTGTTAAAAAGGTGGTTTAATATTTATTAATCGCCTCTTTATTATTTTAAGGAAGGGGTTTTAGGCCACTCTACGAAGTCTTCTGACTTCGTAGTTTTATGTTCAACCGGTTCTCTGAACCGTGGTAAATAGTTGGCTCAGCATTCCTAAATTACCGATTAAACGGCTTCTTGGAAACGGTTTGTAATGGTGATTGGAAATCCCTTATAACATAGAACTACGAACTTCGTAGAGCGAGTAGCAACAACTGCCAATTTCTGTTATTTAGCGAGGCTAATACTTATTTTCGGCGTTTGCCAATTGTTTTTGAAAACATCCAACAACCATTTGGCATTTGTAAGCTCCTTGCTGGGGCATTTATCAAAGTAATAATTGGTGGCATAATAGCTGACCGCCCTGTACGTGTGCCGGTCAAAAAAATGGAATTGGTCGTAACCGCCATCTATTACGCCATATCTGCCAATTAACTTGCCGGTACTGTCATACCTTTCGCAAGGCTGTTCGTTGTAAGTAGGTAAATTAAAAATGTGGCCTTTTTCTAACATAACAAGAAATGATTCCCCTTCTACGCTATCACATTGCCTGGATTGGATAATGACAATACTATCAGGATACCAATGGCCACGCGTGGCTAAGCCAACAAAACCGTTTATTTTGTAATAACAGTTGTTGCTAATTGCAAACAGTTTAAAATTACGTTTGCCTCCCCAGTTGCTTAGCCCATTGCACACAATTACCGTATCGTACAAAGGCGAAAAATGCGCCACCAATGGCGCATCGGTAGAATCGACCAATTTGTTATTGACATACCAGCTACGTTTCTGCGCCGTTGCAACCGTTGAACCCGCCAAGACAACGATTACAAACAATATTTTTTTGATAAAGTGCGGCATGGATTGTTTTGAATATGTTTTAATTGTAACGGTTTAGGGTGATCGATGTTGTAAAGTCGTATTTATTTTTAATTAAACAGCCTCTAAACCACAGGTTTTGCCCTGTCTTACACGTTAACAATTTTCAGCGTAAAGCACAATGACTTATTGACCTAGTGAACCAATGACTTCTTGCTTTACCTTCACCCCAAAATAACCCTACATGATACTAATAATTCTGGGCATATTGGTGATACTGGTATTCGCCGCCACGGCCCGCACCAATCCACAAATGCTGCAATACCGCAACGTGCCACGCATGGTGGGCGGCGCCATGATTTTGATCGGCATTTTTTCTAGTTGCGTCAAGCAAATTGATGCCGGCGAAGTGGGCGTAAAAGTACTGTTTGGCAATGTGCAGCCCGATGTGCTGGGCAGCGGACTGCATTTTATTAACCCGCTGATGGACGTGCGCAAAATGGATATTAAAACCCAAAACTATACCATGAGCGGCGTGCACGACGAGGGCAACAAAACCGGCGACGATGCCATACGGGTACTTACCAGCGACGGGCTGGAAGTGACCATCGACCTGACCGTACTATACCGAGTGGTGGCGGGTGACGCCCCGAAACTGCTACGGGAAACCGGCGAAGATTTTATGGAAAAAATTGTGCGCCCCATTACCCGCACCAAAATACGCGACAATGCCGTGTATTACCAAGCTGTAGACCTATTTGGCATTAAGCGGGATGAATTCCAAAGCCGTATTTACAAAAGCATTGAGGACGATTTTAGGAAACGCGGATTGATGTTGGAACAACTGCTGGTGCGCAACATTACGCTGCCCAACTCGGTAAAGGCCAGCATCGAAAGCAAGATAAACGCCGAGCAGGACGCCAAAAAGATGGAATACGTGCTACAAAAAGAAAAGCAGGAAGCCGAACGCAAAAGGGTAGAAGCACAGGGCATTGCCGATTACCAACGCATCATTAACACCGGCCTTACCGACCAGCAATTGCAATACGAACAAATTAAAGCCATGAAAGAAATTGCCCTCAGCCCCAACGCCAAAGTAATTATTATGGGCAAGGGCACG
>CAWJTH010000035.1:0-52783 GCA_963845495.1 uncultured Chitinophagaceae bacterium
CTATTCGTTTTATTTCGGCCCTATTATTTTTTATGGCGTTGTATAATTTTTCTTTGTCATGCCAACCTTCCGCTGGAATAATAAAATCGGGCGATTTCATTTTGTGTTCAAAATTTAAAAACACAGATTCAATAATCGGCACGTTTTTATCGATCGGCCGCTCGGTTTTTTCCGCATGGCCTTGCCATATTTTTGGGAACAAAGTTTCCGATTTTAATACATGCTCGGCCACTTGTGCAGCCGTCCAGCTTCCCTCAAAAGGCACTTTGTTTAATTGCTCCGGCGAAAAAGATATGAGCGTTTGTAATAATTGCTTGGTTGTTTCATCTATCAACTGAACGATTTCTTTTTTCATTTACAATATTTTTTAATAATTATTGTAAATGTATCGCAGGCATTAAACTACAAGCAGGGGTATAAATGACAATTTAGGGGGTTGGTTAAGACAAAATGAACGTAATAAATTGTTATAATGTTTATCTGGCTAAACAAAGCCAATTAGCGGATTATTTGTAAAATCATAGGCTTATGCTTATACAAACATCCAGCAGAACAAATTTTATTCTGAAAAATAAATTACATTCTATTATTGTCACTTAATTCCTACTTGCCATTCTTGTTTTGGTCTCTTGAACTATCCTATATGTTTTTCGTTGGCAGTTATGGCAACGATACCGTTTTATAGGCATCCAGAATAAAAAATACCTTACCAATAAACCTCTTGGTACCCGTTCTTCTGATTTTATTTTTTTGCATTTCGGGCAAATATTATCATTCACAGAAGCTTTACTTGGATTATTTGCTTGGCTTAACATGATATATAATTTTCAATAACATTTAAAATACAATGGTATTTGCATAAAAATACGTCATTTTTAATGGTTTTTGCAAATAAATCAAATATTATTAAAAATTTAATACAGAATTTACAAACACGGAACCATATTAAAAAATATAAGGCTATTTAAATTATTGATTAATAATATATTTTTATTCAAAAAAAATTTCATAACATAAAACTACACATTAAATTCGTGGTGGTTTTATATCCGTAATCGCCAATATTCATTATTAAAATTGTAAAAGCTTGTCCACTATGAAAGTAGGATTGCTGTATCCAAGATCCAACGCACATCCAACCATCGGCATTCAATTTATAGATGGGTTAAAAAAATGTTTACTTTTTGCTGGCCTAAACGAATCTGTCACCTTAATTTCTGAGGGCATCGGTTTTGGTGGTAATGAGAAAGAGGCCTATCAAAAAGCTGAGAAATTATTGATAGTTGACAACGTAGACCTTATAATCGTTTATCTTGATTTGAAAACATTGGTTGTATTAGAACCTTTAGTTTTTGCAGCCGGAAAATTAATGATCGTGGTAAATGCAGGTGCCAATTATCCCAGTAATTGGGTTGCACAGCCTAATATAATTTATCTTACTTTACAACATTCTTTTTTATGTTGGTTAAATGGTTTGCAGGCAGCAAAAACAGAAAATAAAAATGCTCTTTTAGCAAGTAGCTATTATGATTGTGGTTATTTACATTCGGCCGCCATGGTTAAAAACTTTTTTAATGCCGGCGGCAATATCACTTACAATTATATCAACAACCAACCCTATGACAATAATTTTAATATCAATGAATTAATTGCCTTTTTATCAACCCCGCAAAATAATACAAGCAATTTATTGTGCGTTTTAGATTCAAAACCAGCTGAATTATTTTACCATCAATTAAAACAATTTGCACCCATAAAAGATCTGCATCTTTTTGTTTCGCCAATGATGCTGGAAGAAAGTGCATTAAAAGATTTGGCTCAAACTTTTCCATTTTTAATAGAAGGCTATTTACCTTGGCATTTTTCTTTAGATAATGAAGCCAACAAAATATTTAAAGAAAACTGTTTGCAACAAACAAAATATATAACCGATATTTTTTCATTGCAGGGTTGGGAAACCGGATTAGTAATACAACAAATTTTATTGAATAGCGAATCAAATTATTACGATGGTGCAGACAATTATTTCTACTTTATTAAAACATCCAATTGATAGTCCGCGTGGTATTTTAAAATTAGAGGAAGAAACAAATTATTTTATAGCGCCTGCTGTTCATTGCACCATTGCTGCGAATGCAGCAGAAATAAAAATGACGGTAATAACTGATTTACAAAAAGATTGGGAAGCTTTTTCGGCTTCACCGGTTGAGGGTGTTTCAAGCGGTTGGTCAAACACTTATTTATGTTATTGATATGGAGCCTGTAAAAATAATATTGCTGTGTGGTGGCCGTTTAGCAGTACCTACATTAAAAGAATTGGCATTTAGCGGATTGCTTGGTGCGGTTGTAATACCTAGTCATTGCGTGGATATGTTGGAAGAAATAAAAATTGGGCTTGCAGGTTCAGGCATTCCAATAATTGAAGTTACCCGGCAATCATTCGCCACTGAAATAATAAAGGCAATTGAATTATACCAAGCCAATTTAGGTTTAATGGTTACATTTAGTTTTTTACTTCCGGTAGATGTTTTTAAATTCCCTAAACACGGTTTTTATAATTTGCATCCTGGGCCGCTTCCCAATTATCGTGGGCCTGATCCTATTTTTCAACAAATAAAAAACCAAGAAAAATATGCTGGTGTAACGTTGCATTTTGTTGATGAAAGATTTGATACCGGACCAATATTTAAAACCGAATTTATAAGGATCGAAAAAACAGATACTTACGGGTTATTAACAACAAAAATTGCCAATTTAGCTAGTCGGCTGGTAATGGTTTTGGTTAAATTAATAGGTTTTGAAACAAAAATTCATTTAAAACAACAAGACAATAGCATCGGTAAATATTATAAAAAGCAAACAGCAAAAGATGTTACCATAAATTGGAAAACGATGGACGGCAACACTATAATTGCTTTAATAAACGCTTGTAACCCATGGAATAAGGGGGCTGTTGTAAAAATAAACAACAGCCTAATAAAGCTATTATCAGCCAGCAAACTAATAGATAGTAACGTAATCAACAACAATTATTTACCTGGTACCATTATTTCAATTAATAATAGTGGAATAGAAGTAAGTACAATTAAAAATGAATCCATAAAAATAGAATTGGTAAGTTCAGATGAAGGCTTTTTACATGCGCAACAATTATTAAAACTTGGTTTTACGCGTGGCCAAAACTTTGAAAACATTTAATTTTAAGGCACTCCACCAAACAAAATAAAATTTTTACTAAAAGAATTGACAAAACACAGCTTTTTTTATATTAATTAAAATTTAATACATATAAAAGCTTGCGTTGCAAATAATTACGTTTTATATTTATTGCTAGATTATTTCTAATATTCTTTAAAACACTTGCCATATACGTATAGTGGCTATCCGCCATAAACTATTCCTTACCCATTCATGTAAGTAATTTTTGATTTATAATATATTTCTTGTCATATTTAATTCACCTTTAAAATTTAAAAAATGGATAATTATGTTGGCGAAATCCGGCAGTTTGGGGGAAACTTTGCCCCGCAAGGCTGGGCGTTTTGTAATGGGCAGTTAATGTCCATCAGTGAAAATGATGTACTTTTTACGTTAGTTGGCACCACTTATGGCGGTGATGGGCAAAACACTTTTGGCTTGCCCAACCTACAGGGACGGGTACCCATTCACCAGGGAACAAACCAAACCACGTATGTTATGGGCCAATTGGCCGGCCAAGAGCAAGTAACGCTTGCCACCAACCAGTTGCCTACACACAATCATTTGGCAACGGCTTCAAGCGTAGGTGGCAGCGATAATCCATCTGGCAATGTTTGGGGAGCATCAACTACGGGTTTACCCTACGAAGTTCCCCCCGGTTCAGTTACCATGAACCCAGGTTCTATAGGCATGGCCGGAAGCACCCTGCCGCATGATAACATGCATCCTTTTTTGGCAGTAAGTTTTATTATTTCGTTGTATGGCATCTATCCTACTCAATCTTAATTTAATTATTTAAAACCATTAATATGGCAACCGCTTATATTTCTGAAATACGCATTTTTAGCTTTGGATTTGCCCCAAAAAATTGGGCGCTATGCAATGGCCAACTTTTACCTATCAATCAAAACCAAGCGTTATTTTCTTTACTTGGCACCACCTATGGCGGTAATGGCATTAATACTTTTGCCTTGCCAAATTTGCAAGGCAGAACACCTATGCATACCGGCACTGCCCCTGGCGGAAGCCAATACGTTATAGGCCAAACGGCCGGCGAAGTAAACCATACGCTGCTACTCTCTGAAATGCCTGCCCACAATCACCAGGCCATTGCCAGTTCAAATGCGCCTACTGCCAGCACGCCGGCAAGTAATTTTTGGGCCAGTAACACATCATATACCCCATATGGCAATTTGCTTACCCAAACCATGGCTGCAAATGCAATCGGCAATGCCGGTGGCAGCCAAGCACATAATAATATGGCCCCTTACCTCACGCTAAATATTTGTATTTGCTTGTACGGTATTTTCCCATCGCGTAATTAATACTATTAAAATAACGATTTAAACTATTACTATGGCAACTCCATTTCTTGCTGAAATAAGGGTTTTCGGGTGCAATTTTGCACCAACAGGTTTTGCATTGTGCAACGGCCAACTATTAGCTATCTCTCAAAATACAGCACTTTTTTCATTATTGGGCACAACTTATGGCGGCGATGGCAGGTCAACCTTTGGGTTGCCCAACATCCAGGGGCAGGCTACTATGCACTGGGGCCAAGGCTCAGGGCTTACCTCGCGATCCCTTGGTGAAACGGGCGGTTCGCCAACGGTTAGCCTTTTAACCAATCAGATGCCTGCCCATAACCACTTGCCTAGTGGACTTCCGCAGGCAACAAAATCAACTCCCAACGGCAATGTATGGGGCAATCCGGGCAACCGTAAACCTGCGCCCGTACTTTACGCCACGGCTATTGGTACACAACAGGTTATGAACAACGCAGCCATACAAAATAGCGGCAGCAGTCTGCCACACAACAACCTGATGCCTTACCAAACTTTAACCTACTGCATTGCCATGCAAGGTATTTTTCCGGCACGCAGTTAACCAATATTTACCGATTATCAATCCGGGTAATTAGCTGCGGGTTACATTAACCAGCAGCTAATTTTTTCCGATGATTGTACCTCTTTTTACTAGTTCGTTCTTCAATTCATTACACCCCTACATCCTTGTATTAAATAAATCCACTACTATGATCATTAACTATACAAAGATTTTTGGCAATCATAAATGGCTGAAGCTTTTATCTGTTTTTGTATGCCTGCAATTTTTTACGCAGCAGTTGTATGCCCAAAACTATACTGTTAGCCTTACCAGCGATGGTAATGCTACCAACCAATTAAGGGGTGCGCTCGTAACAGCAGGTGGTATAACCGGCTCGCACATCATTACTGTAAACGCGGGTACTTACACCCTTACCTCCGGAGAAATTGACTTTGGTACGGTAGCCGGATCAAACGTTACGATCAATGGTGCCGGTCAGGGCGTCACCATTATTGATGGGAACAATAACGGCAGGTTCTTTCAAACTAACCCTTCAGGTACAATCACAAATCTTACGGTTACAGTTAATAATGTTACGATCAGGAATTGTAAAGAAACCACCGATGACTTTGGTGGCGGAGCTGTTGAATGCGGTGGTTCAGCCAATAACGTTGCTATCTTCAATAACTGTACTTTTCAAAACAATACGGTCAGTTCTACGCTTGTGCCTACTCCAGGCGGTGCCATCAGGGCTGCTTATGCATCATTAGCCATAAACGCATGTACTTTTACTAACAATACTAACCCAAACTCGGATGGCGGGGCTGTCCGTTTTGATCTTCAGTCTGGTGAATCCGGCACTCTTTCCATCACCAACTCTACGTTTACAGGCAATACAGCACCTGCAGCAGGCGCCCAAGGCGGTGCTATTAGTATAGGCGTTGCAGGTGGTACAACTTTCTCCTGTACTGTAACGGAAAATACTTTTTTCAAAGACACTGCAAATACTGCTGGCGGTGCTATCAGTATCAGCAATGGACTTGCGGGAAATACAGCTAATATAAACTATAATAGTTTTGTGAACAATATTGCATCGGATGCTACACGCAGTGCGGTTACGGTGGCGGCTTCTTCAGGAAATGTAAATCTATCCAACAACTGGTGGGGATGTAATTTAGGATATTCAGGCTGTGCAGATAGAGCCGCGGCTACAGGTGCGGGTGGTACTTATACTTTTGATCCCTATCTCCAGTTGAAAACAACTAGTTCTTCTGGAAGTATCTGCCCTGCTGCTACCACAACCATTTCTTCCGGTTTTACCAGCAATTCCACATCTGGAACGGTTTTAGCGGCAAATTTAGATGCATTAATTGGTAAACCTATATCCTTCAGCGCTGTTAACGGATCAATATCTGGCGCACAAACTACCATCCAGTCAAACGGACTTGCAACTGCAACATTTACAGCAGCTGCAAACACTACAGGTGCAAACATAACCGGTACTGTAAACGCAGTTGTCGACAATGTTCCAACATCAGACCTAACAGCAAGGGCAAGCATTACCATAAAACCCACAACCACAATAGTTACTGCCCCGGGTACTTCCACAGTATGCGCCGGAGGTACTGCATCATTAAGCGTTGGCGCTACCGGTTCTAACCTTTCCTACCAATGGCGAAGGGGGACAACCAACCTTAATAACGGCGTTACGGGAACGGGTTCAACTATTTCCAATGCAACCACTGCAAATTTATTAATTACAACCGCTGGCACCAGCGATGCTGGTAGTGATTATAACGTAGTTGTTTCGGGGGATTGTGGTTCAGGCATTATCTCAACCAATGGTACAGTGGTAGTAAATTTACCTGGTAATTGGACAGGTGCTACCAATACCAGCTGGACGACCGGTACAAACTGGGGTTGCGGCACCGTACCCACCAATACCACTAATGTTACGATTCCCATTACCGGCAACATGCCAACGCTAACAGGCAGTGGTATCTGTAACAGCATTACCATAAGTAGTGGTGCAACTTTGACGCTTGCTGCTAGTGCAACGCTTGATATTAAAGGCGACTTAGTTGTGAACGGTACTTTTACAACCAATACGGGATCCACTACCAGTTTTTCAGGTGGAACCCAAGCGATTGCAGGTGTAACCTATTATAATTTGCTGCTAAACGGCGCGGGCAGTAAAACACTCAGTAGTGCTGCTACTGTTAATAATACGCTTACCCTTACCGCAGGAATGCTTTCTTTAGGAGCCAATAACCTTACAATTGGCAACACAGGCAGTATTTCTGGGGCCACAGCCAATTCCTATATCGTTACAAATGGTACGGGCGGATTAGTGCAGCAAAATATTGGCACAGGTGGCCGTACGGGCGGTATTAGTTTTCCAGTTGGCTCAAGTACCACTTCTTATACACCGGTAACTTTAACGAATACCGGCACTTTAGATACCTATACCGTAGGCGTGTTAAATAGCCTTAGTTCAAGTTACAACACCAGCGATGTGCCAACCGGTACCACGCAAACAACAAATGCTGTGGGCAGAACTTGGCTTGTAAAAGAAGCCACCGCTGGCGGCTCAAACGTAACGCTAGGTCTTCAATGGAATACGGCCGATCAATTAACTGGCTTTAACACGGCAAGTTGTTACATCTCGCATTTTTTCAACGGCTTCTGGCATCCTGGTGCATCTTCTGCTGCCAGCGGTAGCAACCCGTATACCCAAACAATCAGCGGCATAACTGTCTTTTCTCCATTTGGTGTTGGAAGTGCGGGAAGCCCATTACCATTAAACCTGCTTTCTTTTACCGGTAGGTTAAATGGCAATGCCATACAGCTTGATTGGTCCACTTCGGCAGAAAAAAACGTAGATTATTTTATTATTGAAAGAAGTTCGAATGGTGTAGATTTTGGATCAATTGCCAATGTAGCCGCAACGGGTAACAATAGTACAGGCACCAATAATTATAGTTATACTGATGCAAAAGGTTCTGTCTCTACTTATTATTATCGTCTTAAAATGGTGGATAAAGATGGAACATTCACTTACAGCGATATTGTGGTCATTAATAACATAAATAATAATGGATATATTGTACAAGTAACGCCAAATCCGTTCCAATCGCAAGTGCTAATAAACGTAACTGCTCCGCAAGATGCCCGGCTTACAATAGAGTTGATGGACATGAGTGGCAAAAAGCTAATGACACAATCGGCAACTGTGAGCCAAGGCAATAACACAATAACGGTTAGTCAACTGGCCAATTTTGCGCACGGCACTTATTTGCTGCATCTTTATAATAATAATATCAATCAAACAATCAAGTTGATAAAAACTAAATAATAACCTGTTATAGATTATCCCTTGCCAATAAACTTGCAAGGGATAATTTTTACCCTAGCCAATAGAAATTTTACTAAATTAAAATATAAAAAAATATGAAAAATAGACGAGATTTTTTGATACAAGGAACGTTAGCAGCATGCGCACTTACCTATTTAAAACCATTAACCAGTAAAGAAAAGTATTTTAGCTCATTAGCTAGTTTAAACACAATTAGCGAAGGAAATAAATTAACAATACTACACGGTGAAAATTCAAATATCGAATTGTATGAGACAAAAAAAATAAATCAACATGTAATAAAACTAACCGGTATTAATGCCAATAACTCAGATGAAGGTATTTATGAACACAAAGGATTTGTACATACGATGCCATTTCCGATTGAAATTGAAAAGAAAGGAAATATTAACGTTGGGATTATCCATTTAAGTAAAATACAATTCAATCACAATAATGCACTACATATTTTAGATGTAAATGAAACCGCTTTATTTTTAAAAGAAAAGGCATCTTGTCATTTTATCATTTGCAACTTTCATGAACAACAGCCAAACAAACAATCCAATATTTTTTCTGAAGAAAAAACATTTGCAAACTCGTCTTCCGATATCGATCTAATTGTTTGTAAAAAAGAAATCTTTACGAATTACACAACTTTTGTAGCACATAACAAGCACGGTAAAGAAGTAATTATTAACGCAACATTCGGCACTAATAATGTCGTCGGTAAAATCGATATACTTTTCAATAATAAACTTCAAAAAATAAATATCGCTGTATAAAGCAAAGCATCGTTTTCAATCTGGGATACCTGTCCCAGGTTTCTGGGCGAGAGGGTGTTGGCGTTTGCTATCCACGTCAATACCCTTGGATATTTGCGGCAGTGTGGTATTGTTTACAAAATGGTTACGGATAGTGTGCCAATTACTTTTATTTTCTAGCATAGTGTATTTTCCAATTTGCCTTCCAGGTTACTCCTCCATCGCTAGAAGCCTCCCAACTCCAATCAAAAGAATTTGAAGCAATATTGTAAAAAACCATCCGGTTTATCATTTTACCCGATGGACTAACTTTTAATGGGACTGTTCGCTCTGCTGTTTTAAGTATCATTGAATCATTTACTTTTCCACCCGTTAAAGCTATATAACCGCCTTGATTATCGATCCAAGTCTGTTGCCACTCTTTATAGTTTGGGTTATAAACACTCCAACTTTGACCTAAATAATTCAATAAGGGATCCGTAAAATTCTCATGCACAATACAATTTCCATATAATTTTTCAATACGATTAGTTCCATGCAATGAGTCGCTCCGAGTAAGGTTCCAATCTCCCACCCAAAAGTCGAATTGGGAAGCTTCAGGAAAAGAACATGGCTTTTGACTGTTTGATTGAGCAGAACAGAACGTTGCGATAAAAAAGAAAATTATGATAGTTAGACCTTTCATTGTGACGATTGTATTTTGAACAAATTTGTTTTTAGTTGCTGGCTACGGAGTAGATATTTCGCTGTGGCGGCATTAGTATTTCGCCAGCCGAATTTAATGCAAAAGTTCAATAGTAGCACATAATTGAGCATTTAACGTTAAGCCGTCATATTGCAATACCCTTGTTGGGTTTCGTTTTTATTGTCCGCTAAACAAATTCAACATCATATTCAACGCACCTTCCGAGTGCATCCGCTCACCATTTTCAAGCGATTGTTGTGCTGCTATTGACGCTCTTTTACGCATATTTATTTCATAAGAAGAAATAGCTTCTTGCAAAGTATTATATGTAGAAGACGTTAAACATTCACTCAATTCCAAAGCATCCAGCATAGCTGTGTTTGCGCCTTCGCCTGCAAAAGGCGGCATTACATGTGCAGCGTCGCCAAGCATTGTTAAGTTGGGCAAGGTGTTCCAAGTTTGGTTTAAAGGCATACAATAAATTGGACGTGGAACAAAAGGCATTGCCGCATTTTCGAACAACTCATACCAAATACTACTCCAACCGGAATATGCTGTTTTAAACCAGGCCAACAATTGTGTTTTATCAGCATAATCTAAGTCATTATTTGCTACCCAGTTTTCATCTGCTTTCAAGCTTAAATAAAAACCTAGGTCGCCGTTGCCTTTTTGACCGCCCAATAAACACTTTTCATTTCCGAAGGCCATTATTTTTCCGCCATTTAGCAATGCATAAATATGTGGCGTTGCTTTTGCTGCATCATAAACATTTATTTCAACCATTGTAACGCCTGAATAAAAAGCTTTGATGTTTGTGATATATGGTCGGATTTTAGAATTGGCGCCATCAGCAGCAATTACAATATCCGCCGCGGCGGATGAACCGTTTTTGAAATGCAACAACCAGCCCTCGTTTTGTTTTTCCATTGAAATAAAATGACTGTCCCACACAACCGTTTCCGGTTGTAAAGATTCCAACAATATATTTCTTAATGGGCCACGGTTTATTTCAGGGCGAAAATATTCACTGTCAAAATCCTCATCCCGTTTGGTATCATGATCGCTGAAAAATATTTCTGCACGTTCATTTACGTATGATCTTTTTATCAGCACCGTGACGAATATTCTTTTTAAGCTCGTCTAATAAATTGGCGTTGCGCAAAGCCGCCAATCCCGATTCTTTATGCATGTCAAGCGGTGAGCCTTGCACACGGGCATTTTTATTAAAATCTCTTTCATACACTTTTACGTTTGCACCTTTAAGTTGTAAAAGCCTTGCTAATGTAAGTCCGCCCGGGCCACCGCCCACTATGGCGATTTGCCTATTCTTTAATAGCATCCGTATATTTTTAGTTGCGGCTACGCCACGATTATTTTTTATTTACGGCACAAAACTATTTTTGTTTTAAGACTGATAATAGTATAAATCGGTCATTTTGGTTTTTGGATAATTCTTTCGGCACTACTCCTGAAAATTTTTTTATTTCTTTTATGAAATGGTTTTGGTCTGTAAAGTTTAGTTCAGGAAATAGTTTTCCTTGTGCAATATGTTCCAATGATGCCCTGAAACGCAAAATATTACAAAATGCTTTTAATGAAAGCCCAAATTGCTGATTGAAATAACGATTGATTTGCCTGCTGTTCCAAAATACTTTTTCTGAAAGGTCTTTTACGCTCATTTCGCCGTTAGATGAATAAATTAACTCGAAAAGTTTGCGTTTTCTTTCATCAATTGCGTTAGGTAAAAGCGCTGTTATTTTTTGTGATGCTTTCTTATAAAACGCATCAAAATCTTTCAAATCATCAGCATTGA
This sequence comes from uncultured Chitinophagaceae bacterium, assembly GCA_963845495.1. Lineage (GTDB taxonomy): Bacteria > Bacteroidota > Bacteroidia > Chitinophagales > Chitinophagaceae > JAZKFT01. Next base: position 11,643 of record CAWJTH010000035.1, read on the forward strand.
AATTCCAAAAATCATTCTGACAATCTTTTGAACTATTTAAAATATCAGCAATAGCAGTATGTAAAATATATTCAACGGCAAGCGGTGTAAAACTAATAACAAAAGTGAGTGTTTGTGGCGGAACGCTTCTTTGTTCAGGTACAGTTTCTAATCCAATAAGTGTTACATGAAAAGGCACTGATGCAGATTGCGAAAAAAACAAATCAATTCTTCCATCAGGCATTACAACAACTTCTTTTGCTTTATCTGATTGATTATGAAACATCCCCAAGCTTTCTACAAAGTCACCAAGCGACTTGTCTGGTTTGATGAATTTATAATAGAAGTCATTGTCCATTAGCAGTGTAACGCTTAAAAATTACGCCCAATAAGCCAAGGCTTTGCGATGGTGGAGATTTATTGTTTCGTCAGCTTAGCGCTTGCACTAAAGTTAAATGGTATTTCTAGGGAGTGTAAAATGAACTGTTTATTGCTGCTTATTCGACAGCCACCAACATTGACCCAATCATTATTGCGAAATCGCTAAGTGGTTAAAATATCCGTTTCCGATATCTAACCTGATTGATTTTGTTGAAAAATCGTGCATAAGCGCCTTAAAAGAGCCAGTAGCATAATTATTGGAGATGCTTGTGATGGTCACTTGGGTAGAATCGCCCAAATTAATAGGAACATATTGAATACCATTGGAGATATAGTCACTTGAAGTAGTGCCGGGGGAAGCAGTTATTAGCGTTTTATACGTTCCCGTAGTTAATGTTTTGGTGGGAATAGCTAAATTGATGGCTATCTTTTTTGATTGATCCCAAGCTTGCAATAAATAAATAGTGTCTTTTAAACCATTAGGGACCGGGTATCTAAGTATTGTAGCGCCGGTTAGCAAATTAGAACCGAAAGGCAAATCCCAGTCGAAAGCTACGCTGTTTAATACATAGCCAAACCCTTGGGGGTCTGGACTGGTTGTATCCTTTTTACAGCATGTTAAAGTGGTGATGAAAAGAACCAGGATTAGCAAGCGTATGTTCATGGTTTGATGATTGATGACAAGTATTAAAAGAGGCACTGTGAATTACACACTCAAAAATATACGAATGCTCCCTTCTAACATTAACTTTCGCCCTTTTAATTTGTGTTGCCCGGATATTTTGAGCCAGCCCCAAAAAACACTTCAATTGATTTGATCTTTGCTCCGTCAAAGCTAAACACATCAACGTTGCGGACGACTTTGTTTTCCGTGGTGATTATCTCGACTAGCAGCATCAAGTTATTGCCGCTTTCGATCATTTTAACGAAGTTCACCTTTTTGAAAGAACTATTGGTACCCCAACATTTCTCTTTGAATTTTTCAATGGAGATATGGTCATCGTTGTTTGGACTGGTAAAAGTGAAACCGTCTGCAAATTGGGTTGCCACAGTGTTCCAATCGTGCTTTTCAAAGCCCAAATAATAGGCCTTCACGGCTTTTTCTTTTTCTGTACTTTGTGCATTACTGTCGGCAGCAAAGCAGATTACGAGGAGGAAGCATGTAATAAGCCGTATCATAATACAATGTTTTAATGGGTGATTTTATTTAAATCTTATCCTGTGCACTTTTCTGCAATTGACACTAAAAAATACAATAACATGTTGGGTTTGGATGCTGTTGGTGATAGCTCGACAAGCTATTTGGTTATCTTACTTCCCATTTTTGCGCCTAAATTTTCGTATTCTATGTCGTTTGGTTCCCATAATTCTATTTTGTTTCCTTCCATATCAACAATGTGAACAAACTTTCCGTAACTAACTGTTTCAATGGTATCTGTAATGGTAACCCCTTCATTTTTTAATTCTTCAACGAGTGCTACTAAATTTTCTACCCGGTAATTGATCATAAAGTCCTTTGTAGACGGTTCAAAATATTTTGTTGTCTCTTTAAATGGACTCCATTGTGTAAAACCTTTTTTTGTCGTATCGGCACCTTGTCGCCATTCAAACACCGCTCCGTATTGGTTGGTATTTAGTCCGAGATGCGTTTGATACCATTCATTCATTTTCTTTGGGTCTTTGCATTTGAAGAAAATGCCACCGATACCTGTTACTCTTTTCATTGGTATCGGTTTATTGGATTGCTTTGTTGTAATTGCTTTAAATGCGAAACCCAAACAGAATGATGCCGTAATTGCTACAACTATTAATGCCGTTTTCTTCATTTTGTCTGAATTTAAGTTGTTAAATAGTCTCTTGTTTGTTACGCTTACTTAATGGCGACGGATTGGCGATGTGGCGGTAATTAAAAATCGCTAGCCGGTAACTGCTGCTAAATGTATAACTAAAAGCTCATTGTTTATTCTATAGCTTGCCATTATTCGTTTGCCGGACTTAAGCTGTGAAGCGAATAAAAGGCTGAGAATTATTCGTTGTTCAATTTTCTGCAAAGAAGGGGTTATACGAACTATCGGCTCCTTCATTCCTTCATTTTTATTTTCCAAAAATAGTTTTGTTATACGGTAACTATGGTTGGATGTACGACATTATAAGGGTGATTTGCGACACGAAAGATGATCGTTTAATATTGCTGGCAATATTACGCATTGGCAATGTGGCGAAATTGATGCACTTATTTTTGTATCGGCTCATAGTAAAGCGCTATTGCACCACAACCAAATGTTTTTGTATGTAAAAGATTAAGCTTAATGCTATCAAATATATTTTTGAATAACGGCAAACCCTTTCCTAAAATAATTGGATGAACACAGAGTTGGTATTCATCAATTAAGTCAAGTTGCGTTAAAGTTGCGATTAAACTTGGACTGCCAACTAAAATGTTTTTACCTGCTTGTTGCTTCAGTTCTACAACTTCTTCTTTAACACCTTGCTTTGCCGGCTTTGTATTTTTCCAATCAACATGCTTCAGTGTATTGGAAAAAACAATTTTAGAAATGTTGTCTATTATTACCGCAAATTCATCCATTGGTTTGTTACCGGTAGGCTTTTTTACGACAGATGGCCAAGAACTTTCCATCAATTGATAGGTTATCCTTCCGTATAAAACGGTGTCTGCGTTACTTAATAGCTCATTATAATGCTCGTGTATTTCTTCATCTGCAATCATTGCCGTGTGGTCGCAAAACCCGTCAAGGGTAACATTGATTGCTGCAATTAATTTGCTCATGGTTTTTTTTTAATTTTTATACTATTCTCCCACCTACTTTTTGGAAGGAACAATATTTATTGTTGTATCAGTATTTTTTACCTGATCTTTTTGCCGTAAGTCTCGATCTATGTATTTGTTTCTATCTTGAACACTTTTCACATATTTGGCATTTTGATCATCAGTGTCGCCACAACCGCATAAAAAAGCAAGTATCAATCCGAAAAATATCACTTGTTTCATTAGTGGAATTTTATTGCGTTAAAGCTATTGAATTGCTATTAATGTCGAATATTAAACCCACTACCAAATAGTGATGTGGACGTTGATATTAAAGTATTTTATTTAAGGAAGATTAACAAGGCTAAGATATCCTTTAGACAAATCAATCCATCCCACAAACGTAAATGTTGGAAAAAAAACCTTCTCTATCAATAAACTTGTACTTAGAACTCATTGCGTCGACTTAATTTCTTCAAATACCATTCTGATTCATATTAATTGCGAGAAAAGCAACGCTTTGACGTTGAGCCTATCGCTTAAACGCTTTATAGCGCTTACTTAGGTTCAAAGACTATAATTGAGCGAAAAGCGTTCATATTTACCTTGTATATAGCCTGTAAGATATTCACAATTATTACCAAGAGTTACTTCCCCAGTTCCATAATTTCCATCTAAAAATATTTTGTTTCCTTTCAAAATTGCGGTACCATTAATATTTTCAGCTCCTTCATATGCAACAAACTTAAAGTTATTGCCCTCTTTATCGTAAAATTTAATATAATAAATACCACGCATGGACATACTCGAATAGGTAACATTATTAATATCGCAAACGGAAGTTTTATTATTTATTTTTTTTATTGGTGGGTTAATTAATGAATCATGAACTATTGCTGTTGTATCGTTTTTATTTAAATTTCCGTTTCCAACAACGCTTTTCTCTATTGTATCAACAACTACTTTTTCAGTTGGGGTATCTTTATGAAATGACAGTGAAGATGTTTTTTGCTTTGGGGACTCATTCCTAATTCTAAAAAAAATGATAAGTAAAAAAACACATATTGTTAAGATGAATAAGATAATTGAGATTAGAGGTCGCTTTTTATTTTTAATTTTCGTACGTAATCCTTTTTGTGAAGCACATTCAACTAAAGTTTTCATTAAAATTTGATACCAATTTGTTTGCGAATATTCAACCCATTGCCAAATAGACAATCGTTCAGGGGTTTCACAATCGTCAAGTTTAATAGGAATAATAAATATTGACCCTTCCGGCTTTTCCTCAGCGATATCTAATGCAAATTTTATTTCTTTTTGAACGTAACCAGATTTATTTATAGATTTTTTTGAGAGGCAAACCAATATTACGTCACTGGAACGAACAGCTTTTCTTATCTCTGAATTCCAATCTTGACCAGCTAAAATATCCTCTTCATCAAGCCACGGAACAATCCCTTCATTTTTAAGTCGATTATATATTTTTCTTATTATGGGCTTATCCTCTGAACCATGGCATAAAAAAACTTTTAAGTTTTTTGAGTTTAAATTAGGACCATACATATTCCCTTATTTTAATCATTTGATTCCAAGATAATAATATTTTTGTTTATCGTGAAATGTCATTTGTTAGTGCTATCAATTCAAAGTAAAGTATCGTTTGGATATAAGACGAAGTCTTGGGCCTAATTGGAAATATAGATTTAAATATTCCATCCCCAAAAAAAATATTTTAAAAAATTTTCATTTTCGAGGAACTTTTTCCTTTCGAAATTCGTCTTGTATTTACAACATTAACTTGTAAATACATCAGTTTGTCAGTTTCATATACAAAAAGCTATTTTTCAGCTTTATTTAATACTTGTTACAGCCATTTGGCACTTGCGTTTTGTAAATATTTGCCGCTTTTAAGCCTTAAAACAATGAAAACGCTTATTCTAAGCACTAAAAACCATTTTCAAAAACTTCTAAACCATTTTCAACGACTCCCAAACTATTTTCAAAGACTCACGAACCGTTTTCAAAGACTCCTAAGCCATTTTCAAAGGCTCCTAAACAGCTTTCAAAAGCTCCCGAACCATTTTCAAAGGCTCTCGAACCGTTTTCAAAGACTCTTAAATAGCTTTCAAAGACTCCTAAATAGCTTTCAAACGACTGTTAGGGGCTTTCAAAGGCCACTTTTTGAGTTTCTATTTCCTTTTGTTCACGCCCTTTTAATGGAAAACGGCATCAGTGTATGTGGCATCTTTTTATTGCCGCATTTTTTCCGTTTTTGTTTATCCGCTATCCAACCGGCTTTGGATTCAAGTTTCATCTTTTTATCCACCTTCTTTTATAATCAACGGCAAAAAATATCTTTTGCCACCATTTTCAAAAACGCATAGCTTATGCCAAACAATGAAACGGCGAAGTACAACGCTTCGCAACAAGAACTGTACACTATCGGCCAACTGGCCTAGAAAAATTGTACAGACCACTTAGCCGAATTTACGGCTTTTAGTCCACGTTACACAGCAGATTACTGCGCCGGTTGCCTAACGGAAATTGATGCGGCCAGGGCGCTTCCATCGGACATTGCCCGTAGTGGGCTTAGTGAGGATAACCGCATCTTATTGGTTCGTGCTACCGATACTGGACTACTTAAATGGCGGAGTTTAAAGCGCTACATTGTTGATGCTTATGACGAAGAGCGTAGTGAAACCATGTTGAAAATGGCGGGTCAATCGCTTTATAACGAAGCTGCCCGTTATAGTTGGCAAAAAGTAAGTGCTTTGATGGACGAAGGTTCTGCATTTATAAAAAACCATTTAGCTGATCTTGTTGCTAATAACAATATGCCGCCCACTTTCGGGGATGATTTTGATGCCATCAAGAGCAGCTTCGAAACCTTGCAGACTAACTTTTTGGGCGGCGTAACCACTACTTCAACCAATACACAGAACAAAATAAAAGCAAACAATGCCGTTTATGCCAAGTTGAGCAAAATGCTAAATGATGGTCAGTTAATTTTTGCCAGCGACGATGTTGCCAAACAGAAATTTATATTCGGTAACATTAAAAGTGTAGTAAGTGGCATAAATGCGGCCGGCGTGCGTGGCTATGTAACCGCCGCTAATACGGGATTGCCGATTGCCGATGTTACCGTGGCCACCGCCAACAATGTTTATACTGCCGTAACCGATGTGGAAGGCCGCTTTGATATAAAGGGAATGGCTGCAAATGATTATGTATTAACGATTGCAGCTGAGGGCTATAGTAGCCAAACTACAACTGTATCGGTTAAAACGGGTACCACATCATCGGTAACCATTGTGTTAGATGTATTGCCGACCAATTAATTGATGACGGATGGCAGATGGTGGATGACAGTTGACCGATGATGAATGACAAACCACAAGTGTTCAAAAGTTTTTTTTAAACGAGAGGAAATATATCACGCACAGCACACGGAGGGTGCAGAGACAAGCAACAAATTGTAAAAAGAAATAATCATTTGGAAAATAAGCCAGCAAAAGCCTCCTCCCTTTACTCTGCGACCCCTGCGCCCTCCACGTGATATTATATTGCTTAGCAATAAACTGCTCACTTATCACTGATTTTAATCCTAAGAAAAGCTTAACATGTAGTCGACAGATTTGGAATATATCGAGACTTTGTTTGTCACCACCACCATCCACCATTTGCCATCTCTATCATCAATCGCCAAACAATTCAAACTTCGTTTTAGGCCGTAGTTTTTCTTGCCATTTAAAGCTGCGCAACTTTAAATCTTCGGGGGCTACTTGGCGTATTGGGTAAGCCGTTCCTTGCAAGTTGTTGATAAATTTTACTTTATTGGCGGCTTTCTTCACAAAAAACATATCTATTGCTTCGGCCGTGGCTTTGTTTACGCTTATTAATCTATCTTGATTGTCGGTGGCATAGTACACACTTTCGGCGCTTCCCTTAGTATGTACAAAATTTATTTCACCGTCCTTAAAAAATGCGTTTAAAGTTCGGCCACGCACTTGGTTGTAAAATTCATCTTTTAAACGATTGATGACAAAAGCGTTCTCAAAAGAATATAGGCGGTCGGCTTTTTTACTTTTGGTGAACAAATAAATAGTATCGCCGGTAATTTGGCTATTGCTACCCCAAACAATTGGGTTGGTATATAAACGAAAAACACTATCGGTAGAAGCGTAAAACATACTGTCGCACACACTTTGCAGCGAATCGCTAAAAATGCGCACATGATGAAAAGCTTCAAAAAAACGATTTTTCGTGCTATCGCGACCTAATAAGTCAAAATGTTTGGTACTTAAGCTATCAGTCACATCAGGCACATTTTTTATTTTCATACGATCGGTCAACCGGCCTGAAAACAAGGTGTCGCCGGTAATAAACAACGAATCTTTATCTTCTTTTAAAATAGCTACCGGATGAAGCGTAGCCAAAAAATTGGATTTAAGCCGATCAACATTCAGTTTTCCGGCTAAAATGCTAACGCCTTGAGCCGTATCTTTATAAACTACGTTGCCTTTGAATTGTGCTGTTTTGCTTTTGTCATCAAAAGCCATTTCGTTGGCAGTGGTGCTTGATGTAGAATCAATGATTGTTGAGCGTTTACCGAAATAGGCTTCCCCGGTTTTTAGATTATAATACCCACTGCTTGTATATATTTTACGATCACCGGTAATTATCGTAGTTGGGCAAATAAATGTAGCAATCTGATTTTGTGTATTATATAGCAACGAATCGGCTACCAAATTATATTCCGGGTCAATCAACACTACATTTTTTCTGAAGATAACGTCTTTCGTTTCGCCAAAATAAGTGCCTTCCGTGCTGGTTAAAACGGTTTTCCCATTTATCAGTTTTCCATTTTTTGAGTAAATGCCAATCCTGGTATTTAAATCATAATTCAATTCTTGGGTGGTTAAAATACCGCCTTTATTATCTTGTAAACGTACATTTTTAGTAAGCAATGCTTTTTTATCCTTACTAAAATATTTAAGGTATTGGCTATAAATATTTACCGTATCAGCATCGTTGATATGCACGTTGCCGTACGATTCCATTATTTTAGTATTCAAGTTCAAAACGGAACTGTCCGCATCCAATTTTGAGCTGGCTTGTTTTAAATAGGCTCTGCCAGCAATAGAAAGAAAGGTGTTTAAGGAATCCTTTTTATAATAACTTTCTCTGCCAGATCCCGGCAAAATTTCTAATTGTGATGTAGTATCGGTGGCTGCTGAAGCTGTTATGGGTGGTTGCTGCGCAAAACCCAAAGCGCTATACAATAATGCGATCAATAAAAGAGAAACATTTTTTTGCATATCAAGCAAAGTAAATACAAACGATAATTGGTACGCAAAATTTAACAAGCGCAAGGTGCAAGGCACAAGATTTCAAGGTGCAAGATTTCAAGGTTAAGGTGTGCAAGGCGCAAAATTTCAAGATTTCAAAGTTCAAGGCGCAAAGGCACAAGGTGCAAGGCACTAAGCTTCAATCCTTAAGATTGTAAGCTTGAAACCTTGAGGCTTGAACCTTGGAAACTTGTGCCTTGCACCTTGTGCCTTCCATTCTTATTTTAATTTTTGTTCCTGCGTAACACTGTCTTCTACCAAAGGTTTCATCAATGGTTCAGATGAATTTTTCCGGCCAAAGACTGAAATATTTACATAACGTTTGGGATGTAAACGGAAATCTTGCAATAAAATATTTAAACTGTTGGTGGAAGAAATAAGATTATTGTACATTTTTTTATCGTTGATGAGGGCGCCCAAAGTGCCGTCTGTACTATTTACTTTAGCCAATGTACTTTGTAACGAAGTCACCGCATCGTTTAATTTACGAACCGTTTTATCAACTTCCATTTTCGATAAATTGTCAGTTGTTTTTTGAAGGTTGTCTATAATTCCTCCAATCGCTTCGTGTTTATCAGCCAAGGCTTTTGAAAAAACATTTACGTTATCCAAGCTTTTTGCCAATGCACCGGTTTGTGTATTCAACAATTCGTTTAACGAAGCAGTTGATTTCACCAAATTGGCAGTTGCGGCATTTGTGTTAGCTATCACACTTTGCATATTGCCTTTTGTGTTGGGATCCAATACAGAATTAAGGCTTTCTAATACAGCATTTAACTTACTCATCGTAATTTTTACACTGTCGGTAATCGGGTCTAACTTGCTGGTAAGCCCATCTAGCAAACCTGGACTTACAAACGTGCGGATGGTATCACCTGTTTCAAAATAACGTGGCTCTCTTATAAGGGTATCTAATTTTATATCCAACGTAGGTGCACCCAAAGGCGAGGACTTAACTGTAGCCAACGAAGTAGATGGTATTTTGATATCTTTTGTAATTTTTATCTGCACCAAAATATAATTCATATTTGGATCAGATTCAGATATTTCATTTACGGTGCCTACTTGAAAGCCGTTGATTGTCACTGCATTAGAAACCAATAAGCCATCAATTGATTTAAACTTTGCGTACAAGAAGGTTTTGCTGGAATAACTTTTACCTTTCAGGAAATTGAACCCTAATATTAAAAGTGTAATTGATACAGCGGCCAGTGCGCCAATTTTGGTTTCGTTCGATACTTTGAATGCCATAATATAAGGGTCAAATGTAAAACTATAAAGTATTATTAAAGAGGTAAAGTTTTTTGTTTGATATTATACAAAAAAATTATGCCCCAAAAATAGGGGCATAAAAATATATTAGTCATAATAATAGTTTGCACATTGTTTGCGGTTAGCAGTTGGCGGCTAAATGTTGGCAAATTGCAAACTGTAAATTGCCAACTTCTGTCAATGCTTCGTTTCGTTTGGATTGGCCATTATGGCTGGTGGTGTATCCTGCTGGCCGGTTCCTTGCTTGTTTTTTTGCTTCAATTCAAGGTTTTCTTTGTAGCGTTTCACGGCATTTACAATGCATTCCGCCACTTCTTGCTGGCCATCTTCGCTGCTTAAATAATTTTCTTCTTTCGGGTCCGAAATAAAACCTGTTTCTACTAAAATGCTCGGCATATTGGTTGCTTGCAACACCCAAATACCTTTTTCGTTCCGCTGCATGGCCCCAAAACTATAACGGCCTGCTTTTTTAAATTCGTCTTCAACGTTATTGGCAAGGTTCAAACTATTATGGAAAAAATATTTTAAATATTGCTGTGCCTTTAACTTAAATTCCATTGAGGAAGGATTCATTTCCTCGTCCATGGTTGAATCGCTCATGCCGGCATCTTCATTCATTGTTCCCGAAGCTTCTATAGCTTTCTCCTTGTCGGTACTTTTACCAGCCGCCCACACATAGGTTTGTGTGCCGTGCACTTGCTCCGGTGCTTTGTAGCGTACATAATTTGGAACTTCTTTGGTGTGTTCAATCCTTTTTTTGTGTTTACCCCTTCCTGAATAAGTGTAATAGGTTTGCGTTCGGGTTCCTTCTTGCCTAGTTAAATATTTTGTACTGGTAGAATTTAAGTGGATACACAAAAATAAATCGCCTTTATTTTGATTGGCAAAATTTGCCCTGTATCGCAACGCCGCATTTACGTTTGTACCGCCACCGGGCAGTTCATCTTTTTGGCGTGTCATAAATGTTTTTATATCGGGAAATTCTTTGTTCAACAAATCCCTAACTTTAAAACTGATAGCTAATGCGTTATGGGCTTCTGTACTATGGTCGCCAACGGCACCTTGGTCTACACCACCATGTCCTGGATCGATAATGATAGTTTTAATAGGCGGCTTTATCTTTTGGGCAAACGAAAAAACGGAAACGGTTGTTGCAATACAGTAAATCAATATCTTTTTTAACATCCCTTATTGGTATTTTATTAGTTCAACGGTTTAAGGTTTCAACAATCCCATTATTTTTGGGCGAAATTATGCAAAACAAACAGTGTAAAAATAACCGAAATATGTTTTCGGTTTTGATAGGTGTTATTACACTGATGTTATTAACGCTTATTTCCACAGCGCAGACCAAGCAAAGCAGTAAAATTAAAAAGCCTTTAACAAATCAGAAGCAGCTTTTGCCAGTAAGCGATTCGGCAAAAAGGGCAGATTCATTGAGATTACAACGCGATTCCGCTGATATGCGTCTTTATTCGAAAGATAGCTTAGCGGCGCCGGTTACTTATTCTGCTGAAGATAGCGGCGTTTTAGATATCCCCAATAAAAAATTTACACTGTACGGCAAAGCTACCACCAAATACCAAGCAATGGATCTTTCAGCGGCTACTATTGAAATTGATAATCAAAGACATTTAGCCAAAGCTTATGGGTATACTGATTCGCTCGGTCGAAAAACGGATGTGCCTATAATGAATGATGGCAGTGCCAAAACCACCAGTGATTCCCTTTTTTATAATATGACCACCCAAAAGGGCCTTACCAAAACTACGTTTACCCAGCAGGGCGAAATGTATATTTATTCGGAAAGGTTTAAAAAAGAAACAAAAGACATTTATTTTGGCTATAACAACAGGGTGACTACCTGCAATTTAGATACGCCACACTTTGCCTTTCGCTTAAGAAAGATGAAAGTAATCAACAACAAATGGGCTTATAGCGGCATCGTGTACCCAGAAGTTGAAGGAATTCCGATACCGATTGGATTACCGTTTGGCATTTTCCCGTTAAGCACAGGCCGGCACAGCGGTTTATTGGCACCATCATTTGCCAACGATTATACAAGAGGCATTGGCTTGGAAAACCTTGGTTATTATAAAGTTATTAATGAATATTTGGACGTGACTACGCGGGGAAGTATCTATAGTTATGGCGGTTATTCATTAAACATTACCCCCACCTATCGAAAGCGGTATTCTTATAACGGCGGTATTAATTTTAGTTATATCCATAGCGTTTATAACTCGAAAGGCGATCCTGATTATAGTACTACCAATGCCATGAATATAACTTGGAACCACGCCGTAGATAGTAAAGCACATCCCGGACAAACGTTTAGCGCCAATGTAAATGCGGGAAGTACGCGTTATAACAGCTTGGTTACCAATAACACTTATACCAATTTCCAAAACGTGCTCACATCTTCCATCCAATATTCTAAAAGTTGGGATAATGGAAAATATAATTTACAAGCCTCAGCAACGGGTAGCCAAAACAACCAATTGCATAACATCAGCGTTAATTTACCAAACCTAAATTTTAACGTAGCCACTTTTTATCCATTTGAAAACAAGGAACGTGTTGGTACCGCAAAATGGTACGAAAAATTAGGCATCGGCTATAGCGGACAAGAATTGAGCCAAGTTAACTGGTTTGATACTGCTAGTTACAAAGGCGGCCTTGGTAAACATTTATTAGATACCTTACAAATTGGGGCAATTCATAGCGTTCCCATTACCTTGAGTTTGCCATCGCTTGGACCAATACAAGTTTCGCCGGGCGTAAGCTTCCAACAAAACTGGCACGCCCAAAAAAACCTACGTATTTGGGATAATGTTAACCAACGCCTAGATACTATCATAAGCAGGGGATTTTATACCGAAAACCAAGTGACAACGAGCCTAAGTTTGCAAACCGCTGTTTTCGGTATGTATCACTTAAAAGGCGATGCATTGCAAATAAGGCATACCATCCGGCCAAACATCAGCTTTAATTACACACCCGATTTTGTTACACAATACCACCATAAAATTAAAATAGATAAAGAAGGTGACAGCACGACGGTCGGCGATTTTGACGGTGGCATTGTTGGTGGTTTTGGCGGAGGAAGATCAGGCGGTATCAGTTTTGGCGTTACCCAACAAATTGAGGGAAAAATAAAAGACAAGAGTGATAGCACGGGCAAAGCATATAAAAAATTCTCGATCATCGATAACCTTTCTATTACCAGCGGCTACAATTTTTTGGCCGACAGTATGAAACTTGCACCTTTCTCTATTCAATTAGGTACTACGCTGTTTAAAAAAGTTAGTATTTCGGCCAGTACCACTTTGCAACCTTATGTGTTAAACAAATTTGCGTCACCCACAGCAACCTATGCTTGGCAAGGTGGCAATGGTTTTAGTATAGGTAGTTTTACACAGGCCAGTTTTTCAATGAGTACTAGCATCCAAAGTAAAAAGAAAGACGATAAAAAAGAAGCAGCCCCCAACAATACACTTAACGATTTTTACAACCCAGAAGAAGAAGTAAGCCAATTAAACTATGTACGCAGCCATCCGGCAGAATATACCGATTTTAATATCCCTTGGACTTTAGGGGCTTCCTTTGCCTATAGTTATGCAAAAGTGCCAAAGGCCGATTATTCAGGTTTTACCGCCACAACAAGTGCCAGCGTTAGTTTAAACGGAGATTTTAGCCTGACCCCAAAATGGAAAGTTGGTGCAAACGGGTATTACGACTTTACTACCTTGAAGATACAAACTGTTACCATGTTCATTAGCCGCGAAATGCACTGCTGGCAATTGAGTATTAATGTAACGCCGGTTGGCCCATATCAAAGTTTCAGCTTTACCTTCAACCCAAAAAGTGGCATTTTGCGGGACTTGAAAATTAATAGGACAAAGAGTTTTGTAACGCCTTTGTAAGTTTTCTGAACTGTGATTTGAATAAAAAAATCACAGTTCAGATTATCCCACCGATTTAAAGGCAAATTTCTTTTGGCTGAAATAGCTGAACAAGGTTACGATTACCACATTCAAAATCATGGAAACGGTTGGATACCAATGGAATACTTCCACAAATAATTTTAAGATGGCATAATTAAGGCAAACGCAAATGGCCACAACGGTAAAATAACGCTTGGCCTGCGTTTTGCCCCGCATAGCGCTATTATCGAAAATAAGATATTTGGATAATAAAAACCCTATTGGGAAGGTGACGCAAAATGCCACAATAAATGCGGCGATATGCGGCTTAAACGTAACAAAGCCAACATGCCAATTCGAATCTTTAAACACATAATGGATGCAGCAATAATAAATGGCCAGATTTAAAACCGTATTGCCACCGCCACACGCCATATACCTAAAAGTTTGGTGCGGAATATATTTTCTGAAAGGCGGATAAAAAAAATCTATGATCGTAGAAATCCATTCCGCTAAAACATAGCGATGTACAATCGGGTTGGGATTTATTTTAGAAACTTGACTCATCTTTTTTAACGGTCGCAAAGGTAGTAGGATTGCTTACTTTTACGCCCCAAAAAATATCTTAATAATGTCGATAGCGCTGATAACAAAAAAACACGCAGAAACTGCTTTAAAAACATTGTACCTATTTGATCCCAAACCAACCGATGTGGTAATTAGCCAAACCAAACCCGAATTTGAAGGTGATTATACCATTGTTTTATTTCCTTTTGTAAAGCAATTAAAAAAATCGCCCGATGCATTGGGCCAAGAAATTGGTGAATGGCTGAAAGCTAATACCAACGGGCTTTTTAGCGGATATAACATTATAAAAGGCTTTTTAAACCTAAGCGTTTCCAACCATTATTGGGTTGATTTTCTACAAACTGAAAGCAACAATAAAAAGTTTGGTTATAGTGCTGCCAACGGACAAAGGGTGATGGTGGAATATTCATCGCCTAATACCAATAAACCTTTGCATTTAGGCCATTTGCGTAATAATTTTTTAGGCTGGGGCGTAGCCGAAATTTTTAAGGCCAACGGTTATAAAGTGATAAAAACTTGTATTGCCAACGACCGTGGTATACATATTTGCAAAAGCATGGTGGCTTGGCAATTGTTTGCCAACGGCGCTACGCCAGAAAGTACGGGTAAAAAAGGCGATCATTTAGTGGGCGAATATTATGTAATGTTTGGTAATGAATTGAAAGTTCAGGTGGCTGGTTTAATAGCGGAAGGAAAAACGAAAGACGAAGCCGAAAAAGAAGCCCCCATCATGAAAGCAGCCCAACAAATGTTGGTGGATTGGGAAGCTGGAAAGCCCGATGTGATTGAATTGTGGCAAAAAATGAACAGTTGGGTTTACGCTGGTTTTAATGAAACATACAAAAGGATAGGAAGCGATTTCGACAAAACTTATTACGAGAGTGAAGTGTATTTAAGCGGTAAAAAAATGGTGGAAGACGGATTGGCGAAAGGTGTATTTTTTGAAAAAGATGACACCAGCGTTTGGATTGATTTAACCGCTGATGGATTGGATCAAAAAATTGTTCGTAGAAGTGATGGAACGGCCGTTTACATGACGCAGGATATTGGTTTGGCCGAAATAAAACAGCAAGATTTTAATGCAGATAAAAGTATTTATGTGGTAGGCGATGAACAGAACTATCACTTTAAGGTGTTAAAACTGATTTGCGAAAAGTTGGGATTACATGCCGCGGAAGGTATTTATCACCTTAGTTATGGCATGGTGGAATTGCCCACCGGCCGCATGAAAACCCGCGAAGGCACCGTGGTGGATGCCGATGAAATTTGCGATGAAATGGAAAAAGTGGCCAAGGACAAAACCGAGGAACTTGGCAAAACCGAAGGGTTTACGGCTGAAGAACTGACTAAATTGTACCACACCATCGGCATGGGCGCCTTAAAATTCTTTTTATTGCGGGTTGATCCAAAAAAGAAAATGTTGTTCAATCCAGAAGAAAGTATTGATTTTCATGGATTTACAGGGCCATTTGTGCAATATACGCATGCACGGATTAAAAGCATCTTGAGGAAAATGGCGGATGGCGGATGGCGGATGGCGGATGCAACAATTATTTCAGATACGTTGTTATCTTTAGAAAAAGAATTAATTGTTGCCTTGGAACAATTTCCAGCTATTATCAATCAAGCTTGCGCTGAAATGAACCCTTCGCTGATTGCGATTTATGTTTTTAATCTAGCCAAAACATTTAGTTCTTTTTATAACGAACATAGTATTGCCAATGCTGAAAACGAAGAAAAAAAACAGCTTCGTTTGGCCATCAGCAATATGACGGCGAATGTTATTGCCAACGGCATGCAATTGTTGGGCATTGAAGTGCCAGAAAGAATGTAACGGTGAGCAAGGTGGTCGACCTTTTCATGGATTGTGAACTTTATTGAAACTGAATAAGGTCGTCCACCTTATTACGATGCCAAGTTTTTTTTCTATTGAACGTTTTATCAAGCCAATAAAACTTCGGCTGAAACACCCAATTCATGATGAAATAATTTAGCCATTTCTAATGTAAATGGTTTCTTTCAATTAAACATTGCAGAAACATAGTCTTTACTTCCAACCTTGCCAACAAAATCTTTGCTTTTTAAACCTTTTTCTGCCATTTTCAATTTAATTGCTTCAATTGGGTCTGGAAACGGTATTGGATAATATTTATCCTCGTATTGCTTAACCAAAAAAAGCAACTTGCAGCTTTTCCCCGTCAGGCGTATTTGGATTTATTTTTTTATCGAACATTTCATCAATCCAATCAAGATAATGCTGATATTGTTTATCTGTTTTTATTATTTTAAGCTCCATATCATTTCTTTTTATAGAGGCTGTTTAAACTTTTGAATGAAAAACAAGAAAAGTCTTTATTGGCACGAAACGTTCCGATGGAACGATGCAAACAAGTCTCACATCAATTTATCATATTCTGCATATGTACCAAACCACTTAATTTGGCTTAAAATCAAATTTTTACAGTTATTCTAATGTCTTAAAACTTAAGATTTCTACTCAAATATCAAACAAGTAGGCGCTTTTTGTTTTATTTGATTGCCATTTGGTGTAAGCAAACCGGTCGTTTTATCTCTTTTAAAAATTACAATATTGCTGGTTCCCTGATTTGCGGCTAATAGATAATCACCATTTGGACTGATGACAAAATTGCGTGGTTGAACGCCCAAAACCGATTCAAAACCAATTACTTTCAATTCGCCAACATCATTAATTTGACAAATGGCAATGTTGTTTGATTTACCGCGATTAGACACATACAAAAACTTTCCATCGGGCGAAATATGAATATCTGCACTGCCTTTATCTGCGCCTACATCGATGGAATCGATTGATACCGTTTGAATTAAAGTTGCTTTTTTGTTTTCGAAGCGATAAGCCGCTACTTCGCCGCTCAATTCTTTTGCCACGTAAAAAATAGGTAATGTTTGGATGAAAAGCCGTGTGCCGTGGACCGCTGCCAGCGCTTGATTTGATGGTTATTTTATTGGCGGTATCCAAATCTTTTGGCTTTCCTTTTTGCTTGGTAGGATAAAGTGTTGTTTCATCCAACCCCAAATCATTTACAAAAACATATTTTTCATCGGGCGAAAACATGGCCTGGTGTACATGCGGTTTTTCCTGCCTGTCTTTATTTGGGCCTTTGCCATAATGTTGGATGTTTTGCGAGAAAGGCTGTAACCAACCTTTTTTATCGGTATGAAAAACAGACAAACTGCCTCCTGTATAATTCGCAGCAAGAACTGTTCTGCCATTTTTATCGACCGCTACAAAACAAGGATGATCACCGCCTGTTTTTTCACGATTTAAAAATTGGAACTTGTTGGTTTTATTATTGAACGAAAAAGCCGAAATAGAACCTGGATTACTGATGCCGGCGTTTTCATCGACTGCATAAATACGATTGCCTTTTTTATTGATAGCCAAATAAGATGGATTATCAATTTTTGCACTGTCTAAAAGCGTTGCTGAGCCTGCGTTTTCATCAAAATCGTACACATAAATGCCATAACTGCCAGTGTTGGTATAAGTGCCCACAAACATTTTGCGAACATCGCTTTGCGCTAAAACTACATTTCTTCCAACAGCCGAAATACAAACGGCAAACAATACATTCGATATTTTCAAAGTGATTTATTTTTCGCCAAATATAAACTATGCTATACTGGCAACGCTTTTTGTGGGTTAAAATCGGTGTTTTGAGTGGAATTTTTTATTGACAAAGTGGTAGTGGTTCACGCAGGGAACGCTGGGGGCGCAGAGGAAAAAGAGGGATTAGATTGATCATTATCATTTTCTATTGTTCTCATATTCCTCTGCGCCCCCAGCGTTCTCTGCGTGACAATTTTTTCTTGTTCAAAAATATCATCTTTTAAAAGTCGTTGCTTCATATTGTCTTTGGCAGCAATAATCGGCAAAGCCGATAGAATAACAAGTGCGAGGCGAGGGCGCCTTGCACAGCAAAACCTCGCACAGCAAAATCATATAAAAATTTAAATTTTAACGCCAAGTGAAATATAAAATGTTCTTCCATCAGCAGGTAAAATGCCGGGTCCCGGATACATGTTTATTCTTCTGGTAAAATAAGTGGCGTTGCCAAGGTTATTGATACCAGCGCCAAAATGGTATTGTTTCAAAAACTTGTAATCCAGCACCCAATCCCAAACATGATACGCTGGTACAACGCCAGCAATGCCTGTGTTTACAAAGCTGGTATTATTGGCATCGCTAAAACCTTTACCAACATAGCTGTATTCTAGGCTGCTGCTTAGGTTCGCATAAATAATTTTTAGGCCCATCCGGTTGATCCAATCTGGCGTTCCTTCAACATGGTTGCCTGCTAACGGAACGTTTTTACCTGCATTATTTATTTGGCCAGAAGTGTAACGGGCATGGTCATAAGCAAGTGAAGTGAACAACCGTACATCAAAAACAGAACGGTTGTTGGTCAATAATTTCAAGGCAGATACATCAATATATGCTTCAATGCCCTTAGCTACCGAATTGCCAATATTTGTGGTGTACAAATAAGTAGTAGTATTATCTGGATTATTGAGCGTCAACTGCCCTACCCTATTGCCATAAAATAAATAAAATGCACTGATGTCGAAATTCATCAAATCTTTAAAATGGCCGCGATAGCCAAGGTCGATGTCATAACCCTTGCTGTCTTTCAAGTTAGGGTCAATTACGCCAATTTGATCGGCAGGTGTAACATTGGCGTAAATATATGGTCGGTATGCTTGCGTGATATTTCCATATAATTGTGTGGAAGAACTAGTCTGGTACTGCGTTCCAACACCAAACAGCGGAAAACTCCGATCACCTTTATAAGCAACGGGAAAAGTTTGGTTTAATATGGCACCGTTAATGGTGCTGTTGATGATTTCGTACCGAACCCCCGGCGTAATGGAAAAACGATTGGTAAGCTGAAAAATATTTTCAGCAAACGCCGCATAGTTATTGGTGTGCAATTGCAGGTTGATGCTATAGGTTTTGGTAAGCCCTAAATCAAAATCGCTGCCAATGGTGCCCACGCCTTTTTGTTGCCGTTTCGTTGTTTCAGAAAAATAACGGATACCGCCGGTAATAGTATTCACTGTCGTACCGATTTTATATTGGCGCAATATTCTAGCCTCCGTGGTAAAACCGTTATAATAATCCCGATCAACTTGACGAGGATTTTGCGTTCCGAGCGAAGTATTGATGGTGTCCAAAATATTCGGCGTGTTAATAAACTGCACGCTGTTGCGTTGGCCAAATAAAATGTGTGAAGTCACTTCAATTTTGGTGTTGGGTGAAAACTGGTATTTAAAAGTGATGGCAGGAATATTTATTTCTGGGTTGAAATAATTTCTAGCCCTGAAAGATTGCTTTGCATTTTGGTAAAATTGCGCATCGTCTAACCCACCGGCAATTTTCTGCACATAATCCATGCGGGAAAATTGAAGCGAAATACTACCTTTTTGATTGAACCGATATTCGATATTGGTATGATAAGCATGATAATTAAACGCTGCGTTGGGCCGCCAGCCATCGCCGCCACGATTGTCGTAATATGCATAATAATTTATTTTACCTACCGTTCCACCAACAGCGTTGTAAGAATTATAAAAATTATAACTGCCTTTTGTTTGGCTGGTTTCCAAGGCAAATGGCTTGGTTGAGTCGCCTTTTTTCATTACATAATTCATCATACCGCCAAACTGTGGGCCAAATTGTAACGCCGCCGAACCTCTTACATATTGTATTTGCTCAATGGCTTCCATTGGCGGTGTGTAATGGTCTTCTGGGTAACCAAACATGTCGGAATTGGTATTGTAACCATTTTGCCGCATGTTCATTTCAATGGAACGATGCGTGTCTGTGCTTCTGCTACCGATGTTTACTTGCATTCCGGCACCATCCATTTCCCAAATATTTAGTCCGGGTATTTGCGCAAACGCTTGCCGGGCAACATTGCCGGCAAGGTTGGCCTGATTTGCATCTAATTGAATTTCCGTTGTTTTTTTCCCAGCCAAAACATACACGTCCACAACCGGCGGCAGTGGCAGCGCCAAGCCTTGTTTTAGCAGTGCCGTAACCGTAACATTATCAAGGGCTTTTATTTGGGCTGTGTCTTTTGGCAGTATTTTTAGTTGAGAAAAAGAAATGCTTGTGCAAAAAACTAATAATGTTGATACGATAAATCTTTTCATTCTTATAAAATTTAAATAATGAGGAACATGATAATTTCTTTTCAAAAAGGAGTTTTTCTTGAAATGCATGTTTTGCTGTTAAAAACTATTTGATTTCCCCACGTAATAATCTTTTTTCTGTTGAAAGTGCGCATTAATCCGACGGGAATACATATTTTCCTGTTGGGATTATTCATTTTCTTATCGGAATAATGCTTTTTTCTGTTGAAAATGCGCATTAATCTGACAGAAATACACGTTTTTTTGTTGGAATTATTCTTTTTCTTATCGGAATAATGCCTTTTTCTGTTGAGAAAACGCATTAATTTGACAGAAATACACGTTTTTTTGTTGGAATTATTCACTTTCTTATCGGAATAATGCCTTTTTCTGTTGAGAAAACGCGTTAATTTGACAGAAATATGCATTTTTTTGTTGGGAGAAGCCGATTTTCCAATGAAATAATACTTTATACGTTGGAATAATGCTTTTTCCCGTTAGCAATCGAGTTAGGTTAAATAACACTAGCTTGATACTTGAAACTCCTTATTAAACGGAAATAGGGAGACGGCATCCAACGCAAAAATCAATGCCAGTAAACAGCCATAGCTTCCGCCTCTTTCAATCCATTCAAAAACCTCGTAATGCGGATAAAAAAATTCGCTGGTAATTTTCCAGATTAAAAAAATAATCAATATTGACCGTAATGGTTTTATTACTACCAAACAAGCCGCCAAAACTTCAAATATGCCAACAATAACTGCGGCATTATCGGCATTTGAAAAACCCAACGCCGTGTATTGCGCCAATAAACTTTTTTTACCGATTAAGTTTAACCAGCCATGGCCAACCAACAACAAAAACACAATCACCTGTAAACAAAACATCAATTTTTTCCATGTTTCGGCACTTATCTGCACCTGTGGGCTAATTTTTTTGAATAGCTCGGAATAAAGCGCTTTACCATTACTTGACAAAATCAATAAAGCCAGCGGTGCACCGAAATTGCCTGCCCGTTCAATCAATTCAGCAAATGGTTCGCCGGATAATGGCCGTAACGATGCCGTAAAAATCCCCCAAATAATTAGCCAAAAAGGAATCGCTTTAATGGGATAAACCAATAATATCAATCCAAAAAAAATATCGATTGAACCAACAATTGGCATTAAATGGTAAGCTGTATCGTGGCTAATACCAAACACGCCAAAATAATTACACCAAATTGGTTTTGTAATAATGCCAAAAGCACCATGGCCTATAAAACACATGGCCGCAGCTATGCGCAATGTATAATGAATTTTTTGTTGTTTATTTAAACTGAACATTTTAAAATATTTATCTAAATCATAGGGCGTTGCCCTACGCTATTTAATGTCGCCCTTTCAAGGCTCGAATAAAACATTCCCTTTCAAAGAATAAAGCGAAATCAAACAATGTTTGAAGTCACTCACGACTGTGATTCACCACTCACAATTCAAACTTCATCACTCCCGATGGTTATTCTGCTCCATCTATTTTAGCCCTCTTTATTGCATAATTTCCAACGCCTTGCCCAGCAGTTAATCCAGCGGCACAGTCTATTTGGGAATGTATGCCAGACATGGTTCTTGACGCAGCGGCTTGTTGCGACATGGCCTCATATTTGGCGGCATTTGCCGGCAAAATATGCCCTAAAATAGTTGAGGCAGCTTCGCTGAAAGTGGCATGACCAGAAATGTAAGATGGAAAATTAGGAACACCGGTCAATGTTTTAATGGCTGGATCCAATTGTGTAGGCCTGGGATTAAAGTAAAAATATTTGGTGTTCCAGCAAACAATTGCGGCATCCATCAACGCCATATCTAACAAAGCAATATTTCTTGCCCACCGCACTTCACTATAATTCTGAGAGATAAAATCTTCGGCTGCAATGGCGTTCCAATGCCCCGGTGGCGTGTACGTGCCAACACCATCTGCCCAAAATTGCACAATGCGCATTTGCTCGCGGGTTGGGTTTTTAATTTGATTATAGGCAGCCTGCGTTTGCTGCGCCATATCTGTACTTGAAGTGGAAGGTGGCGGGCCCGGGCGCAATGCAACCACCGTGGCAGAATCAAATAAAAATGGCGTAACGGCACCAAACAAAGGCAACATCGGTGGGCGGGCCGGTGTTTCTAAACTTATCCAAGGCATTTCTCCCCTGGCGGTGGTAGTGGTTACAAAATTGGCCCAAATGGCTGGTGTGCCAACGGCAGCGCCAGCTTTGTCAGTCCTTGCACGGGCGGTAAATAATTGTGCAACTTGCCTGCCAAGGTTTTCGCCTGCTACAATATCGCTACGCACATTGGCACCGGCCAAAATGCGGTATTGCTCCGCTTCGTCCAATTTTTCTTGGATATATGATATTTCTGTTGGAAACAACAATTTCATCATTTCGGCTGTAACGCCCGCCACCACTGCATCTTCTGATGGATAAGAAGGTAAAGTATTTTTAGGAATCATCGCCGTTACGGTTGAGTCAACATTGTATGGTGCAGTACGGTTGTACAATGTTTTGTAATGCCAAGCCGCAACTAATGCATCGTATTGCGCAGCGCTTACATACGCATAAGCCCGTGCGGCATAAGGTGGATTGGAAAATGGAAACAACGGGTAATTGAAAGGATTGACTGAACTTGGGATGGGATAAGTACCATCTGGATTTTGGTAAGGTGGTAAATTGTATTTCGCTACCAAGCCACGCAATATTTCATTCCATCTTAAAACTGAACCAGCGCTCCAATAATTTATAATATCCCGCTGCTCGGATGTAAGGCTTTTTTGGGCACCTTTTACTTCATTTAATTCAGCGGCATATCCCAAAGAATTGGTTGCAGCCGGTGCAGCCACTGCAAAAGTATCGTTCCTAGAAAGCAAAACTGGTTTCCAATTACCGGCATTTAAATCTTCGTTGGTAGGATTTAATGCCGCAATATTGTCGGTTCTTCCAGAAACCGGTTTGTTGCAGGCCGTTAAAAGAATAGAAACCGAAAGGAATAAAGCTGCTGTTATATTTGTTTTCTGCATATTTTACAGTTTTTCTTATGTACTGAATTGGATGATTTGGAAAGATGTGCGAAGTCGAGAATGTAAAATACGCCGCCGCTTACGGCCGTGCTTTGGCCAACATTTCGGCCTGCAACCACATAATTGCCGCCGCCAACAAACGAAAGTCCAGGCGTTTTTTTCATCGTCCATTTTAGGTTGATTCCCACGCTGGTGGAATTCATTTTATTGCTTGGAAAAGGCATATCGTTTTTTCGGATGTCAAAACCGCCGATGGTATTCATTTGGGAAAATAAAGCTTCGGCAATCAGATAATCGCTGCGATAACCGGTGCGGAAATTGAATACAGTCATATTCGGCATATACACTTCGTTCGATAAAATCTCTTGGGTTGTGTAATAAGAATTTTGATCGATGGTGATGTTGTGACGCCAAGTATAAGTACCAGAAACGGTTGCAGAAAAATGGTTGATTTGGTAATCGGCCATCAATCTGGCAGATAAAGATTTGCTGTGCAAACCAATGGAAAGCGGTAAATAAGCAGGCTCGTAATTACTTAAGGGCACAGAAAAGCCACCAATTGTGTAAACCGAAAAAACGCCCTTACCTAAATTTTTTTCCAACGGCATCCATTTAACCCACGCTGATAAATCTTGGATGCCATGCATGTCCCGCAGTGTGCCAGCAGTGGCATGCGTCCAAACATAAGGTGCATTTACCAAAATATTTAGGTTGTCTTTTATACCATAATTGCCCATCAAACCAACCATTTGTGTGGAAACGGTACCAAGGTTTTGGTTGTTACGTTTAAATGTTCCTTCCCAATAATTTTTCCAACTGCTATAGTTATACATGCCGCCCACACAGAATTGTTGTTTCTCCATCATGATGGCATCTTCATCGGTTTGTGCTTTAGCCGATGCGCCAATAATCATTACCAAAGCAATCGAGAAAAGGACTTTAATAAAATTTATCTTCATAATTATTTTTTTAAATTATTTGTACCGTGGTTTAATGGTTTACGAAAGTCTCGATGGGCTGCGCCCACCGCTAGCAGATGTCGTTCTTACAGGACTTTAATTGGTAAGTATTGAATAAAACCATCAATACCCAAACGCCAAGAAGCCACTCACGACTCACCATTCACCACTCACTATTTAAAATTTGAAAACTGCACCCAAATTCAATGCATAATCAGCAAAAGCAGCATCGCCGTTGGTAAATTTGCCGGTTAGTTTGGTAGTAATTTCATCGGCTACGCTTTGTGGACGGTCTCTTCTTACTGCAATAGGTGCGTACAAATACACGCTTATTTTATTGAAATTATAAGTGACTCCCGGCTCAACGGAAAGTATATTTCCGGGACGACGGAAACCATCGCTGCCGCCGAGTAAATCACGCACCGGCAAGCATTCATACCTTGCACCCGCAGAAAACATAAAATTTTTGGCATTGATGTTTACTCCGGCACGGGCCATTGATTGGTCGGGCACGCTCATTACATAACTGCCATTGCTAATGGTTGATGCAGATATAGCAGCACCACGGGTTGTAAGTGTTCCATTTACATCGCGGGGATTGCTGAGATAGTAGAAATTGCCATAAGCACTGATGCTACGGGAAAAATTGTAAAACCCATTGAATTCAAAAGTAATACCCGTACCGCCATCACCTAATTGGATGGATTGGTCAACAGGCCCCAACCGTAGTGAATCGGCCGTGATATGAAAAAAATCTTGGTAATTGTAAGCTCCGGTTGGCAATTTCAACCCTAAACCTAATTGGATATTACCTTTTGGCATTTTATCAGGATTCAGCAGCCAAGCATACACAGCCAATCTTATATCGCCAACACCAAATGAATGTGTAAGGTAACGGCCTACATTATTGTGCTCGTACAATGAAGAACGGGAGTTGCTTTCGATCGGCAAATCGAGCATCATGCTCCAACGATTGTCTAACTTATGTGTAATGGCAAGATCTGTCGTAAATTGATGATTGATTACTTCGGTACCCGCTGTTTCACGTTGGGTTTGTTCTACCGTACCCACAAAATGTTTATGCGATTTAAAATACCGGTTGTTGATACTCAATTGCCATTTACTACTATCAATATGTTTGGCCATTGTGCAATAACCGCCGTTGCTGCGGATGGCCACGCAACCTTGCGCTATTGTTTTTTCAACAGTTGTAATAAAGAGTAATGCAAATGCATGAATGATAATTTTTTTCATATAGCTTTCATTTTGTTTGTTGTTACGATGGCCTCGCCATCGCTAGTAGATGCAGTCCTTTCCGGACTTTTACTTTTTAAAATGTTGATTTTTTGCTTTTAAAACTTGATTTCTTGTCCCTTGATTTCTTTTCTCTTGATTTCTTGCCCCTTGATTTCTTGCCCCTTGATTTCTTTTCTCTTGATTTCTTGTCCCTTGATTTCTTGCCCCTGATTTCCTACTACTTATCGCCTGCTTTCATTTTTAATTTGTCGATAATAAAATCTCCAATTTTCTTTCCCATCTCATTGCTTCGCAAACAAGAATAATAATAATGGATACCACCAAAAAACCGAGAGTCTTTTGTTTCCCAAGCCGCATCTCTAAAGGATTTATATGATCTTTTATCGATACCGAATTCTTGCTCTGTCGTATCAGTGTAAGCGAAATTGTCACCGAAAATGCTGGTTAATGATTCGCCGGCCGCGGCAGAAATAACGCAGTGGCCGCAAGTATATTCCGGAAATGGCGGCGTTTGTAAGTGGGGTTGCCAATTTGGGTCGAAGTATTTGTTGATAGCAGTTTCTGGCCTTGCGGTATTGTACCGGTATTTTATGTTCCAACATTCAATGAAACCGTCAAACAAAGCCAACGAGGTTTTTGCAAACGCATAAACCGTGGTAGCAAAATCAGCATTTGCTTTTTTTGCGGCTATGCCGATGATACCCATCCAATGCCCTGGTGGCGAAAACTTTTTAGTGCCGTACATTAAATGGCCAGACACATTGAGTTTGAACGGATTATCATCCCAAAAATCTGCAATAAAAACTTGCTCTGGCGTAAGGCTGTCAACAGTTCTTTGGATCAATTTTACTTCTTTGTAATAACCACTATTTGGGTCGGTAACGTTAAAAGGATAAGGTGGCTCCGGCAAAAATTGATTTACACTATCAACAACAGCTAGCCTTATTTCTTTCCAATGTGGCTCGGCGGCACTGGTGTAAGCAGGCGGTGTTGGCACCCAGCGCCCAGGTGAATCAATCACTGTATAACGAGTGGCACTACGGGTTTGGGCGTAATTATCTTTTTTGCTCCAAGCCATAATGGCCGATGAAACAGTATCTGCATACACAACAGAATTGGCAAAAACATTGGAAGGCATACCGTGGTCGTCGGCCATTTTTTTAAGGCTGTCAACAAATTCCTTCATACTGCCTGCGGGAAAAGTAACGGCTTCGCCCAATTTGCAAAAAGCCAATAGCGATGCAAATTCAACATCAATCGGCTTATCTTTTGGTGCAGTAGGAACAGTTTTTAAACCATTTACTTGTCCAGCCAACGATTTGTATTTTTCAGGGTAGCCACCAGCAATTACTTCGTAAGCAGCCACATTGGCGTACATATAATTGCGTGATGCAACCATGGGTGTAAAGTTGTTACCCATTACCACACTGTTCAGCTCGTGTACGGTATTGCAATATAGAATTGGGTCTTTAAAAATTTTGTCGTAGTCCTTTTTCCTGTTACATGCCATCAATCCGGTTACCATGCAAATAATAATCATCAACCTCGTCATAAGCGCTTAATTAGCATTCTTTATTTAGAAAAGTAGTGTTGTATATGTTTAATAACTGATAGAAAACCAAAGGTTTATGATTGGTATAAACCTTTGGAAAATTAAAAATGCAGATTTGTTTTAAGCTGAACGCCTTAAGAAAACGCCATGCTTTCTCGTAACTTTTGGAATAGCAATTACTGCAGTTGTGCCTTTTTGAAAAAATGTAAAAGCATCATTTATAACAGCTTCATATAACTTGTTTAATTTTTGCTTGCTGATGCGTTTGTTATTGTAAGCCTTAATTCCATTAACCAATGCTTCTGTTTTAGGCGTATTTTCTATAATATTTGTTTCGATGTACATGAAAATGTTTTGTCTTTTAAGAAAATAAATAACCTGAGCAGTAATTCTCTTATTATCGTACAGAACAAAACAGGCGGAATAACCACAATCCATTTTAACGGGCATCTTTGAATGCTACAACCAATGTGTTGTGCATAAAAAGGTCAACCACGTTGATTGGAAGATGTATAATATTCTTTATTGATGAATCCATATCAATAAATGCAATAAATGGTAAAGTAAACCCGCACCTTGAGTTGTAATTGCACGAATAGGTTGTTATGTAATTCAGCCAATCATTGAACAAACATCGAAATTATTTTCAATGTTTAGATCGAATTTGTAGCTACAAACAACCGGTAACTATGCATCGGGCGGTTGCTCCTGAGGAGTATAAAAGACAGATTGTATAGCAACTGGTAAATAACCAAGCGTTGCTTTTTCAAATAAAACTTCATGTTTGTTTGTAAACGATAAAACAAAATGATTTTCACAATATTCTGAGCCAGTTGGCTTTACGGTATTTGAATGTTGAGAATTTTGCTTTTTCTTATTGCCCAATTCTTGAAAATCGTTCGCCAATTTAGCATATTCCTGCTTAGCGTTGGTGATTTTCATTTTAGAAGTATTGGGAATACACATTAATTCAAGCGAGTCATTGTAAAACCTCTTCTTTACATATTTGTATTCAACACCATCAATATTTATCGAACCATCAGTCCGTTGAAATTCTTTCGATTCGTTATAATACGGAAGATTGGTAGCCACTTTTATGGAAATAAGATCTTGTTCGTTATAATCTTTCGTATCCAACTGGGCTTCTAATTGAACATCAGCTTTATTTTCCATATAATTAGTTAGCAACTGGTATCCAAACCAGTTAAACAGAAAGATAATAACTAATAATATGGCAGCGAGCTTTTTCAAATCGTGCTGTAAAGATGCGGGAAAACTAAAAATGTTAACATAAATATTTTTAACAACAATCGTTTGCGGATAAATTGTGATCAAATGCCAATATCAACAATACATAAGACAAATGAAAAGGCCGACTTTTTGGGTCGGCCTTTTTCATTGTAATCTATCAATTATCAATTAACTTTTAGCTTCGCTTACAGATTTTTCTGCAACGTCTTCTTTTAAAGTAAACGTAATTTTCTGCGTTTCCTTATCCAAACCAGCCACAAGCACATCACCATTTTTAATGGTCATATTCAATATTTGTTCCGCCAGTGGGTCTTCCAAATATTTTTGGATGGCACGGTGTAAAGGCCGTGCACCAAATTGACTATCATAGCCTTTATCGGCAATAAACTCTTTTGCTTCGGCTGTTAATTCAAGTTCAAATCCAAGTGATTTCATCCTGCCTAAAACAGCTTTCATCAATATGTCGATGATCTCAAAGATGTTTTCTTTTGTAAGGCTATTGAAGATAACAACATCATCAATCCGGTTCAAAAACTCTGGGCTGAAAGTTCTTTTTAAAGCTTTTTCAATTACAGCTTTGTTGTTTTCGTCCACATTTTGTTGACGGGCAGCGGTTGCAAAGCCAACGCCATCACCAAAGTCTTTTAGTTGACGAGCACCAATGTTAGATGTCATAATAATCATGGTGTTCTTAAAGTTCACCTTACGACCCAATCCATCAGTCAATTGGCCATCATCCAATACTTGCAACAAAATATTGTAAATATCTGGGTGCGCTTTTTCGATTTCATCCAACAAAATAACGCTGTACGGTTTACGACGAACCTTTTCTGTCAATTGGCCGCCTTCTTCATAACCAACATATCCCGGAGGTGCACCAACCAAACGGCTAACGGTGAATTTTTCCATGTATTCGCTCATGTCAATGCGGATTAACGCATCTTCACTATCAAACATGTGTTTTGCCAATGCACGTGCCAATTCAGTTTTACCAACACCGGTTGGGCCCAAGAAAATGAAAGTTCCGATTGGTTTACGTGGATCTTTTAAACCTACGCGGTTACGTTGGATAGCTTTTACCACTTTTGCAATGGCATCATCTTGACCAACAACCATGCCCTTCATTTCATCGTTCATCTTCCGCAGTTTGTCGGTTTCAGCTTGCACCATCCTTTTTACGGGGATGCCGGTCATCATGCTTACCACCTCTGCTATTGATTCTTCATTAATCGGGAAACGCTTGTTTTTGCTTTCTTCTTCCCAAACAGCTTTTGCGCTTTCCAATTCTTCCGACAATCTTTTTTCCGCATCGCGAAGAGAAGCAGCCTCTTCAAAACGTTGGCTTTTTACCACCTTGTTTTTTTCCAGTTTCACATCCTCGATCTTCTTTTCAAGATCTAACACGTTTTGTGGAACATTGATATTTTTTAGATGCACCCTTGCTCCCACTTCATCCATCACATCAATCGCCTTGTCGGGCAATAAACGATCCGTCATGTAGCGGTCGCTTAATTTTACTGAAGATTCAATGGCATCATCTGAGTAAGTGACATTGTGAAAATCTTCGTATTTGCTTTTAATGTTGTGCAAAATCTGGATGGTTTCATCCACGCTTGGTTCTTCCACCAACACTTTTTGGAAACGACGATCTAAAGCGCCATCCTTTTCAATGTATTGACGGTATTCATCCAATGTGGAAGCACCAATGCATTGCAATTCTCCGCGTGCTAAAGCTGGTTTAAATATGTTCGATGCATCCAGTGAACCGCTTGCGCCACCGGCCCCAACAATGGTATGGATTTCATCGATAAACAAAATCACATCCCTGTTTTTTTCCAATTCGTTCATAATGGCTTTCATCCTTTCTTCAAACTGGCCGCGATATTTTGTACCCGCTACTAAAGCTGCCAAATCAAGGCTGATTACCCGTTTGTCGAATAGAACCCTGCTTACTTTCCGTTGAATAATCCTTAAAGCCAAACCTTCAACAATGGCGGTTTTACCCACGCCAGGTTCACCAATTAAAATTGGGTTGTTCTTTTTACGGCGGCTCAAAATTTGGCTCACCCTTTCAATTTCCTCTTCCCTGCCAACGATTGGATCAAGATTACCTTGTTCAGCAATTTTGGTTATATCGCGGCCAAAGTTGTCAAGCACAGGCGTTTTGCTTTTCGGGCCGTTTGGTTGTTGTTGCTTGCCGGTACCGCTGCGGCCTGCACCGCCTTGTTGGCCATAACCGCCCTTACGTTGTTCTTCTTCAAAATCATCATCATTGTCGTCTGTAAATTCGGCTTTGGCAGCGCCTGGGCCTTCATTACTTCTTACCATACCCAACTCGTTGCGGAAACTGTCGTAGTCCACATCATATTGCATCAATATTTGTGTGGCTGCGTTTTCTTTGTTTTTTAATATGCTCAACATCAAATGTTCGCTTTCCACAAGTGGGCTTTTTAAAGCTTTCGCTTCTAAAACCGTAACGCGGATTACTTTTTCAGCCTGCTTAGTAAGCGGCAAGCTGTTGATGTTAGCAATGGTTTTTCCAATCTTGTCCTTTACAGCTAATTCTACCTCTTTACGAAGCTCATAAAGATCGACATTGAACTGTTTTAAAACACGCATGGCCGTATTTTCGCCATCACGTATCAATCCAAGCAACAGGTGCTCGGTTCCAATAAAATCATTACCCAACCTTAAAGCTTCTTCCCTACTAAAAGCAATGATTTCTTTTACTTGCGCTGAAAAATTATTATCCATAATGTTTGCCATTGGGTTGTTACAATATTAAAGAATAATTTTGGCGAAATGCCAAAATAGATAATACACAGGTGTGGATAAACTAAAGTTAGCAACAAGAAATACTAAATACAAGGCACAAGGTACAAAAACCAAGTATTATAACATTTCTTTGAATTGCCCCACACATTAAGAACTGATTGCCATCACTAAATTATAAAACTTATTAACCCAACAATTATTTATTTTTAAAACTAGGTTGTACATCAAATTTAGAAAGAGACTTATGCTTAACTTCAAAACGAATACCAAAGAGAAATTTCACGAAATTATGGTGTTGGAACATCAACTAACTGCTATTATGACAGCAGAATTGGTTGAAACATTGACAACTTATCTGCAAAGTTCGGAAAAGAACGTCATTCTGCAATTAAACGATGTTACAATGATAGATACGGCGATTGCAGAGACATTGGTTTCTATGCAAACGACTTTTTATGAAGACGGGGCTTCATTTGTGATTTGTGGTGTGCAACCAGAAGTGAGGAATTTTTTGGACGCAACGCAATTGCTTGATTCCCTAAATATTACCCCAACACTAAGCGAAGCTTGGGATATTTTGCAAATGGAAGAAATTGAAAGAGAATTGTTAGGATAATGTGATAATTAGCTAATGTGCTGATTTACTAATATTTGTGCAGCATTCCTTTACATATTATAGTCTAGCTTAACAAATACATGATATTTGGAAACCTTTACCAAAAATAACTGAAATTTGTAACCTATTATATTATTATCAATAATTTTTATTAGCAGATTAACAATCAGCACATTAGTACATTTATAAAATATGTTCGGCCTCACCATACTCGGTAACAACTCAGCAGTACCAGCCTTTGATAGGCACCCAACTTCACAAGCGCTTACGTTTGCCGATCAAGTGTATTTGATAGATTGTGGCGAAGGAACACAAACACAGATAACGAAATACAAAATTAGGCGCAGCAAAATCAACCACATTTTTATAAGCCACCTGCATGGCGACCATTATTTTGGTTTGATTGGTTTAATTTCCAGCTTTAGTTTAATGGGAAGAATAGCGCCGTTGCACTTATATGCACCCGCCGAATTGGAACAAATTTTACAGTTGCAAATGGAGGTTGCCTCCAATGTGTTGCCGTATCCATTGCATTTTCATCCGCACCCAACCGGCCACCGGCTTATTATGGATGACGGAAAAATTGAAGTATATATCTTCCCGACTAAACACCGTATAAAATGCTTTGGTTTTCTTTTTAAGGAGAAGAAATGGCCAAGGCAAATTATAAAGGAAGCTGTTATAAAACACAATATACCAGCGGTATTTTACCAACGTTTGCAACAAGGGGAAGAATATGTGACAAAAGATGGTATTGTGCTGGATAACAACATTTTAACTACGGCTAACAAGCCTGGTAAAGAATATGCTTATACGGCAGATACTGTTTTTGATCCTTCACTTTGCCAATATTTTCAAGGTGCTGATTTGCTGTACCATGAAACAACTTACATGAACGATTTGGAAAAAAAAGCGGCTGAACGCTTTCATAGCACCACTAAACAGGCAGGTGAAATAGCCAAAATGGCCAAGGTTAAAAGGTTGGTGATTGGACATTTTAGTAGCAAATACGAAATGTTGGATGATTTGCTGGATGAAACGAAAGCGATTTTTAAAAATACCGATTTGGCGATTGAAGGTGTTAC
Source organism: uncultured Chitinophagaceae bacterium (assembly GCA_963845495.1). Taxonomy (GTDB): domain Bacteria; phylum Bacteroidota; class Bacteroidia; order Chitinophagales; family Chitinophagaceae; genus JAZKFT01. The sequence continues at coordinate 44,618 of CAWJTH010000035.1, forward strand.
GTTGATACTGTAAGGAAATTCCAAATCTAAAATTCCAAATATTGAAATTCCAAATTCCAACAATTTGGAATTTTAAATCCATTCGTTTGATGCTTTAATATTCACTTGAAATTTTGATAAAAATACAAGAAACTTGTATTTATTGAATTTTGGGTTTTGGATTTTCTATATTTGGAATTTCCTGTTTATTCGATTATTTTTTCGACCCTTGCCAATTGGCCGTTGCTGTTTACACCTTCGATGATGACCCTAAATTTTTTGCTGATATCGTTGTTATAAAATTGAAGCTGTACGGTTTTATTCTTTTTGTCGGTTAATACAAAAGGGTTCCAATATAACGTGGTGCGCACATCTGGTTTATTATCATCAACGGCATAATTGGGATTGTAAAACTCTTTGTAACGCGAATAACCAGCCAAAGTTGAATAGCCTAAACCCTCGCCCGGCGCTAGTATCATATCGCCGCCTTTACGGGTGTACACGGCAATTGCCGCCGCCGCCGCCGCCAAATGCGCCAAAAAATGGTGGGTTAAACACTTTAATATAAGCCACATCGCTCATTGGCATATTTTGTAATTGATCAACATACGCATGGTTTTCGTCTAGAAAAAGTGCCGGTCTTGCGCCCCGCCAAGTCATCGAAATACCGCCGTTTCCGCCATAATTTATTTGCAATCCGGCTACTTTTCCTTGTAAATACATAAATACATTTTGCGAACTGATAGCAAAAGGATCGTTTATTACATCAAAATCGTGGCTATCGCCGCCTGCAAATAAACCGCTGGTATATTTTTCATCCAAAATTTGGGCTGGCGTTTTAATTCTGCCCCTAACAGTTACGTTTGCAAGCATCGTGGCATTGTATTTTTTGGTGACCTCAGCTTGCTGTACATTAAAGTAACGGTTTCTTTGAAGACTTGAATCGACTAAATTGGCCCAAACATGAGATGACGAAGCTACCAACGCAGGCATTTTTGTAAACGGAGGTTGCAATAATCCGTTTTGGAATTTAACATCGGTTCTGTTAGTAAGCGATTTATTACCGTTGAATTGATAATAAACCTTTATGGTATCGTAAAATACTACACCCCGAATCAAAAAAATGCCATCGGACGACACAGGTATTGTAGGCAACAATTGTTTTGTGCTGTCTTTTGTTAGTAAAATTAAATTCAATGTTTGCCCCTGTTGGATTTTTTTTGTTCCACCAAATACTTTGCCTTTAATTTCCAAATAATCACTGTCTTTTTGGTAATGTAACGATGGCATTTTTCCGAGTACAATCTCGTCCCATTTATACCTGCGCCAACCGTGTGTAAGCATTACCAGGTCAAGGTTTTGGGCAATGCTATCATTGTTTTCTTTAAAATAATATGCCGGGTTATGGATGTAGCCTTTTATATCACTTGCCAATAATAAATCAGAAAAAATATTTGTGGTGGTATCGTTGAATAAACCTGCGTCGGTAACGGACACTGAAAGATTCGAACCAATGCTATCTGGCACTGTAATTTCAATGGTATTTTTTTGTTTAAAATCAAACCCTTTGGTTGTAGCCCTTGCTTCAATTTCAAATTGGTGCTGGTGGTTATTGATGAAAATAACACGTTCGGCAAGTGGCAACCAATTGGCATCAAACAAAGTAACTTGTAAAACGCCGGTTGGCAATTTATCCGTTGGAACATGAACGGTAATCATTTTTTTTACGCTCATATTCATTTTTGCCCGGTAAACTTCTTGTTGGTTCATGGTAGCAACCACATTAATTTGGTTGAAATTTTCACCAAGGTTTTCTGATTTGTTTACACTTAAAACGGCTTCGTTGGTTAATGGCAAAACCGTCATAGTAACGCCACCTTGCTTAGTTGCCGGTAAAACAGTTGTATAATTATTGCCCCACGCATCGCTCCAATAAGCCGTATAAATTTCTTTTGCATTGCCAGTTATGGGCACACTTCCCATTCCATCGTGCTGTGCCGCAAACGAGTCCAACGCTTCGTTTTTGCTATTTTTTATCACACCGCTTACTTTCACTGGCTGGCCAAACTGGTTAACCGCCATAAAAGCAACTTTTGATGTAATCCCATCTATTAAATCGCCACCTTCTGGAAAAAATTGGATGCTTGATGAGGGTTTAACCGCAATTATTTTGCTTTTTATGGTTGGCTGATCAACCAAAATATCTTTATTGAATAAAAAAGCGGTATCAAAATTCAACATCCATGTAGTGTATGCCCGCACATGCAGTAATCTTCCCACGTAGTTATCAGGAATGGCAAACATTCCCCTTGCCGAGGATTCATAAATTGGGAAAACTGTGTTTTTTATCAATTTTCCATTCTCGTCAAACCAATCAACATAAAAATTTTTACTATAATCAGATAAATCGCTTCCTGCCAAAATATAGCTTTTGAAATAGATAGACTCACCTTTATTATAAGCGCTTTTATCAAAATGGATGTGGATTTTTTCTTGCTGATAATTGTTGGCATAATTAGCCAAAGTTGAATCTATTTGCTGCGCAAAAATGGCATTTGCAAAACATAATTGCAAGCTAATAAGTAAAATGTTTTTCATATTTGGATAATAGTGAAGTAATATTTTTGACTGATAAAATAATCAAACACAACTAGCAAGGACTTAAATGGATCAGAAAAGTTTAAATATAAGAAATGCTAAATTTTAATGAGAAATTAACCCTGTTGGCAGAAGTTAAAACAGAATTTTAGTTTAAATTATTTAAAAGGAATGGTTGATAAAAAACTAGGCAATGCTAAATGCCAAGCCTGTTCGTTATGCTGACCGTTTGGCACGGTTTCTCTTTTTACCGATGCCTTTGAAACCGATTTAATTTCATTGATAATACTATCCATATCGCTTTCCATTGTTTTACTTTCGGCTTCGCCGCAATAAAAAAACAAATTGCTTTTAGCATTTTTTAGCATTACTGGAACATCGTTTTTAAACTGTGGGGCAATCCAAAAAGCGGGTGAAAATATGCCTGCGTTTTCAAAAACTTTGGGGTATTGCATTATTGCCCATAAGCTAATAATACCACCCATGCTACTGCCTGCAATTGTAGTATTGGCTGCATTTGGCAATGTCCTGTAATGCTTATCTACAAAGGGCTTCAGGTCCTGCGCCAAACTTTGGATATACAACTTTCCTTCGCCAGTACCATAATCATTTTCATCATAGGGATTGTATTCTTGAAGCCTTTTTTCTGGCAAATTATCGATACCGATTACTATAATACTTTTATGCGTTGCTACAAAAATGCTATCCAGCGTTTCGTCCAATCCCCATTCGCCATAACCGCTGGTAACTGCATCAAATAAATTTTGGCCATCGTGCATATATAAAACCGGGTACTTTTTATTGGATGTGGAATAATCTTTTGGTAAATAAATCCAGATTTTTCTTTTTCTACCCAACAGCTTTAAATTAAAAGCACTGTCCATTATATGTACTTGCGGCGAAGCGGTATGTTTTTTGGCATTAGTAGGAAAATCATCTTTCCAGCCATTGATTGTAATAGTTTGGGAAGTGGAAATTTTTACATCATTCATTCTATTTGGGATGTCTGCTCCATTTGCATCCGTTTCAACTTTATCCCAATTGCCACGTGTTACTTTCCATTGAATTAATGCCTCTTTATTTAAAGTAAATTTGGTTTGATAAACATTTTGATTATTAGGCAACATGCTTGTGCTTATATCGTGCGGGTTCCAACCATTAAAATTACCCGCAATAAATAATGTATCACCAGCATGTTTTGCAATAGGGGAAATGATAATTTTTAATGTGGCTGTTGAATCAGATTGGGCGAAATTAATTCGGCTTCCTAATAAAAACATTAATAAAAGCCCAGCTTTGCAAGTAATATTAAATAGCATCGAAATATTTTTTATACACAAATATTAAAAAGCCAGCGTAAAATTAACGCTGGCTTTATAGTTATTCTTTAAAAAATTACCTCAATATTTATTTCTTATCCAAAAATTCTTTTACTTTTTGGTGCCAGCCGCTTGATAATGGCAACAAGGGCAGGCGTAAATTATTTTTTATCAATCCCATTTCGACCATAAAAGCTTTTACGCCTGCGGGATTATTTTCAGCAAACAATAAATCAAAGCCATCCAATAATTTGCTTTGCAATTTACTTGCTTCCATAAAATCGCCATTGGCGGCAAAATGTACCAATTCAGCAAATTCGGCTGCAAAACAATTGGCTGCAACACTAATTACACCATCAAACCCGCAAGCCATCAATGGCAATGTAATATGGTCATCTCCGCTAATTAATAAAAAACCTTCGGGTCTATCTTTAATTAAATGCATACACTGCACCATATTTCCACTGGCTTCTTTTGTTCCGATGATATTGCTGAACCCTTTTGCCAAACGAATAGTTGTTTCAGCGGAAATATTGCTGCTGGTGCGGCCGGGTACATTATACAAAATAATATCTTTATCGGTGCTTTTGGCAATAGCGGCATAATGCTGATAAATACCTTCTTGCGAAGGTTTGTTGTAATAAGGGCTTACACTTAAAATAGCGGTTGCTTTTTCAAGGGGCCATTCTTTTATGGTATTGATGACTTCGGCAGTATTGTTTCCGCCGATGCCCACGACTATTGGTACGCGGTCATTTATTTTATCGTAGGTGTAATTTAAAACTGCCAACTTTTCCTTTTCAGTAAGGGTTGCGGTTTCTCCGGTGGTTCCAAGGGTTACTACGTAATCTACCTTGCTTACAATAATATATTCAATCACATTGCCCAAAGCAACAAAATCTACCGAACCATCATTTTCGAATGGTGTAACGATGGCAACACCTACCCCTTTTAACGCTGACATTTTTATTTTAATTTATAAATTCTTTTTGTTTTATTTTTTGCCCTTCCTAATTTCTTATTTCAAAATTCTTATTCCTTATTTCAATCTAACCTTCCACCTCGTCCCACTCTCCCATTTTACTAAACTTTTCAATCCTTTGATTAATCCTTTCTGCTGCCGGCACCTGCTTTAATTCCTTTAGCATTGGTATTAATGCATCCTTCAATATCTGTGCAGCTTCATCATAATCCCAATGCGCACCACCAATCGGTTCGGGTATTACACCGTCTACTAATCCAAACCCAAGCATTTTATCCGACGTAAGCTTTAATTCATCCGCAGCTTTTTCTTTCATATCCGAATTGCGCCACAAAATAGAACTACAACTTTCAGGCGAAATAACCGTGTACCAACTATTTTCAAGCATAATTACTTTGTCGCCTACACCAATGCCCATTGCTCCGCCGCTTGCCCCTTCGCCAATAATTACGCATATTACCGGTACTTTCAACCGCATCATTTCGTAAATGTTTCGTGCAATCGCCTCGCCTTGCCCACGTTCTTCGGCTTCCATGCCCGGAAATGCGCCCGGCGTATCAATTAAGGTAACAATTGGCTTATTGAATTTTTCTGCCAACCGCATCAACCGCAAAGCTTTTCTATAACCTTCGGGATTAGCCATTCCAAAATTGCGGCGCTGCCTCATTTTTGTGTTGATACCTTTTTGCTGACCCAAAATCATAATTGTTTCGCCATCTAATTTGGCGAACCCGCCTACCATTGCCTTGTCGTCCTTTACGTTCCGATCCCCGTGCAGTTCCACAAAATCGGTACACATTTTCGAAATGTATTTCAGCGTGTATGGTCTATCTGGATGGCGGCTAAGTTGTACTTTTTGCCAACTTGAAAGATTTTGGGTTATTTCTTTTCTCTTTTCAATTATATTGGCTTCTAATTGAGCAATTATTTCGGTATAATCGACCTTAGGGTTTTTTTCCGCCATTTTTTTATTGGCTTCTATCTGCTCGTACAACTCTTTGATCGGCGTTTCAAAATCAAGAAATTGTCTATTTGGATATTGTGGCATACGCTCAAATTAATTAGTTTAAAGTATGGGAAAACTGTGTCTAAAGTGATAGTGGGCTGTAAAAATAAGGATTGATAAAAAAATATAACAAAAAAGCAAAGGAAACTTAACTTGTGGCGCTATTTTGCTGGTTAAAATATTTTTAAAAGTAGATGATTATTAGAGCATATAAACTTTTAACGAACAGTTGCTTACAAAAATTTTACCCATCATTTGAAAAATATCATTGGTCTTTAGCTAACTTTCTGTTTTTATAATATTGATTCAGAATACGCTTCAATTAATTTGCTAGCGTTTCTAGTTGGAGGATTTTATTAAACACTATTTTTTAATCGACTGTTTCATTTGTTCAGTATAATCTGTTATTAAACCTTCTAAATAAAGTTTAGGCGATTTTACTTGGCTTAAGTATGCAAGCAAAAATCATAGCTCTCTATTGTTATTGTTTTAAAAATAGAAACCACATCAATAAGCTAGCCTTAACAATTAAACTTGACCATGCACTGTTTAATTTTCGGATTTAAAATTTATTGTAGAACGTAGAACAATAGCTCAGCTTGCTTAATTAACATTTCATTTTTAGCACCATCATAAAATGTTGTAAAATTACTTTTTAATGTGGAACATTTGATGACATTTGAATTGTTCAAATGCTTAAAATACAAATAGTAAAGTACTCATTTTTTTAGTAATACCCATAACTAAAACAATGAAAGACACAAAACATATTAACAGCTTTTCACGAAATGTGCATAACTAATCTGCAAATAATAATATAAAATATTTTTTAACGCATAATTTCATAAATCATTTTATATTGCATAATAAATTAAAACAAATGGAAGCAAATTTTGTAAAAAAAATCGGAGAATTTACTCCTGAATTTTTGGATGGCATGAGTAAAGTATTTTCAGCAAATGCTACTTTACACATTAAAATTGAATACGGTACTACTGAAGCGGCTGAAGTAAAACCAGCAGCACCTGCAACAAAAACAAAAGGTAAAAAATCTGCTGCTCCAACTGCCGAAGCTCCAAAAAAACGTGGCCGTAAAGCAGGTTTTAAACCTAAAGCTGCAGCAACTGAAACTCCAGCAGAAGCTAGCACCGACAGTACTTCTAGCGCACCGGAAGCAGGTCCAAAAAAACGCGGCCGTCAACCGGGTTTTAAACCAAAACCAAAAGTTGCGGTTTCTGGTGAAGCACCAAAAAAACGTGGTCCAAAACCAAAAGTTGCGGTTGAATCTTAATCACCAAATAGGTATATAACTTCAATTACCAATTTTTAAAGCCCGCTAATTAGCTGGCTTTTTTTATTTCAAGTTGCTTAAAAAATAGAATTAAAATTATTACAGAATCTGCTCATAAAAAACTAAGGCAATAATACATTTTATTGAGGCGGTGAAGTTTTTGCAGTTAATAGCATGGCATTAATCCACATTAATCGAGTTAAAATAGCTTTAATAAAAGATAATTGTTGTGTTTATTTAAATACCAATTATTTTAGTACATCTTCAATATTTTAATTCCGATTATTCATTTGTTTTCTAAAACGCATTTTATTCGATAATGCGAGTGATTGAAACCAATCCACTCTGACCAACTATAACAAGCCGATTTTAACGCAGGTATTGTTGCTGTATTAAATTTCATCTTTAATGTAACTTCTTTAAAAATCTTGTGCATAAAAACCCTCTATCATATCAAATTCATCCGAGCCTAATCTTCAATTCTTACCGTGAAAAAGGTTTTGCTTATAATAATTAGATAACTCATTATAAGCAAATCCATTTTAAGACAAAAACTATGCTTCCCCAACACATTTAAAGTTCAATAAGATAAAAAAGCCAATTACCTAATTGGCGCTATGTAAACAAAAATATAATCCATTAAAAGAACGGTAATCATAACTGTCGTTATTTAAAGAACATCCATTACAATCAGTTAAATTAAATTTTATTGACAAGTGGATGTCTTTTTTATTGATATTCGCCTTATCATTTTTTAAATAAAACAATATGTGCGGAATTGTAGGATACGTTGGCCCAAGAGAAGCTTACCCAATCATTCTTAAAGGATTAAAAAGATTAGAATATCGTGGTTATGATAGTGCAGGCGTGGCGCTATTAAACGAAACTGGATTAAAAGTTTATAAAAAGAAAGGTAAAGTTGTGGCCTTGGAAGAAAGTTTAGTAGGCAAAGATTTGCATGCCCACATTGGAATTGGCCATACCCGCTGGG
>CAWJTH010000036.1:0-9060 GCA_963845495.1 uncultured Chitinophagaceae bacterium
ATAACCCAATAAAATTGCATACCACGGATATTTTGGGTCGCTGGCAGAATGAATTAAATTCCAATAATTGCCAGGCACTTTATGGAACATGGCGGAAATTCCGCCCACTTTTTGCAAGCCCATAAACGACAATGTAAGCGACACCGCAATCAACAAAATCATTTGAAAAACATTCACTTTGGCAATGGCTTTTAATCCGCCGGCAAATGTGAAAATACCCGCAAAAGAGACCAGCACGATGACCGATTGCCACATGGGAATCCCGAAAATTTGGCGTACCAAAACACCACCTGCAAAAAGCCCTAACGATAGCCAAGAAATGAGTATTTTAATCAACGCATACCATGCTAAAATATTCTGTGTTGAATCGCCATATCGCTTGCCCATAAATTGGGGCATGGTGCTCACTTTTGAGGCAATATATTTAGGGGCGAAAACCAGCGCCAGCAGCATTAAAAATACAAATGCGTACCATTCAAAATTACCTGCCACAATGCCTGTGCTATAACCAATGCTGGCAAATGTTAATAAAGAAGATGGCCCCACATTGGTGCCCCACATATTAAATCCAATGCTGGCCCAGCCTAACGAATTACCTGCTAAAAAAAGTGTTTCATCTTTTTTCTTTTTACCAAAACTGGCTTTGTAACCAATTATTAATAGCACAATTAAATAGCCGATAATAATGGCGAAGTCTAAAGTGGTTAATTTATTTAAAATGGAATGCAATGGAAATAAGGAATAAGAAATTTAAAATAAGGAATAAGGAAGTGGGTTAATGGATAATTGATAATTTGATGGTAATATTCTGTTTAATTTAATTAATTTAAATATTTGATTTAATCGTAGGGCTTTGCCCTATGCTATCAGATGTTGTCCCGTTGGGACTTAATTCAAAGCATATCGGTGGTCTGTCGTCTATTGTCCGTCGTCTTTTTCATAATCCATATTCATCTAAAAGTTCTTTTATCTTAACCGGCTTTCCGGTTTGTAAACTTTTATCCATGGCCTGCAATAATGCAACGGTTCCAATTCCTTCTTGCATGTTTGGGTACGCGATAAAATCCTGTTCGATTGAATCAGCGAAATATTCCAAATAATTTTGGTATTCGCCTGCGTGGTGGCTTTGCCCTTCAAAACGGAAATAATATTTTAATTTGGCGTCGCCCCAAGTTTGAATTTTTTCCTCGCCCTTTTTATTGGTAACCGAGTAACGCAATTCGTGGTAATCGGCCTGGCTGGCGCCTTCGGTTCCACGCAAAATACAGCTCATACCGCTTTCACGGGCTGGCGGTTGAATAGCGCCGGTGTATGCGCCGCTTACACGGGCAATGCGGCCATCGGCGGCTTTAAAAATAAAGTGCATGGTGTCTTCATTTTTTAATCCAGCGGTTTTGCCGTTGCTGCTAATCATGCCATAACCCATCACTTCTTCAATATCTGGCAAATACCAGCGGATAAAATCTACCGGATGACTAAGGCCGCCATACAACCATTTGAAAGAATCTTCCAAAGCCCATTTTTTCTCTAAAAACCAACGGTGGTCTGCATTGTAGTGACTTTCAACAGTTATCAATTCGCCAATTTCACCGGCTTCATATTCTTCCCTTTGCTTTTTATATGGTTCAAAAAAGCGGGAACTTTGTCCAACAAAAACTTTTTTGCCAGTCTTGGCTTGCAAGTCAATTAATTCTTTTGCTTTGCTTAAATCATCGATAAACGGCTTTGTGCAAATCACATGTTTATCGTGTTCCAATGCCATTTTTATATGTTCGGCATGCAAATGGTCGGGCGTGTAAATGGCAATTACATCAATGCTTTTATCGTCCAGCATTTCTTGGTAATCGGTAGTGTATTCGTACATTTTAAATTCGTCGGCCCGCTGTTGGCAAGCCTCCAAACTTTTGTCGCAAATCATTTTTAATCTCCATTTTTCACTTCCCATGGCTGCAGACATGGTGCTTCTGCCTTCGCCAAGTCCGAGTATTCCGAGGTTTAACATATTTATTTTTTTAAGCCAAAAGCTTAAAGCTAAAAGCCGAAAGCTGTGGTGGTTTACAATTATTTCAAAAGTTTATTTGCAATCATTTATAATACATTTAGCTTTTGAGCTTTCAGCTTTTAATCGGTTTCAAAAAAACCCAGGTTTCTCCTTTTTTTGTTCCGGTAATTCCCTCTTGGTATTTACTCATTATCTTATTCCAGTCATTTACCCGCGGATTGTTTTCTGTTGTTTTTGGGTTTAATTTATTTAAATTTTCTCCTTTGGGAATACTGATGACTAGCATTAATTGTCGTCCATTTTTATATACCAATAATTGTTGGAAATTGGCATTACAAAAACCTTTCGACACCTCGGGCCATTTTTCAAATTGTGCGGCGTGGTAATTTAAATATTGGTTTTGCATGGCCGTATCTGCTACCAAATTCGCCGTTAATAAAATATTGTCCCAGTTTTTTATCATGTTTAAAGTATCGCAATGCGTTCGGTTAAATTCATAAAACGGGTTTGCGTAAATATTTAATTGAGCGGTTGGGAAAGTGGTTATTATTAAATGCCTCAATTTTCCTGTATCGGTTATTTTATCAAAAATAGCAATATGATTTTTCCATTGGTAAAAAGAATCGGTATGAATTGAGTCACCTTTAATTACATTTTTTATTTTATTTAAATCTATTTCCTTTTCGTTTACAAAAACAAATTCAGCCACCATTGTTTTTGCTGAAACCTCAACTGGTATTATGTTTGATACATTTCCATTGGGCGTGTTTTCACCGCAAGATGTAACAATTGCGGTAATTAAAACAATAGTAATAATTATCTTAAAATATTTAAATCTCATGGGTGATTAATGGGTTGGTTTATATTTACAATTGATTTTTCTTTTAATAACCATTGATAATCGGCCATTAATCCAGCCGCATTTTTAATACTGTCTTTTACCATCGGCCCATTATTTTGCCAAATATTATTGGGGCCGTTTGCGTTTTGCAAAAACTTTTCAGCTGGGCACCAATTATCTTTTACCGTCATAAAACTGCTGCCTTCATCACAATATAAATAAAACCAATGTTTGGGCATATGCGCATAAGGCGCCAAATAAATACTGTCTACATAATTTTCGTTTATTATTGTTCCTGGTTGTGCAGATAATGTATAAATGCCCGCAACATCATAATTATGTTTGGCATATAATGTTATTTTATTGGCATGGATTACATTATTTTTCATAGCATTTAACGTTTTCGTCCAGCCCCAACCAACACTAATTCCTGAATAACTAACATTATGGATTTCGTTGTGATTGATATTTATGCCACGCACATAACCAGCGCCAATGCCCACGCAACCCCAATCTTCGTTAGTGGCATCGGTAATTAAATTATTGTTGATTTGTGTATTACTGGTAATTACCCGTTCATCGGTTGGATTGTATGGTAAATGAATTTCGGTTGCTTCATCGGCAAATACACCCAGCAACAAACCCGTTCCACCAATATCTTTAAATAAATTGCCCGTAACTACATCGCCATGATTTCCAATTTTATAATCCAAACCTGTTGATGCCAAATGTTCAAAACGGCACCCTTCAAAAGCTGTTTTTTCGGTAAACAATAATTCAACCGCCGCGGCTGGGCGGCCAATCCAGGCTTGGTTTTCGAGTCCTTTTTTATCTGGCGTTCCGGGGGGAGTTAGCTTGTACGCATCCAACATATACATGCCTGCTTGGTGTGGCACCAATCCTTTTTGCGAGGGCAATAACCAACTTGAATGTTGAAAAGAAAGTCCTTTAAAAATGATATTTGAGACCGGATTATCAACCGTTCCTTCCACTTTTAGCAATGTTTCTACATACGGTGCAACCACATTTTCTGTCGATAAATCTTCCCCGTTTTTCGGCCAATAATACAATTTTTGTTTGCCGATATCCAAAAACCATTCGCCCGGTTCATCCAACAATGGCAAGGCATTCGCTAGAAAAAAGGCAGAATTGCCATATTCTTTTGACATATATGGTGCAGGCCAAGGATGTTCGCTTTGCACTCGGCTTTCGGGTTGCTGAAAACTCAATTTCGTGCTATCGCCATGTACTTCAATGTTTTTTATTCGAAGTATGGCAATCGCCCACCATTGATGGATAAACATTTCCAGCGAATGCTCATTTTGCAAATTAATTTTTGACGTCGGGATCCAACAAGTTTGTTCGGCTTTATTCCAACTTAAAATGCGGTTCATGCTGTCGCCGTTACGGTCTTTGGAACGAACGGCTTTTTCGCCGTTTACCCATAATTGACGGAATTCAAACAGCCTACCACCAACCATCGGCACATCGGCCTCCCATAATTTACCTTTGGCAATGGACGATATGCCTGAAATATTACCAGTAACTTTTCTAAAATTCTTTATTTTAACACCTCCGCTAATAATGGGTTGTTCGTTTGGTGCTGCTTCCACAAACGTAGGACTAGCTTGTGTTCCAGCATCTTCGGGTCTTACAAAAATAGGTTCGTCTAAATAGTAAATACCGCCGCCAACAATAATATGAATGCCGTTATTGATGGACGAATCTTTTAAACGTCGCATATCCCGGGCTTTGCGCAAGGCTGAATTGATGGTTGCTTTTGGTTGTGAAAGTGTGCCCGCATTTGCATCGTTACCATTTACCGAAACATAAATTTGAGCCGTACCAAACATAGGCTTGGCAGCCAAAAGCATCACTAAATAAATGGCAAACAATCGTTTTTGCATAAACCGCATTCATTTTTTCGACTATTCCTAACAAAAATAATGAAGGCATAAATGTAGCAGCTTACTAAACCCTGCACAATGTAAGTATTAATTATAGTGATGGACGATTTTACTTTTTTAAGTTGTCAACTTTACTTTCACGAATTTTTAATTATGATGTTCTAAAGTTGGCAACTTTTTAGGGCAACAATTTAAATTTGGGCGCATCCCCGCCAAAATACAGGGCGGGGTCGGGCTTTCTGTAGTACTCCGCAGCGCCAATTCTCTTATGCCAAGTATTCACTTTTCACCATTCACCATTCACTAAAAAGGCGCTTTGCGGGGTACTACTGCCAATCCCTTGCGCACGGTCACACGTTGCGTAATATATTTCGAACATTTTTGCTAACGTAATATATGCTTAGCAAAAAAAATTGTTATTAATTCCCTGTTACATTTTAGTTTTTGACAAACTTTAAATTAGTCCTAGTATTTTCAGCATCAACAATTGAAATGTTGTAAACTCCATTGGCATAATTATGGACATCCAAATTAATAGTATTTAAGCCAACTGTAGCAACACCGGTTAAGTGATTGATCATTTGACCTAGAAAATTGGTTATTTCAATCCGATATTTCCCCACATAACTTGTTGTAAAAGAAAGCGTTGAAGAACTATTTGCAGGATTCGGAATCAATGATGCTTGCACTAAATTGTGTGCTTCAAAACTTAAAATATTGCTGTAAACATACTTATCATCCTTATCTATCATTTTAAGCCTATAGTAAGCAATAGGCAAAATTATTTTTGGATCTGTAAAACCGTAATTATTTACCCCTGAAGCATTTATTGCTTGAACCTTGCCAATCTCAGTAAATAGGATACCATCACTACTTCTTTCTATATTGAAACTTTTTGTACTTATTTCATTTTCAGTTTGCCATTGCAAAAGTATATTTCCATTTTGCAAAGCTCCTGTAAATTTTATTAAATGTAGAGGTAAAACCGCAATATTGGTCACTTTGCGAACGCGACTATTACCAAGATCTGCAATTAATAGATTTCCGCTTCCATCAAGCGCCAAGCCGTTGGGATAATTTAGCGTAGCTAATGCAGCAGGAATATTGTCGCCGTTATAACTTGCCGTTCCTGTTCCCGCAATTGTGGAAATAAAGCCGTTTACATCCACCTTTCTAACACGGCTATTACGTGAATCCGCAATAAAAATGTTATTTGCTTTATCTACCACAACTCCGGTTGGGCTATTTAAGTTTGAAGAAATGGCTAGTATGTTGTCTGCATTGAAGCCACCTGTACCTGTACCCGCAACCGTGCTAATTATTCCGCTTTTTGAAATTTTTCTGATACGATTGTTAGCCCCATCAGCTACATAAATATTTCCTGCAGTGTCTAGCGCCAAGCCATAAGGATAATTTAACTGTGCTGTTGTTGCATCAATGCCATCGCCGTTATAACCTGCAACGCCTGTTCCGGCTATAGTAGTAATAATACCATTTGTATTGTTAATCATTCTTACCCGATGGTTATAAGTGTCTGAAAAATAAACGTTTCCAGATCCATCTACCATAATTCCATCAGTTGGGTAATTTACTTTAGCTGTAGCAGATTGAATATTATCTCCGTTGTAACCATAAATACCCGTACCGGCCAAAGTAGAAATAAATCCGATATTGTTAATTTTTCTAATCCTATTGTTATTACCGTCTTCAATGTAAATATTACCAGATTGATCCGCTGCTATGGCTACTGGAGAAAATAAGTTGGCGATTGTAGCGCTAATGTTATCGCCGTTATAGCCTGTTATACCCGTTCCACCAATCGTAGAAATAAAACCATCTTTTGTAATTCGCCTAACCCTATTATTCATGAAATCTGCTATCAGAACATTACCTGAATTATCAACGGTAACACCGGCCGGTCTATACAATTGCGCAATGCTTGCTGCAATATTATCGCCATTATAACCTTCTATTCCTGTGCCAGCTATAGTTGTAATTGTTTGGGATTTAACCGTATAGATAGATAATAAAAAACTAAAAGATAAAAGCCAATTCTTTACCATGGGTCGTGCTTAAAAGTGAAATGAAGAGGTGAAAACAGAACTATAGAGGAACAATAACTACAAAATTAGAACAAATAATCAAACTTATAATAAATTGCTTATTGTTTTTGTAGTAAAGTTTTGCTCCTTTTAAATTCCAATATTCACTGCCCAAGCACGTTTTTATTATTCAAATATCGATTTCATGTAAGCCACGTTTGCACCATAATTCCCTTTTACATCTTTTGGTTTGGTGGCGTCACGGCTACGTTCAATCAGCAACCAGCCCGTCCAATTCATTTTATCCAGCGTTTGCTTTACTTTTTTCATATCAATCTGTGGATCGTTTTGTAGCCAAACACTGTCTTTGTTGGTGCAGTGGATCATTGAAATCCTATCTTTTCCCAATATTTCCAATTCTTTGTACAAATCCCTTCCGTCTTTCAACGGATTAGAAAAATTGAAATTGATTTTGATATTTTTGGAACCGATATCTTTCAACAATTTTACTTCGCTGGTAGCATCCAAAGCTGTTTCAATACCAATGACAACACCAGCCATTTCGGCCATTTTTCCAACAACTTTTAATCTTGCAACAACAGAATCTCTCACTTCTGGGTTTTTCTTTAAATCGCATTGCACTCCCAAAGGTAAAAAACCAAATTTCACATGCATTAATTGCATGGTTTTAATGCAATCAGAAATGGATTGGATATATTCCGTACGGCCGCAAAACGATTGCGCATAATAACCCGTCATGGCAAGGGCAAAAATGTCGATATTTATTTCTTTGGCTTTATCCAAAAATTGTTGGCGTACGGTATCATTCAACAATTGGTTATCGAAGGTTGGCCTGGTTCCGAGGCCGCCCATATCCACTTCTACCCCATCAGCACCCAATTGTTTGGCCAAGGTAACCGCACCCAACTTTTGACGTTTTAACAACATCAAGTCGATCAACCCAATTTTATAACGTTGGTTGGCATTGCTTTGCTGCGCAAAGGCAATCGGCATAAAAAAACTAGCAAAAACGGTAACGGCGACAGCACATACGGCTGAACGGTAAATTTTCATGATTGGTTTTGTTGCTAGCAAGCGCTCAAAAATATGGTTTGTTTTTATTTGCTAGCATAGAATTTTGGTTAATTGGGGTTTGATAAGGTTATTTAACGGTGGTTCCAATCTAAATTTGTTTCGTGCCGAAAAAGAAACTCACCATAAAAAGCCTGCTATTTTGTCTACTAATTTTTTGTAGCTACACTTTTATTTATGCACAAATTAAATGGGATGAAAAAGAACCGCTGACTTGGAAAGATTTTATCGCACCGGTTGATAACAATAGCAAACATTATGCAAACACTAAAACAAGTGTCAATTATCAATATCAACTGCACTTTCATAATAATATGTATTCGCTAACATTTAAAGTGGAATGTGTGTTTTTGCCCAACGGTTCGTGGTGCAAACCGACTAAACAAACCAATGGATTATTAAAACACGAACAACTACATTTTGATATCCAAGAAATTTTTGCCAGAAAACTATTGTCTACTTTTAACGCCAAGAATTATACGGCCAATTATCAAGTAGAAGTAAAAAGTATTTATGATAGCATTGCATTACAAGCAACTGCCATGCAACGTAAATATGATATAGAAACGAATTATGGTGAATTACCCAAAGCGCAAGCAAAATGGGAACAATTAGTGCATGAATGGTTGAAAGAAAACCCGACCCCTAGACAATTAAACCAATGTTCAATCTATATAAAAACGCTAAACATAGAAACGGTTTTTATTTAAGCTAAGAAATCATTTTAAATAATTAAAAGACTTGCACTAAATAAATTAGATGGATAACGAACAATTACAAGTTTTTGTAGGTAGTAAACAAATATCAATTAAAGACGAAATTAAACAGATTTCTTTCCCGGCTTTAGTGCATTACCCAACCCATCAACCATCGCTGCCAACCGCTTTTGGGCCTTATATTATGGATGTGAGTGTGAATGCAGAATTGATGGATGGCCAATTTCCTTTAATTATTATTTCTCATGGCAATGGCGGCTCACATTTATTGTACCGAACCATCAGCACATTTTTGGCGAAGCAAGGCTATATCATCGCCATGTTGGAACATTATGGCAATAATCGTAACAACAACTTACTAGAAAACACGATTGAAAATCTTGAAAACCGGCCAAAACATGTTAGTCTAACAATTGATGAAATGCTGTGTAGCCAACAGTTTGGTAGGCATATAGCAATA
>CAWJTH010000037.1:0-23846 GCA_963845495.1 uncultured Chitinophagaceae bacterium
TTTTTACCGGAACCACCTGATTGTTCTGTTGCATCTGCAAGCGTCCTTTTATGTCCTGTGCCGAAGAACTGAACTGGGATGCATGGCAGGTATTATAGCTTACTTGGCATTGGTTGTAGCTACTTAAGGTCTGATTTATAGCATTGTTATAATTGGTATAATTAAATGCGTTGGTATAATTAAAAAGAAGGGTCTGGTATTGGTTGTATAGCGAAAGTATCTGTTGGTCGTAAAGATCATACTGGTTTTGGGTGAGGCAGGTATTATAATTTGTTGGGTCTGAGCTGCAAAGGCTTTCAATGCCATCCCTCCTGCTAACATAACTTTGCCATTGGCTATAGACCGGGGTGCCGTTGGTGTAAAAGTCGGACTGCAAACCGAAAAGTTTGGCCATAAGGGCATCATTGCAACTACTGGGAAAACATTGGTCGGGGTTGTTATCGGTATTATACGTTATCCTCTTTATTTCCTTGTCGCTGTTGCTTTTTTGGGTCTCTAACCTGCTCACCATCAGATCGCTGCCATTGTTATAAAAATAATCCGTCTCTTTTGCTATCGGGTTTGCACCTGTTTGGTCGTAGTCCGTAACGACGGTACTTGCCAATATATTTCTTGAAACCCTTTGGAAATCAGGTTCGGAATAATAGGAATTGAGATGGGAAACATAAGGCCCGCTGACCAGTCCCACATATTGGATGCCCTGTGTTGAGGGATTAAAATTTGGATCAACAAACTTTGGGTGGATCGCCCAGCTTTTTATGGTATCTCCCAGTGCCGGGAAAGTGTCAATATATCTATTCTTTGTATCCTTCAACAACGTGTAAGTGCCTTGTTCATATTTATAAACTCGGTTCTCGATCATCTGGTTCCTTTGCCAAGAGCGGTCTGTTTTGGTGCTGGCAACATCATAGGTATTATCGTCGGTCGCCTGGTTAAAATCATACACTGTCTTTCCCAGCGTGTTACCGTTGTTGTCGGTGCTATATTCCTCTACTTCCTGATAAGCAAGGCCGCCGTTTGCTGAACCCGCAAGGGGGATAGTCATATTCTCGGTAAATGTTTGTTGCGTTTTGTTCCCGGTGTAATCGGTCAAGGGGAATTGATACCGCAGGCTCATGTCAAAATCGCCCTGAAAAACATCCTGTGCAATGTAATAAGGGTTTAGATAATTGAACCCTTTGGCCGTCAACAGGTTGCCGTTCACATCCTCGTTGATGATTTTTTTCACCCTGAGACCGCCCGTAAACACGGTGGTGGTATGCTGGGTAGGTAGCGTACTTATGGAATTATAGGTAAGCGACGAACTCATGTTATAACGGAAGGACAGCCGCTCTCCGGTCTGGAAGCTGCCGACAGGATAATATACACGGTATTGATGTCCCTGTATCAATGACACTGTCACAGTATTGGTATAGGGTGGCGTTAGCCCGGGGTTTGCCACCCCGGCTGTCAAATTCGTGTTGTTGCCCAGCGTAAGGTCGTTCATGATAAATGTGGTCTGGTTCTGTACGCAGCTGGTGCAGTTGCCGTTTGTAACCGTACCCTGAAAAGTGGCATTTGTTGTGCTTTGAGCAGTAAACGTAACATCGGTATATGGGGGGCCATAGCCTCCTGCGCTTGAACTTGTGAGGGTATAGTTATAATACGCCGTGTCATAGGCCGTATAGTTCCAGATGTTCTGGTTCGGCTCGAACTGGAATTCGGTTTTGCCGCTGGTCGGGTACTGGATGGTCTTTACCGTCCCCGCCAAAAGGTGCGAAGAATCCGGCAACCTATTTGCCTGCGCCGACCCTGAATTGTCCGGTTTAGAAATGATTATATCGTTTTGTGAAGCCCCGTTCCAATAGCCCCAAAGATCCTGCCCGTACTCCCCCAAACAGGCTATCTGGCCATTGTAGGTATAATAGTCAAAAACATAGGGCGGTTTTGGTACGCTGTTCCCGTTCGCGGGGTCTACCCCTTCTTCGCTTATACTGTCCAAGCGAAGCCGTGAATCTATGACATCCGTTGAGAGCTGCCCCGGATTATCTTGAGATGTAAAATAGCTTTGGCTAAAATTGAATCTCCTAAGTTCGGAAAACTGGCCTGCCTTTGATTGGTAGATCCTTATCCTGCTAACCTTATCTACGCCGTGATCGGCACGTGCATTATATTCAAAAACAGCCTTGCCTCCCCTGAAATCTATTTCCTGGAGGTCGATAACTGTATGAAAAACCTGGTTGCCGGTGGATGTATGCAATTGTGGGGGATCACCAATGGTCAAGGGCGGATGGAAATCCTGGGTGATAGTTTTGCTTGTGTAGACCATTGCGGCGTCATAAACAGGCGCCCCATACTTGAAATAAACCGTATCCGTATTATCGGCGGATACCATTGCCGTTAAAAACCAAGCCGTGGTATGTAATAAATCCGCCTGTGTACCAGCGGTAGGAGCAGATGTAGTTTCGATGGCGCTATCACTATTGGTTATTGAACGGCCGAACACATATAAAATGCCGGAATTGTCGCGTAACGAAAAACTTCCATTAGCGTTGTCGTAGTTGATCTTCATGGGCTGGTACGGAAGGGTCACGAAAGCAAGTGGCCCGCCATTCGCAACCGTGTTTTTTAGCATGAACTTCCCGCTCTTGTTTATAAAATTGAAGAAAAAATTGTCCGGCTGCCCATCATATTTATTGGCTATAGAACTAGCTGTTACCGAGCCTTCATAATTGGCCATCTCGTCGTGGACGGGATGGAGTGGGTCGGTGGTTATCGATTCGTCCGGTATCACGAGGCTGCTAAAGCCGTTATAGCCAAAATCATCAAAACCGTTGATTTGTCTCGTGATCGCCCCTCCGGCATTTAACGTGAATCCCAGCCCTACATTGGATGCTGCCTCATGTACTTTTATCCCGTTTGCATGGTAGCTCAACCCGATGGGGATATGCAATTTGGGCGTTTTTATTTCGTAAAGCGGGATGCTTATGTCAGGTACGCCGCTTGCATAAGATATAGGGTATTCTCCGTATATGCCCAATGCCGTGGCATTAGCCGAAGGCGGGCTGGTCGGTGGTACCACTTGGGAATGGGCAGTTGCGTCTAACAAGAGACAAAAGAGTGACGATAAAACCACAATTTTAAATGTGTTCATAAGCTAGTGTTTATTTCTGTTGTTTTGGTTATTAATTGATTTATACTTTTTTCACATGCCTCATGACCTGTTTATGACGCAAACAAAAAAGGGCATACTCAAATCCGGCAATCTTACAAGTTGGTTTTCTCAAAAAAAAAGACATAGCAAACCCAATACTTTTCTGATTATTGGATTTACTATGTCTTTTTTTTGGGTACCGATGATGTGTGACGATGGCGTAAATAGGAAAGTTAAATATTAAAGTGCGGTTTGTTTTAATCGGTCAAAGTAACCGACTAATCAAATTATAAAAAAGTGCCAAATGTCACTTTTTTGTATGGCCAATTCTGCTTATAGACCTGTCCGAAATGCCAAGATAAGAGGCGATATCCTTTCTTGATACCCGTTGGGTAACCCATGGGTGGCTTCTAAAAAAAAGATTGAATCTTTCATCTGCCTTTTTTTTGCGGATAAAAAAGAGCCGCTCCTCGCTTGTTACATAATGTTTTTCCGCAAGTATCCTGCCTATTATATTGAACTCCACATGGCTCTGGTATATTTTCTGTAAATCATCGTAGTGGAGATAATGCACTACGGTATCTTCCAGAGCTTCGATGATCTCAGCACTCGGCTGGCGTGTAAAAAAACTTCTTACAGAAATAACCACTTCGTTTTCTTTGATAAAAGAGGTAGATATCTCGGTTTCACCTTCTTTGTAATAGGTTTTCACCAGCCCCTTTTCAATAAAAAAAATATAATTGCTTACTTCACCTTCGTTTAATAGGCATGTTCTTTTTTTGAACTCCTTTGCCAACAATAATTGTGACAATACATTTCTTAAACTTTCAGATAATGGAACAATGGTTCCAAGATGATCAAATAACTGTTTGTGCATGTTTTTTTAGCTTTATTTGTTTTTAAACCATTTAATATTCCTTTGCTTTCATTTACAACAACAAATCACCCAAAAACTATTTGCATGGTTTTTAGGAAATAGTTCTTCTTAATAGAACTCAATAGAATATGGATTTAAATCAAAAGCCTGCAAAGACGGCGGCTAAAAAAAACGTAATACGTCTTTTTAGCGATAAAAATAAGGGAAATGTTTAATAATTGAATAACATTCAATGTTATAAGGAAAGTTAATAAAAGAAAGTATTTCAGCGACAGGGCTTTTTCCCTTTCCGATGTCTTAAAAGGTAAAAGTATCAGCCGGGAGGCTTTACTTTCAATGATGACACAAAATCTTCCGCCGACTACCCTACATGTACCTGCAAGGGCACAATTTGCTATAAAAGCGTTTCCTGTCAATTTTTTATCAATCTATCTGAATCTTTCGCTTTTAAAATGCGTTTTGTCAACAACAATACACGGTTACCTGACAAAAAAACGATTTTTTCTGACAGAAATATGCTTCATTCCAACGTAAATACACGCTTTTCCGTCGGAAATCGACGATTGCGCAGCGGAAAAATGCATTTTTCCAACAGAAATATGCGTTTGCCCAACAGAAATATGCGTTTGCTTGGTGAAAAATCGCGTTTGCCCGACAGAAAACCGTGTTTTTCCAACAGAAATATGGAAATTTTTAATGGAAAATTGCGATGGTGCAATCCGGCTCCTGCCTTATCGAACAAAAATAAAGCGATGGAAATATTATTACCATCGCTTATTTATAGGCAATATGGCATTTGTTGACAGTAATAGTTTGTAGAAAACCAAACACATAAGGATAAAAAACGTAGAAAAAAATTAATTTTTTGTTAAATAGATAGACAGCAATTAATACACTTAAAATAATATATAAAATTAGCACATCGTTAACCCTTAAAAGCAAAAAAATGATACCCAAGTATTTGCAAAATGAAATTGACATTTTAAAAAACCTCCGTGCGGGCATTGTGGCCAATCAAAGTAAATGGGATGGGATGCCTGTTTCCATACCACAGATAGATGCGGCCCTTTCGGTGTTGCAAACATCTGCCGATGAAATGGACATGGCTGATACCGCATTGAAAAAATTGCAGGTAAAAATCCATGATACCGTTGCCGCACAGGCACAAGTTGGCGATCAAATTGAAAGTTTGGCCAAAGGCATACACGCAACAGAAACAGAAAAATTGCTGGATTATGGTATTGCTGGTAAAAAAAAGAGCAGCCCGTTGGCTATTCCTGAAAAGGCGGCAATTGGGAGCATAAGCGACGATTTTGATGGTGAAGGTTTTATACTTTCCATCCAGCCGCTGGCCAATGCTACCGATTTTGAGATATGGCGTGGTGCGTCAGCCGGTCCTGATGCTTTATCGTTGGAACCGAGCCAGTTTAGTTATCTATCTACCACAAAAAAACTGTCTTATACAGATGATGACGTATTAAAAGGCAAAAGATATTTCTATCGCTTGCGTGGTTATAACCGTAATGGCAAAGGCGAATGGAGCGCAATGGTAAGTAGGGTACAATAAGCCTATATGCTAATAAAAACAGGCGCTCCTTATTGGGTCGCCTGTTTTTTTATTTATTTATTGTTGTACCAGCCAATTAAAAATATCATAGTGTATTATACATACATAAGCGTTGTATTATCGGGACTTTGAAAATTTCTGATAGGTAAAAAATGATGTTATCTATCTCCTTTTGTAAAGATGCAACAGGTTAAACAACCATCAATTACAAAATATTTCTCCTTTTTAGCCGCTGTATTTTTAACGGATAAAGCACATCATGTGCCGTTTCGTACCCTTCTTCTGCAACTTCATGCAATTGCCTTTTTTTATCTTTTTTTGTTTTAACGGAAAATAATAAAACAACGCTTGCCGTGGCAACAAGCGCCAATCCAATTCCCAGTCTTTGATTCTTGCTCATAATCGCTCATTTTTTACGAAGATAATTTACAAAAAATATACCAGAAAAGATTTTGCAAATATGTATGAAAATTTTACAAGAAAATGAAAATCAATGCACAATAGAAATCTGGTCACCTACACATTTCCTTTCCAAAAATAAATTTTCATTAACTTTTATTGAAAACGCAAGGCTTTTACCGGGGTAATTTTGGTTACTAAATAAGATGGAACGATGAGTACCAAAAAACATACCACCGCTGTTGCAGCCAGTACCACAAATATTTGAATCCAATTAAAAAAAACAGGCGCATAAGCCACATAATACGTGTCTTGATCCATTGGTAAAAAATGCGTAAAATATTCTAAACTGCAAATACCTAAACCCAGTAATGCGCCTAAAGCCAAACCAAGCAAACTAATGTAAGTTGCATAAAATAAAAAAATACGCTGGATGGGAAAATTGCCCGCCCCCAACGATTGTAAAAGTCCTACCATTCTTGTTCGTTCCAATACTAAAATAAGTAAACAAGTAATTAAATTGATGCCCGCTACCACACCCATCAAAACAATTACAATCCATTTTGTTTTGTGCTGTACATCTAGCCAGTCAAAAATATTTGGATATTGCTGCCTGATTGTCAAGCTGTTAAGACCATCTGGCAACATGCCAAAAATTTTATTGTTTGTTAGGTCAAGCTTTTCTAAGTCCATATCCTTCACCCAAATTTCATAGCCACCAATTTTTGTACTATCCCATAAATTCATTCTGCGTAGCAGCCTAATATCTGCCAAAGCAAAACTATTGTCGTATTCGTCGATGCCGGTAGAATAAATACCGCTGATTTTTACTTTACGGTATTGTATGTTTTCTTGCCTTAAAAAATACAGGGTCAGTGAATCATTGATCTTCACATCCAATTTGTCTGCTGTTTTTTTACTGATGACTAATTGGCGGCTGTAAGCAGAATCACCTAAATCAATCGGTTTTCCGCTTTGCAAAAAATGGGAAAAATTGGTCCAATCAAAATCGTTACTTACACCTTTTAAAACAACACCTTCGAAGCCTTCTTTTTTTTTAAGGATGGCAGATTTGGTAGCAAAAATCTGTAAGTGCGCCACATCGCTTTGCGCCATGATCCTTTTTCGTAAACCTGGCGTTTCATCAAAAGGCAATTCTTCCGCGGTTAGTGATTTATTTTGATCGTAAGCTTGAACATGGATATGGCCCCAAAAACTAAATACTTTTTGGCTAATAGTTGCTTGGAAACCGTTTACCAAGCAAAGCGTTACAATCATGGCAGCCACGCTGATAGCTGTTGCCGCAATTGCTAGCCGAATAATAAAACGAGAAAAAGATTGCTGCCGGGAAGCAATAATTTTTTTGGCTATTAAGATACTCCAGTTCAAAAAGTTGTAAGTATTAAGTTTTAAGTGATAAGAGTTATGAGTTTAGAGTTTAGAGTTATGGATTATGGGTTATGGTTATGAATTTTGAATTATGGGTTAAGAATTATGAGTTATGGATTATGAGTTATGAGTGTTATAAATTATTAGTTTTGAAATAATTGATCGCAAACTTAATCACTTATTTTTCACCTCGTGTTATTAACTCACAACTTATAACTCATAACTTATAACTATTTTCATCCCATGCTACGAAAATTGTTTTTGTTTTGTTTGCCTTTTCTTGCAGTGAAAGCATTTGCCGGCTTCGCCGATATGGAATTTATTAAAAGTAATACCATAAAAACCGTAAAACTTTTCCCAACCGGCAACCAGCTTGGTTATCCTATTGTAAAACTTGGGGCTATGGAGCAATTAGAGCTTCATTTTGATGATGTAACCGATTATACAAAAAGCCTGTATTACACTTACCAATTATGCGATGCTAATTGGGTGCCGGTTGATTTAAGTCAATTTGACTACATCAAAGGGTTTTCGCAGGGAAGAATTACGCAATATCGTCCGTCGTCGGTGGCGCTTACGCGTTATGTGCATTATACCATCAATTTGCCCGAACGAAATTCGATGCCCACTCGCAGCGGCAACTATTTGATAAAAGTGTTTGAAAACGGAGACACATCCAATTTACTTTTTACAAAAAAAATGCTAGTGCTGGATAGCAAAGCCGGGGTAACCGCCCAAATGATTGCACCGTTTAACAACAGCAGTTTTCGCACCAAACAACGGGTTATTGTAAATATGAATACTTCTGCGCTGGATGTGTACAATACCAACCAACAAGTAAAAGTGGTGGTGATGCAAAATAACCGCTGGGATAATGCACAAATGGCAACCGCACCAACTTTTATTAGAGACAAAATATTGGAATACAATTCAGAGGGAACTTTTGAATTTGAAGGCGGACGAGAATGGCTTTGGCTTGATTTACGTAGTTTTCGGTTGCAAAGCGACCGGGTTAAAAGGGGAAATTATGGTGATAATTCCACTTCTTTAACAGTACATCCTGATACGGCAAGAACAAATTTTAGGTATCAATATTATAAGGATAACGACGGTGCCTATTTTATTGAAATGACAGAAGATTTTAATTATTGGTGGCAAAGCGATTATGCCAATATCCATTTTACATTTTATCCGCCCCAGCATGAAGCTTTCCAAGATAAAGATTTGTATTTAATCGGCGAATTGACGCAATTTAAAACAAACGAAAATAGCCGTATGGAATTTAACTCCGAAAAGGGAGTTTATGAGAAAACGCTGTTCTTAAAAAATGGGTATTATGATTATTCGTATGTAACAAAAGAAAACACAAGGGATGCAGAACCAAGTTTTGAACTAACGGAAGGAAATACGTGGGAGACTGAAAATCAATATACTGTATTGGTTTATTATATTGGTTTTGGCGGCAGGGCCGATGAATTGGTAGGCGCTACAACTATTAATTCATTAGGGTTGCTGCAAACGCAATGAGTTATCTGAACTTTGATTTATTTGATTATTGTGATGAAATATGATTTTTTGATAGCTAAAAGATTACAGTTTATTTAAAACAGCCACAGTTAGCCTGCTGATGCAGCAAAGTTTGTTCGTTTTCATCATAAATTTTTATATCCCAAACATGCGTTTGACGGCCTAAATGAATAGATGTACAAACACCGGTAACAAAACCTTGTGTTACCGGGCGAACATGGTTGGCATTTATTTCCAAGCCTACACATATAAATTTTGAGGAATCAACTACAAGTGTTGAAGCTACGCTTCCTAAAGTTTCTGCCAATGCAACTGAAGCGCCGCCATGCAAAAGTCCAAAAGGTTGTTTGGTACGATGATCGACCGGCATGGTCATTTTCAAAAAATCATCGCCAATTTCCGAAAACTCCATGCCTAGGTTTTTACTTAAACTATCATTATCAAACTTTTGTAAATCAATCAGTTGTACTGGTTTAAACCAAATCATTGCAACGTAGTTTAAGAACAATTATTTATGGCCTTGCGCACGTAACGTTTTTTTTACGGCATCTGGCAAAAATTGTAATACATCGCCGCCGTTCAACAAAACATCCCGAACCAATGTGGAAGCTACAGACGTATATTGTGGCAAACACGTGAGGAAAACAGTTTCGATGTTATGATCGAGACTACGATTCATGTCAGCAATTGCTTTTTCGTATTCAAAATCGCTTACATAACGGATGCCCCTTAAAATAAAATTAGCCCCAATTTGTTGGCAACACTTTACGGTTAATCCTTCGTAAGAAATGGCATGTACTTTTGGATTGTCTTTATAAATTTCGTTTACCCATTCCACACGCTGGTCTTCGCTAAACATCGGTTTTTTATTGGCGTTTCGGCCAATACCTACAATTAATTTATCAAAAAGGGGAAGCGCCCGGTCAATAACATCTAAATGACCTAAAGTGATTGGATCAAACGTACCAGGGAATAAAGCAGTTCGCATAGGAATTTACGATTTATGATTTGGGATTTACGATTTGAATCCTTGGAATGTCATTTAATGGATATCAATTTCTATTTGCTAGTAAATAAAGAACGGCCATCCTAACCGCAACACCGTTTTGCACTTGATCCAGTATAATGCTGTGGTGACTGTCTGCAACATCACTATCAATTTCTACTCCCCTATTTATTGGGCCCGGATGCATAATTACAATTTCTTTACCCAAGCTATCCAACATTTTTCTTTTAATCCCATAAGCCAAATTGTACTCTCGTAAAGATGAAAATAAAACTTGGTTTTGCCTTTCCAACTGTATGCGTAAAACGTTAGCCACATCGCACCATTGCAAAGCCTTTAGTACATTATGCTCAACCCTTACATTCAATGCTTCTTGTATATACTTGGGAATCAATGTAGGTGGACCAGCGACAGTTACTTCTGCCCCCATCTTTTTGAGCAAATAAATATTGCTTAAGGCAACACGGCTATGCATTACATCGCCAATAATGGCAACTTTTTTTCCTTCCAAACTGCCTAACTTTTCTTGGATGGAAAAAGAATCCAATAAAGCTTGGGTAGGATGTTCGTTAATACCGTCACCGGCATTTATAATTGGTGCGGTAATATGTTTCGATAAAAAATGGGGTGCACCACTGGCACTATGTCTCATTACTACCATATCAACCTTCATGCTCAAAATGTTGTTTACGGTGTCTAAAAGGGTTTCGCCTTTTGAAACCGAGGATCCGCTTGCAGCAAAATTGATGGTATCGGCGCTTAGCCTTTTTTCGGCCAACTCAAAAGAAATACGCGTCCGCGTACTGTTTTCATAAAATAAATTGACAATAGTAACATCTCGAAGCGATGGAACTTTTTTAACGGGTCGTTGCAAAACTTCTTTAAACTGGGTAGCCGTTTGCAAAATAAGGGAAATATCTTCCCGCAGCAGGTCTTTTATACCGAGGAGGTGATTGGTAGAAAGGCTCATTAAAAGGCAAAGTTAAAAGAAAACAAGGAACAAGAAATCAAGAAAACAAGAATTCAACAACCAAGAAAACAAGGAACAAGAAATCAAGAATTTAATAATCAAGAAAATAAGGGACAAGAAATCAAGAGGCAAGCAAAACACAAAATTTAATAACATTGAAAATATTATTGTTTTGCTTTTTATGGCTTCGCTCCTATTTTTAATAAGATGGCCGATAAAATTCTTCTAATTTGATTTCCTTCATCGATTAACCTGAATCTTTCCTTCTCAAGTTTTTCATCCGCATAGCAAAGTATAAGATTTAACCAATAAACTGACTCTTTTGCTTCACGTCTTGAAATTTTTATTTTCATTTTTTCATCTGCGTTTCCCAAATCATCAGATGCTTCAATATAATTGGCTCCGACAGAACCGCTTGAACGAACTAGCTGTTTTATATACTCAATATTGATAACCGAATGTTTTAACTGAAAACAAAAATTACGCACATCCATCGCATATTTCAAAAATCTATTTTCCAACTCCAGCGACATAATATTAGTTTGGAGTGTGATTAAAATTGTTAAAAACGTATGATTAAATTCTTGTACCCTATTTTCTTGCAATCTTGTCCCTTGTTTTCTTGTGCCTTGCTTTCTTGTCCCTTGCTTCCTTGTGCCTTGCTTTGTTGCTTCCTTGCCCCTTGGTTTTTAATCAAACAACACAACTTCATCGCGTTCATCCCTTTCTTGCCAAAAAACTTTTACTTTTTGGGAAATAATGGTATCGATCATTTTACCGGTATAATCTGGCTGAATAGGTAATTCGCGGCTAAATCTTCTATCCACCAATACGCAAAGTTCAACTTTTGACGGACGGCCAAAATCGAGCAAAGCATCCAACGCAGCACGGGTGGTGCGGCCGGTGTACAAAACGTCATCAATCAATACCACTTTTTTGTTTTCAATTGAAAAAGGAATATCGGTTTGGTTGGCGATATGCAACCCTTGGCGAACATCATCCCTGTAAAAAGTAATATCCAGCTTGCCGTAATTAATTTTAGGTTGAAATTTTTTTAAAGAATCAACCAAACGATTGCTAAAAAAAATACCCCTTGGTTGAAGCCCGATAACGACAGAATTGGAAAAATCATCGTGATTCTCTGCAATTTGATGCGCCAATCGCTGAACAGTGATGGCCAGTTGTTTGTTGTTGAGGATGGTTTTCAAGCGCCTTAAATTTGTTGGGCAATAATAAGTATTTTTTGCCGCAGAGAAAAGAATGGTGACATCTTGGTTGTGTCTCAGCTTGAAGATTGAGCATTAAAAGTTTCAGTATTTCCGTGCCTCAGTGGCAAACTAATATTGGCACTGAGGCACGGAAATACTGAAATACTGAAACTAAGATACTACTAAATAGGGCAAACAAGATTTTGGATAATGTTTTCCTTTTATCAATCTATGGGTTCATTCATCCATTTCAACTTCACATTCACATTTCATTCACCAAACACAACATAAACTTTATTATTTTCACGATTCTAAAAAAAACATTCATGAAAAAATTATTCCTACCGTTTATGTTTATCGTGTTGCTTGTTGGCGCAAATGCGCAAGACAAAGGCATGCATTTTGAACATAACACCACTTGGGAAAAGATATTGGCCAAGGCTAAAGCTGAAAATAAATACATTTTTGTGGATTGTTTTACCACTTGGTGCGGACCGTGCAAAATGATGTCGTCTACTATTTTTCCTAAAGAAGATATTGGTGACTATTATAATGCCAAATTTGTGAATGCCAAAGTGCAAATGGATAAAACAGATAAGGACAACGATGATGTAAAAAGCTGGTACGCTAATGCGCACATGATTGAAACAAAATATGACGTTAGGGCTTATCCAACGTATTTGATTTTTAATCCACAAGGCGAAATTATACATCGGTTTGTTGGATCAATGGACGCAAATGAATTTTTGGCAAGGGGAAAAGATTTGATGATCCCTGAAAAACAGTACTACACACAATTACGCAAATATCAGGCTGGTGAAAAATCAACGCCGTTTTTGTATCGATTGGCGTTGCTGTCGCAAAAAGCTTATGATATGAAAAACGCTAAAATCATCTCCGATGAGTATTTAGCTACGCAAAAGAATTTGTATACGAAAGAAAATTTGGAATTGATAAAAGATTTTACCAGCAGCAGCAAAGACAAAGGTTTTGCCATGATGCTAGAAAATCCTGCAAAAGTTGATGCCACTTTAGGCGAAGGCACATCTGAAAAAGTGGTGAACAATATTATTTTAAGGGAAATAGTAATGCCTAAATTATCTTCAAAAACAGCGTCTGCAACGCCAGATTGGGCAGCGATAACTGCAGACATCAATGCAAAATACCCTTCAAAATCAAATGAATTGACTGCGTATGCCAAGGTTATCTATTATCAAAACAAAAAGGAATGGAACAACTTTGGGCCGGCCGTAAACGATTATATGAAAGCTTATGGCAGTAAAGCTTCGCCCCAACAGATGAATACTTTTGCTTGGGCCATTTTTGAAAATTGTAACGATATGACTTGCGTTGAAAACGCATTAACGTGGAGTAAAAAATCTTTTGAGAAAGACAATAACCAAGCATTTATTGATACTTACGCCAACTTGCTAATGAAAGCTGGCAAAAAGCAGGAAGCAATTGAGTGGGAAACAAAAGCAGTTGCCATGGCAAAAGAAAAAAACGATCCCCAGGTTGGTGAATACGAAGGAACTTTGGAGACAATGAAAAGTAAATAAAACAGAACCACAATTTGTTGGATTTTAAAGGAAACAGAAATGGCAAGCAGAGATTTAATCCAGCTTGCCATTTTTAATTAAATCCAATAAATTGTGGTTCATTTAATCTTTATTTAGAAACGGATACCCATATTCCGTAGCTGGATTAAAAGTTTCTTTAATTGTTCTGGCGCTTAACCAGCGATAAAGATTGAGCATACTTCCTGCTTTATCATCGGTTCCACTGCCACGGGCACCGCCAAAAGGTTGTTGGCCAACAACTGCCCCAGTTGGTTTATCGTTGATATAAAAATTACCTGCAGCATGGCGTAATTTATTGGTTGCTAATTCAATAGCAGCTCTATCTTTTGAAATTATCGAGCCTGTCAATGCATACGGCGAAGTGCTATCCACCACATCCAAAATACTTTCAAAATTGTCGGCTTCGTACACGTAAATCGTTAACACCGGACCGAATAATTCTTGGCACATGGTTACGTATTTTGGATCTTGTACTTCAATTACGGTCGGTTCTACAAAAAAGCCATTTGTTTTATCACAATTGCCACCAACCAATATTTTTACGCTATTATCGGCTTTAGCATCGTCAATGTATTTTTTCAATTTATCAAAACTTACTTCGCTAATCACGGCATTGATGAAATTGCCAAAATCATCCACTACGCCCATTTTCATAGATTTTATGTCGGCCACCAATTTTTCTTTTACTGCTTCGGCAATGTTAGATGGAATATAAGCACGGGAAGCGGCCGAACATTTTTGGCCTTGGTACTCAAATGCACCA
This sequence comes from uncultured Chitinophagaceae bacterium, assembly GCA_963845495.1. Classification (GTDB taxonomy): domain Bacteria; phylum Bacteroidota; class Bacteroidia; order Chitinophagales; family Chitinophagaceae; genus JAZKFT01. The sequence goes on from CAWJTH010000037.1 coordinate 14,420, forward strand.
CGGGCCAGTGCGGTTGCAACTACCGCCGGATCTGCGCTTTTATGGGCCAACACAAAATCCTTTCCACCAGTTTCGCCCACAATTCTTGGATAAGTGCGGTAATTATTGACGTTTGCACCAATGGTTGCCCACATTTGGTTGAAAACGCCTGTTGAACCGGTAAAATGCAAGCCAGCAAAATCTCTGTGACTATAGCAAACCTTGCCCAATACTGGTCCATCCACATAAATAAGATTGATAACGCCAGCTGGCAAGCCAGCTTCAATCAACACTTTCATAAACATTTGGGCAGAATAAATCTGCGAATAAGCTGGTTTCCAGATTACAACATTGCCACAAAGCGCTGCGCTGGTGGGTAAATTCCCACCAATGGCTGTAAAGTTGAATGGAGAAATCGCCAACACAAAACCCTCTAACGGTCGCCATTCCAAACGGTTGTGTACACCCGGAGAACTAAGTGGCTGTTGTTTATAAATTTCACTTAAATAATGCACGTTAAAACGCAGAAAATCAATCAATTCGCAAGCACTATCTATTTCAGCTTGGTAAGCATTTTTGCTTTGCCCGAGCATGGTTGTGCCATTGATATGATACCGATATTTTGTAGCCAACAAATCAGCGGCTTTCATAAAAATGGCTGCACGGTTTTCCCAACTCATGGCTTCCCAACTTGGCTTTGCTTTTAAAGCAGCTTCAATGGCAAGCTCCACATGTTTTTCTTCGCCTTCGTGAAAATAACCCAACAAATGTGCGTGTTCATGCGGTGGACGAATGGCGATTTTATTGCCGGTCCTCACTTCTTCGCCACCAATATATTGTGGAATATCAACTTCAACACTCTTTAATTCAGCTAATGTTTTTTTTAAACCTGCCCTTTCGGCGCTTCCTGGCGCATAGTTTAAAACCGGCTCGTTTGCTGGAGTTGGGTAATTGAAATATCCTAGGTTCATGATAAATTATTTATTATTTCTGATAAATCTATTGTGAAAGCACTTTCAATAGCAGTTGCAAAACTTAATTCTGATGGAAAAGTTGCAAAGTATTCGTCCCATTCTTCTCTTGGAAAATTTTGTAATGTATTTTTTAACCTCTTAATATGGTCACTTCGATGTTGTGTTAATGCAAAAGAATTAAATCCCAGATATTCAATTAATCCTATTGCCTCCTCATCATTTTCATTCACACTTTTGTACTCGCCATTTTCAAATCTGAATCGATTTGTAAACGCTTCTTTATCTTGAAAGAATAAATTATCGAAAAATGAGGCATTAGCATACTTTTTCTCAAACTTTAATTTGTGCAAATTCGCATATCGTAAAACTGCATAATAGTTATAGTAATCATCATTATATTTTTTTGCTGGATTAAAATGTTCAACCTCTGCAGAAGATGTCGGGTCAATGAATCTTTCTGTATAAGCGCAAAAGTTTTTTTGCTCTTTTATTAACAAGTCTTTTAGAGCCGCATTATTTGCAGAATTATTTTTTTTATAAATAATTCCATTACTTAAAATCTTTGAATCAACTGTTTTAAAAAGAAACTTCATTATTCAGGAAAATTATAGGCTAGTCCAATTTTACTTATTTCACTTGCTAACTTAAACCGTTCTTCTTTTGTAGACGCTTTTTTTAAATCATTTTTCATCTGCAAATATTTATTCCAAATCTCAACTCCTTTAGAAGTCATTAATTCTCTCACTTCAAAATCTTGAACTAAAATATCGTTGGGGTCATCACCTTCTGGTGTAATTCCTTTTTTAGCACTTACACTGCCATCATCATTCCATTCTAAAATAATTCTTTCGTAAGGTTTGAACTGGGAAGCTATGATTGGGTTATGCGTTGCGAAAAACATTTGAGTGTTGTTTTCTCCTCTCTTATCAATAATAATCTGTTGATAAATATTGACCAAATCAAATAAAAAGTCAGGATAGAGGCTATTTTCGGGTTCATCAATTAAAAGAATACCACGGTCAATTTTTTTATTAAAATAAAGTGAAAAAATGTGACCTACACGAAAAATATAGTCACGAATTCCTTTACTTAATTCACTATAAGGAAGAGCTTTTTTACTAGCCTTTAAGCGAACATACGCTTTCAAGTTTTCGTTTAATTGTATTGGATTACTGGCACCGACTACATCGAATTCAAGTCCGCATTTATCTAGAATTCTATTCCAAACTTCATTTAATTTATCAAGTATCTTGGGTGAAATCCCATCAAACTCTTTAATTAATTGAGCTTTTGTTTTATTGATATTTTCTGGCAAAATTTCAAATGTTTGGCGCTGGTCATCTCTTGCTTTTAAATTGTAAATAAGCAATTTCCAAAAATCGGTAAACGTATCAGGTGTTACTATATTAAAAAATGGTGAGGATAAAAACAATTTAAGTGCCTCTCCAACAGTTGTGTTGGGTATATCTGAAATAGTTAGGTAACCATTTGTCGAACTTTCTGCAGGACTAAACACTACCAAATCATTAGAATTGTCTTTAAAAATAATATCTTTAATAAGGACTTCATTTTCAATTTCATTTTTGTTAATTGCGTGCTCAGATATAAACCCGTATTGGTCAATGCTATTCAGTGATTTCAAATTAGAAATTATAAATAAACATTCTCTTTCTGTTTTTTTATTTAAAGGAATCAATTCCACATTATTATCGAAATAAAATAATATATATTTCGTATTTTTAATTTGAAAACGAAATATCATTTTGCATTGCTTATCATCATTACCCAATAGCAAATCAGATTGGTTAGAATATAGACTTTTCAAAAGATAAGAAAAAAACCAAGCAATTATTCTTAATATTTTACTTTTTCCTGTTCCATTACTCCCAATAAAGCATATCTTATCTAATGGCTCACCCGTTTCAGGATTGGTGAAATCTAATTCTACATCCTGAAACTGTTGAAAACCTTTTATATAAATCTTACAAATCTTCATACGTTAAAGATAATATTTTTAATCCCTTACACACTTTCCGCTTCCTTGTTCATCATCAAATAAGCCTTAATAAATCCATCCAGTTCACCGTCCATAACAGGGCCAATGTTGCCCACTTCGTAATCGGTGCGGTGGTCTTTAATCATTTTGTAAGGATGAAAAACGTAGCTACGGATTTGACTGCCCCATTCAATTTTCTTTTTGTTGCTGTTGGCGGCATCTTTTATGGCATTGCGTTTTTGCAGTTCCAGTTCGTACAATCGGCTTTTTAACATCGTCATGGCACGTTCGCGGTTGCCTAATTGGCTACGGTCGGTTTGGCAAACCACTACAATGCCCGTTGGAATATGCGTTAACTGTACCTTGGTTTCTACTTTGTTTACGTTTTGTCCGCCTGCACCGCCACTGCGACTGGTTTCCATTTTTACGTCGGCTGGTTTTATGTCGATTTCAATGCTGTCATCCACCAACGGATACACATAAACGCTTGCAAATGACGTATGTCTGCGGGCGTTGCTATCAAACGGAGAAATGCGCACCAAGCGATGCACGCCGCTTTCAGCTTTTAAAAAACCATAAGCAAAAGGACCGTCAAATTGCAGCGTGGCACTTTTAATACCAGCTCCGTCGCCTTCTTGGTAATCCACTTCGGTTATCGTCCAGCCTTGTTTGTTGCCATACATTTGGTACATCCGGAACAACATGCTCGCCCAATCCTGGCTTTCGGTTCCACCGGCGCCGCTATTTATTTGTACCACGGCGGGCAGTTCGTCTTCAGGTTCGTTTAGTGTGCTTTTAAATTCGGCATCTTCCACGGCGTTAACGGCAGCTTGATAAGCTACTTTTACGTTTTCCTCCGTTTCTTCGCCAGCTTTCCAAAACTCAAACAGCACGGCAAAATCTTCCACCGCTGTTTCCATATTGTTGTAAAGCTGCACCCAATATTCTTGATTTTTTATTTCTTTCATTACGCTGGTAGCCCTAGCGTTGTCGTCCCAGAAGCCTGGGGAAAGTGATAGCTGCTTGTCTTGCGCTATTTTGGCCGTGCGGTTGGCCACGTCAAAGAAACCTCCCCAAAACCACGGCACGGTCTCTCAAAACTTTAATTTGTTCTATTGTCATAGCTGCAAAAATAGGGAGTTGCCGCAGATTTCATAGGGTTGCCACAGATTCACTGATTTACACAGATAAATAAAAAAAGAGATGTTCGTGTTTGCGAGGGTTCTTGCCCGAAGCACAAGTGCCCGAGACCTTATTTGCCAATAAAAGATCTCTCGCAGAGGCGCAGGGAAAAGGAGACTTGATGAGAAGAGTTTTTGTTTTTTTCTCTGCGGTCTTTGCGCCTCTGCGTGAAACAAACCCAGCTTTCCCATTATTTATAGAAATATTCAACCAGATCATCTTCCACATTAAACGAATCGACTTTATTTGCTCCAAACACTTTTGGCGCAGCAACGCCATCGCCAATTAATAAATTTTTATTGGTTATCATCCGCATTTCATCCCAACAATTTTCATCGATAAACGATTGTAATAATTGTGTTCCACCTTCAATAATAACGCTGGTAATTTTGTGAAAATACAATGCTTCGCATGTTTGTTTTGGAATGGATTTATTTGCATCAATTTGATGAAAAACCAGCTTTCCGGTTGTTTCGTTTTTGATAGTGTTCAACACAATCGTTTTTATTGAATGGTCAAACAAATGCAAGTGGTTTGGCAATCGCAAATCCTTATCCAGCAATATTCTTACTGGATTTTTACCAGTCCATAAACGATTAGTTAACGATGGATTATCAACCAAGGCCGTATTAGTTCCGACCATGATTGCGGCTTCTTCGCTACGCCATTTGTGTACTAAACGGTTGGTGATTTCGTTTGTAATCAATAGCCTTTCCGCTTGGTTTTTTGGTGCGATAAAACCATCGGCAGTTTGCGCCCATTTTAAAATAATGTAAGGCCGTTTTTGTTGATGAAAAGTAAAGAAACGTTTGTTCGATTCGATGGCTTCTTGCTCCAAAACACCAAATGTAACTTCAGTGCCAGCGGCCAACAACTTTTCGATACCCTTCCCATTAACGGCTTCAAACGGATCGCGACAAGCAATTACGGCATGTTTTATTTTGTGGCGGATAATTAAATCAGCGCAAGGCGGCGTTTTGCCAAAATGTGCACAAGGTTCAAGACTTACATAAATAGTAGCATGCTCAATTAAATGCTTATTGTCGTTTGAAACGCTGTTGATGCAATTTACTTCGCCATGCGGGCCGCCGTACGGAGATGTGTAGCCCTCTCCTATTATTTTATCTTCATGTACCAATACTGCACCAACCGAAGGATTGGGCGCAGTATGGGCAATGCCCAACTCGGCCAAATCCAAACAGCGTTGCATGTATGTTTCGTGAAGCGTCATAGGAACGAAAGTAATATTTTCTCGCAGAGGCGCGGGGAAAAGGAGACAAACAAAATTGCATCACAAAAATCAAATAAATCAAATAAATCACAGTTCAGACAATAATCACAGTTCAGACATTATTTTTACCGCATGAAAGTTGGTGACTATTATGCTTTGATGAAAGAAAAACTGCTTGCTATTTATTCCAGCGGCGAAGCTGAAACAATTTGCCATTGGACGTTTGAACATTTTTTGGGACTTTCAAAAATGGAAATACGATTAAATGCCGCAAAAGATTTAACGGCTGAACAATACAACCAACTATCTGGTGCTTTAAAAGCATTACTGCAACACCAACCCGTACAATACGTGTTGGGCGAAGCTTGGTTTTTGGGGATGAAATTTATTGTTGATGAATCAGTTTTAATTCCCAGACCTGAAACGGAAGAATTGGTAGCGGAAATAATAAATAAGGAATGTGGAATAAAGAATGAGGAATTACGAATTACGAATTACGAATTACGAGATTACGAAAATAAATCTGCTCCATTCAACATTCAACATTCAACATTTAACATTCTAGATATCGGCACCGGTTCTGGCTGTATTCCTATTTCATTAAAAAAGAAAATGCCTGATGCTGCCATTACTTCGATTGATATAAGCAGTCAAGCTTTATCCATAGCCCAACAAAATGCCACGCATTTAAATACGGAGATCAATTTTATTGAGCTTGATTTTTTGGATGAAAACAATTGGACCCAATTGGATAATTACAACATTATTGTTAGTAATCCGCCGTATATCCCTATCAATGAAAAAGCTTTATTGGATAAGAATGTAACCGATTGGGAACCAAGCCTAGCCTTATTTGTAGGCGATAATGATCCATTGATCTTTTATCGAAAAATTGCATTGTTTGCTAAAACCCATTTAAACAAAAATGGACAAATCTTTTTGGAAATCCATCAAGATTATGCCGCACAAACAAAAGCCCTATTCGATGAACAGGGCTTTACAACAGTATTAAAAAAAGATATCAATGGAAATGATAGGATGATGAAAGCAAGTTATAAGTTATGAGTGATAAGTTATAAGTGACAATGAGTTAGTTAAAAACTTATAACTTATAACTTATAACTTATCACTTAATTCGGGTTAATATTCGCTACCGTTTTTGCTTTTAATTTTTTGGCGATATTCAACACACGAAAGAAATCGCCGTAATAAGCTGACGTATCAACATTTAAAGAAACAACCGGCGTATCTTTTCCCATTCGGGCAAACTCTCTGGTCAATTCGCTTTCAAGGCTGTCGAAAATAATATGCTTTTGACCAATATACATTTGGTGGGCTTTGTCGATGCTGATAACCACCTTCTGATTTACTTTGGTGTCGCTTTTGCCGCGTGGGTTTTCCACTTTTACCACATTCGGATTGGCCAAAGTAGATACAATCAAAAAGAACATCACCAATATAAATAGGATGTCGCTCAATGCGTCTGTGTCTACTTCAGAATGTGCAGCATGTCTCCTGCGTAAATTCATTGTCTGAACTGGGATTAATGAGGATTAAAAAGATTTGTGGATTGTATTTCATTAGCACATTTGCTAATTAGCACATTGTCACATTAATTATTTAGCCGGCTCGTGTAAAATGTCGATAAATTCAGCGCTGGCAGCTTCCATTTTATTAGCAGTTTTTTCAATTTGGGTATTTAAATATTGATAACCCACATAAGCTAACAACCCAATAATCAATCCAGTGGCCGATGTTACCATTTTTACATAAATACCACCTGCAATGGTGTTCAATTCAAATTTTCCGGTGCTGGTAATAGCAAAAAACAATTGGATCATACCCACAATGGTTCCCAAGAAACCAAATTTTGGCGCAAGACCAGAAATAATGGTGAGGATGTTTACGTTTTTTTCCATCTTGTACATTTCCAAGCTACCAACGTTTTGCATGCTACGGTCAATATCTTCAATAGGCTTACCGATACGTTGGATTCCTTTTTCAATCACTTTTGCAACCGGATTGTCGGTGTTTTTTGCCAAACTTTTTGCGGCAGTAACATTACCGGTTACAATATGGTCGCGGATAATGTTCATAAAATTGCCTTCAATACGAGAAGCTTTTTTGATGGCCATTAAACGTTCGCAGAAAAAATAAATGGCCACAACCAATAACAGCGCCAAAGGAATCATTAACGGGCCACCTTCTACCAACAAATCCCATAAATTAATTTTTGTTGCGGCAGGTGGTGTCAATCCGCCAAATTTTTGGGTTGTATCGGCTAAGGCCTGAAAAAAAAGTAAGGGCATTAAAAGGATTTAAGATTTTTGATTTAAGATTTTTGATTTGAAATAGCAGGTGATTCATTCACCATTCACTATTCACCTCTCACTGAAACGGCAAAGTAGCTAAAAAATTACAAGCAACTTATTACAATTCTTCCCTATTAACATTCTCTATAGAAAATGCGGGTAAACAAACGCTCCAATATTCGCATTCGGCATCAAATGGATTGCTGTAACGAACCCTTGCTCCTTTCTTAACCAGAATGCTTTGGCCGGCAGAAACTTCGATTTGTTCGCCATCGATCTCAAACAGTTTTTTGCCACGACTTACCAATGTCCATTCGTCAAATTGTGGGTTTTGGTGCGGTTCGCTCCAGCCTGCAGGCGCCACCATGTGCGCAATGCTAATATCGCTTCGGCCGGTTGAGGCCAATCCTGTATGCTCTTCAATCAATTTTCCATCAGTGGTTGGCACCACAAAAGGTGCCGTTTGCAAAAAATAGTTCATGGCAATTTTTAATTGGCGCAAAAATAAGGGTTGAGGATTTATTAGCAGGTAGTTAGTAGTTGGTACTTAGTAGTTGGTAGTTAGTCGTTGGTCGTTAGTAGTTAGGTGCTGCTACTTAGTACTTATACCTACTTAACTTATTAAAATGAAAATAGAATAATCCCCTAATTGGGGATTATTCTATTATAAAAAGACTGATATTTAGATACTAACTACTAAGTACCAACTACCAACTACTAACTACTAAATTCTAACTACTGGCTCCTAAATAAACGCCATTAAATCCCGGTTTAGTTTTTCTTTATCAGTATAAAATAAACCATGTGGTGCGCCTTCGTAAACAATATAATGATTATTGGCAACCAATTTTGAACTTACATCGCCGGATATATTTATTGGAACCGTTTTATCGGCATCGCCATGAATAATAAGCGTAGGAACGGAAATAGCGGCCATATCCTGTCTAAAATCTGTATGGCTAAACGAGGTAACACAATCCCTTGTTCCTTTTGGCGAAGCCGCTAATTCTAATCCTAAACAATATTGTAAAAATTCATCGCTTACAGGCTTACTTAGCAAACCAACGCCAAAAAAAGTATTTCCAAAATCAGCTAAAAATGCGGGACGGTCTTCCCATAATTTTTCTTGTATGGTAATATACAAATCTTCCGGCACGCCGTCTGGGTTGGTATCATCTTTCAACAAGTATGGTGTTACAGCACTAATCAATACGGCTTTTGATATTTTATCGCTGCCATAGTTGGCAAAGTAGCGGGCCACTTCTCCCCCGCCCATCGAAAAACCTACCAGCGTTACATCGGTCAGTTCCAATGTATCTATTACGGCTTTTAAATCTGCGGCCAAACTATCGTAATCGTAACCGCTCCAAGGTTTATCGCTTTTGCCGAATCCACGACGGTCGTAAGCAACGCAGCGGTAACCTTTTCCCGCCAATTCGTTTATTTGGTATTCCCACATGTCGTGGCTTAGCGGCCAGCCGTGTATAAAAACTACATTTTTCCCAGTTCCCAAATCTTCGTAAAATAAATTGATTTCTTTTTCTCCATCTGTTGACTTAATGTAAGGCATAATTGAATTATTTTTTATTATAACGCGGTTGATGATAGCCGCTTGACTTATCAATAGAAAAATTTATGCCAAGCAATCAAATAACCCAAGTTTCTAATTATTAGCTTTAATGTGTGTTGCTTGCTCGAGAATAGTTGACAGTTGACAGATGACAGATAACAGGCTTAAAATGTAATCCACAAT
>CAWJTH010000038.1:0-20229 GCA_963845495.1 uncultured Chitinophagaceae bacterium
TATGTGTATGTTAGTTGTTCCTTCGACTTTTCAGTTACGTATTGTTACGATACTTTTTTCTTTTATTGGGTACGGGATTTGGGATGGACGATACCATTGCAGAAGACAAAAGCTCTATTTCAGTTTATCATCATTAGCATGTATGTATGTATCAGAGAGTCTGCTTTGTGGTGGGGCTTTTCAGCGCCATGGGTCTTTACCTCTCTCTGCCCTTTTCATCTTCAAGACAGTATTCGGCCGGTCCGTATCATGTATTGTTCGCAATAGCTAGCTGTTGACACGAATGGGAGGACAGCGATGTTACTATACAATAATGGATAAACAAGTCAACTCTACTATGCCATCGTCCAAAGTCTTGATTGTTGTGAAGCCTGAGTGTCTCCAGAGGAAAAACAAAAAATACTCAAATGAGAGTAAGGACACTACAGCGAAAAGATGAAACAGTGGTATGATGCAATGGGTGCTTCTCCAAGCAAGCCGCTAATCGCTTTAGTAGGAGGGGTCAGGCGGTCAGGCCCGGCAGTAAATACTTTGTATACACCTCGTTCAAAGTGGGTGACCCCACCGTCAAGAGAATAAATATGCTCACCGACAAGATCCGCCTTAGCGGCCCAGATACCAACGATCCAGAGGACATCCTCTCCTCCTCACTAGGCGTCATCTTCCCCGATGACATCACAAACCAACACGGCGACAAGGAAAACAGCGTCATCTACCTCTCCCCCTCCTTCGGACCTCTCACCCTCACCCTTGCGGATCCTCAGGGGGAAGACAGTAGGAAGTTATTCAGCCATTTTCTGTGGAATGCGGGGTTGCAGCTTGCGGAGTTCATAGAGGAGGGGGATGTGCAGGGTCGAGATTGGAGCGTGCAAGGGGAACGGGTGTTGGAGTTAGGTGCTGGGACGGGGTTGGCGGGGATTGTGGCCGGGTTGAAGGGCGCGAGGGAGGTGGTGGTTAGTGATTATCCTGCGGCTGAGGTGTTGGGGAATATTAGGGATAATGTGGAGCGGAATGTGAGGTCGAGGAAAGACAGGATTGGTGTGGGCGAAGTGAGGGTTGAGGGTCATGAGTGGGGAGTTCTTGATGATGCGTTTTCGAGGGAAAATACCAGCGGGGAAGGTAAGATCGTTGCTAGATGGGTTGTAAGAAGCATTAATGGTTGGCGGTGTCATATTCATTTCAGTACGGTCGACTGGCTTGCCCATTTTGTTGATGTTGTAATTGTAGGCCCAAATGTTTACGCTACGCACATTCCCAATAAAATCGTTTTTGTTGATCACCACGCCGTCGTATGTTTTCCATTTATCAGGGTAAGCAATTTTTTTGGCGAAGGCATGCAATTTTTCCAAAGCCTTCGTTTTGGTTTCGGCGCTCATCCAATCTAGTTTTTGTATGCGCTCGCCAAAAGTGGCTTGCAGGTTATTAACCAATTCCAGCATGCGTTCTTTAGCGGCTGGTTTAAAATATTTTTCAACATATAGCTCACCAATCAGGTCGCCCAAGCTGCGGTCTATTAAAGCACTCATTCGCTGCCAACGGGGCGTTTGTTCTTTTTGGCCGGTTTGTACGCGGGTGAAATTGAAATCTTCTTTTACAAAATCATCGCTTAAATAAGGTGCGGCACCTTGTATAATATGCCAACGCACATAATTTTTCCAATCGCTCAGTTGATATTCTTTCAATAAAACATCTACCCTTTTTAATGAATTTGGATTACCCACTAACATGCTATCTGCACCTTTTACATTCATCAATTGTAATTGTTGCACCCAATTAATAGAAGGCGTCATGCTATTTAACTCATTGATAGCGTATTTGTTATAGGTTTTGTAAGGATCACGCATTTCTACACGGCTGTATTCAGCTTTGGCAAATTCTGTTTCAATTTTTAAAACCGAAGCGGCGCTTGCAGTAGCAGTGGCATCATCTTCGCCCACCAGCATAAACATTTTTTTCAGGTGTGTTTTATAGGCATCACGGATTCTAGTGCTGCGGGCATCATCTTTCAAATAATAATCACGGTCAGGCATCGAAATGGCACCCGGCCTAAGCGAAGGGATATATTTGGCTACATTTTTTCTATCAGGACCAATGCCTATGCCCAACAATCCGCTGTTGTAACCTTTGCTACGCAAAATGGCAGATTCGTTCAGCAAACTTTGGATATCAGCCATACCGCTGATTTTGTCTAACTCATCTTTAATGGGCTGGTAACCTTTTGCATTGATGGTTACACTGTCCATACCACTGGCGTAAAAATCGCCGATTATTTGCGTTTTGCGGTCACGGCCGGTATTTTTGGAAGCATCTTCCAGCAAGGTTTGCAAGCGTTGGCTGCTTTCTTCCCGCAACACATCAAAACTGCCCCAGCGTGTTTTAGAATTAGGTACGGGATTGTTTTTAATCCAGTTGCCATTTGCGTACAAGTAAAAATTATCTCCAGGTTTTACCGATGGATCAATATTGGATTTGTCGATGTACTTAAACCCAGCCTTGTCCTGCGCATTGGCCAACAGACCGCAAGCAATGGCCGAAACCACTAATATTTTTTTCATTAAATAGATTGAATTTGCGCAAAAGTAATCATTGGGAAACTAGCTATAGTACTTGATTGCAGCATGTTTTTAGGCTTGGTATGATAAGTGGATGGATGGTAGTGAGGGATGATGGATGGAAGTTGGGATCGGATTGGCTAAACAGTCCATTGTTTATTTCAATAGTGTAGTTAGTATTGTTTTTTTGTGGCATATATGTAGTAGTCCTATGTTTGTGGAACGATAATTTTTAAACTGCTAATATTAACGGAATGGGCAAAATAGTTTTTACTTTAAACAATACGGGCATTCACCAACTTTATATAAGTGCCACACTTGAAATTGCTTTTTTAATGGATATACATGATGATCCTTTTTTTCGCAGTTATTGCTTGCAAACTGGTTTGGATGTAGAAATGTTGCGCAACCTGCATCAGCAAATAGTGATAAAGGAACCCAGCCAGTACCCATTTACCGCTCCTAAAATGGAAGTATTATATTACGCTATCTTTTTTTTGACAAAGGCATTCGTTTCAGCCGACTGTGAAAAAACACTCCAAACATTTTTTAACGAGAATTTGCCCGGCTTTGTGGAAGTGAGGAATAAATATCTTGCCTTTGCTGGCGTGGAACTCCGCAGGTTTTCAGAAGATTTAAAAAAAGTACCAGAGATACAACGGGCTAAACGAGTTATTGAAAAGATTTCTTTGTAAGAATCTGTTTAAAATTTATTTGTCGGTTTCTTAATGGTGATTTTTGGCTGCAACAGCGTTGGATTTTTCGCCCAAGTGCTGCTGGTTAGGGCTGCAAAATCCGCCTTGTTTCGCTCAAAAATAATTCCAACAATAAATCTTAAACAGTTTTTAAGGAATGTGTGATTACTTTCTTTCAATACTAATTTTTACCATAGGACTTTTTTCTAAAATAAAGACTTTGCAATTACATAATCCAAAACTTCCGTACTTTCCCATCGGAAAAACCATTTCATTAAAACTAAAACCTTTTAGATGGGCGGTAGCTTGCAAATCAAAAAATCTTCCAAAAAATATGATGCCGTTATTGTAGGCAGCGGTGCTGGCGGCGGCATGGCGGCTTATGTATTGGCCAATGCAGGTTTAAAAGTATGCTTGTTAGAAGCCGGGCCAAATTACGATCCGGCCGTTAATTCGTCCCAATTAAAAAAGCCGTGGGAATCGCCACGACGTGGTGCTTCTACCAAGTTTAGGCCCTTCGGCGATTTTGATGGTTGTTTTCATGGTTGGGAAATTGACGGCGAGCCGTTTACTACTGCCGATGGTACCAATTGGGATTGGTGGCGTGCCCGCATGGTGGGCGGCCGTACCAACCATTGGGGCAGGATTTCGCTGCGCTTTGGGCCAAAAGATTTTAAAGGGTTTAGTCAGGATGGATTGGGTACCGATTGGCCGATCGGTTACGAAGATGTAAAACCATATTACGATAAAGTGGATCGATTATTAGGCGTTTTTGGTACCAACGAAGGTTTACCGAACGATCCGGATGGTATTTTTTTACCGCCACCAAAGCCACGTTTGCACGAGTTGTTTTTAAAAAATGCAGCTACTGGAATGGGCTTGCCCGTTATTCCTTCGCGGATGTCCATCCTTACAAAAAAATTAAATAACGATAGGGGTGTTTGTTTTTACTGTGCACAATGCGGCCGTTCGTGCAAAGTAAAAGCCGATTTTTCTTCGTCTAGTGCATTGATAGAGCCTGCCATTGCAACCGGTAATGTTGATTTAATTACGAATGCTATGGCTAGGGAAGTGTTGACCAACGAAGAAGGGTTAGCTACCGGTGTATCGTATGTGGGCAAAGATGATATGCAAGAATATCAAGTAATGGGAAAAATTGTGGTGCTAGGGGCCAGTGCTTGTGAAAGCGCCAGATTAATGCTGAATTCAAAATCACCCCAACACCCTAACGGCATTGGTAACAGCAGCAACGTGGTAGGTAAATATTTACATGACAGTACCGGCGCTTCAATGGGTGGTTATATTCCTGCGTTGTTTGGGCGAAAAAGATACAATGAAGATGGGGTTGGTGGCATGCATGTGTACACACCGTGGTGGGGCAATAATAAAAAACTCGATTTCCCCCGCGGTTACCACATTGAATATTGGGGTGGCATGCAAAACCCATCGTATGGTTTTGGTTTCGATATCCAAAGCCAAAACGGCAAATTTCCTATTAACGGCAAGAAAAAGGAAGCTGGGGGTTATGGTGCTTCGCTGAAGGAAGACCATCGTTTTTTATATGGTGCCAGGGTAGGCATGGGTGGCAGGGGAGAAGCCATTGCCAAAGCCAGCAACTATTGCGAAATTGACCCCAAAGTGGTTGATAAATATGGCATTCCGGTACTTCGGTTTAACGTAAAATACGATTCGAACGAAATAAACCAAGCCAAGCACATGAAAGAAACGTTTAAGGAAATTATGCATCGTTTGGGTGCGGTCATCACTTCTGGCGATGATGGTGCGGACAAAAATTATGGACTACAAACGCCGGGCAATATCATCCACGAAGCAGGCACCATCCGTATGGGCGATCATAAAAAAACATCAGCTTTAAACAAATGGAGCCAAAGCCACGATTGCAAAAACCTGTTTAATGTTGATGGCGGGCAATTTGTATCGCAGGGCGATAAAAACATTACTTGGACAATTTTAGCTCTGTCGATGCGCACATCAGAATATATCGTGGACCAATTGAAGAAACAATCTTTATAGCTTTGAGCTATTTGCTATAAGATTTTTAGATATCAATTGACATAAAATTATTAATCAATGGCAATCAGCTCATAGCTCATAGCTAACAGCTCAAGGCTTCAAAAAAACAACCATGGACAGGCGTGAATCAATCAAAACTTTAATTATAGGTACAGCCGCAAGCGGCCTTTTATTGGATGCTTGCAAAACTGCTGATAAAAAGCCAGTTGCAGCACCTACCGCCCCGGTGTTAGACGAGGACGACCGTATGGTAGAAGAAAAAGCCTTGAACAAAAAACTGCGGGAAGAAGTTTTTTTTACCCCCGCAGAAATGGCCACAATTGCTATTTTGGCGGATATTATTATTCCAAAAGATGAAGTAAGTGGAAGTGCAACCGATGCTAAAGTTCCGGATTTTATCGAATTTATAGTGAAAGATATGCCGCAACACCAAACGCCGATGCGTGGTGGATTAAGGTGGTTGGAAATGGAATCGCTAAAACGGTTTAATAAATCGTTTGCCGAAATTACCCCAGCGCAACGCGTTGAAATTGTGGATGATATTGCTTATCCCGAACGGAAAATAAAATTAGGAATGGCGCAAGGCGTTTCGTTTTTTAATTTAATGAGGGACTTGACCTGCACCGGTTTTTACACCAGCGAAATTGGCGTAACCGATATTGGCTACAAAGGCAACACGCCCAACCAATGGAACGGCGTACCAGACGATGTGTTGAAACAATATAATTTGGCTTACACCGAAAAGGAAATGAAAGAATGTGTGAGTTTTGAAAAGACGTAAAAACACAAGAAACCAATTAGCAGAACCGAATTAATTAAAGCATATACTTTTCCATCGTTATTAATTCCAATGCTTGCTTGGGTTTTCCAAATTGTTCGTGTTCTACCGGAAAGGGATATGATTTTCCGTTGGCGAAATATCCTTTTCTTTCATAAAAAGCAATTAATTCGTGCCGGATAGAAATTACACTCATCGTAATTGTAGTGCAGTTTTGTTGGTGGGCATATTTTTCTGCAGCCTGCAATAATTGTTTGCCAATGCCGCCGTTTTGCAGTTCGGGCTGTACGGTAAGCATGCCCAAGTAAAGTTTGCTATCTTGCTTTTCTAAATGAACGCAAGCGATAATATTATTTTCCGGATTGGTATATTTTAAGATGGCAATGTTTGGATTAGCGAAATAGTTACCAAAAGTTACCTCGTCAATCCGCGTTCCATCCAATAAATGTGATTCGTTTGTCCAGCCTTTTTTGCGACGATTCGCCACGATAAGCGCTATTTACCAACGCAGTTAATTCGGGCACGTCTTTCAATTCAGCTTTTGAAATTGGCATGTTCTAATGAATAATTTATTACTTTTCGATCGGTATTGTTTTACAAAATCCCGTTTAATTTTACATATTGCAACAACATAATTGTTTTGCCATCTTTAATTGCTCCGGTGCCAATCATTTGCATAGCTTCATCAATATTCAATTCTAATACTTCAATGTTTTCTTCTTCGTGTTCACGGCCGCCGCCATCGTGTACTTTCATTGATTTAGCATATTCCGCAATAAAAAAATATAAAATTTCAGTTACCGAACCAGGCGACATATAAGCTTCAAATATCTTTTTTACATCGGTAATTTTATAACCTGTTTCTTCCTCGGTTTCCCGACGGATGCAATCTTCTGGATTGTCTTTATCGAGTAATCCAGCGCAGGCTTCAATTAACATTCCCGTTTTGTTGCCATTTATAAAAGTAGGCAAACGAAATTGGTTGGTTAAAATAACCGTTTTTTGTTCTTTGTTGTATAATAAAATAGTGGCACCGTTTCCACGGTCGTACACTTCACGGGTTTGTGTTTTTATTGCTCCGTCAGCGTCTTGAAATTCATACATTAATTTCTTTAAAATATACCAATTGTCTGAAAGTATTTCTGTTTTTATGATATTTATATTGGTTGTCATTTTTTATTTTATTGATTGCAATTATAGTTTTATTTTTTAATTAATCGCATCACTTGTCCACCACCGCTATTAATATTTATGGCAATTACATCTTTATTGGTAATTGTTTTTGTTTGTTTAATTAAATTATTCGGATGAATATCGGTATCATTTGCATCGCTAAATAATTCCGCTTCGTAATTACCATCTTTTAAAAAATTGGTTGAAATATTTATTATTCGTGAATTATGATTGGTAATTGTTCCAACATACCAATCGTTGCCTTTTCTTCTGGCAATAGTAATAAATTCACCCACTTTTGCGTCCAATACTTTTGTTTCGTCCCAAGTGGTAGGGATGGCTTTTATAAATTCAAAACCTGGTTGCCCTTCGTAAGCCGCAGGATAATCGCATACCATTTGCAAATTATTTTCCAGCACCACATACATGGCTAGCATGTGGCAACGCGTACCCAACATAAGTGGTCTTGTATATTGTGCTTTAAAATCATTTTTTGGCACGGCTCTAAAACCGCCCAAATGATAATCGGTTGAACCAGCCAGCATTCTGGTAAATGGCATCATAATATCGTGGTCGGGAGAAATGCCTTCAGGATTCCATTTGTCGGCTTCGTAATTTAAAGTGCCTTCGCGGGTAAATTCGTTGGGATAAGTTCTGCTTAAACCGGTTGGTTTATAAGCGCCATGAAACTGGATGTGCAAATGATGCGCAGCTGCTTTTTCCAATATTTCTGTTTGGATATTTACCATTTGCTGGTCGTCCCGGTCCATAAAATCGACCATCATACCTTGCAATCCCCATTTTTCAAATTGGTCGAAAGCCTTATCCAGCTTAGGATACAGCGCTGCCCAATGTACCCAAACCCTAATGCCAACGCCTTTTTGTTTGGCATAGTCGCAAATCTGTTTCATGTCCAGTCCGGGTACGGGCGTGGTTACGTCGTTATGTGGGCCGGGCATAAAACTAACACCGTCATCGGTGTACCATTGGTGCAAACCATATTCCACCACGGAATGATAGTCGATATTGTTTTTGGCGCAAAAATCAATGTAATACTGGGCGGTAACGAAGTTATTGCCCGGCGCATTTAGTGTATCCGGTACCACATTTCCGTTCCACCAAGGGAAGGTTGTTTTGCCCGGATGCAGCCAACTTACATCTGCTATTTTACAGGGTTCGCTTAAATCGGTAAGGATATTTGATTCAATTAAATCACCAACCCGGTCGCTAATCATCAACACCCGCCACGGACTTTTATGTGGCAAAGCGGCTTTTACTTTTACCACTGTTTGGTTGGGCCAAGGCGATAATTGACTGGTTAAAATGCCATCGTGTTTAATTAAATACATGCCAGCATAATCTAGTAAATTAGCTTCGGTGATGCCAACATAAATATTGTTTGGTAATTCAAATAAAGTGGGCATGTCCATTAAAGTATCGGCTTTGATATCATTTAAATTAAGCGAACTATAATGTCCTTCATGCGAACTTAAATAATCGGGTAACATTAAAGTGTGTACAATTGGATTGCCGATTAAATTAAAAGTTGATACTTCATCAGTTATTATTAATGAATCAATTCCTGCTTGCGTTGGAAATTCGTATCGAAATGCAATGCCATCGTTAAATGCTTTTATTGCAATATTTATTTTCTTAAATGGCGATTTAATTTGTTGCAATTCAATCAGTGCCTGATTAAATATATCATGTACATGCGATGATTTACCCGTTATTAAATGATAATCTTCTATTTGATTATTATTTAAAATGGAATTGGTTATTTTAATATCATTTTTAAAATAACCATCATTAAATACCAAACTTAAAACCGAATTGTCAACAATCTTTTTTCCTTTAAATGAAATATTATAAGTAGGTATTTCATTGATTAATTGAAAATTAAAAACAATGTTATTATTGGGTGATTTTAATTCAATTTTCTTTTGGGCAAAAAGATGCGAGACAGGAATGCACAAAATAATTAAGATACCGATGATTATCTTTTTCATACAGAAGCAAGTTATGGGCGTGAAGATAATTATCTGAACTGTAATTTATGTAATGAAAGTGATTTTTATGGTTAATGAAAAAGTTGACAACCTTAAAATGCGTCAATTTCAAATTTTTACGTTTAAAAGTTTGACAATTTTGACTGCTGCGAAAACAATTGACTGTTGCACCCGTGCGCCAGGGATAGAAGTGGAAAGCCCACAGGCCGCATAACAAATGAATAGTAAAAGTGAATAATGAATAATAAAATTGCTTGAATTGCGGCCGAGGACTTGCAACGGATAGCCCGCCCGGGCGCCCAAAAGCCTATCCAAGTCTGCATATTATTAAATCTTTCGAAGTATTGTAATCCAACTTTAAACGTAGTAATTTAACGTGGGTTTTGGGTATTTGCGGTTGTATACTTAAATATTTTTGCCGTTTAAGCTTGACTAGACCAACAACTTGATGATATCTTTGGTTTAATGGCACAAAACGTTCTTACGGAACGAAGGCAAAGCATCTAAATATATTTTTACTACCAACAAAATGTTCCTACGGAACAAAAGCAGTGTTTCCTTTGTTCCGTAAGAACATTTCGTTGGTAATGGGTTAGGTCGGTGGTCGTCATAGTAAATGCTCGTTCCGTAGGAACGCCTCATGCTGCGAACAAATTTTAAACGACAAGTGTCTGATTATCAGTAAATGCTATCCAAAACTCACTTTAATTTAAGCTTGCTACAGGTTAATTCCTATTAAAACAAACCAGCATTGTATTAGTATTGCGGAAAGAAAAGCTGCATGCCGATTTTTACATCAACATGCAGCTTTTAATGTTTGATTTTTAATAAAATACAATCGGATTACCGAACATCTACTTCAAAATTTACGCCAGCTGGTGGTGCTTGGTGGTGATGGTCGTACCAGCCACGGGTATGATGGTGATAATGGTGATAATAATGGCCTTCTGCACATGAAGTAAAGAATATGGCGACAATCGCCAATATGCCAAACGTTTTTGTGGTTTTGTTCAATACTTTTTTCATAATAAAAATTTGTAATGAACCCTATTAAAAAACTGTACCACATATTAAGTTATGAGTTATAAGTTATAAGTTTTGAAAAGTAAACGATCTGCATTTCAACTTATAACTTATCACTCATAACTTATCACTCATTTATACAGCCCATTAAACAAAAACTTAAAACTACCGTACGGTTGGGCCCTAAAGGTAATTTCTGGGCCAAACGCATACAATGTTCCTTTGCCGATAGTGGCTTTAAATGCGGCCACGCCACCGCTTAAATACTGTTGCCCCCAAGCCCAGCCGCTGCGTAAAGTATGGCCGTTGGCAAACCAAGCCAGCGGTTTAATATCGCCTTTTGCTTGCGCTTCGGGCAAAATATTAAACACCGGACTGGCATCAAAATACACATCAGCCAACGACGGCATGCCCCAAGCGGCTTTTTCGGTTGAGTCAACACTTATTTGCATGATACTGCCGGGAATGTATAATTTTTCACCAGGCAAAGGTCTTTCAACACCGGCTACGGTTTCCATCAAGGCATTTTTAACGGGCAAATTCAACTGATAAGCTAAGTTGGTGCTGCTGCCAATGGTGATGATATTGCCACCAGCTTCTAAGAAATGCTTCAATTCAGGGATTGATTTTGCAGCCGTAATTCTTCCCAGATGGCTACGATATTCAGCTGGGATCGAGTCTGCTTTCGGCTCGCCGCCAAAACCACCGCCGCCGCCGCGGCCACCTCTTGCACCTGCTGTGCTTACGGCGGGAATAGCACCCCCTTCAAATACAATTACATCATATTTATCTTTCAAATTGCCTTTGTCAATATCGCCGGCGTAAATTACATCTACCCCAAAATGGTATTGCTCCATAATATAACGCAACCAACCGCTGGGCATCGAGCCTCCATAATTGTCCCAAATCGCAATTTTTGCAGGCGCAACTTTTTCCAACTCGGCAGGTTTTTTATCAACCGAAACAACTGCTAAATCAGCGTCTGTCAAGGTTTTTTCAATCATCGCTTTTTTGCCTGAAGCAGGAATAAAAAACGAGCCTTTACTATAATTCGCAACACTTGGGCCGGTAGTACGGTACACTTCAACACCAGCTTTCAATAAATCATTCACCGCCAAAAAAGCATTGGTAGCACTGCCGTTAATCAAATAACCGGCTTTGCCTGCAGCGGCAATATTGCCCTTCGGCGATTGTAATTCGCCGTAAGCAATGGTTTCAAAAGGGCCATCAAAACCGGTCAAAATCCTATCGAACTGAACACCCATTTGGTAAGCCAGCGTCCAGCCTGCCGCATCGTAAGGCGCAATGGGCGGGCCACCGGGATATTGAAAATCGTTCGGGTGGTCTTGCGGTTCAAACATATCCAACAAATGCGGCCTAAACGCTTGGTTGTTTTGGATAACATAAGAACCAGCTGGGTAAGTTTTTCCACCTACGGTGAAATCAGCCGTTGCTTTTTTAATCTTCATGCCGCTGGTTATCAACGTATTGATAAAACGAACGGCGGTAGCAAAATCGGGTTGATTAGAAGGAATAATATAACCACGCGGATCGCGGTAAGACGGATTTTTAAATACAGAATCGTATATTTTAACCGGGATATCAACACTTGGGCGAACGCCGCCCATGCTTTCCCTAACTTCTGGTTTTGTAGTGTTGGTTAAACTGGCTTGGTATATTTTGTTGATTTCCTCACTGCGTTTTGGGGAAAGCGTCCAAGTATCTTTATTGCCTCTTTCAATGGAATTTTTTCCCATTTTGTAGATGTTGTACAGCAATTCATCGCGGTAGCGAACGGCATATTCCAGCACGCCATAATTCAGTGAAACGGAGTAATCGATGGATTGTTTAAAATGCCAAACGCCTGGTTTTACAGGAAAATAATTAGCGCTGCTAGGTATCAAACGTTCCGGCACCACCGGCACTTCTGCAGGTGTTGGGCCACCGATAATTTCGGTGAGCAAGCCCACCATGTTGTGGAAATAAGTAGACGTGCGCAAGCCGCCATTGTACCAAGTTGAATAAACCGAACCAGCCCTTTCGGTGTAACCCGGTTTGTCTTCTGCATTTAAACGGTTGATCATGGCTGCGCCAACGGCGTCTAATTCGGTCATTACCAAGGGATCAAAAGTATAATTAAACGGATCGCGGAACGGCGGTCCGGCAACCACAGAACCGGCAGGGCCGGCTTGGTGGTGGTTGTACATAATTTGTGGCAACCATTCTACAAACAACTGGCGGCCAATATTTTGCGTTTCTTTTAAATTGAACATGTAAAAATCGCGGTTGTTATCGTGGCCCGCATATTTTTCATACAATCTTGGCAAAAAGTTCAATGAACGCTTTTTAGGATCCGATTCACGCATGTACCAATTCGATACCAGTTCTTGTCCGTCTGGATTGGCATGTGTTACCAAAATAATCGTATTGTCCAAAATTTTCAGGGTTTCCGGGTCTTTGCGGCTGATCAATTCGTAAGCTGTTTGTATCAATTGATGCGCCCCCACCACTTCACTTGCGTGCAGGCCGCCATCAATCCAAACCACAGCCTTGCCTTCGTTTGCTAAGGCATGCGCCTGCTCGTCGGTCAGGTTTTCGGCATGTGCCAATTGCTGCGAAATCTTTTTGTATTTGTCTAGGTTTTTAATGTTGTCGGGTGAAGAAACAATCAACATCAACTGCGGACGGCCTTCTTCGGTTTTGCCGATTTCCACTAGTTTCACCCGATCGGAAGCGGCTGCTAATTTTCTAAAATAAGCCTCCGTTTGTGTATAATTGGCCAATTGATAATCATCGCCAATGTTAAACCCAAAATGTTCTTTCGGGGTAGGGATTTGGGCGTTCAAGCTCGCCGAATAGCATAATAACAACAGTACAAAACCGATTAAGTGGTTTCTTCTCATAGCAATTGGATTAAAGTTTTACGAAATGGAAATGTACAAAAAATACAAATTCAATATTCAAATTCCAAAAATGAAATTCCAAATACCAACAGGCAAAGTTGTCAAAACAAGTTTTCAACCATTAACTTGAAAACATATTCAAAAATGGTTTTATACACTTAAAAACAACTATTCATTATGTAAAACCTTGGTTGTCAGGTTGAGCTTGTCGAAGCCATTCGTGTCAATCTATTTGGGGTCTTCTTGTTCTTGCCTGCTATGGCTCGACAAGCTCAGCCTGACAACGACAAGCTCAGCCTGACAACGACAAGCTCAGCCTGACAATCCGACCATCCTTTCGTTCCAGCGGGTTTTTCACAAACACGCAATACAATTTATTCGTTTCTTGCTGTGAAACCCCGATGTGTGACATATCTTTTAATGGGGTGATGCTGCACTTTAAAATATTTTGAATTGCTAGTAGTAGGCGCCTGTTTCAGGTAATAGTTGGTACTTTAATATTCATGCCGTGCTCCCTTGGACGATGCCTTCGTGGTTCAAAAACTTGCCGCTAATCATCCGCAAGCCGCAAACCAATCCAGCCTTATATTTGCACCCCATTTCAGATGGCAGTTGACAGATGGCGGTTTGGCATGTAAGCTATCTTATTACACTTCACTCATAATTCATAATTCATAATTTATAATTAAAAATTAGTGTACAGGACAAATACCTGCGGCGAGCTCCGCATCGAGAACATCAACCAAACCATTACCCTTGCCGGTTGGGTGCAAACCGTACGTAAGCAAGGAAAAGGCCTTGTTTTTGTAGATCTTCGCGACCGCTATGGCGTTACCCAATTATTGCTTGGTGAAAACTTAAACGCCAAATTGGATGCCGAGCCGCTTGGCCGTGAATTTGTAATACAAGCCACCGGAAAAGTAAGCGAACGTACCAGTAAAAACCTCGCCATCCCAACAGGCGAAATTGAAGTGTTGGTAACAGATTTTAAAATATTGAATAAAAGTGCCGTTCCGCCTTTTACCATTCAAGATGAAACCGATGGCGGTGATGACTTGCGCATGAAATACCGTTTCTTAGATTTGCGCCGTGGCCCTGTAAAAAAGAATATCGAACTCCGTTATGCCGTAAACCGTGCCACCCGCGATTATTTGCACAGCAACGGTTTCATGGATATTGAAACCCCATTTTTAATTAAATCTACGCCCGAAGGCGCAAGGGATTTTGTGGTGCCAAGCCGCATGAACCCGGGACAGTTTTATGCGTTGCCACAAAGTCCGCAAACGTTTAAGCAATTGTTGATGGTGAGCGGCTACGACCGCTACTACCAAATTGTAAAATGTTTCCGCGACGAGGATTTGCGTGCCGACCGTCAGCCAGAGTTTACGCAAATTGACTGCGAAATGAGTTTTGTGGAGCAGGAAGATATTTTGAACATGTTCGAAGGCTTGGTGAAATATATTTTTAAAGAAGTAAAAAATATCGACTACGCCGAAAAAGTAGAACGCATGACTTGGGACGATGCCATGTGGAACTATGGTAACGACAAGCCAGACATTCGCTTCGGCATGAAAATTACCAATTTTAAAACCAAGTTCGATGTGCACATCGATGCGATAAAAAGCCAAGCAGAAGGCGGTTTTAAAGTAACCGACGATGCGGAAAGTATTTTGGCGATTGTGGTAAAAGGCGCTGCCGATTACACCCGCAAACAAATGGACGAGTTGACCGAATGGGTGAAACGTCCACAAATCGGCATGACCGGCCTGCTTTATTTTAGGGTGAACAACGATGGCGCCTACAAAAGCAGCGTTGATAAATTTTACAACGAAGACCAACAAAAAG
This sequence comes from uncultured Chitinophagaceae bacterium, assembly GCA_963845495.1. Classification (GTDB taxonomy): domain Bacteria; phylum Bacteroidota; class Bacteroidia; order Chitinophagales; family Chitinophagaceae; genus JAZKFT01. The sequence continues at coordinate 15,013 of CAWJTH010000038.1, forward strand.
CAATTGCAACAGCTTGTGCCGCAGAAAAAGGCGATTTGATTTTGGTGCTGGCAGGTCGCGAAGAAAAGACCCGCAAAGCCATCAGCGACTTGCGTTTGGAATTAGGCAACCGTCTTGGTTTGCGCAAAAAAGATGAGATGAAATTGTTGTGGGTAATGGATTTCCCGCTGTTTGAATACGATGAGGAAGGCAACCGCTGGGTAGCCCGCCACCATCCGTTCACCAGCCCGAAGCCTGACCATATTAGCGTGATGATCGACAATAATCCTAAAATTGAAAATGCGGCCGATTATTTAAACCATCCGTATGCTGATATTAAAGCCAATGCTTACGATTTGGTGTTGAACGGCAACGAAGTTGGTGGTGGTAGCATCCGTATTTTCCAACGGGAATTGCAGGAAAAAATGTTTGCCGCCTTAGGTATGGACAAGGAAGAACAACTGCACAAATTTGGTTTTTTACTTGGCGCATTTGAATATGGCGCACCTCCGCATGGTGGTTTGGCATTCGGTTTCGACCGCCTTTGCGCTATTTTAGGTGGCAGTGAAAGCATTAGGGATTTTATCGCCTTCCCAAAAAACAATGCTGGCCGCGATGTGATGTTGGATGCGCCAAGTGCCATCGACGCCAAGCAGTTTGATGAATTGCAGATTAAGTTGGATTTAAAATAGTACTTAGAGTCTAGTAGTTAGTATTTAAACAGAACCATAAAATTTGAGTCATCAAAATATGTATTTGAAATAGTACTTAGAAGCTAGTAATTAGTATTTAGACAGAACCATAAAATTTGGGTCATCAAAATATGTATTCATTTTTTATTTAAATTAATTTGAGTCAACTTGAAAAATGGTGGCAAAATCTCTGACCTAACAGACAAATACTAATTTGTTAGGCCCATATCTATTAGTTGAATCAGATGAATTTTCCTATGAATTTGTAACCAATCAAGGAATAAAAAACCATATTTATTCTTGATATGGATTAAATATTGGTATTTAAAGACTTGAATGACAAGCAAATGAAAGAATAGAAATGTAGGTTGTTAAAATTATGTTTACGTCACTCGTTTTGCGATAAAAATTTGTCTGTGAATAAATAATAAAGTCATTCAAACTAAACCTTTGCTCCACAGTTATGTTTGAAGGTTTATGAATATAATAAAGAAAAAGTAGTAAATGAAGAAAGTATTTAGCAGATATTTAATCGCTGCAAGTTTATTAGCGGTATTGATCCCGAAGATTTCCCATTCGCAGGATGAAAAAAAAGATGAAAAAAAGAAGCCCCGCAAACATGAATTTTATTTCTCTTGGGGTTATAACAAAGAGTGGTACACCAAAAGTAACATCACGGTAGATCAGCCTAGTTTGGGCAACCACTATACCTTTCAAAGCATTTCTGCACACGATCACCCAGGTTGGGACGATGCTATTTTGACAAAAGATATTTCTATTCCGCAGTACAATTACCGTATCGGGATGATTATCAACAAAGAAAAAGGTTGGGGTGCGGAAATTAATTTCGACCATACCAAATACATTTTTACCGACGGGGAAACAGCCCATATAAAAGGAACGATGAATGGCAAACCGGTAGATAGCACGGTCGTTTTTTCTGAAGCCAACGGCGATTATTATTATCTAAACAACGGCGCTAATTTTTTATTGTTCAACATTACCAAACGCTGGCACTTGTTGGGTAAATTCAATAAAAATTTTAAATTGGATGGCTTTGGTAAATTTGGCATCGGTCCGGTTATCCCGCATGTACAAAACAGTTTTTTTGGGAAAGCAAACGATCAAGGTTTTCAATTTGGCGGCTGGAATACTGGCTTAGAAGGCACACTGCGGGCAACATTTTTTAAATATGTGTACTTGGAATACTGCAATAAATTTGATTATGCCCGTTATTCAAAATTGCAGGTTTATGAAGGCCATGCCAAGCAGGCGTTCGGAACGTATGAAATGATCTTGAATTTAGGATTTACTTTTCCCGTTGGGAAAAGAGAAAAATAAGAACTACTAAGCAAAAATTTACCCGCAGATTTAATTAGATTTTAGGCACGCAGATTTAAAATGATTTATCATCTTTAAATCTGCGTTGTATTTTATCTTTTTAAATCTGCGGGTAATTTTTAGAAAACAAATCCTTGTACTGTAAATTTATTATGCGAAAACTGCAACGTTGGCAAAGGAAATTTAAATCCATTTAAGATAAAAAATATCGTGTGCAATAATTTGCTTTTGGTTTTTATTTTGGTAAAATCCACATCCGGCGCAAAATACCATTGACGGACGCGGGGAATATCGCTGCGGTCAAAAACGCTACCATCCTTATTGGTGCCAACATTGTTCATGGCGCCAAACATGCCTTCGGCACCGTAACCGATATCTAGATTAAGCCATGCCGGCCACCCACTTTTTTTAAAGAAAGAATGGATATTAAAGCCCAACCAATACGTTTGGCCGTTATAATCTTTTAAAGTTCTTTCTTGCAACGAATTCCCAAACTGGTCATCGGCACGGGCATTTAACATGGGCGAACCATAATCTTTTCGGTGAAAGGAAAATTTATAATTGATACGCTGTTCGCCCCAAAGCAATTGTTGGCCTACAAATAAACCGCCACCAAAAACATTAGCGCTCATATCACCCGGACTAAATCCCCATTGACTGCTAAAACCATCCAATATTTCAATCACTGTTAAAAAGCCCGGGCCACTTAAGCCGGCATAAAGTGTTGCTTTTTTATCAGAAACGCCGGCCCATTTCCAAACCTGAAAACTGCTACGGGCAATTTGGTAAGCACTCCAAGCATGGCCGGCTTTGTCCATTTGCAGCCATTCGGCATCATCATTAAAAAAATGAAAAGACGAACGCGGATAATTAGCGTACCAAGCCTGATTTAAAGCAACCAATGCTGCTCCGTATAAGCCAATACTGGTATAGCTTACAATGCGTTCACGTTTTTTTAGTATGGCTTTGTTGGCTAAAAAATTTGTGTCTTTTGATGTTCCAATAATAGTATCAACAGAAGCCATCCGATAAGTTTCAATCTTCAAAGTATCTTTTTGGGCAAAAGATGAAGGTGCGGAAAATAAAAAAGTAAGCAATAAAGTGGGGAAAAGCAGTTGTTTAAAAATGCGCATCAATTAGTTTTTACGTGGCAATATTAAAATGAAAAGCTGGTTTTGAGTTTTTTACTCAAAACCAAGATTAATATGTTGCATTTAATTAGTTACAAATTATACGGGTCAATCACATTCAATCCATTAATTTGTTTAAAATCACTTGTGTTTCTACTTAAGAGAATCACTCCATTTTCAAAAGCAGTAGCAGCTATAATAGCATCTGGTAATTTGCATTTATAGTTTCTACGAATGTCAATAGTCTTAAGTATAATTTTTTCTTCTAAAGGATGTACGATGGCATTTGCAATAAAGCTTTCAAGTACTTGTAATTGCGATTGATTAGCAGATGGCCAACCAAGAGTAATTCCATTCGAGTTATTACAGAAATTTCGGCGATAATGTTGTCTAATAATTCGTTCGCTTTAGTAGGAAGTTTTCCATTTAAATAATCAATTATAGTGTTGGTGTCTAGTTGATAATATTGTTGTCCCATTCGTTTCGGCTTGTTTTTATATATTCCTGAAAATCATTGTATTGCTCTTCTGTTAAGTTTAATTTCCCTCTCAATTCACCCATTTTTAATTTTTCAGGTTGCTGATTTTCTGTAACTTCATCAACCGCATAAAATAATACTTCTATTTTTTTCCAATATAGCTTTGTGGAAGCTCAATCGAAATATTTGATAGCGTTGGTATTAAAGTAGTTTTAACCATAAACTTTATTTAAATGATAAAATTACGATTGTTCGCTGACAAAGTATAAATCCCATCAAAAAAGCCCGTTCTAAATAAATGAAACAGGCTTTTGTCTTAATACTCAGAACTTAATACTTTTCTTATCCAAACATTTCCTTCACCTTATCAAAAAAAGATTTGCTTTGTTTTTCGGGTTGTGGAGCAAAGTTTTTACTGGCTTCCATTTTCTCTAGCATTTGTCTTTCTTCACTATTTACATGTTCGGGCGTAAAAATGCTTACGTGTATTAGTTGGTCGCCCTTTTCATACGATTGAACAGCAGGGAAGCCTTTGCCTTTCAACCTAAATATTTTGCCACCTTGTGTTCCGGGTGGTATTTTTATTTTGGCTTTGCCATCAATCGTCGGCACCAACATTTCAGTTCCAAATACCGCTTGTGGGAAACTAATATGCAACTCGTAAGCTACATTTAAGCCATCCCGCTGCAAATCTTTGTGCGCTTCTTCCTCAATCATTACTAATAAGTCGCCGTTGGCACCACCACGTTCGCCGGCGTTTCCTTTTCCACCCACATTCAATTGCATGCCTTCTTGTACACCAGCCGGAATATCGATGGTTACGGTTTCTTCGCCATACACTCGGCCTTCGCCTTTACAACTGGTACATTTATTGGTAATCACCGTGCCTTCGCCACTACAAGTTGGACAGGTGGTTACGGTTTGCATTTGGCCTAAAAAAGTATTGGTTACTTTGCGCACTTGGCCGCTTCCACCGCAGGTATTACAAGTGGTAACGCTGTTTTTATCTTTTGCACCGCTTCCGCCGCAGGTATTACAACCAACGTATTTTTTTACTTTAATTGTTTTTTGTGCGCCTTTGGCGATTTCTTCAAAATTCATTTTCAGTTTTACACGCAGGTTACTGCCACGTGTGCCGCGGCCGCGACCTTGCGAACTGCTTCTTCCGCCACCAAAAAAATCGCTGAAGCCACCGCCACCACCGCCAAAAATATCACCAAACTGACTGAATATATCATTCATGTCCATGCCGCCGGGATGCCCGCCACCGCCGCGGCCTTGGCTGAAAGCAGCATGGCCATAACGGTCGTATTGCGCCTTTTTTGTTGTCGTCGCTTAAAACTTCATAAGCTTCGGCTGCCTCTTTAAATTTTTCTTCAGCAGCCTTGTCGCCAGGGTTGCGGTCGGGGTGAAACTGCATGGCCACTTTGCGGTAAGCTTTTTTAATTTCTTCCGCACTGGCGCTTTTGGAAACCCCCAGTATTTCGTAAAAATCCCTTTTGTCTGCCATAACTTTCTTAATGTGCTAATGTGCTGATTAGCTAATGTGCTAATGATATCAAAGTCAAAAATGTCAAATAAATAATATGTGTCAATT
>CAWJTH010000039.1:0-154701 GCA_963845495.1 uncultured Chitinophagaceae bacterium
TATGATTGCTCATTTTTTCCCGGTCGTTCATCACTTTTTCGTTTCGTAACGCATCCACTGCTAACGAAATAGTAGCCAACGGCGTTTTAAATTCGTGCGTCATATTATTGATAAAGTCGCTTTTTATTTCACCCAGCTTTTTTTGGCGCAATAAGGCACGTACGGTAAATAAAAACGCAAATACAATAAATAAGGAAAAAATGCCCGAGCCGATTAATTCTTTGTAGGAAGAATTGAAAGCATATTGCTTAACATTTGGAATCATGAAAAACAATGTTTCATCAGACATCATTCCTTCAGATAAGCTTCCGCTTGGTGCTTCTAAAAATCTTATCCATTGCAAATCTTTGGTAGAATCATAATTTGTAAAACCGGGCGAAGCCATTTCTATTGTATAGCCAGCGCCGTGTGTTTGGGTAACGCTAAATTCGAACCTTGTTTTAGTAAGGCCATTTTTTGCTAGCGCCTTCTCGAACTTAGATTGTATTTCACTTTCTGAAAACCTTTGAGAAATAGTTGGCGGATGCAATAAACTCATTACCGACACGCCATTGTCTAGCGTAATCGAAGTTGGCTTCTTTCCAAATGTATTATTTCCATAATTTGTAGTCAATTCATCCGTTACAACCGCAATTGCGTTTAGGGCGCTTTCTTTTATTTGTTCTTCTTTTACCAACAGCAAATTTTGGAACCACGAATATTGAAGATAAATAAGCCCTACAACCGACAGCGTGATCAAAACAATAATTACGGGGAAAATTCTTTTCATGCAAAAAATATGGCTACAAAAATAGTTGGTTGCTGCACTTAAATGCTTACTGGTTATTGCTTTTGCTGTTGTTAAATTCTTTTTTAACAGAGCATGTTACAATAATGATTGGATAACCTATCAATTTTGTTTTGAAAGCGCAGCATTAATCACCAATTTTGATTGCAATACATGGAAAAAAATAAAAAAAATTGGCTGCGTCAAAACTGCTTCGTAATTTAATTTTATGAATGAACTAAGCACAGGTAGTTTACTGATTTCAGATCCGTTTTTAAAGGATCCAAATTTTATGCGATCGGTGGTTTTTTTGTGCGACCATAACGAAGATGGTTCGATTGGATTTGTAATAAACCGGCGCAATAAAAATAATTTAGACGAGCTGTTGGGCGATTTGGAGGGTTTTCCGATCCCGGTTTTTACAGGTGGCCCGGTGCAAACTGATACTTTGCATTTTGTACACTCGATGCCTGATATTATCCCCGACGGACAAAATATTGGCAACGGCATATTTTGGGGCGGCAATTTTGAAACCGTTTTGGCGCATATTAGAAACAATACGCTAAACCTTGCTAAAATCCGGTTTTTTCTTGGATACAGCGGCTGGGGAAGCGGCCAGTTAGCCGAAGAAATGCGTGAAAAAAGCTGGTTGGCGGGGATGGCAAACAAAGAATTGGTTTTTCATCCAAATCCTGAACAAGCTTGGAAAGATGCCGTACAATCGCTGGGAAAAGAATACGCGGAAATTGTAAACTATCCGATTGATCCGTTATTAAACTAGTATAATTTGCTGAACACCAGCAAGTTAAGATACAACTGCTTGAAAAAATATTCAATAATCATACACCCGGAATATTCCTTTTTGGAGGCCGTCTTTAATTCGCTTTGCAATGGTTGTTACATCATCAGTATCGGACGAAATAGTATATTGACCAACTTCGTTAAACGAGGAATATAATTTTTGAAAAGGTGTATAATCATCAACTTTCCCTTCTGTACGGTTTGCTGCACGTTCCATACAAAGTTTTTCGCTTGGCTTAATTACCACATAATCAACCGGAACATTTCTGAAGTTGGCAATTTTTAAAGTTGCCCTTAAAAACCAAGGCGGCACCGCAAAATCTAAAATAACTTGATAACCATCCATTGCATAAGGCAAGGCTGCCGCCACCATTGATTTCATAACCATGATAAAGCCATCTTTCGGGCTTTGGTCTTTTTTATTTTTGGCGATAAAATGCCAAAAAGTATCGCCTTCAATACAAACGATGGGTTCTTCCCAAATGTTAACCAGCTTTTTTGCAACAGTTGTTTTGCCCGCACCAACCGGACCGGATAAAACAATAATAGCATTTGTATTTTCCATTGAATAAGGGCTCTAAATTAGTTATCGTTTGGAATAGAATGGGAATTTTCTTGTTTGATCAAAAAATGGCATCTTTATTGAAACAATTTACCAATATGAAAAAACTATTGATTCTTGCCTCGCTGGCTTGCGTTTGCATTATTGGCTTTGGCCAAGCAAAAAAAGTTATTCCTACCCATTTAACACCGGTAGATAGTCTTAAAATGAAAACTACGGCAAAAGCGCCCGACAAATACCACGATAACGTAGACGACCGAATGAAAGGCCCTAAAGGTGAAAAAATTTATATCGGGCCAAATGGAGGCCGCTATTATTTAAGTTCGACTGGCAAAAAAGTGTATGTGCCTTATGCAGGCAATAAAAAACCAGTAGCGAAACCGTAGTTAGTTATAAGTTTAGAGTTATAAGTTGCGAATTTCAGTTATGGTTCATAACTTAAAACTTGAAACTCATAACTTATAACTATTTCAACAGGCTATCCAGCACTTCGTGATATAATTTAAAAGTTGGGAGATTGTTATGTGTGCCGTTTTCGATGGTCACAAAGCGGTCTCCCTTTTTTAGTTCGTTTTCAAGCCGTTTGGCGTTGCTGTACGGTACCGTTCCATCGCTTGTACCATGAAAAATTACAATCGGCTCATTACAAATAGAAATATATTCGTTTGTTTTTAAGTTTACTTTTAGCAGCCGGCTTACCGGCAAAACCCAAGTATAATGCCGCGATAAAGATTCCATATTATAATAAGGCGTTTCCAATATTAGCATTTTGCTTTCTACTTTTGATGCCAGATAGGCCGCAACGCCCGTGCCCAACGATTTTCCGTAAATAATAATACTGTCTTTCCCAAATTTTGACCGGGCCATTTTATACAGCATTTGCGCCTGTTCTTTTAAACTTTCTTCCGTTAGTTTGCCGGTGCTTTTTCCATAACCGGGAAAATCTACCATCCAACATTCGTAGCCGTTTTTAGTAAAATCGTCGCTATGGCTTTCGTAGTGATTAATGTTTTCTTTGTTGCCGTGAAAATATAAAACCACTCCTTTTGGCTTTTCAACATTTGTTTGAAATTGAACCACATCATACGTTGTTTCATTGTCCCATTTTACTTGTACTTCCTTAAAAGGTTGTTTAAATTGAAACACGTAATTGGCGGGTAATTTTACCGATTGGAAAAAGAAATAACCCTGAAAAAAATAAAAGGAAAGCAAAAAGACGAGATAAATAATAATCAGCCAGATCATTGTTTTTTTCACTAGAAATAAGGAATAAGAAATGAGAAATAATTAATAAGGAAATTAAGAAAACAAGGTAAAAGAAAATAAGTAACAAGAAAAAACAAGTAACGAGAAAACAAGAAACAAGAAAACAAGTAACAAGAAGCAAGAAAAACAAACGGAAAACGGAATAAACAATTGTAAGCCTTGATAGAGGCACCCTACTCCACTTGCGGAGAGTGGGCGGGGGTGAGGTGTTCATTCCAACAAAATATCTCTTATAAAACTGTGGTATTCAGGGAAAGTGGGCAAATTATTGTGTTTGCCGCCGTGTATGCGGATGAGGGTTATTTTTCTTGGATTTAATGCCTGCAATTGCTCGCTTTGGCTAATAGGTATTAGCCTGTCTTTTGTGCCGTGTAAAATATAGGTGTGGCATTGCACCTGCTTGATCCACAAATCGGTACGCAGCTTGTATCTCAATACCCAATTGGCCGGAAAAATAGGCAAATATCTTTCCACCACTTTTTTAAAACTAAAATATGGTGCATCCAAAATAAGGAAACGCGGCTTGTTATCGCTAGCTACTTTGGTAGCAAAACCGCTGCCCATGCTGCGGCCGTACAAAATAATATGTTGTTCGTGGTATTGCGCAATCAGCGTATCGTATACAAATTGCATATCGGCCAACATGTCTTTTTCGCTGCGTTTGCCGGTGCTTTTCCCAAAACCGCGATAATCCACCAGCACCACATCATATTGGTAGCGATAAAAATCCCTGGCATATTTTGCCCAACCTTTTATGCTGCGGGTATTGCCGTGAAAATATAAAATCATCCCTTTTGGCTTGGCGGTAAAAAAATGCAAGCCGTTGATGGTAACGCCTTGCTCCACTTCAAAATTAATTTCTTTAAAAGGCGCATCGTATTTATATTCAAAATCGGGAGACAGTCTTTCGGGTTTAAAAATGAATTTTTCTTGGATAAAATAAATAATAATTGCCAGTAAAACATAGCCGGCAATAACGTATAAGATGGTAGATATAGTGATGAGCAGTAGCAATCAGAATGACTTATTTTATGAAAACCGTCTAAATCAGATTCAGTTTTCCAAATATACCCACAAACAGCATTAACATTGTCTCAACGATTTTAGCTGCTAAGAATCCTTGCATTAGAAATGGAGAAATAATTGTTAGAAACATAGTAATGGATACTTTTACTACTACCTATCTCAGCAACATCATCGTTCCTGTTTTCTTCACTGGTTTATTGGTAAATGTATCAAAGTAACTTATCTCCCACACATATACGCCGGTGGGCTGTTGCTGCCCGTTTATCATGCCGTCCCATCCGGTGTCGGCATTGGTAGATGAAAAAACAATTTTTCCAAACCTGCTGAAAATGTTCAATCTATAATCAGTAAAAAAGCATTTGTAACTTGGTTTAAAAACATCGTTTTTGCCATCGCCGTTGGGCGAAAATGCCGACGGGATATAAAAAACACAGTCACAATTTTCATACTGTACGGTAATAGAATCTTTAACCGTGCCGCAATAATTGGTAACATCAACCGAATAAATACCAGCCGTAGTTACCGTAAAGCTGGGTTTCGACGACCCATCTTGCCATAAATAACTGGATTGCGGGTAGGTGGCGTTCAATACCAATTTGTCGGCATTACAAAGCGTTGTATCAACACCAATATTTACAACCGGTTTTGCATTGTAGTTAATGGTAATTTTTCCGGTGGTATCGCAGCCGTTTGCCAAAACGGTTACCGAATAGCTTCCTTTTTTATTAACCGTATAAAATGGTGAAGTAGTTCCATCTTGCCAAAAATAAGTTGCCACCCCTATGGGATTTTGTGCGGTTGCATTTAGCATTACGGTTTGTCCGGTGCAAAGGGTTGTATCGTTGCCCAACGCAATTTGCGGGTTTGGTTTTATTGTCACTTTTATGGTATCGTGGGTGGTGCAGCCATTTGCGGTGGCAGCCACGGTGTAAGTACCGGCCTTTGTAACTACCAACGTGCTGTTAATGCTTCCATCGTTCCACAAATAGGTAGCATTTATGTTGCCGGCATTTAAAATCAACTGCCGCGTGTTGCATAATGATGTGTCTGAAGGAAAAACGATAATGGGGCCGGGCACAAAATGGCAAGCTATCGTATCAGAAGCTGAACAACTGCTGTTGCTAACTTTTACCCAGTATTTACCATCGGTATTTACGGTTCTGGTTTGGTTGGTGCTGTTATCGTCCCAAAGAAAAGTAGCGCCGGTGTGGCCGGCATTTAAAGTGATTGTATTGCCGATACAAGTGGTAGTGTCGTGATTTTGAAATATATTGCCGATTCCCAAGCTTAAATATTGTACGTTGATGGTATCTCTAGCGGTACAATCTTTATTAGAAGCTACCACCCAATATTTTCCGGCACTTGTAATTGTAAAAAAACTATCGGTTGAATTATTTTGCCAATGGTAGCTGGTGTTTGGATTACTTAATACAAGTTTTAAAGTTTGCCCTGCGCAAAGCGTGGTATCGTTGCCCAAGTTTACATTGGGGCCAGTTAAAGTGTCTGTTACAATTGCTGTACCCGATTTAGTTGATCCTTTGGCATCCATTACGGTATAAGTATAAGTTCCGGCACCTAAATTATTTAGGTAGGAATTGCTTTGAAAAGGACCGCCGTTAAAAGAATATTGATAGGGATAATAGCCGCCAGATGCGGTTAAAATGATTGAACCATTTTTATTGTTGCAATATTCGCGTCCAACATTTACTTGGATTTGTATACACACGGTACTTACGGTGATGGCTGTACTGTCTTTATAACCTAACGCATCTTTAATGGTAACGGTATATTTTCCAGGGGCCAATCCGGTAAAAATGCTATCGGTTTGAAAATTAGTTCCATCAATGGAAAACAAATAAGGTTTTGTGCCTTTTACTGCCGAAGCTTTTATCGTACCATTTTTTCCACCACATGTTTCATCCATTTCTGTTAAGGTTACCGCCGGACATTTATTTGAAACGGTACCGACACCAGAATAAATTGCACCACTCACATCCATTACCGTGACTGTATAACCGCCTGAGGCCAAACCTGTAAACACATTACTGGTTTGGTAATTGTCACCATCCAACGTGTAGGTATATGGCGGTGTTCCACCGGTTGCCATAACGGTTAAGGTACCATCGTTTTGCTGGCAAGAAGCATCGGTACTAATAAATGTGATATATAACACGCAAGATTTACCAACCGTAATAGCCGACCGTGCAGTTTCGCCGGTTATGGTATCTTTTAAATAGATGAGATGAACGCCACCGCCCCAATTGGAAACCGTATCTTTCCAATATCCAAAATTTGGCTTCCGATAATTGATTCCGTCGTAAGAGATTTGGATAGCCGAATCGGTTGTTGGATAAACATACACAATTTCTTGGTCGGCATCGTTATTGCAAGCTGACAGTACTTTATCCTGACCCGAAGTAATTTTGCATTGCGCAGGACTGTTAATGTAACCTTCCCACGAAAAAGACATACATTGGTTACCATCCAATACATCGCACATATAAAAGCCCTGCGTTAAATTTTTAAATACGCTGTCGGTGCTGTAAGTTGAACCTCCATCGAGACTAAACAGGAAAGGCGGCGTGCCGCTAAGCGTATGAAGGGATATGGTGCCATCAGTAGTTGAGCAACCAGAAGGCCGGCCCAATATGGGATAATCAATATTTGGAATAGGCAATGTGGCAGCAATAGTTATAGAGGTATCACTATATAAGCCGTTTATGTCGGTTACCGATACTTTATAGGTGGCGGTAAAAAGCTGGGGAAAATAACCATTGTTTTGTGACCTTGGTGTGGTATAATTTCCTGCAATAGAAAAAGTGTACGGGGGTTGGCCACCGGTTGCCGTTGCTTTTATTTTACCCGTACCTATATTAATGCCATTTAAATTATGGCCATGTGCCCGCTGGCAAGTGGTATTGGTTCCTACGGCATTTATTTTAAGCTGGCCAAATGCTACGGCATTTATTAATACAAACAGTAGGAATAGTAAGCGTGTTTTCATATCGCAATTTAAAAATATCCCAATTTTTTTAATTGCTGCTCATTATTGAAAGTTGTTGGCGAATATTTTTATTGCAAGCAAAATCTTGCCGGGCCATTTGTTGTTTTTTGATAAATAGACTGAAAGAATAGATAAAGTTTTATGCCTCTTCCATTAGCTTCCTTAATGCTAATAAGCCAAACTTGATCCTAACTTTTACGGTAAAGATTGAGATACCTAAAATAGATGCTATTTCTTTAGGGGCAAACCCTTTAAAATAACTAAGCTCCAGCACTTCCCAATGTTTGTACTTTAACTTGGCACAAAGCTTACGTAATCCGATATAACCAATGTTTTTCGATGTCGCGGGCCCATTATTGAATACCATTATGCTATTTATGCTTTGTTGCCGTAAGCGAAAATCACTGCTGCGGTACATGTTAATTGCCAAATTATGGGCAATCCGCATCGTCCATGGAAACAACTTACCTTGTGTTTCATTATAATCATGAATATTGTGGTAAATTTTTATAAATGTTTCCTGCAAAACGGTGCTGGCCAAATCAAAATCGGGTATTATTTCTAAAATGCTACCAAGCAAGCTGTCTCCGTACTGTTTATACAAATAAATATAGCCTACTTCTACGCGATTTTTCAACATTGTTACCAGTTCGCTTTCGTTGTAAGTAACGGCTGCAACTTTGTAAGTATATTTTTTTTGACCGATAGCTTTTTTAATTGCCTTTTGCTGTCTATGTTTTGCGGAGTGTATCACTTCGGTTTTACATTTTGGTACGTATGTAGGTTCTTGTTTTCTCAACAGTAGCGGTGCTTGTAAGGCAACCTTTATTCGCCTATAAAAATACGGTCTTATCGCAGTTCTTAAAAAAACACTTTTGCTTTTGTTTGAAAAGACAATATAAAAAAAATTCGGTTAGTGTGTAATCTGAGCAATAATGGCTGATTTAATTGAAGTCTACGGGCTTAGTTTCCTATAAAAATTTTATGCCGAAACATTTTGTTCCAGGCTTTCCAATGCTTATCATTACATTTTTACGGTCAAATCTCCTTACAAAAAAGTTCATTTTATAGAGATACTTACCTTTTTAACACCTATGGTTAACATTTTATTAACGATTATATAAATTGATGGAAATTATGTTTTACTCACTGCAAGCCATCAAATAAAAACCCATAACGTTAATCTTTAAAAAAAAAGCAACAGATATCAAAACTTTTATAGTTTTATCCTTCAAAATAATTCTAATATGGGACTGTTTAACATGCTTAAAAACGAGTTCATTGATATTATTGAATGGCAAGATAATACCAATGACACATTGGTTTGGAAGTTTCCTCGCTTCCAAAACGAAATAAAAATGAACGCCAAACTAACGGTTCGCGAATCGCAACAAGCCGTTTTTTTGAACGAAGGTGTAATTGCCGATGTGTTTAAACCCGGCATGTACAGCCTGCAAACACAAAACATGCCCGTACTTTCTACCTTAAAAGGTTGGAAGTATGGTTTTAATAGCCCGTTTAAGGCCGATGTGTTTTTTGTAAGCACCCGTCAATTTGTTGATCAAAAATGGGGTACCAAAAATGCCATCACGCTAAGCGATGACCGATTTGGTATGATTGAATTACGGGCTTTTGGCTCGTTTGCTTACCGTGTTGACGATGGCGGCAAGTTTATGAAAGAAATTGCCGGTACCGAAGGTCAATATACTACCGATGAAATAAACGGCCAACTCCGCAGCATGATTGTAACGAAATTTACGAACGCTGCCGCCTCCGGCAATTTACCTATCGAAAAATTTGCCTCCAACCTCGAAGATCTTTCTTCTATTTGCCAAGAAAAGCTGAATGCCGATTTTGCGGAATACGGTTTGAAAATCACGAAATTTTTGGTAGAAAATGTTTCGATGCCGGATGATATCAAAAAAGAAATTTTTGATTATTCAAGGCTTAACAAAATCGATATGCAAAAACTTACCCAATTTAGGGTAGCCAATAGCGTGGAAAAAGCGGCCGAAAATTCAAGCGGCATTGCTGGTGCCGGCGTTGGCGTTGGTATGGGTTTTGGCATTGGCAATATGGTTAGCAACGCCTTTGGCCAAATGAACCAAGGCGCTACTACCACAGCCATGCCCCCTGCCCCACCGCCTTTGCCACCTACGGTTCAATTTTTTGTGGCGGCAAACGGCAAACAAACCGGCCCTTTTGATGCCGACCAATTGCAACAAATGGCCACAAACGGTTCTTTCACCCGCGAATCGTTGATATGGAAAGCTGGCATGCCGGGTTGGGCCGCCGCTAATACCATTCCAGAAATTTCATCGATATTCAATAATGTTCCTCCGCCACCGCCACCAATTGGATAATCGAAATGTTTGATTTTCTTGATAAGTAATTGGCACTTAGGTAATAAGTAATTTAGCTTAGATTTATTAAGCGCAAAAGCTAGCAACTTATTTACCTAATAACCAATTACTTAATTACTTTTTTTAAAATTAAGCTTGCATGAAAGCTGTAATAGCCGCTTTACAAAAAATTATTTACCTACTTTTTATCGTTTGCTGCATGCTTGGAAAAGTATTTGCACGTGCAGGCGGAGGCGGAGGGCATAGCAGTGGCAGCCATAGTAGCGGCGGCTCGCACAGCTTTGGCGGTGGCGGTTTTGGCGGTGGAGGTTCGCCCTCTATTATCGTTATCATTATTATCATCTTGGTTATTTATTATTTGGCGAAAGGCAAAAACAAGGGAAATTCCAAGAGTGGAATGCCGCCTGTGGGTTCTTCATCCACGCTTAATCCTGTTCAGCCAACATCTTTTCCCGAAGGGTTAAATGTGGCGAAAGTGGAATCGTCGTTTATGAGTATACAAGAAGCTTGGCAGCAAAAAGATTTAACCAAGGTGCGTAAATGGATCTCGGACGGTGTTTACCAGCGCTACACCGCTCAGTTTCTGATGATGAAAAAGCTGTCGCAATCAAATATGCTCAGCAACATCAACATCCGCAACATACAAGTGGTAAAAACAAATGTGGACGGTAATTACCAAACTGCCGACGTGGCCATCACTTTTTCGATGGACGATTCGTTTGTAAGCGATAAATATCCACAGTTCAACGAAAATTACAAGGGCGATAACGATACCGAATATTGGACATTTATTAAACGCAACGATGCGAAAGCTGGCGCAAATTTGTACAACTCGGACAATTGCCCGAATTGCGGGGCTACTTTTGATATTAAAATGGGTGAAATTAGTAGGTGCGCCAATTGCGGTACACTTACCAACAATGCTGGCTACGACTGGGTATTGAGTGAAATAACACAAGACGAAGATTATAACGGACCCAGCAATTTAACCCACGATCCTGCCTTACACGAACTCACTAAAAACGATGGACTGTTTTCGGTACAACGCATTGAAGATGTAATATCAAACATATTTATGCAGATTATGGAAGTGTGGAGCGGTGGCAATGAAAAGAAATTAACACGTTTTGCCGACCAACCAACCATTGACAAGCTGTTAAAGTTGAAGGCTTCGATGGCGAATATTGTGTTTGACAGGTTGTATTTGAACGACGTAACGCTACAAAATTATAGAACAGAAGCTGATCAATTAAAACTACAGTTTGACGTAACGGTTACTTATCGCCGCATACAAATGGGCGATAAACTACGCATGCTTGACGATGACATGGTGAGCCGGAATTGTAGCATGGTATTGTCTAAAAACATTGCTGCGCTAAAAACGCCGCCGAAAGAAACGGTGTATAGTTACGAATGCCCCAGTTGCGGTGCTCCGTACGGCGATACCACCAACGAGAAATGCAATTACTGTGGAGAGCCGGTGAACGATCCATCTAACAATTGGGTATTGACAGATTTTAATTATGGTGAACAAGCAAGCTCTTTTAATCCAGCCCCCAATAATAGCGGTAGAAGTGGCGGATCGCTGGGCGGCATGTTGGGCGGTGCTTTGCTGGGTGGATTGCTGAACGAAATTTTGGATGACTAAAATTGTTTCATCTAACTCATTAATGGTCAAACTGCAACATTGTTTGACCATTTTTTTGTCCCGTGGAAAACGCAGACATCAGTAACGAGTTAATTTATTAATTTATTATTAGCTTTTCGCAGCTTCGTGATTTTTTTTGCAACATACAATTCTCACTACAATCTTACCAAATAGCGCCCAACCATATTAAAACCCAAATAATAATTATCCGTAAAATCTTGTATTTGTAAAACCTATCATTTATATTAGGTGATTGAAAAATCCAAGCAAATGATTGCCTCCAATAATCGTGGGAAAAATAATGCCGGTCCAATAACAGTTGATGATTTTGTGAATGATGGAAAAGTAAAAGCTTGCTTGGATGAATTGCATTCAAAATTTGGTCCCGAAGGCAGCAGCACCTTGTTTGTATCAGACGTTTTGGACAATGAAGGCCACCAATATGTGAATTTGGTACAAAAAGGCGGTGGCGTGTTGGGAGTGGCGCTAGTTGGCTATACTTATATTTTAGAGCAGATGGGCATCCGCTTTTTGCGCATGGCAGGTACCAGCGCCGGGGCAATCAATACCGCTTTAATGACGGTGATCGGCACCAAAACGGAAACAAAATCGCTCACTATTTTAAAAAACATCTGTGATCTTAATTTCTTTAATTTGGTGGATGGACATCCTTTTGCACGATGGTTAATCAAAAATTTTATCACCCATAAAAATTTCGAAGAAAAAGTAAAAAACTGGATTTTATTGGTTATTGGCATATTTATATTTTTATCTGCGGGTAATATCATTTTTCTTGGTTTGCAACATACTTACAAGCCTTTGGCGATACTTACTACTTTGTTTTTTGTTTTAACCGGATTTTATTTATTGCTATTGGGAGCTGCAGGCGCTTACACAGCCAGTCTTTTAACGCGGCTAAAAAATGCCGGCTTTGGAATAAATCCCGGCGATTATTTATACGATTGGATTTATGCCAGGCTTGCCGAAAATGGCGTAACCACCGTAAAAGATTTAAATGCAAAAGCTACGGGAGATATACCAGGCTTGCATTTGCGTGTAGATAATGAACAAGGCTTAACCGATTTAACTGGTGATGTTACTTTTATTACTTCCGAATTGGTAACACAAAACAAGATTGAATTCCCAAAAATGTGTAACCTTTTTAGGGAACCTGAAACAATGGACAGTTTAAGTCCGGCAGGTTTTATTCGGGCGTCCATGTCAATTCCGGTTTTTTTTGAATCGTATTTTATAAACGATATTCCCTGCAGTTCAGACAACATTAAAAAATATTGGGAAGATACTTTTAATGAATTAGATCCGCCTTCAACAGCCCGTTTTGTTGATGGAGGAATTCTGTCTAATTTCCCGATAAATATATTTTATAATCCGAAAGTAATTGTGCCGCGGTTGCCATCTTTTGGTATTGATTTAGATGATTCCCGGCCAGAAGATAAAGATAAACATGTACAAAGCTGGAGTTTATTTGGGTATTTCGGCCGTATGTTTAATACCATCCGGAATTATTATGACAAAGATTTTCAATTAAAAAATAAGGTGTTTTCGAAAGGTGTTGGCACTATTGGCTTGGCTGATTTTAATTGGTTGAATTTCTTTTTGTCAGATGATGATAAAAAACAAATGTTTATCCTTGGTGCGCAAGCTGCTACGCAGTTTTTAATTAATTTTAATTGGGAAGAGTATAAAGATACATACGCAGGTATGCAAGTGGAATTAAATAAAAACAAACCGGGAGGAGTTGAGAGTTAAGAATTTAGAATTTAGAATTTAGAGTTAAGAATTAAGAGTTAAAAATTAGGAGTTAGGAGTTATGAATCGAGAATTAGCAATTTTTGATTAAAAATGGATTACAGTTTATATAAAGTTTAAATTCTATTATCAACTCTAAAATCTTATTTTAAACCTTAAATTTTAAATATAGTGTTCAATTATAACTCATAATTCATAACTCATAATTCATAACTCTAAACTCTTAATTCTAAATTTCATTTATGCATCTACAATTATATTTTAGTTGGATTTGGTTTTGCAATGCATTGGGCTTGTCTATCATCACAACAATTATTATGGCTAGGCAAGGAAAACAGTTTTATACATTGGATGTAATTGAACGTCGTTTTAGTATTCTAGATCTCGAATTTGCGGCTACTGCGATTGAAATCGTGCACATCATAAAAGGCATTTATGCATTACCACAACCGCAATCTTCTAAAACATTAAAAGCATTAA
This sequence comes from uncultured Chitinophagaceae bacterium, assembly GCA_963845495.1. Lineage (GTDB taxonomy): Bacteria > Bacteroidota > Bacteroidia > Chitinophagales > Chitinophagaceae > JAZKFT01. Next base: position 13,687 of record CAWJTH010000039.1, read on the forward strand.
AAGGACAATTGTTGGTTGATTTTTTATTTATGCCCGGCATTTATGGAACCATTTTTTTTGGCTGTATGCATGTAGCATCCAAAATGACAACCAATTGGGGGCAAGCCGTATTTGTTACATTGGCATGGTTACAATTAATATCTTGGCTGTGCGATATTATTGAGAATATTTATTTGTGGAATAAAATAAGCCCAAATATAACCGCATCTAGCAATGCCATTCATACAGCCTACCAGCGAATGGAATTAATTAAATGGGGATTTAGCTTAACAGGCGGTGTTTGCTCCATTGCAGCATTATTATTTTATTGGGTTTCGGGTAAATACGTAGCAGATTCTTTTCCATATTTGCTTACTATAATTGCCGAGATTATTTTATTTTTTATTTTGGTGAAAATATTTGTTGCTAAAACATCGCAAAGCTGATTGTTAAAAACAGAAATAAAAATATACAGGCAGCATTTTTTTGTCATTATTGTTCTTTAATAAAACTAAAAGCAATAACTGTAAATGCTGCTATGAAAAAAAATTACTACATCTTTTTGTTGGCTGTAATTATTTTGGTGGGATGCAGAATACCAGCTTATTACATGAGTCCGTTTAATTCCACCACTAATTATTACCATGCTATTCCAATGCAATCCGATTCAATAAAAACGGCCACTTATGCCACTGGTCTTTTTACTGCGGGTGGTTCCAATTATTTTTGGCGAGATGGGGTTTCGGCGTTTAATGGCAGTTTGCACCAATCCCGGAATTTCGGTAAATTCCAAGCGTTTTATGGGGCAAACCTCACTTTGGGAAATTATCACGTAAAAGAATATTATGGAACAAATGCGGAATTATTTCGCACTGCGCCAATTGATACACTCATCCATATTGCCGGTGGCAATAATTTTTTTGGTAGCTGTGGCTTTAATGGCGGCATAAATTATGTAATCCCATCAAAAAATGGAAAATTTGAATGGCGAATAGGGCTTGAAACATCCATCCAGCATGAGTTTGGCGCTTATCTTTCTTTTCGAAAATCGTTGCCTGACACGGCCGTTGACATTGTTGAAAAAAGCAACTGGACAAAAACATTGGGTGGTTATTTCGATTTCAATTGGAAAAGCCGCACGGGCATAATCGTCGGTTATAAAGTGGCACTTGACGGTGTACTGGTTTCGCATGCAACGTATGTGGGCAATCAATCGCAATTTGCCCCAGCCTATTTTTCACAAACAATCCACATCACAAAAAATCCGGTTACTTATTTTACACAATTAAATATAGGTTCCTATGCCGCCAACGTTCAGTTTGGTGTAAATTTCATGTTGGGTAAACATTAAAAAACAATCCAATTATCAGTTTATTTCGGGCGATCCTATATCATCTGCATAACGATCTGTTGACTTAATGACTTACTGACTGGATGCGTTTGCCTACTTTTGCGGCTCATTTCAAAAGAAAATTTCAAGGCATGAGCCAACATTTATCAGGACAAGAGATTATCCGCAGACAAAAATTAACAGACATCAAAGCGTTGGGCATCGATCCATACCCCGCCCCGCTTTTTCCGGTTTCGCATTATTCGGCCGATATAAAAGCAGCTTTTTCGGAAGAAACAAAAGAACAATTTGCCGATGTAACTTTGGCTGGTCGCATTATGAGCATTAATGATAAAGGCAAAGTTTTCTTTATAAAAATACAAGATAGCCAAGGCATTATACAATTGTATGTTCGCCGCGATGATTTATGCCCAGACGAGGATAAATCATTTTGGGAAAACTTGGTCAAACACAATCTTGACCTCGGTGATTTTATTGGTGTAACCGGTTATGTTTTTATTACCAAAACCGGCGAAACTTCGCTTCATACCAAAACATTGACCTTATTGGCAAAAAGCCTGAAACCCTTACCCGTTGTGAAACGCGACGAAGAAGGGCACACTTTTGATGAAGTTACCGACCCAGAATTCCGCTATCGCCAACGGTATGCAGATTTAATTGTAAACCCGCAGGTAAAAGAAGTGTTTGTAAAACGGACTAAGTTGATGAATGCTATCCGTCAGTTTTTAAACGAACGCGGCGCTTTGGAAGTAGATACACCGGTGCTTCAAAGCATTCCGGGCGGTGCGGCTGCTCGTCCGTTTAGCACGCACCACAACGCACTTGATGTACCCATGTATATGCGGATTGCCAACGAATTATATTTAAAAAGACTCGTGGTTGGTGGTTTTGATTGGGTGTATGAATTCAGTCGCAACTTCCGCAACGAGGGCATGGACCGTACGCACAACCCTGAGTTTACCGTATTGGAATTTTATGTGGCCTACAAAGATTATATCTGGATGATGGACATTACGGAGCAATTGCTGGAAACCGCTGCTTTTGCCACCAACGGTACTACCAAAGTAATGGTGGGTGATAAAGAAATTGATTTTAAAGCGCCATACAAACGCATCAGCATGTTTGATGCCATTAAAGAATATACTGGTTTTGATATTAGCGGAATGGATGAAGCTGGTTTGCGTGATGTATGCAAACAATTGAATATCAGCGTTCCACCCAATATTGGCAAAGGCAAATTAATCGATGAAATTTTTGGGGAGAAATGCGAAGGCTAATTTCATACAGCCAACTTTTATTACTGATTATCCGGTAGAAATGAGTCCGCTTACCAAAAAACACCGCAGTAAACCAGGCTTGGTGGAGCGTTTTGAATTGATGGTAAACGGCAAAGAAATGGCAAACGCCTATACCGAATTAAATGATCCGATTGACCAGCGTGAACGTTTTGAAGAACAAGTAAAACTGATGGAACGTGGCGACGACGAAGCAATGTTTATCGATCATGATTTTCTTCGTGCCTTAGAATATGGGATGCCGCCAACCAGTGGTATTGGTTTTGGCATCGACCGTTTGTGTATGTTATTGACCAATCAACCGAGTATTCAAGACGTGTTGTTATTTCCGATGATGCGACCGGAAAAGTTTGAGGAATAAGAGATGACTAATAAAAATATCAACAATAACAATGAAGTAATTGAAAGACAAAGCATTACTTATATTACCCATTTTTAACCTAATACTTATTTTATTGGTATTGCTTGATTCATTTGTTTTTGAACCAGTTAGCACAAATGAAATTTATGATCGCACTTATTCTAAACGTGTTGCTAGTAGTAGGTTAGGTCTGCAAAGCCATGAAGAGCATTATTTAAAACCAGTTATCGGAAAGGATATTTATATGCCATATAATTGGATATCAATGGCTAATGGAGATACATTTTGCTTACAAAAAACTCTCATTTTAAGAAGAAATTTGAATGTAGTTTCCAGAAATGAATTTATTGCTGTTGGCCTACTAAATACTCCAGAAATTTTTATGAAATTGATTTTTATATGCACTTCATTGGTTTCAAGTTATACAATTTATAATTTTCGAAAAATCACTAATCCGGCATACAAAATTTATTTTTGGGCAATTTCTTTGGGCTTCTTTTTATACGCTTTAGGTAATTATTTTATACATTACTAATTGAATTATAATATTTTATAAAATACTTAACAAAAAGTGGACAAGAAAACTAGTCCACTTTTTGTTAAGTATTTTATTTTAATGTAAAATTAATGGATTGAAATTTCAAGCTTTTTATTGAAACCTTGTTCTATCAATCTATAAAATGTTGAAAGTTGGATATCAGCCCGTCCATTTTCAATCCTGGAAATATAGCTTTTTTTTTGCCGGTTCTTTCTGCAAGCTGGGCTTGCGTTAAATTAGCCTTTGTCCGTTCTTCTTTTAGTATTTCTCCTACAATAAAAACGTGTGCTTTTATTTCAAAGTCTGTTCTGGATGGTGTTCCAGCTTTTCCATATTTTTCATCCAAATGATCATCCCACATTTTAATTTTATTTTCTTTTTCCATTTGTTAAGCCGTTTTGTTTTTCTAGAAAGTATTCCTTCTTCAACTTTTTCGCCAATTTTAATTCATCAGTTGGTATTTTTTGTGTTTTCTTTTGAAAGGAATTGATAAGAATTATCAAATTGCCATCGTAAAAAAAACAGATAATTCTATAAATATTGGTTCCATATTCAATCCTAATTTCATAAAGACCTTCTGTTCCTTCCAAATGTTTAAAAAAGCGCTTAGGAACCTGGTTAACGTTTTTAATAAGCTCAAAAATATAATCTATTTTTTCTTGTTCTTTAGCATTTAATGAACTATAAAAAGTATAAAATAACTTCCGTAAGTTGCTATTCTACGGTTTGTGTTTTTCAAAGGTAACGAATTAGTGAACAAAAAGAAACGATGAGCCACAGTTCCAATGGCTTGTAACTAAATGATCAAGGCAATTTCACAAACTTCAAATTCATCTTCCCACCCACATCTTCGTACAGAACATAATACGTTCCGGCGGCCAAATTTTGTATATCCAACCACATCAAATCATTATCAACTTTAAACGTTCTTAGTAATTTTCCTGTTGGGTCAGTTAATGATAAAATCCCGTTTGCACTAGGTAATTTAACATAGATGAAATCCTTTACTGGATTGGGATACAGCGACATTTTACCTTTATCGCCCAACCAAACTTTTTCAACGGCCGAATAATCTTTTTTACCGTTTTTACCAACCATTGCTAAGCGATAAAAACTTAAGCCCTGAAATGGATTTCCATCGATAATTGTATAATCATTTATAACCGTTTTATTTAGTGCAGATTTGTTCTTAACACTTGTAAAATTTTGGCCGTCTTGCGAATGTTCAATAGTAAAATAATCCATGTCTACCTCGTTTGTAGTTTGCCATTTTAATTGCACTTCATTGTTTGATGCTACGGCAGTAAATTTTAATAATTCAATAGGCAATAAATTTCTATAAGTACTACTGGCTAAGGTAAATGGCGAGAAATGCGTAGCATTGTCGTTGGCTGAAATTTTTCCATAACTGATATTTCCGGTGGTATTAAAACCCAGCGATCCAGCCCCATCTATTTGCCATTTTGTGCCAGTACCAGTATTTATATAGTGCGCAATACGAAGGTCGGGTAATGCATTAGCATCATCACCATTATGACCTACTGTACTATTTAGGCTCCAATACAAAGTAATTTTTGCATCCATGTCCGGATTATTTGTAGCGCTACAACCAATATCCCAATACTCTAATTTACTGATATGGTCGAGACCACCGATAATATTTAGATAATCGGTTGGCGTAGTTGAAAAATATTCAGCATTATAAGTTTTAAGCGTGTTGTTAAATGGTGTAATACCAATGGGTGCAAAATGATTTCCTTTACCGATTGGAATAATCTGATAAGTAGTTGAAATACTTTCAAATTTTGCTGGTCCATCAATAAAACTCGCTTCTTCAGCAGTTTGGGAATAACTTGTTGGGTATTTATTATATTGTGTTGATGAGGTTACTGTAACAAGGCTGCCAGCACTTGTTGATAATCGCCCAGCATTAAAATTAATGGTGCCGCTTATTTTTGTGCTAGATGAAAGCGTAATATTTGCACTATTGTTTAGCGTTAAATTTCCCAAAATAATTGCGGGCAAACCATCCCCGGTATTTTGGGCGACGGTACTGTTGTATTCGTAAAAGCCGCCGCTATTAAACCGCCTCAAACAAGTTTGGATATTACCGCTAGCTGCGGTTGCAGTAATACCATTTGCTGAACCAATTTTTAGTGTGGCACCACTTTGCAACTCAAAATAACCAGCTGTATTGGTGATGGAACTGATGGTATAATTGCCACAATCCAATGTAGCTCCAGTTTCTACCACCAATTTATCTGAAATAGCTATATTACCCGCTAGTGTTACGTTTGTGCCGCTTTTTATGGTTATTTTATTGTAATTTCCAGATGAAATTGATGTTGTGCTTGTAATTGTTAGCCCAGGGCCGGGTGCCATTTGGATACCACGAAAGGCTTTATTTGCCCCAGGAATATCAACAATCATCGTTGCAATACTTGATATAGCGGCGCCATCTCCTGTAATGTTAGCATTGTATGTGCTATTATCAATTAATTTATAAATTTTATTATTGGCGTCATAAGAACTGGTTGTTACATCGGCCGTTATAAATAAAACTACTTTTCCATCACAACCAATATAACCAGTAACACCATCGCATTTATTGCTTAGCCGGCCGCGGTTTGTCCAAGTGGTACCGTCAAAAGAATATTTTTTTAGTCCTTGATTTCCGTCATCGGGACTTACGTTATCACACACGTATAAAAGATCTGGTCCTGGAATGGAGGGATCCATATCAAAAAAAACAAAGGCTATCGGTGAAGTTTGGCTACCGCTCGGCATGCCACTTAAATTGGTTGCCGTTTGGCTAGCCGTTGCCGGCAAACCGTTTCCAAGTGTATTTACTGTTTTATAACTTCCTGCTCCGCCTGTTACAAACAGTTGGTTATTAGCAATTTGAATCGCCCTTTCATTATCGAAGCTACTGGAAATTTTAGTAGAGGTAGTCGCATTTAAAGTTGTATACCGAACGCCAGCACTGGCAGTAGCAGAGGAATAAACCGCACCACAAACCCAAATATCGGTACCATTGTTTGTAACTGCACTACGGATATTTGCTTTATCAAAAGCATCGGTCAATGCTGTTTGGGTATTAATATTTCCAGCATAATCAATAAGAGCAACAACTCTATTAATTGTAATTGGGGATGAATTATCAATACCCGCTCCCCCGGATGTTATTCCACCAACAGCGGTTCCACCGGCTAAATTTGGTGCTGCATCGTATCCAGCAATTGTTAGATATCTACCATCGGCGCTAGCAGCCAATGCCGCTTCCAAAGGCGAGCTACCATTACCTGTTAAAGACTTGTTACTACCCGAAGCAGCAGTAGGTAAGGCTAAGGTTCTAACAAAAATACCCGTTTGGGTATATTCATCTAAAAAAACAGGGGTAGCTTTTCCGCTGCTTAACACTACATTGCCATCTCCAACCCTTGCAACTACAATATTGCCCGGCGTAAAATTTTGGGCATTGGCACTAAAGGTGGCAAATAAGAACAAAAAAGACACGAGCTTACGCATAAGTGTGTGGATTTTTGGGTGAACAAATTATTTATAAAAATCAAAAATAACGGGATTATTTAATCAAAAAAAAATAATTTTTATATATTAAAGCATTAAAAATCTCTCATTATCAAGTAGTTGTAGGCATATTTCTACAAAACTAAAAATAAATATTATTTAATACTACAAATCGCAAATTGAACAATGTTATTTTTAAGAAACCCTTTTATAGCATTACACTTATCTTGCCAGCCATTTATGTTCACCATTTGCAAAAAAGAATTGGGCCAATTTTTTAGTAGCCTAACTGGCTATTTGGCCATTGCTGTTTTCCTATTATTGATGGGGCTTTTTTTGTTTGTTTTTCCTGACACCAGCTTGCTGGATTACGGTTTCGCCACCATGGATAAATTTTTCGACCTTGCTCCTTGGCTGTTGTTGCTGCTTGTTCCAGCCGTAACAATGCGCAGCTTTACCGACGAATTTAAGAGCGGCACTTGGGAGCTATTAAAAACCAAACCGCTTACGCTTTCACAAATAATTGGGGGGAAATATTTGTCGGCATTCATCGTTTCGTTGTTGGCTTTGTTGCCTACGCTTATTTATGTATTTAGTATTCAACAACTTATGGTGAAGGGAAATGTAGACAACCAAGTTGATGTTGGCGGCATTGCCGGCAGTTATATTGGATTATTATTGACTACCGCGGTTTTCACTGCTATCGGTATTTGTTGCTCCACTTTTACCAATAATGCAGTGGTTTCGTTTTTAATAAGTGCTGTGGTTTGTTTTGTGATGTACAATGGCTTTTCAGCGCTTAGCCATATCCCTTCACTAAAAGGAAATGGCGATTATTATATCGGCCAAATAGGTTTGGAAGCCCATTATCGCAGCGCTGGCCGTGGATTAATTGAATTGAAAGACATGGTTTATTTTGTGTTGATAGCAGGGTTGTTTTTGTTTGCGACGAGAAGGGTGCTTTCAAATTCCAAATAAAAAAATTCCAAATTCCAACAATATAAACCTCTACTTATTGCCAATTTTTACAAACATGATATTATTACCGATCTTTTCTATCCAATTTGTCGGCTGAAATAAAAAATCAAAATTTACAATAATTGGAATGTGAAATTTCTTTATTTGGAATTTAATTTATGAATAAACTTTTCAACTCAAAAATAGCTTGGCTCTTATTTCCCGCAATTGCCGTGGGCATTTATTGCTTGGCTAATTTGTTGCATTGGCAACTCGATTTAACAGCCGAAAAAAGGTTCACGTTAAGCGAACCTACCAAAAAAATGCTGCGCCAATTGGATGACAAAGTGGAAGTGGATGTTTTATTGCAAGGCGATAATTTACCCGCAGGTTTCAGGCAATTGCAAAATAGTACCAATGTTTTTTTAGAACGTTGCCAGGCTGAAAGCCAGGGCAAATTTTCTTTTCGGTTTGTTGACCCTGAAACTTTTGTGAACGATTCGGCTGATTATCCTTTTCCAGACAGTGTTTTTGACAAAGCGGCTTGGCTAAAAACAGTGGGCGTAGAACAAAAAGAAATTACTAAAACAGCCACCAAAGCTGTTTATAATTATCCGGTGGCTTTGGTGCGGTATCAAGGGCAAATTGCGCCGGTTAATTTATTGCAGGGGCAAAGCAATAAAAATTTCTTGAATCCCAAATGCCGCCAACGAGCAATTGCAAACCATCAATAATGCGGAAGCTTTGCTTGAATATCAATTTACCAACGCCATTTATTCCTTAACAAAAAAAACAACGCCTATTGTGGCCTACGCCGTTGGCAATGGTGAACCGGAAGGGCCAGAAACCTATGATTTGCATAGTACACTGGATAGCAAATACCGTTTCTTTTTGTATGATTTACAAAAACAACCAGGTATTTCTGACTCTATAAAAACCTTACTGATTGTAAAGCCAACTGAAAAATTTACCGACGAAGAAAAATTAAAAATCGACCAATATGTGATGCGTGGCGGCAAAGTGATGTTTTTGCTGGATGTGTTGCATGCCGATTTGGACAGCCTTCGCCACAGCGGAAAAGATTTTACCGCTTACGACCGTGGACTGGAACTAGACGATTTGTTATTTAAATATGGCGTTCGCATCAATCAAGATTTGGTAGAAGATTTGCAAAGCGATGTTATTCCGCAGGTGGTTGGAAATATTGGCGATAAACCGCAAATTGAATTGTTGCCTTGGCCTTATTTTCCATTGTTGTACCCAAGTTCAAACAATCCGATCGTAAAAAATATGGATGCGGTGGTAATGCAATTTCCCAATAGTTTGGATACCGTTCAAGCCAACGGCGTCAAAAAAACAGTGTTGCTTTCCACTTCAAATACCAGTCGAAAGCTTGGTTCGCCGGCAATTGTTACAGTGGAAGTTTTAAAACAAATGGACAACGCCAGTTTGTGGAAAGACAAAAATATCCCGCTGGCTATGTTGTTGGAAGGACAGTTTAAATCGTTGTACGCCAATCGAATATCACAGGCGCAAATCGATACGATGAAAAAATATGGTTCCGATTTTTTAGCTGAAAGTAAAACGGGCGATGGCAAAATTTTGGTGACGGGAAATGGCGATTGGGTATTAAATCCCTATACAAAAACCGGCCCTTTGCCAATGGGTACCAATCAATACACCAATTACAATTTTGCCAATAAAGATTTTTTGTTGAACAGTTTGGAATACTTTACCGACGAAAGCGGCATTTTACAAAGTCGCGGCAAAGAATATGTTTTGCGGATGCTCGATCCTAAAAAAATTGAGGCGGACAAAACATTTTGGCAATGGCTGAACATTGGTTTGCCGCTAGCTGTTACATTTTTAGCTGGCTTGTTTTTTCAATGGCGTAGAAAGCGGAAATATGCGGTGGCATAATAATGGCGTCCTTCATTTATGGCAAGCTTGCAAAACAAACTTAACTAAATCTATATTTGTATCTGCATGAACACAACCCAAATTTCATATATCGTTTTCGGCGGTGTCATAATACTGGCGTTGTTGTTCGATCTTGGCTTGCTTAGCAAAAAGCACCAAAAAGTTTCTATCAAAAAAGCTTTGTGGCAAACGCTTTTTTGGGTAGGCTTGTCCATTGCTTTTTTTGCTTTTTTGTGGTACGAAAAAAGCAGCGGCGTTGCTATAAAATACATTACTGCTTATTTAATGGAATGGAGCCTCAGCATCGATAACATCTTTGTTTTCATCCTCATTTTCACTTTTTTTAAAGTAGGCGAAAAAGAAGCGAGTAGAGTGCTTTTGATTGGTATTTTACTCGCTATTGTTTTTCGCATTTTATTTATTGCGTTGGGCGTTGGCCTCATCGATCGGTTTCATTGGATTCTATATATTTTCGGGGCGTTTTTAGTTTATACCGGATTCAAGCTTTTTTTCAGTAGCGAGGGCGACGATTACAATCCTGCCGAATCGAGGATTTATAAATGGCTTATCAAGGTTTTGAATATTACCGATCAAAACCCCGAAGGCAAATTATGGTTGAAAAAAGACAACAAAACCTTTTTTACCAACCTATCATTAGTGGTTTTAATGTTGGGTGGAACCGATATTGTTTTTGCGTTAGATTCAATCCCAACCGTGGTTTCGTTGGTTCGCGAAGGGCCAAAAATACCTTTTACGCAAGATGATATTTTGGTGATTTATTCCAGTAATATTTTCGCTGTTTTAGGGCTTCGCTCCTTGTTTTTCTTGCTGCGTGGTGCGGTCGATAAATTCGCATATTTACAACAAGGTATTGCGGTGGTACTGGCATTTATCGGCATAAAAATGTTGATTGAATTTTTCGATGTGCATATTTCTATCGGTATTTCTTTGGCGGTTATTGTGGCTTGTTTAGCGGTTTCAATGGGATATTCGGTTTATGCGGCAAGGAAATCTGAACTATGATTTATGGGATTTCAATGATTTAATGATTTTGTGAAATTTATCTAATTGCTGAAACGATCCTGTTTTAAATTTAATAACACGAAATGTTCCTACGGAACGAGCGTTTACGTCGCAATTTTTATTCGAGTGCTACCAACGAAATGTTCCGATGGAACAAAGAAAAAGGATGTAGATGCAACCTGATTCTTTAAAGATATTGGATTCATCAAACAAAACGGTGTTTTTGTTCCATCGGAACATTTTGTTGGCAGAAAAAAAAGATACATTTACAACCGATTCTTTCGTTCCGTAGGAACATTTCGAGCCACTAAAACTTAAACGGTTTAAAAAGCAATTCGCATACTATTTTCTTAATTCAATGTATTTATTTCCTGAAATTGCCCAAATATTAAACGCTGAAATTGAAGGCGCTACTTCCCAAACCATCAATTATTTGGCGGTTGATAGTCGTAAATTATTTTTTCCTGCGGAAACGCTTTTTTTTGCTCTGCCTTCGGCGAAAAGGGATGGCCATCATTTCTTGCTGGAAGCTTATAACCAAGGCACAAGAAGTTTTGTAATTTCAAATACAATCGACCTGAAACCCTTTCCTGACGCAGGTTTCATAGAAGTTGCAGATACTTTAAAAGCACTTCAAGCGCTTGCTGTTCATCACCGCAAAAAATTCCAATATCCGGTTATCGGCATCACGGGCAGTAATGGAAAAACAATTGTAAAAGAATGGTTGAACCAATTGTTGCAAAATGATTTTAATATTGTTCGTAGCCCAAAAAGTTTCAATTCTCAAATCGGCGTTCCGTTAAGCGTTTGGCAAATGGGCGACCAACATAATTTGGGCATTTTTGAGGCGGGCATTTCATTGCCAAATGAAATGGAAAATCTTGAAAAAATCATTCAACCAACCATTGGCATTTTAACCAATATCGGCACTGCACATGATGAAGGCTTTGAAAGCAAAGCGCAAAAACTAGATGAGAAGTTGCAATTGTTCAAACAAGTAAATGTGTTGATATGCAATACAGACGATTCACTGATAAACGAAGCAGCAAAAAAATTGGAGTTGCCCATTTTCAACTGGGGCAAGAATGAAAACGCCATCGTTCAAATATTGGAACTAAACAAAGAAACCGCCACAACTACCATTTCGGGTATTTTCCATTTTTCTGAATTTACCCCACATTTCGCAAGGTTTTCTTTCCAAATCCCATTTACTGACGATGCCGCTATTGAAAATGCCATGCATTGCTTTTGCACCTGCAAAATTTTGGGGCTGGATGATGAGAAAACCACAACAGGAATGTTGGGTTTGCATGCCGTGGAAATGCGGCTGGAATGGAAGAAAGCCATTAATAATTGCTACCTTATCAACGATAGTTACAGCAACGATATTTCTTCGCTCATCATTGCGCTTGATTATTTGAAGCAGCAACAACAATCAGAAAAAGAAACGGTTATCCTTTCAGATATTTACCAAAGCAATTTGCCTGAACTGGAATTATACACGCAAGTAGCTTCGCTTTTAGCGCAAAAAAGTATTGACCGGATTATTTGTATCGGCAACAAAATTTCCCATTTCAGCTATTTGTTCGAAGCCGAAAAAATAACTACCGAAATATTCCCATCAACTGAAAAATTCCTTGAAACCCTTACTATATCTAAGTTTCAGGATGAAGCTATTTTACTGAAGGGAGCTAGGATTTTTGGCTTTGAAAGGATTGCAGCCCAATTAGAACAGCAAGTTCACCAAACAGTATTAGAAATAAACTTGACTGCGCTTACCTATAATTTAAACCAATATCGCCAGTTATTGCAACCAACTACCAAAATTATGGTAATGGTAAAAGCGTTTGGATATGGCAGCGGCGGCGCTGAAATTGCGAAGCAATTGCAATTTAACAAAATTGATTATTTGGCGGTTGCTTATGCAGATGAAGGCGTTGATCTGCGCCGTGCCGGAATTAGTTTACCTATTATGGTGATGAACCCCGAACCTGCCACTTTTGAAAATTTGTTTGAACATAATTTGGAACCGGAATTGTATTCTTTTCCCATTTTACAATCGTTTTTAGGCTATTGCAAAACACAAGGCATTAGCGAATATCCGGTGCATATAAAATTGGATACGGGCATGCATAGGCTTGGTTTTGAAGCATTTGAAGTTGATAAGTTGGGCGAGCTATTGGTTGCGCAAAAAATCCTGAAAGTTAAATCTGCATTTACACATTTAGCAGCTAGCGAAGATGCACAACACGATGATTTCACGTTGCAACAGGCGCAGGTTTTTAATGATGCTTGTGATAACTTGCAGCAAAAAATTGACTATTTTTTTATCCGCCATGCAGCAAATACGGCGGCCATTAGCCGTCATCCAAATTTGCAAATGGATATGGTACGATTGGGAATTGGCTTGTATGGCGTTGATTCTGCCAATAAAATTCCTTTACAAAATGTAAGCGTTTTAAAAACGACAGTCGCTCAAATAAAACAGGTAAAAAAGGGCGAGTCGGTTGGTTACAGCCGCAGTGAATTTATGCAGGAAGATAGCTTGGTTGCTACCATCCGCATCGGTTATGCCGATGGCTTTAGGCGCAGCTTGGGTAATGGAGTTGGAAGTGTTTTTGTTGGCGGAAAAATGGCACCGATTGTTGGCCGCATTGCCATGGATATGACCATGATCAATATTACCCACATTCCAAATGCGCAAGTTGGCGACGCCGTTGAAGTTTTTGGGCTGAATATTCCAATTCAACAATTAGCAACTTGGTGCGACACCATTCCTTACGAAATTATGACGGGCATTGGCCAGCGGGTGAAGCGGGTGTATGTGCAGGAATAAATGGATGGCGGTGGGCAGTTGACAGATGGCGGTTTAACAAAAGGAATGGGAATATTGATCAACCGCCTACTACCATCTGCCCACCGCCATCTGATCACCTCAACACATCTTCAATATCCTTAAAACCTTCGCCGGCTTCCATTCCTTCCCATAAAATTTTGTAAATAGTTTCTGCAATTGGCATATTTACACCAATGTGCTGGTTGGTTTCAAACAAACCTTTGCTGGCAGGAAAACCTTCCGCCACCATATTCATCTCCAATTGAGCAACTTTTACGGAGTAACCTTTGCCAATCATGTTACCAAATGTCCTGTTTCGGCTGTACAGCGAATAACAGGTTACCAATAAATCGCCCAAATAAACAGAAGTTGCATATTCAGGCGCTTCCAAGTTGGCGGTTGGCGGTTGGCGGTTGGCTGACTCCGCCTGTATATTGATATCCGTAGACTGCTTACTGCCATCTTCCATCCGTCCACCGCCTTTTACTTCGGCTATTTTTTTTATAAACCTCACCATTTCGTTGGCCGAATTCGCAATATAAACACTCAAAAAATTATCGCCGTATTCCAATCCATGTGCAATGCCGGCACCTACCGCATAAATGTTTTTTAGCACCGCAGCATATTGTGAACCCCAAACATCCTGATTAACAACCGTGTTTAAATACCATGTTTCAAAATGGCTGGCTACTTGTTGCGTCATTACTTTGCTGATGCCCGAAAACGTAAGATAGGACAGCTTTTCAGCCGATACCTCTTCCGCATGGCAGGGGCCCATTAAACTAAAATAATCTTGTGGTTTTACTTCGAAATTTTCCGCCAGATATTCGTTTAGCAATTGGTGTTTATCGTTTGGTAAAATGCCTTTAATGGCAGAAATAATCTGTTTCCCAACAAAAATATTTTTTGGCAGGCTTTCAAAAAGCGGGATTAAATAAGCGGAAGGAATACAAACCAATACCGTATTGCTTTTTTTGATCACTTCCTCCAAATTACAATCCATCCGTAATTGCGACACGTCGAAATAAGCAGAAGAAAGATAGTGCTGGTTGTGCTTGCGTTTTATAATATGGTCGATGGACGCTTGTTGGCGAAGCCACCAATTTATTTCCAGGTTATTATCGGTTAAAATTTTGGCCAAAGCCGTTGCCCAGCTTCCGCTTCCTAAAATGCCTATCACGTGTTTTATTTTTATATGACAAGAAAAAGCAAATATGGGATAATTCAAAATAATAAATCCCAAATAAAGAAAATTCAAAAAAGGAAAATCCAAAAAAGAAAAATCGAAATTCCAACGAATGAAAAGCTATTTAAATAAAAGTTCTGTTGGTTTTTGGAATTTGGATTTTGGATTTTGATTTTTTATTTGGATTTTATCACTTATTGGTCAGCCCTTGCTTTTCCATGTCATCTACTACTTTTTTACTGTAACCGGTTGCCAAGTTTTGCGCTGAGGATGGATCAAAAGTTTCTGATTGTACGGAATACATCAATTTACCCGAATTTAAATCGTACAAATTGCTTTCCCAGAAATAATTGCTAGTGGTGGTATAATAGCCAGGCGTATAAACCCTATCCCAAAGTGTGTGATAATATCCCCTAAAACCACCGTAATAAATTCCGTAAGGTTGATAACCAACCGTTCCGGGCGTATAATTTTGTTCCTTGTCCTTATTTAATAAAACCACTGTTAGCACTGCATCGCCACCATTTTTTTTTAACATTTTCAAAGCCTGTTTTTCGTTGTTGTTAAATGCGGTTGGCCCTAGGGTTTGGTAGGCCGAAACAGCAGTTATTCCTTTGCTTTGCAGCGATTTTACGAGTTCCGATTCAATGACCGGTTTAAGGTTTTGTTGGGCCAACGGTAAAATGGCATCTACTATAATTTTATTAAAATGCGTTGGACCGCTGGGTGCTTTCCAACTACTGGTTACTTTTGTACTGTTGCAGGCGGTAAATATTATTGCCAATCCTAAAAACATAATGATACCTAACTTTTTCATGCTATCTTCTTTATGGAAAATTGTTTAAAAAACAGTGCCAAATACAACTAAAAAAATTCGGTAAATAATTTTATTAACAATATGCTTTTCAAGCAGTTAAAACGCTGTTTGTAGATTATTCGAAAAAAAATCCATGCTAGTAAAAAAAATAAATTATAGTGGTAACGGAAAAATGCAGCAGCCCAACTTTAAACCGCGTTTGTGGCTTTTTTTACAAAACACGCCCATTACTTTTATACTGATTGCACTCAATCTTTCATTTTTTTTAGCCATGTGCGGCAGCGGCTTAAGCATTATGGAGCCAACCGCGGTAGATGTTTTAACTTGGGGCGGCAACATGCGCAGCTACACACTGGGCGGCGATTGGTGGCGGCTAATTACCAATTTGTTTGTGCATTTTGGTCTCGTACATTTTGCATTAAATATATTCGTTTTGTTTGAGCTAGGTATTTTCTTAGAAAAAACAATTGGCCGTTGGGCTTATTTATTTACCTATTTTTCTACTGGAATTTTAGCTAGTCTTATAAGCATTTGGTGGAATAGCGAAGGCGTAAGTGCAGGCGCATCGGGGTCTATTTTTGGACTGTTTGGCACTTTTGTTGTTTTATTGATTGGCAATTCCATTGAAAAATCGAAGCGGCAAAGGCTGTTCACTCATAATCGGGTTAACTATTATTATTGACCTAGGTTTTAGCCTATATAAAAAAATTGATAACGCAGCTATTATCGGTGGGTTTATAAGTGGCGTTGCATTTGGCTGCTTATTGTATTGGTTTGTTAGCCTAAAAAAAAATATATTTATTTTTTCGGCGATTGTTTTGGCAATTAGTGTTGGAATGTCGGCTGCTTTCCTTTATTTGAACCGCGATGATACCAAGGCATTTCAAAAAGCAATTGGACTAATAAGCGAACAGGAACAAAAAGCCTTAGGTGCACAAAAGAAATTGGTAACAGCCAATGCTACGCAAGGTTTGGCCCAAATTAATACTGTTATGTTGCCCGCTTGGGAAAAAGGTAGGCAACTTATTGCGCAAGCCAAACAATTGCATTTAAACCAACGCCAGCAAAAAGTTCGGCAAGAATTGGCCAATTATCTTGACCTTCAGGTAAAACAAACCAATTTAATAGGGCAATATTTTAAGGGCGATTCTCTGTTGGTAAAACAGCAATTGCCTGTGGTAAAACAACAAATCGATTCGATATTAAAAATCATGAACGAAACGCTTAGTCAATAATTCGTATATTTCCAGATGCTAGCAATAGACTTCTTTAATATTATAAAAAAACATCAACCTTTTTTAAAACCTATTGTACGTTTAAATAAAGGAGAACGATTGATTACGCTTGATTTATCAACCCAAAATGGAAATATATCGTCGGATTTGATGGCGGATGTAAATAGTCTTTCTACTTATATTAACCAACAAATAACCAATTCTGGCGCAGCTTTTGGCATTGGCGGATATTTAGAAAACAGAAAATTATACCAACATAGTCCACTTTTTAATGCACAACAAAAAGAAACTGAGCCTAGAACCATTCATTTAGGCGTTGATATTTGGGGGCCGGCTGGTACGCCTGTTTTTACACCTTTGGGCGGAACGGTGCATAGTTTTGCTTTCAACAATCACAAGGGCGATTATGGCGCCACTATTGTTTTGCAGCACCAATTGGATGGATTTGTTTTTCACACCTTGTATGGTCATCTTTCGCCGGCCGATTTAACTTATTTAAAGCCAAATAATTATATCAGTCCAGGCATTTGCATCGGCCATTTTGGAACGCCGGCAGAAAATGGCAATTGGCCGCCACATCTTCATTTTCAAATAATTATCGATATGCAAATGAAAACCGGTGATTATCCCGGCGTATGTGCGGCTTTGCAAAAAGGCTATTATCAGTTGAATTGCCCCGATGCAAACTTATTATTACCATTAGCGCCTGCCTTACCAGCTTAAAAATTGGTTGGTGCCTTAAGTTATGTTTTTAAAGAAGGTATTTTAAGAAAAAGAATTAACGCTTTTTTTCAAAAAGCATCCTAGCTTGGCAAAAAAATTTTATCATTGCAAAAATTTTATCTCTAGATATGCAGCACGAAACGCATCACGAAGAAGCAGTTGAAAAAACAAGTGGTATACCTATTTTGGGCGTGGCCGTCATCCTTGCCATTTTGGCCATTTTTTTATTAAGCTATTTTAAAAACGACTCAAATGGCGTTACAAAAGGTAACATTTGGGATATTAAAAACGGCACCGTAAATACTGGCGAAAAAGAAGAAGGCGAAACGCACGACGATGCAACCGTAATGGCAAACCCAGCAAGTCTAGGAAAATTAGATAGCGCTACCGGTAATTTTATTTACAACGTTGGCGAAATCACCAAATTAAAATTGCCTGACAGCACTTTTATTACCGCTGGCGAAAACAGTACCGAAGCGAAATTGATTAAATTTTTGAGCGATGCCAGCTTATCCGTAGACACGGTAAATAAAACCAATGGCTGGATTAGCTGCGACCGCCTTTATTTTGAAACCGGCAAAAGCACTTTAACGCCAGAAAGCCAAAACCAGTTAAAAAATATTGCAGCTATTTTAAAAGCATTCCCGGTTGCAATGGTAAAAATTGGCGGTTATACTGATAGCACAGGAAGCGCCGAAACCAATAAAAAGTTGAGTGAGGATCGTGCGAATGCTGCTTCTGCAAGTTTGGTAAGTTTAGGAACAGGTACTGAAAGGTTAAAAGCCGAAGGCTATGGCCCAGAACATCCTATTGCAAGCAACGCAACTCCCGAAGGCCGTGCCTTAAACCGCAGGATTGATTTAAGGGTAACGAAGAAATAGTAAATAAATCAATGGCTATTAAGTCATTAGGTTGTAAGTTATTTAATTTTACTGCATAAATTTTAAAGAATAGCCCCGAAAAATTTCGGGGCTATTCTTTAAAATTTCAATTATCTTTCAAGACCTAGCAAATCGACCCATTGACCCCATTGACCATTGACTATTGACCATTGACAATTGACCATGACGTCCGACAAAGTAAAGTTATTTTAATAGCCTAAAAGCATGCCCCCAACTGTTGTGTAAAAAACCGGGGATGCACCATAAAATACACAATGCTTCAATGGCCACAGCAGCTCTTATCGTACCCATATCGGCAGTGTCCCAACCAAAGGCGGTTAAAATATCGGTAACGGTTTGTTTGGCATCGGCTTCGTTCCCACAAATAAACATGGTTGGCTTCTCTTGAAACGCTGGTTTATACATGGTTGCGCTTCCAGTGCTGCTAAAAGCTTTAACAAATTTAGCTTTGGGCGCAAGTAGTTGCAACCGCTCCATCAGCGATTCATTTTGCTGCGTAAAAAATGTAAGCACACCGTTTTGTGGCGGGTTTAGTTTTTCTAACGGATTTGTGGTATCAATCACTACTTTATTTGTAACATTGGTAATACCAGCCAATTCAATTGCTTCTTCGGCCGCATCTCCCCTTACTGCCAAAACCAATAAATCACCAAATTTTGCAGTTTGCTCAAAATCGCCAATTTTGGCTGTAGGATTAGCTTTTTGCCATTTTACCACTTTTTCTTTTGTGATATTCCTTGTGCCTAACATTACGTCATGGCCTTCATTTAAAAATGCATTTCCCAAGGTTTGTCCCACAACGCCTGATCCGATGATGCCAATTTTCATGTAGCTAATTTTAGCGTTCAATAATCGTAAATAAACCCTAAAATTATTTTAAATAAATTACAGTTCAAATTCTTTTATTTCATTTGATAAAACAATTTTTGTAGCTGGTTCTTTTTTGATAGCATAATAAATCATGGCTCTGCCCAATGCTTTGGCTGAAACAGAGCGGTATTTTTTTAAGGGTCCAATCAATAACGGGTTGGCAACTTTGAATAAGAAATTTTTAATTTTTTGTCTGAAAGCCTCTTCTTTTTTACTGCCAGTTACAAGGGCTGGCCGAAAAATGTACAAACTGGAAAAGCCTAGTTTCTTTATCGCATCTTCCGTTTTTCCTTTTACCTGATCATAAATTTTATTTGAATTTACATTCGCGTTTCTTGAGCTAATTAACAAAAACTTTGAGGATCCGTTCTCTTTTTGCAATTTGGCAACCTTTAATGGAAAATCCAAGTCTGATTGTTCAAATGCCGATTGGCTACCGGCTTTTTTAATGGTAGAATCGATGCAACAAAAAACATCATCTGCATTAACCGAACTATCAAATGATTGTGGTTCAATAATTTTTTCAACTAATTTGTTATGTACCGCTTTTATATGCCTTCTTGCATAAACAGTAACCTCATCGTAGGCATCATCTTGCAATAGAAGTTTTAATAGGTATCTTCCTACTAAGCTGGACGCACCTAACACTAATGCCTTTTTTTTAGCCATATTAGATTTAGTTGATACAATTATGAAAACAAACCAAGCGAATTAAATTAAAAAATTCAAATAATGATCAATATTTTTTTTGATTGCCAAAATATTTTCAATAAAAAAGTATTTAATTTCTATTAATCTAAAAATAATTTAATATAGCAATACATTGTTCAACCATCTTGAAATCGAAAAATTACTGTCAACTTTGTAATACGGTATCGCTGTATTTTTACCGCATTACATGCAAAATCAAAACCTACATACCGATAAAGAGAACCTTTCTTCTGCCGATAAGGAATTTGAAAACAATATTAGGCCGCAACAAATTGCAGAATTTTCCGGACAACCGCAGTTGATTGAAAACTTGGTAATTTTTATACGTGCCGCAAAACTGCGTGGCGAAGCGCTGGATCATGTACTTTTCCATGGCCCGCCAGGGCTTGGCAAAACCACGTTGAGCCGCATTGTGGCCAATGAGTTAGGTGTAAAAATTAAGGAAACCAGCGGCCCGGTTATTGAAAAACCGGGCGATTTGGCTGGTCTTCTTACCGCTTTGGAGCCCAATGATGTATTGTTTATTGATGAAATACATCGATTAAGCAATGTGGTGGAAGAATATTTGTATGCGGCCATGGAAGATTACCGTATTGATATTATGATTGACAGTGGCCCCAACGCCCGCAGTATCCAAATTAATTTAAACCAATTTACCCTTATTGGCGCTACCACGCGAAGCGGTTTATTAACGGCACCTTTGTTAAGCCGTTTTGGCATAAAAAGCAGGCTGGAATATTACAATGCCGAAACCTTGAAAAAAATTATTTTACGGGCCGCCGATATTTTAAAAACCAAAATTAGTGTAGATGCAGCCGGTGAAATCAGCCGGCGTAGCCGTGGCACACCACGTATTGCCAATGGCTTGTTGCGGCGCGTCAGGGATTTTGCACAAGTATTGAACGACGGCATTATTGACATTGGCATTACCCAACATGCCTTAAAAGCCCTGAATGTGGACGAACATGGGTTGGACGAAATGGACAACCGTATTTTGACGGCAATTATCGATAAATTTAAAGGCGGCCCCGTTGGATTAACAACTATTGCAACTGCAGTGGGTGAAGAAGCCGGTACTTTGGAAGAAGTGTACGAACCCTTTTTAATACAAGAAGGCTTTTTACAGCGTACGCCCCGCGGCCGCGAAGTAACAGCAAAAGCCTATGACCATCTTGGCAAAAAAAAGCCAGGAACAGGAGGTATCGGTTTTTTGTTTGAAGGATGAAAACAAGCAATTAGCTGTGAGCTATGAGCTATGAGCAAAGCGCCTTTTTTACACAATATAAACCTTGAAAAAAGTTCAAAAAGCTCAAAGCTACCAGCTAAAAGCTCATGGTTAAAACGCTTTAATAGTTTGCAAAATTTATTTTCACAAAACCTTCATAAAAACCCTCTTTTTCAACGTATTTGAATTGGCAAAAAGGCTTCTTTTTGTTATATTTGCAGACTTTGCAAGATTGCAGGGAATTAAAATTTGGAACTGATTTTTCCAATTTATTTTTCCAAATCTATCCCAACAACAAAGGGCCTACAAACAGATTATGAGTACAGAAAATTACGAGCAAGAAAAACAACAAGGCAGCTATGGCGCCGACAGCATCCAAGTTTTAGAAGGTTTAGAAGCGGTTCGTAAACGCCCCGCTATGTACATTGGCGATGTTGGCACAAAGGGCCTGCATCATCTGGTATATGAGGTGGTGGATAATTCAATTGACGAGGCTTTGGCCGGATGGTGCAAAAACATCCAAGTTGTCATCAACGAAGACAATTCAATAACTGTTACGGATGATGGCCGCGGTATTCCAACGGGCATTATGACCAAGGAAAACCGTAGCGCCCTGGAAGTGGTGATGACGGTTTTACACGCTGGCGGTAAGTTTGATAAAAATACGTATAAGGTTTCAGGTGGATTGCACGGTGTGGGTGTAAGTTGCGTAAATGCACTAAGCTCAACCTTGCACGTAACCGTTCGCCGCGATGGTAAGAAATTTGAACAAACGTACCACGAGGGCAAACCCGAGTATGCCGTCCGCATTATTGGCGATTCCACAGATAATGGTACTTCTATCCAATTTTGGCCCGACAGCACCATTTTCCAAAACGTTGTTTACAACCGAGAAATACTAGAAGGCCGCTTACGTGAACTTTCTTATTTAAACAGGGGCATCCGCATCAGCTTAACCGATCTTCGTGAATTGGATGAAGAAGGCAAAGCATTTTCTGAAGATTTTTATAGCCAAGGTGGTATTGTAGAATTTGTGGAAATGCTTGATAACGGTGCCAACCGTAAGGCATTGCTGCCAACTACCATTTACTGCGAAGGCCGCGATGAAAAAACAAATGTGGCGGTAGAAGTTGCGTTGAGTTATACCACCAGTTACAGCGAACATATTTTTAGTTACGTAAATAATATTAATACCATTGAAGGCGGTACGCACGTTACCGGTTTCCGCCGTGCCATCACCCGTATTTTTAAAAATTATGGTGATAAAGAAAACATGTTCGAAAAGGCCAAGGTTGAAATTGAAGGCGATGATTTTCGCGAAGGATTGAGCGCTATTATTTCGGTAAAAGTGCCTGAACCGCAATTTGAAGGACAAACAAAAACAAAACTCGGTAACAGCGATGTAAGCGGCGTAGTAGAAACAACCCTTGGCAAAGCATTGGAAATATATTTGGAAGAAAACCCGCGTGAAGCTAAAACCATTATCCAAAAAGTTATTTTGGCAGCACAGGCAAGGGCCGCAGCCAAAAAAGCACGGGATATGGTGCAGCGCAAAAGTGTTTTAAGCGGCGGCGGACTGCCAGGTAAATTGGCTGATTGCAGCGAAAAAGATCCTGTTAAATGTGAATTGTTTTTAGTCGAAGGAGATTCGGCTGGCGGAACAGCAAAACAAGGCCGTAACCGAAGCTATCAAGCTATTTTGCCGTTGCGTGGTAAAATCTTGAACGTGGAAAAAGCCATGGAACACAAGATTTACGACAGCGAGGAAATCCGTAATATTTTTACCGCCCTTGGCGTAAAAATTGGTACGCCGGAAGACCCAAAAGCATTGGATATTTCTAAATTGCGCTATCACAAACTCATCATTATGACCGATGCGGATGTGGATGGAAGCCACATTGCGACATTGATTTTGACTTTTGTTTTCCGTTACATGAAAGGCCTCGTTGAAAACGGTTACGTTTATATTGCGCAACCACCTTTGTATTTGGTAAAAAAAGGCAAAGAAGCTCATTATGCCTGGAGCGAAACCCAGCGTAAAGATTGGGTGGAAAAATTGGCCAACGGCCGTGAAGACAGTGTTAGCATACAACGTTATAAAGGTTTGGGAGAAATGAATGCCGAACAATTGCGTGATACCACCATGAACCCTGACTTTAGGACATTGAAACAAGTAACCATTGAGAGCGCCGCTGAAGCCGACCGTGTTTTTAGCATGTTGATGGGCGATGAAGTTCCACCACGCCGCGAGTTTATTGAGACCCATGCCAAGTATGCAAAAATTGATGTTTAATTAATTGAATGCAAGGGACAAACCTCGATGTTTCAACTGATTTTTTATAACCCAACTAAAAGGTTCCAATTATTTGGAGCCTTTTTTGTTTCGTAATTAATCGCCTATCACTTTCAATTAAATAAAAAGAATGAGCGCTTTTATTGCTTTATCTAAAGGGCTGTTTAAGATTTAAATCCTAAAATTTATTTACAAGAAGGGTTTATCAGCAAGTAAATAAGTTCTAAATACCTGGTTATAAATTAATTTTCGATTTGAATTATTCGCATAAAAAAGGGAGATAAAACTAATTATCGATGGTTTTAGATAAAAAAATGCATTACTAGCCATTAATATTGTAAATTTTTACCCTTAACTGCAAGATTTATCCACACTTGAGTTTTATGTGAAAAGGTTTTCCTTACCTTTCACTTTCTAGGGCGGCAATGTTCGATTGCCGTCGTTCTCAAAATAAAAAATAAACAAAACAACATGGAAAAGAAAAAGGCTGATTCAGAAAAAAAGGCGCCTGCTGAAAAAAAGAAGGCGACCGAAAAAACAACAGTTGACACCGACAAAATGATTAAAGCTTACTGCCTAAAAACAAAGGAAAAAAATGTTCCGATGCATGATGCGGTAGTAACCAAAACTGCAAAAGGAGGCTACATGGCTACCGGCAACGACGGTAAAGGCAACAAAATGGCCGCCATTATGGGTGAAGCAAAAGCATTGCAGGCTATTAAAGATGGTGTTGCAACCAAAGGTTTTTAAGTTTTTTCTTGCCATTAAAAAAAGCCTCCGCAATAATTAAATATTACGGAGGCTTTTTAATACCACCCTATTTTACAATTGAAATTATTGTGATTTAATCCAACCGTTTCAATTTATTAAACTACACCAAATGGCTTTACAATAGCCAATACTGCCGCTGCTGTTAATGGTTCGTCAAATGCTTCGCTAGCATTTGCAGCCGAAATACTAGTGCCATTAATATTGGTAATGGTAAAACCAGCTTGTGTTACATTGTCTTCACCAGCATAACTTGCGGCTACACCGGCTACGGTTGGAACCGCATTGGTAATCCAAGATTTAATGGTTGCATCACCCGTTGCTTTGCGACGAATAGTACGGATATGCGAAGCATGTCTTGCTTCAACTGAATGGATATTTAATGCCGCTGTTAAATAGGCACCACCTTTTACAATTTCCGCAGCACGGCCCTTATATGCACGAACACCGGTATCTTCAAACGTTTGTGCTACTGCCAAAAATGTGGCATAATTGGTCATTACATCAGAAAAAGTGCCACCTGCCGTAAAATCAAATGTAGGAACGGCTGGGATGGTTGCCCCAAGTGTAGTAAGTGTCGACTTTAAAAATGCTACGTGTGCATTTTCATGATCGCGGATAGTTGTTATCGCGGCCACATCTCCAGAGGCAATTAATCCCGATTTTGCTACGCCTGCGGTATAAAATGCAGCTTCTAAATATTCAAGTTTCAATGCGTAAGTCAACACATCGATAGTTACAGAACTGGTTGGTTGGCCATAAGCTTTTGATAACATGGAACCCAACGCAAATGGCACAGCAGCCAACGCAATCCTACCCCCAATTTTGCTAAACTGTTGCATAGCTTGGCGGCGGGTATCCAAACGGCCGTATATTTCTGGATCTACATTTTCCAGCTCGTTGAAAATATTTTGTAAGTTCATAATTTAAAGATTTTAAGAAGGTAATTGACTTGCGTCGATTTTAGTTGTTACATAAGCGCCTGCTATGCTTAACACCTGCGTAGGTGTACGGCTCATTTCCAATCCATTTGATGCGGCTACAACATCAGTTCCTGCAAAACTGTTATAGGTAATCAGGTCGCGGATATAAGCCGCATGCCTAGCTTCAACCGATACAATTTTACCTGCTAAAACCAAATAATCAGCAGTTGTGATTAAGCTACCAGCACCATTATAAGCCGAAACACCAAGATCTTCAAAAGCCATGGCTGTACCTAAAACCGAAGTGCGACTAGTAAAATCAATAGTAGAAAAATTTACGGTCAAACCTGCTATGGCACTTGATCCTAGCGCATTTTTAAAGAACTCACGGTGAGCAATTTCGTGGTTCATTATGTCTGTAAGGCCACTTTTTTCATCGGTGGTCATGCCTGAATAAGGAGTTGCAATAACTTGGGTATAAAAGGCAGCTTCTAATTGCTCAAGTGCATAAGCATAATTTAAAATGCCAATATCTCCGCTTCCTAAACTTACACTTGTGGTAGTTGAACTTCCTGAGTCACTTTTATGACATGCAGCAGCTATTGAAACAAAGGCGGCAGAAGCGCCGAAAATTTTAAATAATTTTCTTCTTTGCTGACCAACTACTGACAACTGATCAGTGCCGGTTACTGGTGGGGAAAATGTTTCTTTTTCCATAAAATAAAATGTTTACTTGTGAATAATAGTGAATAAAAAAATTCTTATTTGTAAACACCTACGGAAGAAAAGGAGGAAAAGGTTTTAAAAAAAAATAAAAAAACATTTATTCTTTTTATTGTTAATTGGCACGGAATTTTAAAGTAATTGTGGTTTTGTAATAAATGGGGAATTTATTATCATTAAAATAGTTTTTATACTATTTAATTTTAACAAATAAGAATTAGATTATTTATTTGACACTATGTTGGTAAAAGCTAACAAATAATGTTATTCCATAAATTTTATCGATATTAAAAAATTAAAATGTCTTTTTTATTTTTTAGATTAAAAAAATAAAAAATACCAAGTGTTTATTAAATAGCGTACAACTAATTAATTTAAGTTAGTTATGTGCTTAAAATAACGTTCAAAATAAAATCTGAAAATCGAATTTATCATATTAAACACATAGGCACATAGGTTTGGGTTAAATATTTATTTTTGCTTACGGATGAAGTTTCAAACATAGGAAATACTAGATGGGAAGCTTCGCTTCCTACTATGCCACCTTGCAAACAGCCGTTTAAAATGGCCTGTCAAATTATCCTATGTTGCTATGTGTTAAAAAAATATTGCATACTTATACAATTCCAAAATAACAATTTGGGTTAATTAATGAAAACATAAAATAAAGTAAAACTAATATTGATATTAAATTTCGTACTTATATCTAAAATACAAAACTGAGGTAGAAATAATTTATTATACCTTAAGAATAAATTTATTAATTCGCAATTCCAGATTGTTTTACAAATTTAATCATCCTAGTTAAAAATAAATAAATAGCATTCATGTTATTCATTTTTTCGATAATTAAAATCCCATTTTTACCAACCTGTTTTAATTTAGCGTTATTTACTTGTGTATTTATAAATTGCAATAATTTATTAAAAGTTTCACTTTGAAAATAGGGTGATTCGGGGTTGCTTACAAAGAAGCATTTTAATTGCGAATTACGCAACATCATTTTCTCGAAACCTAGTTCCACAGCCATTTTGCGGCACCTTACGGTAATAAATAAATCTTCTACTTCGGGTGGCATTTTACCAAACCTGTCCACCATTTCATCATGAAAATTATCTAATTCTACATCGCTATCACAATTATCTAAACGGGTATATAAACTTAAACGTTCAGTAATATTTTCTACATAACTATCCGGAATTAATATTTCCAAATCGGTATCAATAGAACAATCTTTTACAAAATCATCTTGCTGCTGAATTTCTTCTTTAAATAAATCTTTAAATTGTTTACGCTTTAAATCTTTAATGGCTTCATCCAATATTTTTTGGTACATCTCGAAACCAATTTCAGCAATAAATCCGCTTTGTTCGCCGCCCAATAAATTACCGGCACCACGAATATCTAAATCTCGCATCGCAATTTGGAAACCACTTCCCAAGTCGCTAAATTGTTCCAATGTGCTTAATCTTTTTCTGCTATCGGCAGGTAAAGTACTTAATGGCGGTGCCAATAAATAACAAAATGCCTTTCTGTTGCTTCGGCCAACACGGCCACGCAATTGGTGCAAATCACTCAACCCAAATTGATGTGCATTGTTAATAATAATGGTGTTTACATTGGGGATATCGACACCACTTTCTACAATGTTGGTACAAACCAAAACATCGTATTTTTTATCCATAAAATCGAGGATGGTATCTTCCAGTTTATCGCCTTCCATTTGACCGTGGGCGAAAGCAATAGAAAGGTCAGGACATAAGCCTTGTATCAATCCTGTCATTTCGCGAAGACCGTTTACACGGTTGTGAATAAAGAAAACCTGGCCGCCACGTTCGGCTTCAAAATAAATGGCGTCGCGGATAAATTCTTGGTTAAAAACCTGCACTTCGGTTTGCACGGGTTGCCTGTTTGGCGGCGGCGTATTAATGATGCTTAAATCTCTTGCTCCCATCAAACTAAATTGCAAAGTGCGTGGAATTGGCGTGGCGGTTAATGTGAGCGAATCGACCGTGGTACGCAAAACTTTTAATTTCTCTTTTGCGGCCACACCAAATTTCTGCTCTTCATCAATTACCATTAATCCCAAATCCTTAAACTTTACATCTTTACCCAAAATAGAATGTGTGCCAATTAAAATATCAACCGCTCCGCTTTCTACTTTTTTTAATGTTTCCTTTTTCTCTTTGGATGATTTAAAACGATTGATAAAATCTACTGTAACGGGAAAATCTTTCAGCCGGTCGCTAAAGTTTTTATAATGCTGATAAGCCAAAATGGTAGTCGGAACCAATATGGCGGCTTGCTTTCCATCAACACAAGTTTTGAAAGCAGCACGAATGGCCACTTCCGTTTTGCCAAAGCCCACATCGCCACAAACTAGGCGGTCCATTGGACTGTCTTTTTCCATGTCTTTCTTTACATCAGCCGCTGCTTTGGCTTGGTCGGGCGTGTCTTCGTAAATAAAACTGGCTTCCAATTCCATTTGCATGTAATTATCCGGACTATGCTGAAACCCTTTCTGGGCCTTGCGTTCAGCGTATAGCTTTATTAAATCTTCGGCAATATCTTTAATTTGTTTGGTCGTCTTTTCTTTCAACTTGCTCCAAACTTCGCTGCCCAATTTGTTCATTTTGGGCACGCTTCCCTCCTTGCCAGTATATTTTGAAATTTTGTGCAGCGATGACAAATTCACGTACAACAAATCATTGTCTTTGTAGCGTAGGCGAACTGCTTCTTGCATTTTTCCACCCACTTCTACCTTTTGTAGACCACTAAAAATACCAACACCATGGTCGATATGCGTTACATAATCGCCAACCGTTAAATCGCGAAGCGTTTTTAAAGTAAGCGCTTTATTCTTACTAAAAGCTTGTTTAACGCGGTATTTGTGGTATCGCTGAAATATTTGGTGGTCGGTATAACAAACGGCTTTTACATCCAAATCAATAAAGCCGCCGTGGATGGCAATCGGAACAGGAACAAAGTTAATTTCCGTGTTCAAATCCCGAAAGATGGAATACAAACGCTCCAATTGCCGGGCTTGGTCGCTAAATAAGTAAATGGTAAAATTTTGGTTTTCCCAGTTTTTTAGATCGGCAATCAGCAAATTAAAATTGCGGTTGAAACTTGGTTGTGGTTTTGTGTTGAAACCGACCACGGACCATTGACGACGGACCCCAGTTGCATCGTCGTCTGTCGTCCGTCGTCCGTCGTCGTGCTTGTTAAAATGTAATGTATGCCTTTGAAAAACCTGCCTTCCTATTTCTTTCGGCTTTACAAAATCATCCCAAAGCACTTCATGTTTCGATAAAATTTCTTCGCCTTCCTCATCTGTTTTTACTTGCGCCTTGCTTCTTGATTCTTGTACCTTGTTTTCTTCTTGCAAAGCCATAAAAATCGATACATTATCTTCCTCAGCCTCTAAAATTTCTTTTACAAACTGCCAATCGTTAAACCAAATTACCGTGTTGTCGGGCAAAAAATCCATCAATGAAACCTTTTCGCCGCTTACAAATTGGGTATCAACATTTGGGATGATGTTTACACTAAGCAAACGTTTTTCACTTAGTTGCGTTTCGGGGTCAAACAAGCGAATGCTATCCACTTCGTTGCCAAATAATTCTACCCGATATGGTTTTTCGTTGCCAAACGAATAGATATCCAAAATACCGCCGCGTAAAGCAAATTGGCCGGGCTCGTACACAAAGTCCGACCGAGTGAAACCCAGCATCACAAACAGTTCCAGCAATCCGTTTACATCAATTGTTTCGGCTTGTTTAATGGAAATAGTATTGGCCGATAATTCTTTTGCCACCACTACTTTTTCAAATAAAGCCTCGGGATAGGTTATAATTAAATTATGGTTCGGCGAAGCCGCCAATTTGGTTAAACCTTCCGTTCGCAGCATTACGTGGCTGCTATTTAAAATGCGGTAATTTTTTTTGTTTTTGAAGGAAGACGGAAAATAAAAAAGATTCAATGCATTTTCCGTTAATGCTTCCAAAGTATTGTGGAAATAAGCGGCTTCTTCTTGGTCGTTCATTACAACCAAATGCGTTAATTGCGAAGCACTTTTGTGTTGAAACAAAGCATTTACAATCCACTCTTTGCTGCTTCCATTTAATCCGTCCAAAAAAATCTGTTCGGGTTTGGCAAAAGAAAGCTTGTCCGCCAATTGAAAAATGCGGGGGTCTTTTAAATACAGTTCCTTCAGCGTATCAAGATTCATTCGAGCCTGCAAATATAGTTTACAGATAGCAATGACGGGCTTTCGTTGCGTTAAATAAAAATGTCCGGATTTTACCGGACATCTTTACTAATTTTAGGCAAGCAGTAAATTATTTACATTTTGTGGTGCATAGGGCGGTGATGCCTGTGGTGCCTACGATGGTGACGATGAGCTGGTTGGGCAAAAGATGCCACTGTGAAAAGTATGGCGACTACGGCCAAGATTGCTTTTTTCATATTTTAAAAATTTTTGAGGTGATGAAGATAAGGGCAAAGCCATTTGCTAACAAAAAAACATTTGTTGTTTAACCGTTGTTAACCTTAAATTAAAAAAAATTATTGATAAAAAACTTAGGTCTTTACCATAGCCAATAATTTTTGAAACGAGAACAGAACTTATAGATTTTTGGAAACATGCCGTATTTAACATCCATTACCTTTGCCAAATGACCCCAACAATTTATTATATCTACGATGCATACTGTGGGTGGTGTTATGGATTTAGCCCAGTTATGAAAAAATTATACGACAATTATAAAGAGTCGTTTGCCTTTGATGTATTAAGCGGGGGCATGATTTTGCCCGAAAAGCCAGTACACATCAGCACTGTGGCCGAATACATAAAAGCGGCTTATCCAAAGGTGGAAGAATTGACCGGCATAAAATTTGGCAGCGATTTTCTGTGGCATGTCAACAACCCTGGAGAAAGTGACTGGCATTTGAACAGTGAAAAATCGGCCATTGCATTGTGTATTTTTAAGGAAATTTATCCGGAACGGGCAGTTGAATTTGCTGTAGATTTAGAATATGCTTTAAATTTTGAAGGTCGTGATTTATGCGATGATGAAGCTTATCGGCATTTGTTAGAAAAATATGGGCTGGATGAAAACGACTTTTACGCCAAACTAAAAGACGAGGTTTACAAGGAATTGGCCTATCATGAATTTGAGATCGTAAAAGAATTGGGCATTACAGGTTTCCCATGCGTATTGTTACAAGTAGATGAAACCAACTTTTATGCCTTGGCAAATGGATTTGTTGATTATGAAACCTTGGAAGAACGAATGAAAAACGTGTTGAAAGAAACGGCAGCGTAATGAGAGCTATTCATAACATAAGTATTGGGTTATAGATATTTCGTAGTGTCTCAGTTTGAAATTTAATGCTTGGATCGTAAAGCAAAAATTAAGCAATACCTCCATTCAGTGTTTCTGTGCCTCAGTGGCAAACCAATATTTGCCACAGAGGCACAGAAACACTGAAACTTTTAATGCTCAAACTTCAAACTGAGACAGAACACATATTTTGCATTTGTTATTAAATTAATTTTAAATCTTATGACAAAGCTTTTTATTGGTAGTAAATAAATTCATAGCCGTATAAAATGTGTTACACATTTTTAATTTAAAGAAGCCATTCACATCTCCTTTCAAATATCTTTTTTACCATTATTTATGCCATGTTTATACGTTAAAAAAGGATTGAAACAGTATGAATATGTTTCAAAATAAAAAAAGCAAGTTGAAACCAGTAGGAAACTATTTCTTAGGCGTAAGAAACTGTTTTGTAACCGTAGGAAATAGTTTCTTAGGTGTAGGAAATGATTTCCTGGCCCTAAAAAATGATTCTTCAAACTAAAATATCTCTTCAAAACAAACACAAGATAAAGTTTTGCAAATTAGAATTGAAACAAGCAGAAGACAGAGTGAAAAATTGTCATCTCTAAAAGTTATCTCCCTAAAAAATATTTGTGGAAGCAAATAATTAGAAATGATTTGGGAAAAAAATGAAAAAGAGTGGCTTATAGCATAGCTAATTGGTCAAATACTTATCTTTCGTTCATGAAAATCTTTCTTTTAATTCCAATATTATTGTTTCATTTCTCGGTTCAGGCACAACAAACCGATTCGTTTTATTTGTTAAAACCCGACCGGGTTTTTGATGGCGAAACGATGCACACCGATTGGATAGTTTTGGTAAAAGGAAATAAAATAGAAGCAGTTGGCACTATGCAATTGAAACTGCCTGCTACAACAAGAATTATTGAAATGAAAGGCACTACGCTTTTGCCAGGTTTGATTGAAGGGCATTCTCATTTGTTTTTGCACCCTTATAATGAAGTTAGTTGGACTGACCAAGTGCTAATGGAAAGCCGTGCCGAACGAACCGCAAGAGCTGTAACCCATGCCAAAGCCACGCTGATGGCGGGTTTCACCACCGTTAGGGATCTTGGAACAGAAGGTTCGATGTATGATGATGCGGGTTTAAAACAAGCGATTGAAAAAGGTGTAATTCCTGGCCCAAGGATGATTGTAGCTACACGTGCTATTGTGGCAAATGGAACTTATCAGCCCAATTATAAAAATGCCGACCTTGATTTGCCACAAGGTGCGGCAGAAGTGGGCGGCATGGAAGAAATGTCGAAAGAAGTGCGTACTCAAATTAGTAAAGGCGCCGACGTTGTAAAATTATACGCTGATTATCGTTGGGGCGAAAACGAACAATCTGCACCCACATTTAGTATTGAAGAAATTGCCTTGGCTACGAGTATTGCAAAAAGCGGCGGCCGACAAACAGTAGCTCATGCATCAACAAAAGAAGGAATGCGCAGGGCTATTTTGGGCGGTGTTTCCACCATAGAACACGGCAATGACGGCGACGACGAAATTTTTAAATTAATGAAAGAAAAAGGGGTCGCTTTTACGCCGACGCTTGCTGCCACCGAATCTACATCGGAATACAAAGGGTGGAAAAAAGGAATTGATCTTGAACCGGAAAAGGTAACGGCAAAAAAGAAAAGTTTTCAATTAGCTTTAAAAAATGGCGTTACCATTTGCATGGGCGGCGATGTGGGCGTTTTTGCCCATGGCAACAATGCAAAGGAAATGGAATTGATGGTAGAATATGGCATGAAACCTAGTGAGGTACTACGTTCCGCCACTTTCGTAAATGCCAATGTTTTTGGCTACGGCGACCAGCTAGGCAGTATAAAAAAAGGAATGTTGGCAGATATAATTATGGTAAAAGGCGACCCATCTGTACATATCAAAGACATTCGCAATGTGGTTTTTGTAATGAAAGATGGAGTGATTTATAAGGAATTCTAATTTTTTCAAGATGCTGTTTTTCTACCGTAACAATTGTCATAATTTTACTTTACTATTAAATTTTAAATAAAATGGAAATGATTTCTGTTAATCCACCACTTAGTAACGTACAAGTTGAATTGTTAAATCTTTTTAAAATTGAATTGCCTGATGCACAATTGCTGGAATTAAAAAAAGTGATGTCAAAATTTTTATTGGATAAGGCAAGAGACAAAGCTGATGCTATTTGGGATGGAAAAAAATATACTGATTTGTGAAACTACTTTAATATTCCTCAATTTTCTTTCCTACAATAAATGATAAATCCGTAGTTATCAAATAACTGACAACAACGGATTATTAGTAATTACGGTATTCAATTTTCTAATTTATTTCCAAAACAACTTTGCCATTTATACCGCCGTTTGAAACCAAATCTTGCGCTTCTGCTGCTTGTTCTAATTTTAATGTTTTGGCAATGTGAGATTTGATTTTTCCATCTTCCACTAGTTTTTTTCCAAATTCTAATTTTTTGAAAGAAGGGGTTGAACTTATAAACTGTGCATGAACGCCAAATTTTTCTGCCGATGCGGGAGGCGGAGGCATTACAATGCTGATTAAATGACCACCTTTCTTTAAAACTTCAAACGATTTGGCTTGTGTTTCGCCACCAACGGTGTCTACTACCAAGTCTGCATCTTTTACCAATGTGGCAAAGTTTTGCGTTTTGTAATCGATCACTTCATCCGCGCCAAAGTCTTTAGCTAATTCAATACCATTACCAGACGCTGTGCCAATTACGTAAGCACCAATAGCTTTTGCCATTTGTACCATAACGCCGCCAACTGCGCCGGCAGCACCATGTATTAATACTTTTTGTCCTTTTTCCAGTTTAGCAGTTTCTACTAAAACACTATAAGCCGTAACAATGGGCACAGCCAAAGCAGCAGCTTCGTTGATTGAAATATTTGACGGCTTTATAGCCACTTGGGCCTCGTTTAATGCTACGTATTCAGCGTAAGTTCCACCAAATGTGGTGGCGAAAACTTCGTCGCCAACTTTTAACCTTGTTACTTTATCTCCAACCGCATCCACCACGCCAGCCAAGTCTGAGCCTGGAATACTTGGAAATTGCGTAGGGATTTGATCTTTCATTGAACCCGAACGCACTTTCATGTCAAACGGATTTACCGTAATAGCACCAACTTTTATCAGCACTTCGTTTTCTTTAAACGAAGGTTTGTCAATTTCCGTTAATTTTAATACACTAGAATCGCCGTAGTTTGAGAACTGTATTGCTTTCATTTTCTTTTGTTTAACGATGTATTTGAACAACAAATTAAACCGTAGTTAGTTGTAACAGTTTTACACGCCTTTTTATAAAAACAATTTAATAATCATATACTTCAGGGTTAATTGGAAAAGGAATCCGTTCTCCTTTCAATCCGGCAATAATATTTTTAGCTGCCATTTCGGCCATTGCATTTCTTGTTTCAAATGTGGCAGAGCCGATATGCGGCAGCACACAAACGCTTGGCATATTTAATAATGGATTGTCTTTTTTCATGGGTTCGGGATTTGTTACATCTAACCCTGCACCCCAAATTCTATTGTTTTGTAAGGCTTCAATTAAATCATTTTCGTTGTGAATTCCGCCCCTTGCGGTATTAATAAAAATGGCAGAACTCTTCATTTTATTAAAAGCGGCGGCATTAAATAATTCTTTTGTTTCTGGCGATAAACTTGTATGTACAGATAACACATCGCTGTATTGCAACAATTCATCAAACGACACATATTTAGCATTTAAATTTTTTTCCGCTTGCTCATTTCTATTTCTATTATGATAAATTATTTTCATGCCATAAGCACCAATACATTTTTTAGCCAACTCAAACCCAATCCGTCCCAAACCAAAAATACCAAGCGTTTTATTATTTAATTCAATACCTAAATTAGCTGTTGGCTGATAAAATTTCCACTCATCTTTTTGTATGGTTTTATTTAAATAAAATGCCTTACGAGAAACGGCCAACATCAATAAAAAAGCAACATCAGCCGTTGCGCCGCTTAAAACACCAGGCGTATTCCCAATAGCTTTTTTTAATTTATTGGCAGCAGCAATATCTACATTATCATAACCAACAGAAAGCA
The DNA here is from genome assembly GCA_963845495.1 of uncultured Chitinophagaceae bacterium. Lineage (GTDB taxonomy): Bacteria > Bacteroidota > Bacteroidia > Chitinophagales > Chitinophagaceae > JAZKFT01. The sequence continues at coordinate 49,321 of CAWJTH010000039.1, forward strand.
ACGCAATAGCTTTTAAATGATCGCATTCTTTTAAAAAGTATTCGTCAATTTTATTATTGCCCACACTTAATAATGCATCGTAATTTTTACAAGTTGCTATTAATTCTTGTTGTGTTAAATCATACAATTCGGTATGTTGTGTAATTGTACATCCGGCGTCTTTTAGTAATTCCAAACCTTTATCTGGTATTACTCTCGTAACAAAAACTTTCATCATTTTTATTTAATGAATTTATAAATGAATTACAATCCCACTTTTAATAAATCAATAAAAAATTATAAAAGGCGAACTACAATTAAGCTAGAACAATATTAATTTTAGTTTGTTTTCTATAGCCAACCAATGCAACCAACAAGGCTATTAATCCCCAAATTAATAATTGCGATGTTACCATATTCCAACCACCTAATTTCCAACATTGCACACCAATAAATGTACCTATTGCACCGCCGATAAAATAAATGGTCATATAAACGGTATTTATCCTACTGTGTGCGGTTGCATCAAGCGTATAAATAGTTGCAACATTGGTAACTTGGGTTGCTTGCACGCCAATATCTAACAATAAAACAGCAGCCATTAAAGCAGCTAAAGAAGTGGGTAAAAATTTAATTAATAAAACACCAACAATTAACATGCAAACAGTAATTACTTGCGATTTTGCGGGGTTACCTTTATCGGCCAATTTACCAAAAATAGGTGCCAATAAAGCCCCGCCAATGGCTAACAAACCAAATAAACCAATTATATTAGCATGATAATTAAATGGCGGGTTGCTTAAATGAAACGTAAGCGTCGTCCAAAAAGAACAAAATGCGCCAAATACTAAAGCGCCCAAAAATGCCGTTCTTCGCAGTAAAGCAAACCTTGTAAATTGAATGATTGTTGATTTAAGCAATGCAACATAATTACCTTGAAATGTTTTTCCAGCAACGCTTGGCAACGAAAATTTAATAAATAGCATGGTAATAAAAACCATCATCGCAGAAATGCCATATACGTAACGCCAACCAAACCATTCAGCAATATATCCGCTAAAAACCCTTGCCGCTAAAATGCCAATTAAAATACCGGTAAATATAGTTCCAACATTTTTTCCACGGTTTTCTGTATCCATACTAGCGGCCATTGGCAATATTACTTGTGCGGCAACCCCCAGTAAACCAATCAATAAACTCATTACATAAATACCGATAATGTTGGTAAAAAAAGAAGTGCCTAACAACACACAGATAATTGCTAATTGTAGCAAAAGAATTAATTTTTTACGGTCAGTTTTATCGCCGAGCGGCGTAATAAAAAACAGCCCTAATCCATAGCCAGCTTGTGCCAGCACCGCAATAATACCAACTTCACTTTCTTTTGCATTAAAGCTTGCGCCAATGTTTTTTAATATGGGTTGATTATAATAAATATTGGCCACGCACACACCTGCGGTTACGGCCATCACAATTAATTGCGACTTCGTCAGACCTTTATTTTCCATAATGTGAAGATAGAGCTGTTAGCTATGAGCCATGAGCTGTTAGCAATTAAAAATTTGAGATTTGAGAAATTAATTAATTTATGAAGATCACAACATGGTAAGGGCTAAAAGCTAACAGATCAAAGCTCATAGCTGGCTTTAGCCACCCATTCTTTAATCGCATTTACGGTATCTTCAAAAAATAATTTGTAGGTATTTTCTGTAACAAAACCAATATGTGGCGTTCCTAAAACATTGGGCAATGTTCTAAATATATGATTTTCCGGCAGCAATGGTTCAATATCAAAAACATCAAGCGCAGCGCCCTTAATTTTATTATTTTTTAAAACATTAATTAAAGCGGCTTCATCTACCAGCGGCCCTCTTGATGTATTAATAAAATAAGCTGTCGGTTTCATTAAAGCAAAATCACCGGCATTTATAATTCCTTTTGTCCGTTCGCTTAAAACTAAATGCACAGTTATAAAATCAGCTTCTTTAAATAGAATATCTTTTGTAACTAATTTTGCACCAGGCTTCATTTGCTTTTTCTTCCGTAAGATTAGTACTCCAAGCAATTACCTCCATGTCAAATACTTTGGCGTAAGCGGCTATTTTTTTACCGATATTTCCAAGTCCTACAATACCAATTGTTTTTCCTTTTAAATCAACGCCTACTGTTGTTTGCCAACCACCATTTTTAAAACTTATATTTTCGGAAATAATATTTCGGGCCAATGCCATTAATAAAGCCCAAGTTATTTCTGGCGCTCCGCTTGATAAATAACCTGTATTTATTATTTCAATATTTAAATCTGCAGCGGCTTCTTTATCAATCGATGCATTTCTTCTGCCAGTTGAAACAATTAATTTTAAATTAGGCAATTGCGATAATATTTCTCTTGTCAATGGTGTTCTTTCCCGCATCGCACAAATAATTTTAAAAGGTTTTAAGCGTTCGATTAATGCGGACGTTTCATTTATATGATCATTAAAAACAGTTATTAAAATTGCATCATTTAATGTTGACCAATCAGCCATTTTTAAAGCCACATTTTGGTAGTCATCTAAAATGGCAACTTGATATTTATTTTCCATTGTATTGATAAGTAATTAAAAAATTATTCAGAAATTAAAGCTAAAAAGTTTAATTTAATTTAAAAAAAATCAATTAAAAAAGCCACTTCATTAAGCGGCATTTTTTAAAATTAATTAGGCTATTGTTATTTCTTTTGCTAAATATACATCTTGCACCATGTTTAAAAAATCAACGCCTTCAGCAAACGGCCTTTGAAAAGCCCTTCTTCCCAAAATAGTTCCCATGCCGCCGGCACGTTTATTTATAATTGCATTTTTTAATGAATCAACCGTGTCGGCTGCACCTTTTGATTCGCCGCCAGAATTAATTAATCCAATGCGCCCCATATAACAATTGGCCACTTGGTACCGGCATAAATCAATTGGATGATTGGTGGTTAATTTATCATACATCAACGGATCACTTTTTGAAAAATTAATGGTTGTAAAACCGCCATTCACATCAGGTATTTTTTGTTTGATAATATCTGCCTGGATGGTTACACCAATGTGGTTTGCTTGGCCTGTAACATCCGCGGCCGTTTCGTAGTTAATGCCATCTTTTTTAAATGCATTATTGCGGGTATAGCACCATAAAACTGTTGGCAATCCTAAATTATGGGCTTCTTCAAACGCTTTTGCCACCTCAATAATTTGTTTGTCCGATTCTTCTGAACCAAAGTAAATGGTTGCACCAACCGCAGCTGCACCAAGGTTCCAAGCATCTTTTACAGACCCAAACATAATTTGATCATATTTAACCGGATAAGTCAATAACTCATTATGGTTTAATTTTACCAAAAAAGGGATTTTATGGGCGTATTTTCTGCTCATTAATGCCAAATTGCCAAACGTAGTTGCCACCGCATTTGAGCCGCCTTCCATTGCCAACTTTATAATATTTTCCGGATCGAAATACATCGGATTTTTGGAGAAAGAAGCACCGGCGCTGTGTTCAATTCCTTGATCGACCGGTAAAATAGATAAATAGCCTGTGCCTGCAAGCCTGCCGTGATTAAAAATGGCTGCTAAATTGCGTAATACTTGCGGGTTTCGGTTGCTTTGCAACATTATGTCATCAATGTAATTGGGCGATGGCTGGTGTAATGATTCCTTCGGAAACGTATTGCATTGATGCTTCAATAAGGTATCAGCTTCATCGCCCAACAGTGCTACCATTTTTTCAAAATTCATTTTGTTTAGCTTTTATTTTTTCTAATGTCATTTCCATTTTAAAGGTAAATGAATTGCCCGCAATTTTTATACTAACCCCATTCAGTCAGGGTGTTGGTATGAATATTAACAGTTCAACTAAACTAAACATATTGGTTAAGGAACCGTTTAAACAAACAATCGATTATCTATTTATAATGGAAAAGTATACGCTAAATTCACAACGTCTATGCTGATAAACACGATGAACCGAAGAATTTTGATAAAAAGTGCTTACTTGTCTATTTTTCTATTGTTAACTTTTTTTTGTTCTGCACAAACCAAAGTGGTTGACAGTTTAAAAAAAACGATTCAATTAACAAGCAACAACAAAGAAAAATTGGAAGCGGTTTTTGCATTATGCGAAGCATCTGCCTCTCTTAGCATCGATACCTTTTATTATTACGCCACCTTATCAAAACAATTGGCCGCAATGCAAAACGATCAATTGGCTGATGTAAAGGCCAATTTATATATTGGTAATGCGCTTTCTAAAAAAGGGATGAAAGACACCGTTGTACAATTGGTTGATGAAAATTTGACAAGGTTACAAACGCTAAAACAAGACAAGAGCTTACCCATCAAATTCATTATTTTAAAAGGTCGCACTTTATTGCGTGCCAATCAATTTAAAGAAGCGCTGGCCGATTTTTTTAAGGCGTTGCAGATTGCCGAAACAGTTGGCGACACGCTTTTAGAAGCGAGTGCTCTCACCCATATTGGCTGGGTAAATATGGAAATCGGCAATTTTAAAGAGGCCATCAATTGGTTTAAAAAAGCACAAAAAACAACAAATAATCCTTTGATAATGGATCAGTTTAGTGTGCTTTACGCTGATTTGGCGTCTTGTTACAGCAATATTGGAATGACTGATTCTGCACTTTATTATATAAAAAAATCAATTGATTTAGCTACAAAAAATGAAATACTAACGGCTTTGGCTAATGCGCTGAATATTGAAGCTTACACCTACATCAACCTAAAGCAATACGAGCTGTCAGAAACAGATTTTAAAGAGGCGCTGAACATCCGCAGAAAAATCGGTGATCCATTTTATATGGTTTCCGACATGGCTGAATTTGCCGGATTTTATGCCATTATCGGCCAGCCAACAAAAGGGATTGCATTAGTTAAACAAGCCATTGACACTGCTAAAAAGTATAAATTGGAGGCAAAGCTGCCTCTATTGTATTATGCTTTGGGCGATAATTATAAAGCTGCTGGCGATTACATAAATTATAGTGCTGTTTTGGAAAAAATAATCTCTTTAAAAGATACATTATATCAAAAAAACTCGGCAGAAGTGTTAGCCGATTTACAGGCAAAATATGACGTGCAGAAAAAGGAAAACACTATTATCCAACAACAATTGGCCATTGCGCACAAAAACAATTGGATAACAGGAAGTTTTGCCCTTTTGTGCATTACATTGGTAAGCGGCTATTTTATTTTTAAATACAGAAAGAAGAAACAATTGTTGGAAATACAACAATTGGAAATAGAAGAAAAAAGGAAAACGATGCATGCCATAATTCATGCGGAAGAGAATGAGCGGCAACGCATTTCTTCTATTTTGCACGATAGCGTGGCACAAAAAATGGTGGTTACAAAACTTAATTTGGAGGCTTTTGAAGATGATTTTTCAGGCATGACGGCAGAGCAGCAAAAAACATACGAAAATATTTATAGCTTGGTAGACGAATCGTTTGCCGAGGTGCGAAATCTTAGTCATACGATGATGCCCAAAGAGTTTTACGAATCGGGATTGAAAGATGCGCTAAATAGTTTCGTGCAAAAAATAGATCGCCGCAAATTAAATGTCAGTTTATATGCAGAAGGAAATTTTGAAGGCATTGATAAACATCTTGGTTTTATGATTTATCGAATTATTCAAGAATGTGTTCAAAATGCCATTAAGCATGCAAGGGCTACGCAACTATCAATTGATTTACAATCGATTAACAGCAGTATAACGGTTGAAATAAAAGACAACGGTATTGGTTTTGACACAGAAAAAGCCGGCAACGGCGATAACATCGGCATTAAAACCATGCAGTCGAGAATAGATTATTTGAAAGGCGAAATAACCATTGAAAGCAAGCCCGGCAATGGAACAATTGTTCGGTTTAAAGTGCCGGTGGCAAGCTAAAAAAACAAAATCAGGATGCCTGTATAATTTCTTCCGCCAAAAAAAATAAAACCCGGCGTAGAAACGCCAGGCTTTCCAAAACTAACTGCTTATAAGAAAATCATTGAAAAAATAAAAGAGTTACGGGCAAAACTTTAAAACCTTTGCATAGTACGCCTTTCTAGAATCCAATCCTATCAATCCGCCGTTTATGGCTCTTGTCACCTTAGAAATATCAAGGTTGCCAACCATTTTTTTGTCAACTGCATATTCCCAACATGCAGATTTCAATGCAACATCATCTGTCAATAATAATTCTGGATGTCCAATTAGGTCAACAGAAATGCCTGTGCCGCACTTTTGATAGCTTTCCCTGCCAGTTAACTGCAGCCATCCTCTACCACGAAAATTATAGCCATCGCCGCTTGCAAAATCGCCATTGCCCATACGGTTGGCATATACGGTATTGCCTAGTTTGGCAGGGTTGTTTGCATAATCCGAAGCCTTCAATTTACCCTTGTCGCCCAGCGCATTAAACCTGGATGGCCAAACACTTATTATGCGGGCAGGCGTGGTGTACGTCATGTTCTCGGCCTTGTTTACAAATTCGCTCGATTCGTGTAAAACCTGTGCTACAAACATTTTAAATGTTGCACCGGTTACATTGAACGTTGGACAAACTTGGTTTAGCAAATCCGCAATTAAAGCACTGCGGCTAGCCGATAATGTTGTGCCACAAAGGCGTAACTGGCTACCGGTTATCATTTTAGGGTATTTTTAGGATATTGGATTATTATGGTTAAAGTTAATTCGTATTTACACAATATTGAATTACAGTTGGCAAAACATTGCTTTGAATTAGTATTTCTGGGATGATTCTCTTTTTTCTGAGAAATATCGATACAACGGCACAATATTTTTCTATTATATAATCTATCAATAATAATTACATGGAAAAGCGAGTACTGGGTATCATCTTAACAATTTTAGGAATAGTGGGTATCATTTATGCCGGCGTTTCGTTTATGAACGGCGGTTCGGGAAGTAAGTACATAAAAGCAATCATATTTGCAGGTATTGTAGGGGCTATCTTTTTTTCGGCTGGCATAAGCTTGGTAAGAAATACAAAGGATAGGGCGTCCTGATTGATCATAGCAGGGAAAAACGTTAATAAAAGCAGGAATATTTTTTGGCATCTATAAGCCGAAAATAGCTTTTCAAATTGGCCAAAAAGTTATTAAAATGCATTGTAATATCAATACGGATATAGAAATTGCAAATAACAATATTTAAACTGATAGCTATTATTCGAAACTAAAAACCGTAATCAAAATTTAAATTGATTACGGTTTTTAGTGGCGGAGAGAGAGGGATTCGAACCCCCGGACCTGTAACAGTCAACAGTTTTCAAGACTGCCGCAATCGACCACTCTGCCATCTCTCCGCTGCGAATGTAAGGAGGCAGAACTTTCTACCCAAAAAAATTGAGAACATAAAATAAAAATGATTAAAAAAAATACTGTAAACCAGTACCAGCAAGGGCTTTAGCTATTTAAAGTTTTAATTTTTTTTAGAATGGCCATTTGATTTTATAACGCAGATTTGCTTTTCCCGAATTTTTTTAAATAAAGAACATCCCTTTTATGAATGCTGTAGCATTCATAAAAGGGATGTTCTTTATTTTGATAATACCAAAATTTAGATCAATTCACCACTATTCGTGGATTAACACGTAAAATCAAACAGTGTTTCAATATTAAATCTAATGCCCGCCGAGTTAAAAACCAATCGACATAAGTTGCAGTCGCATCTTCATTAACTACAAATATTTTTTTAAAATGATGCCTTACATTTATACCTGCTGCATTAAAAAGTTCCATCGCTTTTTTTACTGCTATAAACAAATTATTTCTCGGAATACCTTGATTACGAAGCAAAAATTGCATGGAATAGGCGTTGGTGAACTGAGGACCTACACTTTGCATCTCATCCTCAACTTTACCGTCAGTTAAATTTGTTGAATGATCAAAATGAATTGCTTGCATTGGTAAGGATTTATGGCGATATTAGAATTCAATCATTAGGAGTGTTTTTGCTGAAAAAATCGTGCCAAATCAGCAAAAAAGCGTCTGTTGGATAAAGTATTTTGTTATTGAAAACGACATTCTTTATAATGTATTTCAATACCTTGTGTTTCAATTTTAAAGCTATGAAAGTTTATTTAACAGCATTGTTAATTGTGATTATTGGAAAATCGGCAATAGCCCAAACCGATTCTTTAAAATCTAACACCACCATACACATTTGCGCACCAAGCAAACACCAGGTATTAAATCCACCTCTAGTTATGGTTATGTCGCATAGCAAAACTTTTATTATCGCAGATTCAAACTTAAACATAATTAACCCGAGCTGGATAAAAACAATAAATGTTTTAAAAGGCGATAATGCCATAAAAAATTATGGTGAAGCTGGCAAAAACGGTGTTATTGAAATTACGATAAACGATGAAAAATATCCTGATGCTTATCAATCAATTCAAAAAGATGACATAAAAAATAGCAATCAACCTTAATTGGCTGATTGCTATCATAACAAATATTTATAAAATTAAGACAAAAAGTTTTCTTCAATATACTGCGCTACTTTTTTCAAATCGCCGGTTTCTTTGAATACGGCTAATTGACGGTCGGCGCCAGTGCCTTGTTCCAACATACGGCGCACATAATTTACGGCATGGCGGCTACCAAGATGGTCCACCACATCATCAACAAAATCAAGTAATTCGTAAATCAATAATCTGGTATTCACCTCAGCTTCTTTACCAAAATCTATCATTCGGCTATCAATTCCATAGCGACTAGCCCTAAATTTATTTTCCATGACCAACGCTTTGGGGTAAATCATATAATTTAAATTTTGCATCCGCAGCTTATACAGCTTGGCACAAATAGCTTGGAATAATGCAGCAATGGTAATGGTTTCATCAAGCGTCATCGGTACATCGCAAATCCTAAATTCAACCGTATCAAAAAATGGGTGTACCCTTAAATCCCACCAAATTTTCTTTGCATTATCTATACAACCGGTTTTAATTAACAAATTTACGTAACGGTCGTAGCTTTCAATATTATCGAACCGCTCGGGCAAGCCCGTACGGGGAAATTTATCGAACACCTTGCTCCTGAACGATTTATACCCAGTTTGCCTTCCTTCCCAAAACGGGCTATTGGTACTTAGCGCATACACATGTGGCAAAAAATACATGGCACTATTGGCAATATGCATCGCCATATCGCGGTTTTCCATACCCACATGCACGTGCAAACCAAAAATAAGATTGCTTCTGGCAGCCTCTTGCAATTCGTTTACCAGTTCGTTGTAGCGAACATGGTCGGTAATCAATTGGCTTTCCCAGTGACTAAAAGGGTGTGTTCCCGCGGCGCCCATTGTTAGGCCAAGATCGCCGGCAATTGTTTTTATGGTCCTACGCAGGTCGGCCACATCTTTATATGCTTCTTCAATATTGGCACAAATATCTGTGCCCACTTCCACTACAGCTTGGTGCATTTCGGCCTTTACCTTGTCTTTTATAATTTTTTGCCCTTCGGAAACAATGCGTTGTTCATGGCTTTTAAGTTCCAAAGTATCAGGATCCATTACCATGTATTCTTCTTCAATCCCAATAGTAAAACGGCTATAATTAATGTTTGACATAAAATACAAATGTGCTGATGTGCTAATTAGCTAACTAGCTAATGCACGAATTGTTATTAATTTATTTTAAATCAATTTAAGTTTACTTTCAGGTCACATCAGCAAATTAGCACATCAGCTAATTAGCTTATTAATAAAGCTTTTCTTTCGCACTTCCGCGTTTAATATATTTTCCCCAAGTCAAATTATCTTGTCCATCCACTTGCTCGTTGGCACGTTCTATCGCATATTTCGCCACGGTTTCTACCACCCAATCAAAATTTTCTTGACCTACGCTTTTGATATCAGCATCGGGCGCAGGGTTGCAAAAATCAATTGCATATGGAACTCCATCGCGTAGCGCCAATTCCACCGTGTTAAAATCGTAGCCCAAATAATGGTTGATCCGGAGGACAATCTCTTCCATTTCTTTTAATTTTTCTGGTGATGGCTTAAAATCGGCCACATAACGCAAATGGTGTGGATTGCGTGGCTCATAACTCATGATGCGAACATATTTTCCGCCCACGCAATAGCAGCGGTAATATTCTTCAAATTTAATTTCTTCTTGTAACATCATTACCAATTGACCAGTTTCAGCGTGTTTTTCAAAAAATTCTTCCATGCTGTTTAATTGGTACACATTTTTCCATCCGCCTCCGGCGAAAGGTTTCATGTAAGCAGGAAAACCGATGTATTTAAAAATACCGTCCCAATCGAGCGGGTAAGCTAAATTGCTAAAACTGTCATTGCTGGTATCGTCGGGCAAAGCATACGATGGCAAGATGACCGTTTTGGGAACCGGCACATCAATTTTTGTTGCCAAGCAATTATTGAAAAATTTCTCATCGGCACTCCACCAAAACGGGTTGTTGATAACCGCCGTTCCACAAAGCGCCGCATTTTTTAAATAAGCCCTGTAAAAAGGAACATCTTGCGAAATCCTATCGAAAATAACGGCATAACCACTTGGTTCTCCTTGCATCACCTTGTCTATTTTCACAGGCTCAGCAACAATATCGCTTAAATTTTTACTATTAATTTTTGCAACCAATGCCTCTGGGAAAGATCTTTCTTTGCCAAACATGATGCCTATTTTTTTCATATAGCTATTTTTAAAATTAAAAATGTGCTGACCAAATATATTCAGATGGATTTAGATTATCAAAAAAGAAAATTAAACAATAAAACCATACCACATAATTATTTTCATCAGTCAAATAAAATCTTTCTTTTAATAAAGATGTCAATTTTAATTATAAATAGATAACTTGATTTTACCTATTTATTGCATAAAAAAACCGATACAATAATGTATCGGCTTTAATAATTGAGGTTTATTTAGTAGCAATAATTTCCGTGTTGATCGTAATAACCATGACCGTGGTATTGGTCGCGGTGAAAATCACGCCTGTACTGCATTTGATGATATACCGGTGCATACCTGCGGTTATATTCTTCTTGCTCGGGTGTTCTGTACCCTTGCCTTTGTGGCGCTTGGTTATAGGCAAATTCTCTACCTTGGTTATTGTAAGGTTGGGTTTGTGCGTAACCGCTGTTACCATGTTGAGCAGGTTGTGAATGGCCGTTATAACCGCTTTGATTAGATTGGTTGTAACCGCTGTTTGGTTGTTGTGTTGTTGTTGATTTTGGGCGTATTGACTATTAGTATTTTGTTGATAACCACTTTGTTGTGTAGTAGTGGTTTGATTTCTTTTTTGCGAATTATAGTTACCATTTTGCGCAAAAGTAATTACAGAAAATAAAGCGATAGCGCTTGTAAAAAGTAGACGTTTCATCATAATTGTTTTAAATTGTTTTTTAAAAAATCAACCCTTTTTGTTTTTTAAAGGCGTTGTATAAATAAGATGTTCGCTGGTTTCAATAGTTAATTTCAGCATCGTTAATGCTTTGCCAACAAATATTTTGGCAGATAAATGAGTTTAAAAATATCTTCCGCATATTTTCGACATTTGTAACCTACCAACAAAAACTTGTTGAACTTATAAACTTTAAAAATGGAATCTGAAATTCAAAAAAACAACCCCTTGCATGGCGTTACGCTGGAAACTATTGTAACCAAATTAGCGGAGGCGTATGGTTGGGAAAAGTTGGGCCAAGAAATAAACATCAAGTGTTTTACCAGCAATCCATCTACCCAATCCAGTTTAAAATTTTTGCGGAAAACGCCTTGGGCAAGGGCAAAAGTAGAAAGCCTTTATTTATATGCCAAACGGAAAAAAATTATTACAGATTGATTTTATGCGTCAGTCAATATCATTTTCGAAACGTAAGCCATTTCGTTGCCAAGTTCTATTTCGCAACAAATAACCAATTATCTCGCCCACACATTTTGTTAGGTTTTGCTTTATTTCGAAATCCCAAAAACGAAATACAGTAAAACCCAAAGCTTTTAAATGCTCATTTACTTGTTCGTCGCGTTGCATGTTGCGTTCAATTTTTGGAACCCAAAAATCACGGTTGGTTTTTATTTTGTCTTTTTTCGCAAGCCAATCGTAGCCATGCCAAAATTCACCATCAATAAAAACGGCTAATTTATATTTTTTAATAGCAACATCAGGATTTCCGGGAATGCCCTTGGAATGATTTCTAAAGCGGATGCCCTGCGTATGCAACGCCTTACGGAACATCGTTTCGGGCTTTGTGTTTTTAGCCCTAATCTTAGACATTTGTTTACTTTTCTCCGTAGTAGTATAGAAACCTGCCGCTTCTTCAAACTTGGGCACTTTAATATTTTCTGAAGAAGGATATAGCTTCGGTTTCATGTAAATACTAGTAATTAGATGTTAGTACTTAGTAGTTAGACAAAACAATTGATCCATTAACTAATAACTTATTAACCAATAGTTTAAGAACCAATTTACCAGTTGCCCATTTGTTCTTTTACAATACGTTCAGGCTTTGGTGCTTCTTTGGTTTTCCAATCTTTATCGTATCCTACAAAAAAATATAGCCAAACCGTGCGGCTAAGGCGCATAATGTAAGGCATCATTAAAATAAGTATCGTTATGTCTGCGGCTAAATAATAATATAAACTATAATCTTTTATGCTAATGCCGATCAATACATAATAAGCTACAAACACAGCAACGGTAATGGCTACGCATAAGGCATAACTCACATAACCGGTGCCATAATAAAACCCAACTTCCAGCTCCATGTATTGGCCGCACAAAGGGCACTCCTTGTGCATTTCCATGTTTTTGCTCGATTTAATTGTCAATTTATTTTTAAACATCGGTCCACGCCTGCAACGAGGGCAGCGTAGGTTTAGCATACTTAAAAAATAATTGGGCTTACTATCACTATATTTTGATTTATCGTACAAATTTTCGTCGGCCATAAAAAACAATTATCCTACAAAGAAACGAAATAGTGAATTGTGAATTGTGAATTTTCAGTAGTGTCTCAGTTTGAAAGTTAATGCTTTAACCGTAAAGCAAAAAGATTAATCAAATCTCAGTTCAATGTTTCTGTGCCTCAGTGGCAAATCAATATTTGCCACTGAGGCACAGAAACACTGAAACTTTTAATGCTCAACTTCAAACTGAGACACTATCAAATTTTCAGCGGTCAGCGGTCAGCGGTCAGCGGTCAGCGGTCAGCGGTCAGCGGTCAGCGGTCAGCGGTCAGCGGTCAGCGGTCAGCGGTCAGCGGTCAGCGGTCAGTGGTCAGTGGTCAGTGGTCAGTGGTCAGTGGTCAGTGGTCAGTGGTCAGTGGTCAGTGGTCAGTGGTCAGTGGTCAGTGGTTTGGGAGTGGGTGCTTCTTACTCACCATTCACTATTCACCACTCACTATTCTACAATCGCTTCCATTTTTACGCTTCTACTACCTTTAATTAATAAATAATTGCCTTTACTATGCAAGGCTTGCCACCATTCGGCCGCTTGCTTCGCGTTTTCAAAATATTGGTACGGATGAAAAACATGGTTAAAATCGCCACCTACCAATACAACGCTTTTCCATTTATATTTTCCGATCAGGTCGATCAAGTGTTCGTGTTCCTTAATACTTTGTGTACCCAATTCCATCATGGCCCCTAAAAAAAGCATTTTATTATCTGCAGGCAATTTGGCAAAGTTTTCGATTGCCGCAGCCATACTACTTGGGTTGGCGTTGTAGGCGTCTAAAATAATATGGTTGCCATCCTTTTCTATCATTTGGCTTCGGCTATTGCCTGGTGTATAATTTTCAATGGCAGCTTTAATTTTTTCGTCGGGCACATTAAAATATTTGCCAATGGTTACTGCCGATAAAACATTATAAATGTTATAAGCTCCAACCAATTTTGTATGAATGATAAATTCAGACAAACCGTTGCCCACACTAGCTTTTAAGAACGGTTCACTCGCTTCAACCCGGCCAATTATTTCTCCCATTTTTGTTCCGTACCAATGAATTTCTGATAAACCCTTTGTCATTGTTTGGAAATAATCAAAATCATCGCAAGCAAAAGCAACGCCATTGTTTGCACGTAAAAAATCAAATAATTCTCCCTTGCCTTGGCGCACGCCTTCTTCGCTTCCAAAACCTTCCAAATGGGCTTTGCCAACATTGGTAATCAATCCATGTGTAGGCAGCGTATAATCACAATAACCGGCTATTTCTTTTTGGTGATTAGCCCCCATTTCAATTACAGCTATTTGCGCATCTTTTTTAATTTGTAAAATGGTTAGCGGAACGCCAATGTGATTGTTTAAATTTCCTTGGGTAGTATAAGTGATATAAACCGATGAAAGCACTGTTGACACCAATTCTTTGGTGGTTGTTTTGCCGTTGCTGCCTGTTATTGCAATAAATGGGATATTAAACTGTTGGCGATGGTGTTTTGCCAACGCTTGCAATGCTGTCAATACATCTTCCACCAAAAAATATTGTTCATCGATGGCAAATTCCACCTCGTCAACAACGGCCAAAGATGCGCCGGCTTGCAAAGCTTGCGAAGCAAATTGGTTGCCATTAAAACTTGGCCCTTTTAAAGCAAAAAAAATATCTCCGTTTGTAATTTTCCTTGTATCGGTGGCAATTGACGGATGCTGTAAATAAAATTGATATAAATTTTCAATAGTGGTCATGAGATATAAATGATTTGACAGTTCTAATTATTTGGCTCAACTAAACCGCCTTCAAAATTAGGCGAGCCTCTGTTTGTTTAAGACTTCTGTACCACAAACTTGTATTTAATCTTTTTGAAAAAAAGAAAACCGCCCAATTGTTGGAGCGGTTTTCTTTAAATCTAAGTATTATAATTTATCTTCTTTGCCTTTTTGTTGGAAAGAAATTACCAGACCTCCTACCATTTCCTTCTGGTGCACCTTGGTAATCCATGGCGCAGCGGAAACCAATGGTGCTGCTGCTTTCGTCTTCTTCCAAAAAGCGGCGTGTACCCGGGCTTAGCCAATAAGGCCTGTCGTCCCAGCTTCCACCTTTAATTACGCGGCTTTTATCGCTTATTAAAGTGGTAGTGCCATAATCATATTTCACTTCTGTAGTATCATCACCATCCAAATAGTTTAAGGCATAAGCGTGGTTGTAGTTGCGGCGTTTTGCTAATAAGCTATCGGGTTCATCTTCATAAACAGGTTTTCCGGTAGAATCTTTTTGGAATTCGCCAGCGCTATTCTTTTTCAAACGTTTAAATTCATTACCACGGAAGTAGTTGAAATCGCTACCAACCTCATAAGTCGTTGGCCTATAAACGTCTGCTACCCATTCGCTTACATTACCAGCCATATTATATAAACCAAATCCATTCGGGAAAAACGATTCAACAGGAGCGGTAATGGCTGCACGGTCGTTCAACCCCCCAGCAACACCCATGTTATCACCGCTTCCACGTTTAAAGTTGGCTAACATAGCACCTTGCCAAGCGCCTCGGCGGTTATCGCGAAGGCCGTTATAATTGGTATTCCAAGGGTAAACTTGTTTATTTGAAATCAGCTCTTCACCGCGTCCTTTTTCGGATTTGCGGGCTTGGGGGTTATTATTTACATAACCCAAAGCAGCATATTCCCATTCTGCCTCCGTCGGCAAGCGATAATCAGATGTTAGGATGCCATCTTCCATATTTACTTGTGTACGTGGTGTACCATTGGGATTTTGTAGTTTCGCATTTTTGCTTTTTGCTGCTTGTCCTGGAGGTGGAGTAGTTAACCCAAGCAAATAGCTTTTAGTGTTAAAAGCGTCTTCACCTTTTCCGTTTAAGGTTTTAATTTCGGTTTTATTGATATAGCCACCTTGTACCAAAGCCAATTCATTTACACGGTCGCTACGCCAAATACAATAATCATGTGCTTGTTTCCAAGTTACGCCCACAACCGGATAAAAATTATAAGATGGGTGACGGAAATAATATTCAACATAGGGTTCGTTATAAGCTAATTCGCTGCGCCAAACCAAAGTGTCGGGCAAAGCGGCATCAATTATTGCTTGGTTTTTTGGATCAGCTTCGGGGTCAAAAACCTGACCTAGCCAATACATATATTCCCTATAATGCACGTTGGCCACTTCCGTTCTGTCAATAAAAAAAGAATTTACTGTTACACGTTTTGGAACGTTGTTCCAATCGTTCATCACATCTTCTTGTGTGGCACCCATTGTAAAAGTACCGCCTTGTATAAACACCAAACCAGGCCCAGCCTTTACGTTTGGAGCTTTTGCCACTTGGTAGCCACCTTGGTTTTTATCATTGTAATTCCAACCAGTGGCGCCCGATTTTTCTGGCTTTTTCTTAAAAACGTTACAAGATCCCAAAACAAGGCTAGCGGTTAAAGCCATGAATGAGGCAACTCTTATTACTTGCATCAAAAAGTATTTTGTTAAAAAACGGTTGAACAATTAAAATATTGTGTACAGGAATAGGGCGAAAATAAGAAAATTGTTTGAATGGAACGATGTGCCTTTAAAACCCGTTGATATGAATTTACGTAAATCTTACCATAAAGGCGCTAATAGGATTGTTTCTTTAAAAAATCTGTAAAATAAATTTAGAAATTTTAAATAAAACCCGCACAAGTGTTTATTTTTAACGCAATATTTTCTATAATTGTTGCGTTTTAACAAAACTAAAGCAACTAAACAGGGAAAAAAATAGTCTTTTGATAAACTCCTGTTATTTTTGTTTTTTTATAATACCTAAAAAATGTTGCTATAGTAAATTTTTACACAATCAATTTTTATAATATCGTATAGCTTTCAAGTAGCTTGCGATACATTTTTTAGAACACAAAACTAGCTTAATGAGATTAAATTACAGTGCTTTAGTACTAGCTTGCGCCTTTTTGGCATCTACTAAAAGTTTTTCGCAAGATCAAATCAATGTGGTTACAACTGCCGTTCCTTTTTTAAGGATATCACCCGATGCACGAAGTGGCGGTATGGGCGATATGGGCGTTGCTACAAGCCCCGATGCAAGTTCTATGTTTTACAACTTGGCAAAAACGCCCTTTAATAAAACAAATGCAGGCATTGCCTTAACATATACACCTTGGCTTAAAAGCATTGGCGTAAGTGATGTGTACTTGGCGTCGGTATCGGGTTATTACAAATTAGATGAAGTGTCAGCCATTTCCGGATCGCTGCGTTATTTTAATTTGGGATCTATCCAGTTTACTGATTTTAGCGGTAACAATATTTCTACCGGCAAACCAACAGAAATAAGTGTTGGTGCAGGTTACAGCCGCAAACTATCTGAAAAACTAGGTGTAGGTGTTGCTTTAAATTATATCAACTCAAACCTTACCCGTGGATATGCAGGTAGCAATGGTGTAACTTACCAAGCTGGCAACACGGTTGCAGGAGATTTATCGGCCTTTTATGACAACACCACAGAAGAAGGGAAAGGTGTAAGGGTTGGTTTAGCTTTGACCAACCTTGGTGGTAAAATTGGTTATACCAGCGATGCAACGCAAAAAGATTATATACCAGCAAACATTTCATTGGGCATCACCAACACATCCGTACTGGATGAAGACATAAAACTGACTTATGGTGTTGAATTTAATAAATTGTTGGTTCCAACACCACCTCTAGCAACGGGAACTTATTCAACTGATTCAAGTGCTTTAGCAAGTTATAGAAATAAAGGCGTTGTAGATAGCTGGTTCTCATCTTTTAGCGATATGAAATCTGTAACAGCCGCAATTGGTGGGGAGTTTTCTTATCAGGATCAATTTTTTGTACGTGCAGGTTATTTTTATGAAGATAAAACAAGGGGTAACCGCAAATTTTTTACGGCTGGTTTAGGTATTAAATACGAAGTATTTGGCTTAAACTTTTCTTATTTGGTGCCTTCAGGTTCTGGCATCAACCAAAACCCACTGTCCAACACTTTACGTTTTAGTTTGGTGTTCGACTTTGATAATTCCGCATCAAAATAATTATTGTGCAACATATTTTAAGGCGAGGTTCATCCCTCGCCTTTTTTGTTTTTATTTGCCGAAACAGAAGCTAAAGTTTCAAGTTTCAAGTTTCAAGCTACAAGCCACAAGATTCAAAATATAAGAATAAGACTCAATAAACAAGACCCAAGCCACAATTATCAAATTTTCAAATCTTCAAATCTTCAATTAAAAATGTTCAGAATCGGCTCTGGTATTGATTTCCACCAATTAGTTGAAGGCCGCGATCTTTGGATAGGCGGTGTTAAAATACCACACATAAAAGGCGCATTGGGTCATAGCGATGCTGATGTATTACTGCACGCCATTTGCGATGCATTGTTGGGCGCACTGGCGTTGGGTGATATAGGCACCCATTTTCCTGACACGTCTTTAGAATTCAAAAACATCGACAGCAAAATATTATTGCGACGTTCTTTTCAGCTAATAAAAGAAAAAGGATATTCAATTGTAAACGTGGATTCAACGCTTTGCTTGGAAAAACCTAAAATAAAGCCTTACGTGCCTATAATGCAGCAAACAATTGCCGACATTTTGAATTTAACGGTAAACGATGTTTCTATAAAAGCCACCACCACCGAAACCATGGGTTTTGTTGGTAGAGAAGAAGGTTTAGTGGCGTATGCTACGGTTTTGTTGCAAAAAGGTTGACAGTTGAAAGTTCTAGGACGTCCACTCGCCATCTACACTTACTACTCGCCATTCACTACTCACCATTCACTATTCACCATTATATTTGTTTTATGCCCATTATACCTGTAAACATCAAAAATATTTCTGGCAACGATTTGCCAGCTTATGCAACCGAAGGTTCGTCGGGAATGGATTTGCGTGCTTGGCTTGATACGCCTGTAACTTTAAAACCATTGGAACGTTTTCTTTTTCCAACAGGTATTTTTATTGAAATCCCTGAAGGATTTGAAGCACAGATTCGTCCAAGAAGCGGCCTTGCCATTAAACACGGACTTACTTGCCTAAACACGCCAGGCACAATTGATAGCGATTACCGAGGTGAAATTAAAGTGATTTTGGTCAACTTGTCGAACGATGCGCAGACCATTAATCCAGGTGATCGGATTGCGCAAATGGTTTTTCAAAAAGTGGAAAAAATAGAATGGACTGTTCAAACACAACTATCTAGCAGCATCCGCGGCGAAGGTGGGTTCGGCCATACAGGAAAAAATTAATATATGAAGATTAAACAATTGTTTGCTGTTACGCCTTTGCTTGTTTTTTTACTTGTTGCCTGCAGAAGCACAAAAAAAATTACCACTGCCATTGAAAAAAAAGATACCTCGGTTGTAGTTGTTATTCCGCCCAAACCAATGGAACATATAGCAACGCCTATTGATTCTGTTGACATCCGAAAAGTAATTTACGATAAAGTTTATTCAAATAAAATTGATTACGAATGGTTTTCGGCCAAAATAAAGGTTGATTATGATGATAATAGTGGAGAAAACAACGATGCCACGGCTTACATCCATTTAAAAAAAGACAGTTTAATTTGGATATCGTTAACCGGAACTTTGGGTATTGAAGGATTTAGGGTATTAGTTACAAAAGACAGCATTTTTGTAATGAATAAATTAAAAAAACAGATCCAAAAAAGAGCGATCGCTTATTTGCAAGATGTAACGCAGCTACCTTTTGATTTTGCAACACTTCAAGATTTTATTTTAGGCAACCCGGTATTTTTTAGCAATAATATTACATCATATCGGCAATCAGACGCAACAATACAAGCTATGAGTGTGGGATCAATTTTTAAACATTTCATTACTATCGATACCGCCACCAACCAAATAATGCACAGTAAACTAGATGATGTAGATCCACAAAAAAATAGAACCTGCGATATTACATTTTTTAATTACGAAAAAAATAGCGGAAAAATGTTTGCAACCGACCGTGACATTACAGTTACCGAAAAATCGAAATTGGATATCCACTTAAGATTTAAACAATACAATTTTAACGAACCACAGAGTTTTCCGTT
Organism: uncultured Chitinophagaceae bacterium; assembly: GCA_963845495.1. Classification (GTDB taxonomy): domain Bacteria; phylum Bacteroidota; class Bacteroidia; order Chitinophagales; family Chitinophagaceae; genus JAZKFT01. Next base: position 69,319 of record CAWJTH010000039.1, read on the forward strand.
TAATATTCCCAAAAGTTATAAAGCAAAATAATGCTAGCAATAGACATTCATCGATACAGTTAGTTGAATTTTATTCTATTTCGCTACTATTTTTAAATTATTTTCGCAGCAATCGAATAATAGGCCAAGTTTATTTTCGTTATTAGCCTACCAACCCCTTAATCTATGAAAAAAGTTCTTGTTTATTTCACTTTATTGCTTTCTTCCATCAATGTATTTGCTCAACAATTATCAAAAGAAGAATTGCAGAGAAGGAGCCAGGAATTAAGAAATGAAATTCAAACGATCAATCAAAATTTAGCAGAAACAAGGAGCCAAAAGAAGACCACTTACGGATCGTGGATACAAATTCGCAACAAGATTGACACCCGCGAAAAATTGATCGGCAATATTAAAGACCAAGTTTATTTTATTGAAAAGGATATCAGCCGCACTTACCGCGAAATTGATACCATGAAAAAAGAAATGGACACGTTGAGGGCGCAATACGCCAAAAGTGTTGTGTATGCTTATAAAAATAGAAGTAATTACGATTTTTTGAATTTTATATTTTCTGCCGGCAATTTTAATGATGCTATTAAACGTTTGCAATACCTAAAAACATATCGCCAATACCGCGAACAGCAAGCCGGTGAAATAAAAAAGACCAAACAATTATTGGAAAATAAAATTGCATCGCTTACAGGCAAAAGGGTTGAAAAAAATACAGCCCTTACCGAACAAAGTAAGCAAATGACTGAATTGGAAAAAGAAAAGCAGGAAAAAGATAAAGTTTTGGCTGAACTAAATGCCAGGGAAGGCGAATTGGCCAAAACGATGAAAAGCCGGGAAGCACAGCGAAGCCAAATTGACCGAAAAATAAAACAAGTAATTGCTGATGAACTTGCCGCCGCAAGGGCTGCTGCTAAAAGAGAAGCAGACAAGCTTGCAAAACAAAAAGCAGCCGAGGATGAAGCCAAAAGAAAATCGGATTTGGCTGCAAAAGCTGCGCTTGAAAAAGAAAACAGGAATAATACTGCTACAAACAATAATACAACTACAACAAAACCACCGGTTGAAAAGCCGGCAGAAACACCGGTTGTTACAGAATCGGTGAAACCTAAGCCTACACGCACTTTCAGCCCGTTGGAGCAAACGCCCGAAGGAAAAATTATATCTGCGGACTTTGAAAAAAACCGCGGTTCTTTACCTTGGCCGGTTGAGCAAGGTACTATTACACTTCACTTTGGCAACAATAGCATACCCGCTAAACCAAGACCAATTAACATGCAAAGTGACGGTATTACTATTGAAACACCGATTGGCGCTGCCGTTAGGGCAATTTTTGATGGAATTGTAAGCCAGGTTTTTGAAGTGGGCGATAAAACGGTTGTAATGCTAAAACACGGTAAATATTTTTCTGTTTATTCAAACCTTGGCAGTGCTAGCGTAAGCAAAGGCACAGCGGTTATGCGTGGCCAGGTGGTAGGAAAAGCTGGTGAAAATGATGAAGGAACTGGTGAAACAGAACTGATTATTGCAAACGAAAGAGGAAATTTAAATCCAGAGGCGTGGATTAGAAGGAGATAGAGACAAGCTTCAAGAGACAAGCTTCAAGTGCTGGGAAACAGAGCCTTAAATTATATTTCAAGCACAAAATTTATTTGTTTTAGTTTGTTTGTTTGAGCCAAATGAAAAAGCCTGTTGTTGTTAGCAACAGGCTTTTTTGTATGCTTACAAACCCACCATATTAATAGTTGCGATTGTAACCGCCGCCGCTTCCGCCACGACCACCACCGTATCCGCCGCTACCACCACGGTCGCCGCCGCCACCGCCGTATCCACCGCCGCCACGTTTTTGGTATCCGCCACCGCCGCCGCTTCCGCCGCGATCACCACCACGGTCACCGTAAGGTTTGCGTTCGCCTTGTGGGCGAGGTTGGCTTTCGTTAACGATGATCTGACGACCATTTTGGTCGCTTTCGTGCAAAGCACTGATGGCAGCGTTTCCAGCTTCTGCATCGGCCATTTCAACAAAACCGAAGCCTTTGCTACGGTTTCCTTTAAATTTGTCTACAACAATTTTAGCAGACAATACTTCCCCAAATGGGCTAAACAATTCAGCCAAGTCTTGGTCGGTCATAGTCCAAGACAGGTTTCCTACATAAATGTTCATTTTTGAAACATTTTAAAATGTGATTAAAAATACCTTAAAATGAACATCCGCTGTAGGAACCGAGTAACTTACACGTTGCATCAATGAACCTTCAAACCGGCAACGTTCTCTAAGGCAATTCAAAAATATGGTAATTTACTCGGAATGGCCAAAAAAAGTCCTGAACAAAAAAATTGTTCAGGACTTCGCAGAAATTTTTTGTTAAAATTACTCAGCTACTACTTCAAATTCAACTTCGGTTTCATTACTGTTACCAAAATCGATCTTTGCTTTGTACGTACCTAATTCTTTTACATCATCAACAATACTGATGCGACGACGGTCTATTTCATAGCCTTTTTGTTCACGGATGGCACGGCTAATTTGAACCGAAGTAACGCTACCGAATATTTTACCGGTAGTACCCACTTTTGCACCGATTTTTAATGGCGCTTCGGTCAATTTCGCAATTACTTGGTTTAATTCAGCCAATAATTTAGCTTCTTTTTTAGCTTGTACTTTTGTTTTTTCAGCCAATACTTTCAAATTAGAAGGGCTGGCCTCAATAGCAAATTTTTGAGGTATTAAGTAATTACGGGCATAACCGTTTCTTACTGTTACCAACTCATTGGCTCCGCCAAGGTTGTTTACGTCCTGAATAAGGATTACTTGCATTTTTTTTGTTTTGTTCCCAGCGCCCAGCAGTTTTTGTGCTGTCTCCGCACGAAACGGATTAGGGATGGTTACTAAAGGAGTTAGTAGTTAGTCGTTGGTACTTAGTAGTTGGTACGAAAACATCTAACTACTAAGCACCAACGACTAACTACTTTGTATTTTTATTTCATTAAATCCGTTACGTAAGGCAATAATGCCATCTGACGAGCTTTTTTAATAGCGTCAGATACTTTACGTTGGTATTTAAGACTGTTGCCAGTAAGACGACGTGGCAATACTTTACCTTGTTCGTTCAAAAACTTTTTCAAGAAATCAACATCTTTATAGTCGATGTATTTGATACCCATTTTCTTGAAACGGCAATACTTCTTTGGCCTTTTGTCCGCTTTAATGGCGGTGAGGTACTTAATTTCGTTCTTTGCCATGGTTTATGCCTCCGCTTTTTGGGGTGCTTCAAAATGTTTTACACCACTTATCTTTCTGGCATTATACCCGACGGCGTATTTATCGAGTTTAGTGATCATGTGACGCATTACATTGTCGTCACGCAAAAGCTGAATTTTCAGCTTTTCATTGAAGTCGGATGGCGCAATAAATTCCGTTACCCAGTAAAGACCAGTAGTCTTTTTTTGGATAGGGTACGCCAGTGATTTAAGTCCCCATGCGTTCTCGCTAACGATAGAACCACCTGCGTCCTTTACCAAAGCGGTAAATTTTGCTTGGGCGTTCTTGTAATCGTCTTCAGAAAGAACTGGAGTGAAAATCACCATCAATTCATAATTGTTCATTGTAGAACCCTGATTTGGTTAAAAAAAATTGTTAATTGGGCGGCGAAGGTAATACATTATGTAATATAATCAAGATAAAATAAAACCAATGTTGAAAGCCGGCTCTTGTTTTATTTTGATATCATTGATTATTTCATTTTACTTGAATCGGCCATCATTTTAACGGTACTGTCGGATTTATTTACCAGACTATCCATTTTTGCTTTTGTACTATCGGCCATGCCGTTCATTTTGTCCGTTGTCTTATCGATTTTATTGTTGATGGTGGCAGAATCAGCCGAAATTATGGTTGAAGTACTGCTTTCACCACAAGCCGCGAGGCTTACAATTGTTATGATTGCAAATATTTTTTTCATCTTTAAATTTTTAGCAAAGCAAAAGTTATTTTAAGTTTAAAGGGTAATTTACTTAAACCGCAAATCAATAACAGCTCTTTGAAAAGTCTAATTTAATTAGTATTTTTACGCTAATAAAATTAGGATATGTTTTCATCCCTCAACGTGTTCGAGTTCCACGAAAAGTTCGGCAATGCCGACAGTTGCCTGCGTTACCTGGCGGATTTCAAATGGAAGGACGGCTTCACCTGTTGCCACTGTTGCCACACCGTTTGCGGCAAGGGCTACACGCCGTACGCCAGGCGCTGCAAAAAGTGCCACCATGACGAGAGCGCCACCGCCAACACCATCTTCCACAACCTGAAGTTCGGTGTCGACAAGGCCTTTTATGGCGTTTTCCGGCTGTGCAAGAAGAAGGGCATGTCGTCCTACGAACTGGCAAAGGAGATCGGGGTTACCCAGAAGACCGCATGGCTATTCCATTGCAAGCTCCAGCAGTCCATGGCAAGCAGCGGGAAATCACCGCTCACCGGCGAGGTCCACATCGACGAGTTCGTTACGGGCGGCCCCGAAAAAGGGAAGCCCGGCAGGAGCGACGGCGAGAAGAAGAAGACGCTGGTGATGGTCGAGGTGAGGCCCGGCAGGAAGATGGGGCGGGTGTACTGCAGCAGCATCGACGACTACAAAAAGGCGACGCTCTACCCCATCATCGAAAAAACGGTATCGCCGGGCGCAAGGGTGGTGACCGATGAATACCCCAGTTACGACGCCCTCAAGGAAAAGTTCCCGGCGGCGGTGCAACGGAAGAGCGACAGGGGCGCCGCCTTCCCGGTACTGCACCAGCAGGTCATGAACTTCAAGGGCTGGCTCAGGGGCATCCACCACCACTGCGATGAAAAGCACTACCAGAAATACCTGGACGAGTATTGCTTCAAGACCAACAGGAGGAACACCGAGCAGGGCATATTCCGGTCGATTATCGGACGGGTGGTGAAGATGAAAACAAAAACTTTCAAAGAGCTAAAGGCCATTGCGGCGTAAGTATGTTATTCTATAAGTTTATTATTCGATACCTAAAATATTGTACCATACTAATTATTTCTTTCTAAAAAACAATCGGATAGGAACACCTTTAAAATCAAAATGTTCCCTTAATTTATTTTCCAAATAATTTTTATATGGCGCTTTAATATCATCGGGGAAATTGCAGAAAAAAGCAAATGACGGAACAAAGGTTGGAAGCTGTGTTACATATTTTATTTTGATCAAATTGCCACGTACCATCGGCGGATTATACGCTTCAATGGCTTTTAGCATCTTATCATTCAACTGCGATGTTGGAACCTTTTTGCTGCGGTTAGCATATACTTCCAACGCTATTTCAATTACTTTAAAAATCCTTGTTTTTTCTTTTACCGATACAAATAAAATAGGAACATCGGTGAACGGCGCTAGTTTTCTTTTTAGTTCTGTTTCGTAGTCTTTGGCCGTATTGGTGGCTTTTGCTTCAACCAAATCCCACTTATTTACCACAATCATTACACCCTTTCCTTTTTTAACGGCTAGGCTAAAAATGCTTAAATCTTGCGCAGTAATACCTTGTTGTGCATCAATCAACAGCAAGCAAACGTCTGCTTCATCCATGGCACGGATAGCACGGATCACAGAATAAAACTCTAAATCTTCGCTTACTTTCGATTTGCGGCGGATACCTGCGGTATCAATCAATACAAATTCTTTTTGAAAAAGATTGTAATGTGTATGGATGGTATCGCGGGTGGTACCGGCAACACTGCTTACGATGGTTCGCTCCTCGCCTACCAACGCGTTCAACAAACTGCTTTTACCAACATTAGGCTGGCCCATAATACTGAACTTCGGCAAATCGTCGTGTACGGAAATGCCTTCAGATGCTTCTGGCGTAATTAATTCTGCCAAAGCATCCAATACTTCTCCTGTGCCGCCACCATTTATGCTGGAAACAAAAAAAGTGTTTTCAAAACCGAGGCTATAAAATTCTGTAGCCGCCAATTGACGCTCGCCATTATCTACTTTATTTACCACCAAAAAAACAGGTTTTGTGGTGCGGCGCAATAAATGTGCCATATTATCATCTAAACTGGTAATGCCGGTCGCCACATCTACCATAAAAATAATGGCATGCGCTTCTTCAATGGCAACTTTTACCTGTTTGGCAATTTCGCGTTCAAAAACATCTGCGCTGTCCGGCACAAAACCACCCGTATCAACTACGTTAAACGATTTGCCGATCCATTCGGCCACCCCGTATTGGCGGTCGCGGGTTACGCCGCTTATATCGTCCACAATTGCTTTGCGTTGTTCCAACAATCGGTTAAAAAAAGTACTTTTTCCTACGTTGGGCCTCCCAACAATTGCTACTGTAAATCCAGCCATGATATTCAGTTCGCAGTTGGCAATTTGCAGTTGGCAAATGGCTTCTTGCTATTTTTAATTTGATTATTTAATTGATCAGTTTGCTTTGGGCATCCACAGTTGGCAATGACCCTTGCTATTCTTAATTTGATTACTTATTACTCGGTTCGCTTTTGGGCATTCGTAGTTGGTAAATGGCTTCGTGTTATATTACAAATATTTATCTGGGTATTGAATCATATATCCCAACATTCTCCCTACCTCCGCGAATCTACTTGACAAATCTAAAAACTTTTCTTGGCCAATATATTTACAGTCAACCGAAAATTGCAACCAAACCTCAGTTTCTGTGTTTTCCATATCACTGTCTGTTAGCTTGCTAATAAAGTGAGCAGGATATCTTCTTTTGCGATACCCTTCACCAAAATTTACACAAACTGATCTTGAACTTCTTCGTATCTGATCCGTAAGGCTATATTTTTCTTCAGGGGGGAACGATTTACTCACCTCAAAAATGTCCATTGCCAGTGAGTAAGCCTTTTTAAAAACTTCTAAATCCCGATAGGTACCCATTTATTATTTGTTTGAGTGTCCAAAATTAGTAAAGCGCCAACTGCCAACCTTAAAACTGCCAACTGCTAATTGTATCCAAACTCCCTGAGCCTCAATTCATCATCCCGCCATTTGGGTTTTACTTTTACAAATAACTCCAAGAAAACCTTTTGCCCTAAAAACGCTTCAATGGCAATCCTACTTTCGGTTCCCAGCTTTTTTATCATTTTACCACCATCGCCGATAATGATGAATTTTTGTGTGTCGCGATGAACGATAATATCGGCTTGAATTTTTACGAGTGTAGTTTTCTCTTTAAATTCTTGCACTAAAACAGCTGTGTGATAGGGCAATTCTTCATGATATAATTCATATATTTTTTCGCGGATCATTTCGCTTACAAAAAACTTGGTGGGCAAATCGCTTAAATCGTCTTGCGGATAAAACGGTTCGCCTTCGGGAATGTATTTTAACATCAGCGGCAACAATTTGTCAACACCTTGTTTTGTTTCCAAACTCATTGCGAGTACCTCTTTACAGTAAGGTTGTGTGCTAAAAAATTCAATTGCTTCCTGGGTTCCTTTTGGACTTATTTTATCCGTTTTATTGCAAATTACAATGGCCGGTACTTTTAATTTTAAAGCGGAGAACACTTCGTTTGCAGCGGCATAATTATTATCGCTCAAGTCGTACAATAAAACGGTGGCATCGGCATCTTCCAAAGCATTTTTCACCTGCGCCATCATTTTTTGGTGCAGTTTATATTTTGGATCGATGATGCCAGGTGTATCTGAAACTACAATTTGGTAATTTTCACCGTTCAAAAATGCTTTGATGCGATGCCTTGTGGTTTGAACTTTATGGCTAACAATAGCCATTTTTTCACCCACCAACGCATTGAGGAGAGTGCTTTTGCCAGCATTGGGCTTGCCGAAAATACTGATGAAACCTGATTGGAAAGACATTCTTTGAGCTTTTAGCTGCAAGCTTTTAGCCGCAAGCCTTTAACCAAAAGCTACTTCTAAACTTGCAATACTTCATTATAAATGAAGTAATTAGGTATAAACTAAAATTCCCGCCGAGGCGGGAACTCTGATTTAGTTGCGAAGCTAGGGATCGAACCTAGGACCTTCGGGTTATGAGCCCGACGAGCTACCGCTGCTCTACTTCGCGATGTAGAAACTCAAAATTTGGATATCCTTGTTTTGAATTGGACTGCAAATGTATAAGCATTATTTTTATCGGCCAAACTTTTTTTATTTTTTATTGTAAACGTTGCCTAACGTAAGAATTTATTTATTGTCGATGGGCTTCGCCCGTCGCTGTGAGATGTCGTCCTTTGGGACTTTTTATATTTTGATTACTTAGGCTTAAACCTTGCATTCTTGAGCCTTGTTTTCTTAAGCCTTGTTTTCTTGAACCCCGCTTTCTTGAGCCTTGTTTTCTTGAGCCTTGTTTTCTTGTGCCTTGTATCCTTGTACCTTGTTTTCTTAAACCATACTTTCTCAAGCCTTGGAAACCTTAATTCTTGATCTGCTTAATATCCGATGCGCCACTGCTAAACACTTGTTTTGCGGTTGGTTCGCCTTTATATGTAATGTCGCTACTGCCGGTGGCTTTTGCTTTTAGTTCTTTATTGATCGTAATTTTTACATCAGAAGCGCCTGATGCTTCAATATCGCAATTGTCGGCAACTAAATCATAGCCTTTTACATCGCTTGAGCCGGCTACTGTGATTTTTAGGTTATTCGTTTTACCAGAAATGTGGAAATCGCTGCTGCCGCTGGCTTCCAGCCTTAAATTTTGAGTATTTACCGCACCTTTAAAATCGCTTGAACCGGATAATGCAATGGCCAAATCAACGGTATTTAAGTTTCCTTCTACATACACATCACACGAACCACTCGCCTGCAAACGACCAAGATCTTTCACCGAAACATACGCTTTCATTTGTTTGCCGCTGCCCCAATTTTTAAAACCGCTACCGTCAAAACCAATATACAAAGTGCCGTTTTTTACTTCAGTGGTAATGCGCTTTACCAAATCAGCATCTTTGGCGCTAACGGCCACTGCGGTTTGAGAGCTTTGCGTTAAATACAAATCCACCGCACTTGAAATGGAAATATTGTTGAAATTACCAACACTACGTACTTGCGCATTGGGGTCGTTAATAACTTTTTGACCAAAAGAAAACTGCGTAATAATAAGTAACGCAACTATAAAACGAATTTTATTTAACATTTTAATTAGATTTAGGTATTGGTATTACGAGCAATCCTTAAGAATGTTACCGCAAAAATTATTTCTTTCTACAACATTGTTGCAAGAAGCGTAAACGCTGGTCATTAAGTCATTGGGTAATTAAGTCATTGTGTTTTGCAAAATAAGAAATAACGGCTATTGCTGACAATCATCCTGGACAAATGGCTATTGACCCAATTATTTAGTGACTAAGTTGGGGGAAAACCGTGTTGGTAAAGCCCAATGAATATTCCTTAGCCGAAAATCTACCCCCGATTGCAGCAAGTAGCCCACAGCACGGGCATGCGTTACGCACGGGCTTGCGTGGCCTACTGCTAAAAGCGGGACGAGTGCTGAAGGTTGTTCCAAAGTCGAGGTACAAAAAAGTAATTGGGTAAATAGGTAATTGGGTAATTATATGGCAACTACTGTTCTAATTACTCAATTACCTATTTACTTAATTACTCTTTCGGTGCAAAAAAGAATTTGCATGTTCAAAATTGTTACTTTTGCAAAAATTTATTTGCCCGGGGCGCTGGAAATTCGCTTTTAGCGGATGGATGGCTGAGAATGACCCGTAGAACCTGATCAGGATAATACCTGCGTAAGGGAGGCAAGGGCTTCTTTTCGTGGCGTCCTGTTTTCCTTTCGTACGTGTTTTCTTGGTTTACAAAAGAAAACGTATGAGACAAATTTTTTCCATTTCAATGTTGTTATTGCTTGGCTTTTTTTCCAATGCGCAAAGCCATTTAAAAATTGTTATAACCGATGCCAAAACTGGCAAACCGGTTGAACGGGCTACTATTTCCACCGATAAGAAAAATATGTTGGTGACCGATGATGAAGGCAAAGCGGATTTGGCAAGCAAGTTCTATCCTTCAAATATCCATATTACTGCTGCAGGTTTTGAACCGAAAGATATTACAATCGACAAAAACAACGGGCTGATTTCCATTGCGTTACAGCCTAAATCGTTGTTGCTGCAACCGGTGGAAGTGAACGCCATTCGTGCCGGCGATAAATCGCCTTTCACCAAAACCAACTTGTCGAAAAGTTATATCGAGGACAATAATTTGGGACAAGATCTCCCTTTTTTGCTAAACCAAACGCCGAATGTGGTAATTAACAGCGATGCAGGAAATGGAATTGGTTATACCGCTTTACGGATCCGCGGATCCGATGCAACACGTATTAACATGACAATCAATGGGATACCTTATAACGACGCCGAAGACCAAGGTAGTTATTTTGTTGATTTACCCGATTTGGCATCGTCTGTAACTAGCATACAAGTGCAGCGTGGCGTTGGCACAAGCAGTAGCGGAGCAGGCGCATTTGGTGCCACCATGAATTTTAGCACCAGCGAATACAACGACAAATTTGGCGTAGAATTAAACAACAGCTATGGCAGTTTTAATAGTTGGAAAAATACGGTGAAACTAAGCAGTGGCTTGATCGGCGGCCATTTTACATTTGATGCCAGATATTCAAATATCCGTAGCGATGGATATATTGATCGAGCAAAAACAAATCTGGAATCCGGTTATTTTAGTGCTGCTTATTATGATAAAAAAACAACGATCCGTTTTAATATGTTGTTGGGTAAAGAAAAAACCTACCAAGCTTGGGATGGCGTGCCACAAGATAGTTTGGCTACACACCGCACTTACAACGACCTTGGTTTAAAACCTGACGGCACTTTTTATAATAACCAAACCGATAACTATATCCAAAACCAATACCAATTATTTATCAATCAATCACTTAGTAACAATTGGGTTTTTAATACCGGATTTTTTTGGACGCCCGGCAAAGGTTATTATGAAGAATACAAACCTGGTGAAACGTTGGCAGATTATAATATTTCGCCAATTACGGCTGGCGGAACAACCTACACCACTTCTGATTTGGTGCGCCGTTTGTGGTTGAATAACGATTATTTCGGCCAGATTTTTTCTTTTCAACAAAAAACAAAAAAAGACGAACTGACTTTGGGCGGCGGATGGAACCGTTATACCGGCGCACATTACGGCGAAGTTGTTTGGACGCAAGTGCAACCCAACGTTTACTCCCGTTATTATTATTTGGATGCCGATAAAACCGACATTAATTTCTACGCAAAATGGCAACACCAATTATCGTCAAATTTTGATGGTTTTGCAGACTTGCAATACCGCAATGTTCGTTACAACATTTATGGTTTTGATGATAACCCAGATATTACCATTCATGCCAAATACAATTTTATAAACCCAAAAGCGGGCATTAGTTTTCACCAGAAAGATTGGAGTGGTTATTTAAGCTACGCTTTGGCCAATAAAGAACCGAACCGTGATGATTTTGACGCTAACATTGTGCAACAACCAAAACGGGAACAACTGCATGATTTTGAATTGAATATAAAAAAGAAAAATATTTTTAAAGGTTTCGATATTTCCGCAACAGGCTATTATATGTTGTATAAAGACCAATTGATTTTAACCGGACAAATAAATGAAGTTGGCGCTTACACCCGAACAAACACGCCAAATAGTTATCGACTTGGCACTGAACTGGAAATGAATTACCACGCCTCGAAATGGAACGTAAGCTATAATTTAGCGTTAAGCCAAAACAAGATTAAAAACTTTACCGAATATGTAGATGATGACGATAATGGTGGCCAGCAAGCTATTAACCATGGCACTACCACTATTGCATTTTCGCCTAGCGTTGTGCAAGGATTAACTTTGAATGTGATGCCTGTAAAAAATTGGGAACTAACTTGGTTGGGTAAAAATGTGGGCAAAGAATTTTTGGACAATACCAACAGCGATGATCGCAAGCTGAAAGCCTTTGTGGTAAACGATTTCAGGACATCTTACACCATTCATTATGGGTTGTTGAAAGAGGCCAAATTGATCTTTCAACTGAATAATATTTTCAATGTAAAATATGAGCCGAACGGATATACGTACAGCTACATCAGCGGCGGTGTGTATAATTATGACAACCGCTATTTCCCAATGGCTGGAACGAATGTGATGGTGGGGTTGAATGTGAAATTGTAAGGGATTATTGCAGAAAATGGCTAATATTTTAATTAAGTGAATTAAAATATTAGCCATTTATTTACTTAGATTTTTTATACATTTACATAACAAAATTTTATTTTATGGCACAAACAACAGACATAAAATTAACTGAAAAAGAAAATAACGGCGACAATATCAAATTAGATTCGCGAGACAATGACTTAAATTTCAATCAGTTATTAGAAGGAATGGAGCCGTCAGATAATGATTTTGAAAAAGAATGGAATGAGGCCATGACTGGTGAAGAATTTTGGGGGGAGATAGAAAAAACGATACGCACACATTTTAAAAACAAAGAATGACGCAAATAAAATATTCACACGTCGCACTTCAATTTTTTGACAATTTGGTGAAGGCATTAATTAAAAATGGCTATTTTTCAATTGAAGAAAACGCTATTGAATATAAAAGGGATGTAAAAACTTTTATTGAATTCAATATTGAAAAACAACAACATAAAGTAGCTCCATCTGAATTTGATAAATTTGGCAAAAATCTTAAATATATTTCTTACAAAAGAAGCAAACGAACTACTTGGTATATTTTCTTTGTGGGAATGAATAATAGTTTTGTTATAAAACATATTACCAACAATCATCTATCGGCTCAATATTTTGGCAAATAATCTTACTTCAACCTCCCCTTTATCTCATTCAATTTCATCAGCGCCTCCACCGGTGTAAGCCTGTTAATATCAATGGCTTCAAGCAGTTTTCTTATTTCATCAAAAGTTTCGGAATGTGCATCAAAAATGGACAATTGCATTTGCGGTGCTGCCAATCCTTTCATTGTTTTATCCAACGCATTTGATTTTGGCCCACTTGGTTTCTTGCTTGTTTGTCCCTTATTTTCCTGATCAATTTCTTCTTCCACATTTTCCCGGCTAGCTTCCAATTGTACCAAAATTTCGTTGGCACGTTGCACCAATTCGGGTGGCATACCAGCCATTTTTGCCACGTGTATGCCGAAGCTATGCGTACTTCCGCCAGCGGCCAATTTGCGGAGGAAAATTATTTTATTGCCCACCTCTTTATTGGTGATGTGGTAATTTTTTACCCTTGGCAATTTATTTTCCAGCTCATTCAGTTCGTGGTAATGCGTGGCAAATAACGTTTTTGGAGCAAAATTGTTTTTATGGAGAAATTCAACAATGCTCCAAGCAATGCTAATGCCATCGTACGTGCTGGTACCACGGCCAATTTCATCCAAAATAATAAGGCTGCGTTCAGAAATATTGTTAAGAATGCTGGCCGTTTCATTCATTTCAACCATAAAGGTACTTTCGCCACCGCTTAAATTGTCGGATGCGCCCACACGAGTAAAAATTTTATCGGTCAACGGTACTTGTGCCGAAGTGGCTGGCACAAAACTGCCGATATGTGCCATCAAAGTAATTAACGCCGTTTGCCGAAGTAATGCGCTTTTACCACTCATATTTGGGCCGGTTAAAATAATTACCTGCTGGCCGCTTGGGTCTAGAGTGATATCGTTGCTTACATACTTTTCTCCAACTGGTAAATTTCGTTCAATTACAGGGTGACGACTTTCGGTTAAAATAAGTTCTAACCCATTGTGCAACAACGGTTTACGATAATTGTATTGCAAGGCATTTTGAGCAAAACAACAAAGGCAATCCAACACGCCAAGCACTTGCCCGTTTAGTTGTAAAGGCGCTAAATAATCTTGCAGTTCAAGCAACAAATGGTCGAAAACCTGTTGCTCGATGGCGAATATTTTATCTTCGGCCCCCATTATTTTTTCTTCATATTCCTTTAATTCGGGTGTAATGTAGCGTTCCGCATTGGCCAAAGTTTGCTTGCGGATCCATTCGGTAGGCACTTTTGGCTTATGCAGGTTGGTCACTTCCAAATAATAACCAAACACATTGTTGAAACCAATTTTTAGCGAAGAAATGCCGGTTTTTTCGCTTTCAGCATTTTGTATTTTAATCAAATAATCTTTTCCGCCGGAGGCAATGGCCCGCAATTCGTCCAATTCTGCATGGATGCCGGTCGCAATCATGCCGCCTTTTGCAGCCAAAGCAGGCGGATTTTCCACCATTTCTTTGCTAATTTTATCCGACAAATATTTACAGGGGTTGAGTGAATCACCCAATCTTTTCAGGTATTCGTTGCTGGTATTTTCGCAGGCAATTTTTATGTTGGCAATTTGTTGCAAACCACGGGCAATTTGTAACACTTCCCGCGGATTTACCTTTTTCAATGGCACTTTGCTTACCAGCCTTTCAATATCACCGGTTTGTTTTATGGCAGCAAAAATGTTATTTCGGGTATCCGTCTCTTTTATTAAATATTCAACGGCGTTTAACCGTTCGTTTATTTTCGCAATATCTTTCAAAGGCAATACCAGCCAACGTTTCAGCAACCTAGCGCCCATAGCGCTAACAGTATTGTCTAATACTTTTAATAGGGTTTGTCCATTTTCAACACCGCTTCCCAACAATTCCAAATTGCGTATGGTAAAACGGTCCATCCACAAATGTTCGTCTCTATCAATGCGCTGGATGGACGTAACATGCTGTAAATTAGGATGTTCTGTATCTTTTAAATAATGGAGAATAGCGCCTGCGGCGATGATGCCAAATGGCATATCATCGATACCAAAACCTTTTAGCGAATGGGTGCCAAAATGCTTCAGCAAACTTTCTTCGGCATAAGCAGGTTGAAAAATCCATTCATCCAACGTGTACGTGTAAAATTTCAGCCCAAAATATTCTTTAAAAAACTTTTGTTGGTTGCGCTGAAAAACAACTTCTGCCGGGCGAAGCCCTTGCAACAATTTATCGGCATATTCCCGATCGCCGGTGGCGGCAAAAAATTCACCGGTTGAAATATCCAAAAAAGCTATCCCAAACATCCCGTTTTCAGCAAAATGAATACTGCATAAAAAGTTGTTGCTGCCGTGCTCCAACAGTTTATCGTTGGTAGCAACGCCAGGTGTAACCAACTCCGTAACGCCACGTTTTACGATTCCCTTTGCTTGTTTGGGGTCTTCCAACTGATCGCAAATCGCCACGCGATAACCGCCTTTCACCAATTTATGCAAGTAAGTATCCAGCGCATGATGCGGAAAACCGGCCAATTCATTATCGCCGATGCCGCCGTTGTTGCGTTTGGTGAGCGTAATGCCCAGCACACGGGCCGTATTAATGGCATCTTGACCAAAAGTTTCGTAAAAATCGCCCACCCTGAACAATAAAATGGCATCTGGATATCTGGCTTTGATGGCCCGATGCTGAACCATCAATGGTGTATCTGTAACGGCTTTCGACATATTTTGGTGAATAGTGAATGGTCAATTGTGAATAGTGAATGGCAAATAATTAATAGTTGTAGTTGGCTCAGGAATTTATTTCGTATCTCAAATTGCGTAATTGTTATGGGGCGTCAAAAATAAGTAATAGTACATCTTAATTAAGGACTGTGAATAGTTTGTCAATTTCCAATCGCAATCTTACCAAAATTTAAAACTGTTAAAAAAATAAATAGCACGACTGTTGGACGATTTTTTACGTTTAATAATAAAAAAGATTTTCAATAAGGGCTTACTATTACTTAATCATTTTATGAAAATAATCTCCATTTTACTGGCAAGTACGTTTTTGCTTTTTCAATTTTCGGCAACTTGCCAAGAAGATTGGAATTTAAAAAAGGATAAAAACGGCATTCAAGTGTTTACCAGAAAATCGAAATTATTTAAATTCGATGAAATAAAGGTGGAAGCTACGCTTAATGGAAACCTTTCACAACTGGCGGCAGTTTTATTGGATGTGAACGACCATCCCACATGGGTTTACAAAACCATCGAAGCAAAATTGCTAAAAACGGTTAGCCCTTCGGAAATTTATTATTACACGCAAGTTGAATGCCCTTGGCCGTTTGAAAACCGAGACTTAGCGGTGCACATGACTATTTCGCAAAACCCAGCCACCAAATTGTTAACCATGGAAATGAAACATGCCGCAGATGCCGTACCCGAAAAAAAGGGATTGGTACGTGTAAAATATTCAACGGTTACTTGGTTGGTAACGCCCATCAACAACAAACAAATTAAAATCGATTATCAGATCGAGGTTAATCCAAGCGGTTCGCTGCCGGCTTGGTTATTGAATATGTTTATCAGTAAAGGGCCGTATCAATCATTTATGAATTTAAGAGAGCGGATTTTGCTTCCGCAATATGCGCAAGCGAAGTTTGGGTTTATTGTAAATTAAAACCTCACCCCGCCCCTATCTTCACTAATTCTTCTTCTTCGATGGACTTTGCCCGTCGCTAATGGATGTCGTCCCTTCAGGACTTTTCGGCATATAATTCATTTCCTTGTTTTCTGTCCCTGCATTCTTGTCTCCTTGCCTTCTTAATTCCTTATTGTCTGTCCCTGCATTCTTGTCTCCTTGCCTTCTTAATTCCTTGTTTTCTTGTTTTCTTGCTTTTCAATTTTCTTATACCTTATTTCAAATTTCTTATTCTTTATTTTCCGGCTTCATAACTTCGCTGCATGGCAAAAACAGTATTGATTACAGGCGCAACATCTGGTTTTGGAAAGGCTTCGGCAACCATTTTTGCAAAGCACAATTGGAATTTAATTATTACAGGCCGACGGGCAGAGATATTGGACGTTATCGCAAAATACCTCAGTCAAAAATATGAAGTAAAAGTTTTGCCGCTTGTGTTTGATGTGCAGGATAAAACCGCTTGTTTCAATGCCATTGAAACGATGCCACAAGAATGGCAAAAAATAGATTTACTGTTGAACAATGCCGGTTTGGCCTTGGGCAAAGATAGTTTTGACGATGCAGATATGGACGATTGGGAAACCATGATTAACACGAACGTGAAAGGCTTATTGTATATGAGCAGGGCTGTTTTGCCATTGATGAAAAAAACGGGTGCTGGTCATATCATTAATCTTGGTTCAGTGGCGGGAAAAGATATTTATGAAAACGGCAATGTGTATTGCGCCACTAAAGCTGCGGTGGATGTATTAAGCCATAGCATGCGGATTGATTTATTGAAACATAAAATAAAAGTAACTGCCATACATCCAGGTGCTGCCGATACGGAGTTTAGCCAAGTTAGGTTTAAAGGCGACGAAGAAAAAGCTGCCGCAACTTACAACGGTTTGTTACCATTATCCGCCGAAGATGTGGCCGACGTTATTTTTTATTGTGCCAGTTTGCCGCCGCATGTTTGCATTAACGATTTGGTACTTACGCCAACCGCACAGGCCGATGGGATTTATTTTTATAGACAGTAAATAATGAAAGAAAAAAATTATTTGCTGTTTCATATTGCGGCCACGGCGGCATTTGCTATTTCATCTGGCATTTTAAGCTGGTTTACCTATGATATGGTTTTTAACAAAAGCTGGACCCGGAAGGATTGGCTATTCCCGCTGCTCTTCTTTTTCTTTTTTGGTTCGGGTATCTTGTTCCAGTTGGCCAATCTGCGACTAACATCTTTTCTTAAAAAGAGTGATGGGCCTTCTATTTGGTTTAAACATTGGCATCTTTTATTATTACTTATCAATGTAGTTGGTGTGGCGTTATTGTTGTGGGGCATCTATGAAATTACCCATGAAACACTGCACGATCATGAGCATTGGAATGTCCGTCAAACCTGCATTTATATTGGGTTAGTTGCACTTATACTAGCAACTATTTTTACTATTGTTTCGTCTCTTCGGTTAAGAACCCTTTTAGCATTGTGCCAAAACCAGCGTGAAGAGCAATGGCTGGAGCAATTGGGAAAATAAAAGTCAAAATTCAGTTTATTCGCTGAGCTTTTTGAACATGATTTTATTTTTTTTTAAAACTATTAGCTGAACAACTAAAACGAATTTGATTTTATCCTAAAAATCATATTTCATTAGTTTAAACAAAACGATAGACGGTTTGTTAATATTTTTTCCCATGCATCTAATTTTATAGGCGCATTTTTTATTTTATAGCAACTTTCTAAAAACAACTATTAAAAAATGATAGAAGCAAAAGGTTACGCGGCGCAAGATGAAAAAACAAACTTGGCGCCTTGGGATTTTCAACGTCGTGAAGTTGGTCCGCATGATGTACAGTTTGATATTCAGTTTTGTGGGGTTTGCCACAGCGACTTGCACCAAATTAGGAACGAATGGTTTCCCGGTATTTTCCCCATGGTGCCTGGCCACGAAATTGTTGGCCATGTGGTAAAAGTGGGCGATCACGTGAAGAAATTTAAAGTGGGTGATATTGCAGGCGTTGGCTGCATGGTGGATAGTTGCCGCGTTTGCGAAAACTGTAAAGAAGGTTTGGAACAGTATTGCCTCGAAGGCAATGTGCAAACCTATAACGGCAGGGAAAAAAATGGAGCGCCAACTTATGGCGGCTATTCAAATACCATTGTAGTACACGAAGATTTTGTGTTACACGTAAGCGATAAATTAAACTTGGCAGCCGTGGCTCCTTTGCTTTGTGCGGGCATCACCACTTATTCGCCTTTAAAACATTGGAAAGTTGGAAAAGGCCATAAATTGGCCGTTCTTGGATTAGGTGGTTTAGGCCACATGGCCGTTAAATTTGGCGTGGCTTTTGGCGCTGAAGTAACTGTTTTAAGTACGTCGCCCAGCAAAGAAGCGGATGCCAAAAAATTGGGTGCGCACAAGTTTGTTGTAACCAAAGATCCTGAACAAGTAAAAGCTGTTAAAGGATATTTCGATTTTATTTTGGACACCGTTTCGGCGGAACACGACATGAATCAATACTTGGGTTTCTTGCGTACCAATGGCGTGCATATTTGTGTTGGCGTACCATCTGTGCCCTATTCTATTCATCCTTTCAGCTTGTTGGGCGGCCGTAAAAGTGTTGCTGGTTCTGGCATTGGCGGCATTCCCGAAACTCAGGAAATGCTGGATTATTGCGCTGAACACAATATTGTTTCCGACATAGAAATGATCGACATAAAAGATATACATAACGCTTACGACCGTATGGTAAAAGGCGATGTACGCTATCGTTTTGTAATTGACATGGCCACTTTGTAATGGATAATTGAATAATAGATCAATGGATAATTTGTTTACATAAGTTGCCAAGAAAAACGCCACCGCTTAATTGCAGTGGCGTTTTTCTTTTAAACCCTATTGACATTATTTACAAAACTTCTTACATTGTGCTATCAATCAATCTTCTAGCTAACTAAACGCAGATTTTCATAGTTATGTTTATATTCATTTCAATTATAAAAGACGATTTTTAACCAGCTTATGTAACAATATCATTGCCCACCAATATATTTACACCGAATTTTAGATATAAACACTATACCTAAAGCTTAGAAAGGAAATATAGTTATATAATTTTTTATATTATTTGTTTTGTGTTCTAGTTTTCACCCCTATCTTTAAATCCTAACTATTTTGATATATGAGTAATGGCCACTGGACTGATGAATATGCGCTACCACCAAATGTGTACGACGAAATGCGTACTGCTGACAATATTAGGTTGCCTTATGAGCAGATAAACCAATACATGCAACGCTTCTCGGCTTCCTCCTTTCACCAAAAAGAAAAGCTGGCCAACGATTTGTTTATGAGCCAGGGTATTACTTTTACCGTTTACAGCAATAGCCAAGGTATCGAGCGTATTTTCCCTTTTGATGTGCTTCCACGCATTATTACCTCAACCGAATGGAGCAAAATTGAAAAAGGCATTAAACAACGCCTAAAAGCGTTGAACATGTTTTTACAAGATGTTTATCATAATCAACAGATTATAAAAGAGGGCGTGGTACCGGCCGCTTTAATTGCCAGTTGCCCACATTTTAACCGCGAGGTTTTTGGCATTGATGTACCGCACAATATTTATGTGCATATTTCCGGCATTGATTTGATCCGCGATTCCGACGGTGAATTTTATGTGTTGGAAGATAATTTGCGCACCCCCAGCGGCGTAAGTTATATGTTGGAAAACCGCGAAGTAACCAAACGCATTTTCCCCGAATTATTATCGAGCAATATGGTAAAGGGTGTTTCTGATTACCCAATTTTGCTGCACAATATTTTAAACAGCCTTGCACCGAAACAAAAAAGCAACCCTACAGTAGTGTTGCTAACGCCGGGCATTTACAACAGCGCTTATTACGAACATACTTTTTTGGCCCGTTATATGGGCATCGAAATGGTAGAGGGCCGTGATTTGGTGGTAGATAACGATAAAGTATTTATGAAAACCACCAAAGGCTTAAAACAAGTGGATGTAATTTATCGCCGGGTGGATGATGATTATCTTGATCCGCTGGTATTTAAACCTGATAGTATGTTGGGCGTTGCGGGGTTGATCAGCGCTTACCGCAAAGGAAATGTGAGCATTGTAAATGCGGTTGGCAACGGTGTGGCTGATGATAAAGCTGTGTACGCTTATGTTCCGGCCATGATTAAATATTATTTGAACGAAGATCCCATCTTGAAAAACGTGCATACCTACCGCATGGAAAACCAAGATGAACTAGAATATACTGTTCAAAACATCCATAAAATGGTGGTGAAAAAAACCAATGAAAGTGGCGGCTATGGTTTGGTAATGGGCGATAAAGCATCTGACGAGGAACTGGCTGGTTGCATTGCGGCCATCCACGAAGATCCGCGTTCGTTTATTGCGCAGCCTATTATTAACCTGTCAACCGCACCTTGTTTTATTGATGGAAAATTGCAGCCAAGGCACGTAGATTTGCGCCCTTATGCACTTTGCGGACCTGATGGAATTGAAATTGTTCCTGGCGGATTGACCCGTGTTGCGCTTCGCGAAGGCAGCAAAGTGGTAAATTCATCGCAAGGCGGCGGTAGTAAAGATACTTGGGTGTTAGATATGTGAGAAAAAGTTATGAATTATAAATTATGAGTTATGAATTATAAAGCGGCTTAAAAATTACAATATCAGCTTCTCTTTGTTTACTTATAATTTATTTCGTTTCTTTTTATCGCCCAAAAATTTATACCCGTAATTCATAACTCATAATTTATAATTCATAACTACAATCTATGTTATCAAGGACTGCAGATAGCCTTTACTGGATGAATCGTTATATGGAACGTGCCGACGGATTATTGCGCACAGTACGCATGGGTTTCATCGCCTCATACGATATAAACAAAGAAGAACCGTTTAGCTGGGAATCAATTTTGACTATTTTTAGTAATGAAAGTGAAGAGTCGTGCAAGGCGCTGGAATACAGGGCCAACGACGTGTTGCACTTGTTGTTAGAAAATATGAACGATTACAATTCCCTAAAAATGATGATTACACGTGCCAGGGAAAATGCCCGTGGCGCACAAGATCATCTTACCAAAGAAGTTTGGGAAGCGGTGAACCAGATGTATCACAACGTAAACAACCTTGACCTGTGGAACACTATCAACAATGGCGACCAAATTACCATGTTGACCAAATTATCTGATAATTGCCTAGCATATTACGGCGTTACAGACATTACCATGCCCCGCAGCCAAGGATGGAATTTTATGAATTTAGGCCGCTATACTGAAAGGTGTTTCCAAACACTAGATATTGTAGGCGAAAAGTTTAAGGAAATGGATTACGATTTAAA
Source organism: uncultured Chitinophagaceae bacterium (assembly GCA_963845495.1). Taxonomy (GTDB): domain Bacteria; phylum Bacteroidota; class Bacteroidia; order Chitinophagales; family Chitinophagaceae; genus JAZKFT01. The sequence goes on from CAWJTH010000039.1 coordinate 91,114, forward strand.
TGATGAACAACATATTGTGCATTGGCGCAATATGCTGCTTTGTTTAAGTGGTTATGAACTATACTTGAAAGCATACCGTAGCGGCAGCCATACCGAGAACATTATTGACATGACCTTTTTCAACAACGAATTTCCACGTAGTATTATTTATTCGGTACATCGGGTAAGGCATTATTTGAAGATTGTATTGGCCGAAAATGAACACTCCAACAATGCGCATATTTTGCGGGTAATGGGTAAGTTGCATGCAACCATAGCCTACACTGACTTACAAGAAATCCAAAAAATGGGATTGAAAGATTTCATTTCAACCTTACGGGAACAATTGATAGAAGTGAGTCAGCTGATTGGTCAATCTTTTTTCTCTTATTATTGATTATACGGCTGGCGGCACTATATGCTTAATTATCTATACTTTCGCAACCGGAAATCATCTTTATCTCTTTTCTAATTTTTTATCTGGATGCAAGTAGTTCGAACGTTTGATTTTCATTAGCGTATCAACAATTGGCATCTAACAAGTTCTTATGCCCGTTTATAAAATTCAACACATTACCAATTATGAATACGATGCCTTGGTAATTGATAGCATCAACCAAATAAAAATTTATCCTTTTCAATCTACTGATCAACAGGTATTGGATCACGAGGTAATTATTACCAACAATCCGCCGGTTATGATGTACACCGATTATTGGGGCAATAAAACTGGCGTTTTTACAGTTACCGAACCGCACAAAAAAATGACCATCGAAAGCAGATTGACGGTGCAAACAGAAACATCGCAACTACCCGATATTACTCCGTTATCTATTTTATTACAATATGATTACCGCTTGCCGGAACAAATCGAATCTACCGAAGCCATTTATGAAATTTTAAAACAAGTACCGTTAGCAGAAAGCGGAGCAAAACTCATAAACGGCAAATGGCAATTTGAAAACAATTATGACCCGCAAATTGCGAACCGAAAATTGCCAAACACATACCAGTCGTGGATCATCGCTGATTTTTGCAACCGCTATATTTTCGAAAATTTTACATACGAAAAAGGCATTACCACTATTGAAACGACGGTGGACGAAATTTTAAAATACAAAAAAGGCGTTTGTCAGGATTTTGCCCACTTATTGTTGCAATTACTGCGAACCGCTGGCATTATTTGTAGATATGTAAGCGGCTATATTTGTCCGAATAAAAATGGCATGCGTGGCGAAGGTGCCACCCATGCGTGGATAGAAATTTGGTTGGACGGACAAGGTTGGCTCGGCTTGGACCCGACCAATAATTTATGGGTAAAACAGAGCCATGTTCGCTTGGCGGTGGGTAGAAGTTTTGATGATTGCAGCCCTGCAAAAGGCACATTTAAAGGTTTGGCCAATCAAAAATTAAGCGTTTTTGTAAGCATTGGTTATGAAGACGGCAACAAATTTGAAGACCAAAATTTGGTAACCATGCAACATGAACGTACACCTGTGCCGGTAATTATTCCAAGGCATCATCATCATGCACAGCAACAGCAATAGATTTTTAGTTATTTTTATGATATCAATCCCCAAAAACTATATCATGAAAAAAACCTTTGCTTGCTTTGTTATCGTTTTGGCTTTTACAAGTTGCATGCAATCTGTAAAAGGGCCTAATGGCGTGGTGTACAGCACGGTTGCCCAATACAACGATTATATTGTAGGCCGCCAAATGGAAATTATAAAATCAATGAAGGATATGGTAGCGATGATTGGCACCAATAAAGCCATGGCGCTTAATATGTTATCAAACGTATCAGTAAAATGTTTAGAAAAAGCTAAAGATGTGGAAGGTATGCCTGCTTGGAAAGGGAATACAAATTTTAGGGATAAAGCCGTTGGCATGTTTAGGTATTATGGAACCACTTATTCCAACGATTTTAAAGAGTTGATACAATTAGCCAGCAACCCTGAAATTACTGAAACCGAACGGGCCAGTTTAAAAGATAAGGGTAAAGCTATTGATAGAGAAGAAGAAAAAATGAATGAAGGCTTTCTTGATGCCCAAAAAGAATTTTCGGAAGCCAATCATTTACGGCTGGAAAAAAGAAATGAATATTAAACTCATTTCACCATTTCTATATGTGGGATATCGTCTTCTAAATAAGGTTCGCCAGCAATTACAAAACCCAACGATTCGTAAAATTTTTCAAGGTAGCGCTGTGCGCCTATTCGAATGGGCACTTGCCCGAAAAGACCATATAATTGCTCGATTGATTTTTGCATTAATATTTTACCGATACCAGTTCCGCGAACCTTTGGTGAACTTACCACCCTACCAATGGAAGCTTCGGCAAACGAATCGCCAGCTTTTAAAATACGGGTGTAGGCAACCAATATATTATCCTCGTTCCAACCCATTAAATGCCAGCTTTTTAAGTCTTTCCCATCTTCATCTAAATATGGGCAATTTTGTTCTACCACAAATACCTCGCTGCGCAATTGAAGGATTGCATACAATTGGTATGGTGTTAGCTCGTCAAATGTTTTCAGTTCCCAGTTGATCATCTTTTCCGATTTGGGCAAATATAATCGCCGGAGGCGATAAAATAAGTCTGCGAAGCGAGGACGCTTCGCAGACTTATCAAAGTAAAAATTTAAAAGTAAAATTGATTACTGATTATTTGCAATGATAAATAAATATTAGCGTTTGTCTAAATACTAACTACTATTATCTAAGTACTTTTCTCCTACCTTCCAACGCTTGGCATAACTGGCAAACTTTCATTTCCAGCTTCATTTACCGATTGTACAGCAAAAAAGTAATTGTCTTTCGAGTAAAGCAAATCAGCATTAAGGCTAGTTGTAAAAATCTTTTTCTGCCAAACCGGGCTACTTGTTTCACGCATTAAAATATAATAACCTTTTACGTTGCCGGTTTTTGGTTTCGACCAACTTAATACCGTATGGTTCGTTAGGTTTTTCACATCTACTTTTACATTTTGTGGCATACTTGGCGCTTTGGCTAAATTACTCAGCGTACTCAAATTCATGGCGGTATTTTTACGGAGGTATTCAAAATCCATAAATTTTTCCAAATCGCCGTATTCAATGCCATTTTCCATGCGTAAATCTTGGTGTTGATGGTTGAAATTTTCGTTCAATTCCGTAATGCGCACGGCGGCAAAACCACGTTGCAAAAATGGTGTATGGTCTCCGCCACGTAAAAACCGGTCGCTGCGATACACCAACATAATCTTTAAATTATCAACGTAGCGTTCCCCAATCTCCTTTACATAACGTGCCAATTGCCGGCTTTTGCTATCGTTTTCCAAACCAAGGCTACGTATATTATTCAACGATTTTTCTGCTTCAAAAGCAGGAATACCTTCGCTGAAAATTCGAACAGTTGTATTGTCAATATTTTTTGTTTCTGAGCTATTGTTGCTGCCCATAATGTCGTTGTTTAACATGGCTTCAATATCCCAATTTTGCTGTTTGGCTTTTTCAGCTAGAAACCCACTGCCCAATAAACCTTGCTCCTCGCCGCTAACCGCAACAAAAATTACTGTAGCCGAAAATTGCTGTTGCGACATCACCCTTGCGCATTCCAAAACATTTGCCACTCCGCTCCCATCGTCGTTTGCACCTGGGGCATCGCTTGTTCGATTCATTACATCGGTTACGCGGCTATCCAAATGACCGCTCACTAAAAAAATACGATGGTCGGCTGTGTCTGTTCCTTTTAAAACGGCCATCACATTTCCAAGATTTGTTGGTTTGTCGATGCGTTTCCCATCGGGTTGTAAAGTGGTCGTATCCAAATAACAGGTCATGCGGCCATTGCTATTTTTGGCGAAACTGTTCATTTTAGACAATACCCAAAGCCTTGCTGCGCCAATACCACGTTGTTTTTCAGTTAATGTGCTCATTACTTGGCGAGTACCAAAAGCTACCAGTTGGTGAATGTAACTTTGCAATGAATCGGAAGAAATCTGTAATACCATCTTTTCAATTGTAGGGTCTCGGTTAATGATTTCTTGGGCTGAAATGGATTGGATACAAACAAATAAGCTGGCTACTACGATAAGTTTTCTCATAAATATTAGATGGAATTTCTGATTTGCAAAATAAGATTTTTAGATGAGTTTTAAACAGTAGGGGCGGCCCTTGTGGCCGCCCTTGTTTGCAAAGCAGTTTGCGACATTGCCTGTAAGCGGCATTGCCACATTGCGGGGCGGCCACAAGGGCCGCCCCTACGGCGATCATGTAATTTTAGAGGTTGAAAGAATACAAGAAGACCGTGTCCGCTGCGCCCCGGATGGGCAGTAGTACCACGCAAAGCGCCTTTTTTAATGGATAATTGAATAATTTATAATGGATAATTTTGTTTAGTGAATTGGCGCTGCGGAGTACTACAGACAGCCGGAATTGGCGCCCAAAAAAATATCCAATTATTCCACTTTTACATTTACGGCATTGCCTGTTTCATAATGGGTTTGGCGCATCGATGGTTACGTTTTTAAGTAATGTCTTTTGCATGTTGCAATACAAACCCTTGTTTGGCGGAGATGCTCATATTATATCATGCACCCGAGAAAGGACACAAAACGCACCTTTTTCTCTGCCTTCTTTGCTTCTTTACGGTAAAAATATCTACCGCGAAGAAGCAAAGAAGGTAGATTGTTCAATATTCATTGTTCATTATTCACTTTTCATTGTTCATTATCGTGTTACTTTTGCCGCCATGATAAATAAGCTCCAGCCTGAATTATCGGTGGTAATACCGGTAATGAATGAGGAAGATAACGTGCAACCGATGGTAGAAGCGGTTGAAGCGGCGCTGCAAGGCATTGATTATGAAGTGATTTTTGTGGATGATGGCAGCACCGACGCCACAAGGCAAAATATTAGAAAGTATGCCGATGGCAAAATAAACTTGGTAGAGCTGCGTAAAAATTATGGCCAAAGTACGGCCATGACGGCGGGTATCGATTACTCGAAAGGTAGATATATTGCCATGCTGGACGGTGATTTGCAAAACGACCCGACCGACATTCCAATGATGCTAAACTTGCTGAAAGAAGGCGATTGGGATGTGGTAGCCGGCAATAGGGCAAACAGAAAAGACGGTATGTTTTTGCGTAAAATTCCTAGTAAAATTGCCAATGCATTAATCCGCCGTTGGACGAAAGTGTACATTAAAGATTATGGCTGCACATTAAAAATATTTAAAAAAGAAATTGCCGACGACCTTGGTTTGTACGGCGAATTGCACCGTTTTATTCCCGTGCTTGCCGCTTTGCAAGGGGCCCGCATTACACAAGTGGATGTTAAACATCATGCACGCAGATTTGGGCAAAGCAAGTATGGTATTGGTAGAACTTTTAGGGTGTTGAGCGATTTGGTGACGATGGTTTTCTTCCGCAGATACATCCAAAAACCAATGCACTTGTTTGGAACGTTGGGATTTGTTAGTTTGTTTTTTGGTATCATCATCAATGCTTATTTATTGGTGTTGAAAATAATGGGGCATGATATTGGCGGCAAACCTATGCTGATTTTGGGGTTGATATTTTTATTGGGCGGCATCCAATTAATTACCATCGGCATTTTGGCGGAAATAAATGTGCGTACTTATTTTGAATCGGGGAATAAAAAAACGTATCAGGTAAGGAATGTTTTTCCGAAGGAGAACCATGATTTGTAGGATTTTTTGAACCACAAAGCCACGAAGGAAAAGAAGCACAGTAAATATTCATTAAGTTTTTCATAATTGCCAAACATTAGCACATTAGCTAATCAGCAAATTAGCACATTTATCAGCATTCCCAAATGTTTAAGAACATCCCATCTTGGTTAAAACTTTTAATTAAAATCGTCGTTACGGCGGCGTGCCTTTGGTACGTAATTAAAAAAATAGATTGGACATTAACTTGGCATTTATTGCAGCATAGTAATAAATGGTGGTTAATAATGGCGCTGGTTTTAGTGGCTGCTTCTAAAATAGTTTCCTCTTTTCGGTTAAATATTTATTTCAACAATATCGGCATTTATTTAAAGATTAAAAACCAGTTACAATTGTATTGGCTGGGTATGTTTTATAATCTTTTTTTACCCGGTGGAATTGGCGGTGATGCATACAAAGTAATTCTTTTAAATAAAAAATACACTGATATTCCGGCAAAAAAAATTGGTGCTGCGGTATTGTTGGATAGATTAAGCGGTGTAGTGGCGTTAGGCGTTTTAGCAGTTGGTTTTTATTGGCTGGTATTTAAAGGAGACAATTATTCTACATGGTTATTAATTGCTATTTTACCCGGATTAGTCATGTATTATTTTATTACCAATAATATATTTCCATCTTTTAAAAAAGGATTTTTATCGGTTTTATTATTGGGCTTTTTAGTGCAACTATTGCAAGTAATTGCAGTGTATTGCATCATGTTCAGTACCAATACGGGCGGGCATTTCAGCGAATTACAACTGCTATTTTTATTATCTTCTATTGCTAATATGCTACCCGTAACAATTGGCCCGTTTGGTGCCAGGCAAGCCGTTTTTTTATGGGGTGCAACGCAATTTAATTTAAATGCAACAGAAGCAGTTTATATTAGTTTATTGTTCGATTTAATGCAAATGTTGGTGGCTTTAATTGGTGGAAGATGGATGTATAAAAATGCGTTGGAAAAGTAAAGTAGTTAGTATTTAGTAATTAGTATTTAGACAATACACTTCAATTTTAATTATCAACTAATGCGATTGCTTTCGGAAAAAAAATAAAAAACAAATAGTAAACCAATTATGTGGCGATACTTAAATTATTACAATCTTCTAACTACTAATTACTAACGACTAACTACCATTTTATGACTTCACATATTTTATTAATGGATGGCCCTGATGGCAAAGGTTTAATTTATTTGGTTTGTAAAACCTTATACGAAAATGCTTGCAACATTATTAAGCAAGATGAATTTGTGAGCACGGATGGCCAATTTTTTATGCGTACCGAATTTGAAGGCGAAGTTGAAATTGATGTTTTATTATCAAATTTATATAAAGCCTTGCCCGACGGAATTAATCTTCGGTTAAATCCTAAAAAGAAAAAAGACATCATTGTTTTTTGTACAAAGGAACATCATTGTTTGGCGGAATTATTAATCCGTTATGCGTTTAACGAATTGGAAGCAAATATTTTAGCCGTTATCAGCAACCATAATATTTTACAACCTTTTGTAAGCAAGTTTGGCATTCCGTTTCATTACATTTCTCACGAACATAAAACAAGGGAAGAGCATGAAGCGGCCATCCTTCGCACCATCGATATTTACAAGCCAGAATATTTGGTGCTGGCGAAATATATGCGGGTGATTTCGGCTGACTTTGTGAACCTTTTTCCCAATCGCATCATCAATATCCACCATTCATTTTTACCAGCATTTGTGGGTGCCAGTCCTTATAAACAAGCTTATGAAAGGGGTGTAAAAATTATTGGCGCCACCGCACATTTTGTAAATAATAACCTTGACGAAGGGCCGATTATTTCCCAAAACATCAAAGAAGTGGACCATCGCTATTCAGCGCAAGACATGGCCACCGAAGGAAAAGACATTGAAAAAATCGTGTTTTCGCAAGCATTAAAATTGGTTTTTAATGATAAAGTTTTTATACATGGGAATAGGACAGTGATTTTGTAGAAGATTGGTATCAAGTAATTTATTTGTATTTTTGATAAAATATTTTATTATGAGTGTACAAGAAATGAAGAAAACGCTAATCAATCTTGTTGAAAAACAAGATGATACCCAAAAGCTTCAAAAGGCCTTGGAAATATTGGCAAATACCGAAAGCAAAGAATGGTCAGCTCAAGAAATCTTCGACAGGGTATCATCTCGATATAACAATACACTTAAAAAATTAGCTCAATAAATTGGAATGAACAAAGAAAAGGTTTTGGAATTACACCGAATATCAATTGAGCAATTTGGTGGTAGCATGGGAATAAGGGACGAGGGTTATTTACAAAGCGCAATTGAAAGGCCATATTCAACCTTTGACAGTGAAGAATTATATCCTTCTCCTTTCCAAAAAGCAGCGGCTATATTAGAAAGTATTTTGAAAAACCATCCTTTTGTAGATGGTAATAAGCGAACTGGTTTTTTAGCCTCTACAGGTTTATTATTATTAGAAAATTGGGAATTAATTACTCAAGATAATGAAGCTTATGATTTCGTAATTAAAGTGGCCTCCAGCCACATGGAATTTGAAGAAATCGTTTCATGGATAGAGCAGCATTCTCAAAACATTTAGCCATTCCAAGTATTTAATTAATGTCAAACAAAATAGCCATTATTGGCGGCGGCAACCTCGGCTCCGCCATTGCAGAAGGATTAGTGAACAGCGGTTTCTGTCAACCTGCCGCTATCACTATTACAAAAAGAAATACCGCCACGCTAAAAACCTTATTGGATAAGGGTTGTAACGTGCATAGCGACAATAAAAAGGCAGTTGCGGAAAGTGATGTAATCATCCTTGCGGTGAAACCGTACAATTATGCCCCAATATTGGATGAATTAAAACCGGTGTTGAATGCAGAAAAACATTTGCTTATTTCTGTAGTAACCGGTGCTTGGCTTGCGCAATTGCAAGAAGCCGCCGGCGAAAAAATGAGTATTGTTCGGGCGATGCCCAATACGGCCATCGCCATCCAGCAATCGATGACTTGCTTAGCTTATAAAACAGCAACGCTGGAGCAAGTGGATTATGTAAAATCACTGTTTGACCAATTGGGAAAATCAGTTGTCATCGACGAGCAATTGATGGATGCGGCAACGGTTTTAGGCGCATGCGGCACCGCTTTTGCGATGCGCTATATCCGTGCAAACATTCAAGGTGGTATTGAAATTGGGTTTGATGCCAACACAGCTTCGCTGATTGCCGCCCAAACTGTAAAAGGTGCAGCGCAACTATTGCTGGAAACCGGCAGCCATCCTGAAAAAGAAATTGACAAAGTTACCACGCCAAAAGGCTGTACCATAGCGGGTTTGAACGAAATGGAACATCAAGGTTTTAGCTCTTCCATTATTAAAGGAATTGATGTGAGCTATAAAAAGATTGGGCATTAAGAAATACTTAGATGATAGTAGTTAGTAATTAGATAGACAACACTTCGATATTTAATAACAAACGCTTATGAAACAGTTTAACTAAAAGAGGAAGAAATTAATCGTGTTTAAATATTTGAAAATCTAAGCATAAAACTTGTCTAACTACTAACTACTGTCATCTAACTACTATTTTAATTTTTTAAACATTTCAATTTGCCCATCAGCCGTTCCTTTCCAAACTTTTATTGATTTTCCATCTACACCTTGGAAAAAATAGCTCGTTCCTTCGGCTGAGCTTTTTTGCAAAATGGCTGAAATTCCCACGTTTGGTAATTGTTTGTCGATTGCCAAACGAAGTTTTAACGGAAGCTCTGATTTTTCCATTCTGGTAGTGGAACACAAATATTCTCCGTCTTCGTTAAAAAACGCTTGTACCGCCTGGCCGTCTACTTTTATGGATGCCTCAATGGTGTTGTCTGCATTTTTGCTCCATTCAACTTGGTCGCAATTGCCAAATTCATTATACAGTGCTTGTTCAAACTTAGCATTAATAAATGGCTTGGCTGCTTTGCTTGAATCAAAAGCACTGGCGTAAATGCAAATAAGACTGGCTGAAAAGGCTAAAAAAATGTTTTTTTTCATGGTTGTTGATTTTAAGATGATGTTTTTAAATGATTGATTTGGTTGATGACGACACAAAGATGATGTACGAAATAAATCGTAATAAAATTTAAGGGATGTGCGGCAACCAGAAAAATCTTGGTTGTGATGAACGGTCAAGGACTTGGAAAAAAATGTACGAAAAGTTTCGTTTTAATTAGCGAAAACGAACCCTGTAATTGTTGTGTTAAAAAAAAGCCAATTACGATGGAAAGATGTTAAAATATTGATATGGAAAATGAATGGTAAAAGAATAGTTTTTTGCAAGGTTGTAAGTCGATATCTATATTTGGCATTAAGTAAAATATTCTCTACACTGTAACTAATACTCGCTATTTACATTTTATGACTTTCAAAAAATATTTGCTTCTTGCCATTTTCATCACTACGAAATTTGTTTATGGCCAAAAAGATTTGAGAAATTTAGATTTTACCGCTCCGGATTCGATTGCCAAAACGATAAAATATGAACATGCCGATTTGATTAAATTATCTAGTGATTTGACTTCGCCATTCAATTCAGATATTTTGAAAACAAGGGCTATTTATAGATGGTTGATCGAAAACATAGGTTACGATTACAAATTTATAAATAAGGGAAAGGAAATAAAATGGCCAGATTGTGACGACAAACCAAATTGTAAAGAGTTGCACGAGGCTTTTAGGTTAGAATTGATGAAAAAGGCGCTAAAAGATAAGATTGCCATTTGCGATGGTTATGCCCATCTTTTTAAAACGATGTGTGATTTTGCGAAAGTGAAATGCGAAATTGTTACCGGCGCTGTTAGAACAAAACCTTACCAACTTGGTAACCATACGCCAAGCGACCATGCGTGGAATGCAGTTTTAATTGATAGTAATTGGTATTTTATAGATGCAACTTGGGCTGCTGGTGGCTGCGCCGAAGACGAAGAAACAGGAAAATTGTTGCCGTTTAAGAAAAACGAGAACGACCTTTATTTTCTTACGTCTTATGACAAATTGATAAAAGACCATCGTCCGGATAGTGCAAGATGGCTTTCCTTATTAAAAAATACTACCAAAGAAAAATTCAACAATCAAACCTTTTATTATAACCAAGCACATTTTATTAAATATTTGGAGAATGTTTTGCCAGATTCTGGCGTTATCAATGCAAAACTTGGAGACACGCTGCGTTTTACTTTTTCCTACCCGTTTCTAATTGAAAAAATTCAATTGAATACGAATTTAAAACAAAATATGAGCGTTTTTAAGCCACACAAGAAAGATGAACGGCCAGTAATTGATACCGATGCAGTAAAACGACAAACTTATTGGCCGTTTGAAAAAAATGGCAATCATTACACCATCAAGTTTTTAATAACAGACAGATCGCTTTATTATATCGACATTTCATTTAAGTATACTGCTCATCCTGAAGCAGTTAAAGTGTTAAGATACCGCATCAACATACCTTGGACAAATAAATAAGATGTTGCAATTGGAACAATTACATACGAAGCTTTTTTTTGTTCCCCCAAATATTTTACCTTTGCACGACCTCCAAAACCTAAGGTATTGACCCTAGGTTTTATTCCAATCAATTTTTTATGGTCAAAGTATATCAACCCGAAGCTATTTGGTGAGGGAATTTATTTGTTTATGGTTGGCCAACAAACACAATAATGTAATGATCGCCCAAAGGATGATGAAATTTAATTGAACGATAAAAGATAAGTATATGGCAAAAAATATTTTCGTAACCGGTGGTGTTACAAGTAGTTTAGGAAAGGGAATTATTGCGGCAAGCCTTGCCAAATTATTACAGGCAAGGGGATTTAGGGTAACCATCCAAAAATTTGACCCATATATAAATGTGGATCCCGGCACATTAAATCCTTATGAACATGGTGAATGTTTTGTAACAGAAGATGGTGCCGAAACAGACCTTGACCTTGGCCATTACGAACGTTTTTTGAATATTTATACCAGCCAAGCCAATAATGTTACCACCGGCCGTATTTATCAAACGGTTATTAACCAAGAACGGGAAGGAAAATATTTGGGCAAAACCGTACAAGTTGTGCCGCATATTACCGACGAAATTAAACGCCGGATGCTGTTGCTAAGCAAGGGCAATAAATACGATATTGTTATTACCGAGTTGGGCGGAACCGTCGGCGATATTGAAAGTTTGCCGTTTATTGAAGCTGTTCGCCAGTTGCAATGGGAACTACCCGAAGAAGATTGCATGGTGGTTCATCTTACTTTAATTCCTTACTTACGTGCAGCTAAAGAGCTGAAAACCAAGCCTACACAACATAGTGTACGCATGCTTAGCCAAGAAGGCGTGCATCCGGATATTATTGTTTGCCGTACCGAGCATCCGTTAACGCAGGAATTGAAACGCAAAGTTGCATTGTTTTGCAATGTAAAGCCGGAGGCCGTAATTGAAGCCGCTGATGCGCCAACTATTTACGAAGTTCCTTTGGCTATGCGCCGCGAAAAACTTGATATCATCTGCCTTAAAAAACTAGGCATTACAGATTATAAAGAACCAGATTTAACCCGCTGGAAAGAATTTTTAGATAAATTGAAATATCCAAAATCAACTATTACCGTTGGTTTGATAGGAAAATACGTTGAACTGCAAGATGCTTACAAATCGATATTGGAATCGTTTGTACATGCTGGTGCCATGAACGAGGTTAAAGTTGATATTGTAAACGTACATAGCGAATTTTTAACGCACGATGACGTAGCCGAAAAGTTGGCCAACCTTGATGGTTTGTTGGTGGCACCTGGATTTGGTGTTCGTGGTATTGAAGGGAAAATTACGGCCATTGAATATGCCCGTAAAACCGGATTGCCTTTTTTTGGTATTTGCCTTGGCATGCAAATGGCTGTAATTGAATATGCTAGAAATGTGTTGGGTATTAAAGATGCACACAGTACAGAAATGGATAAAAACACACCCAATCCTGTGATTGATATGATGGAAGAACAGAAAAAAATTACCAAATTGGGCGGCACCATGCGCTTGGGCGCCTATCCTTGCGAAATAAAAGAAGATACTTTAGCTTTTGAAATATATGGCAATACATTAATTAGTGAACGCCACCGCCACCGTTGGGAATTTAATAGCAAATACGAAGAACAATTTGTAGAAGCAGGTTTGGTAGTTAGCGGCCGCAATCCAGAAACCGGCTTGGTTGAAATTATTGAATTACCCGATCATCCGTTTTTTATCGGCGTGCAATATCACCCTGAATTGAAAAGTACGTTTGAAAACCCAGCACCACTGTTTATCAACTTTGTTGCCGCAGCCAAGTCTTTTTCTGAAGAGCGGATGAGCAAAAGAAGCAATCCATTGTTAGAAAGTGAATTGATTTAGTGAATGGTGAAAAGTGAAAAGTGAAAAGTGAAAAGTTAGTTTTTTTCGAAAATATCCCCAAAATTTTGGGGATATTTTTTGTCTTAAACTATCAATCAAATTATCATTTTATAAATATTTAACAACATTACTGCAAAGTATTAGGCATCATAAAAAAACGGATTTGTGTCTGTAAAGCAAAATCTTTAGAAAATATGATGGACTTTTTAAGACTAACTGTGCTATCGGTAAGTGTTTTATTTTTTAGTATGCAACTGCAGGCGCAAGGCAGCAGCGATCCCGGCGTTGGAACAATCGGAAATTTTAATGCCCCACGTCACGATTCTAGTTTTACCAAAAAAAACGAAGTGGATTTGATGTTTACCTACGGGACTTATAAAACCAACGAAAAATATTACATCCCACAAATAAATTACCGCTTATTTAATAAAAAAGGCTCTTTTCTTGAATTAAGATTGCCTGTTAATAGCGCCAAAGACGCTTCATTAGGGAAAACGGTAACAGGAATGGGTGATGTAACTGCCACTTATAATAGCCGTTTGAAAATCAAAAATGTAAAAATTGGCTATTCCTTTGGCGTACGTGTTTCAACTTCAAATGCAAATGAGGATAATGGCATCACTTCAGCATCGTACCCAATGAATTTGCAACCTAGCCTTGGCAGTACCGATTTTTTAATTGCCGCAAATTATGACTTTTGTAAATTTTTAAGTGTTGCTGCTGGTGCGCAAATACCAATTATTCAAAACAATAAAAATGAATTTCCGCTGTATCTTGATGGCGTGTACAATACTGACCTTCAAGGTTTTAGGCGCCAACCAGATGCCATGCTAAAATTAACTGGACATTATGCCATAGGGAAATTTAAAGCCAATTTAGGTGTAACCAGCATTTTTCATTTAGCTAACGATTATTACGACCATTCCGTCATTTCCGCAAATAATTACAAACTTTCCGGCTCATCGGGCACAACCGTAAATGGCGTATTGGAATTAAATTATATGGTAAGTAAAACATTCGGTGTAGGTTTTACTTATGCTGAAAACATTGCCAGTAGAAGCAACAATACTACCGATGGATTGGAACGGACGAGGATTTTTAGCCCTAAGGTTACTTTTGGTTTTTAAGTCCAGAGAAAAATTAAACAGCATTCGTAGGTTTTGAAACTTACAAATGCTGTTTAATCTATTTTATTACAGTTTTGCCAATAAGTTTTCCTTCGCTCCATTTTCCCATTCGGTTTTTAAAATGGATAAAATAATAGAATTGCGCCGACCACCTGCTTGTATCGGTGTATGGCTGCGTAATATTCCTTCAATGGTGCAACCTATAGATTGCATAGCCGCTATAGAACGTTGATTACCAGCATCTGCACGAAATTCTACCCTTTCCATACTTAAATTTTCAAAAGCATATTGTAGCAATAGAAATTTACAATGTTTGTTCAATCCGGTGCCACGAAAAGCTTTGCCATACCAAGTATAGCCAAGCTGTAATGTTTTATTACTCCACTGAATATCATAAAATCGAGTGCTTCCGGCATAGGTATTTGCTTTTTTATCAAATACAATAAAAGGGAAAGAACTTCCCGCAATTCTTTCATTCACAGCTGTTTGTATATAATCTTTTAATCCTTGTTCGCCAATAACAGAGACCAAAGAAAAGCGCCAAGTATCCGGCTCGTTTATCGGATATTGTTTAAGATGCTCAAAGTCAGTTAATTGCAGTGGGCTTAATCTTACTATTTCATCCTCCAAAATCAAATCGGATGGTATCATACAAAAAATATGTTTTCATTGGGTAAAAGAATTTCAAAGTGGGTACAATTAAAGTGGGTTTACAAAGAAAACGATTGTAACAAAACAAAATAAAATACGTTATTATTAAACAAAAAGGTACGTCACTTTTTATACCCATCCATCGATTATGGCAATCAAAAAAAATTACCGATCAGGTGAAGCTTTTTGATAATAGTTGCTGTCTATAAAATATTCGCTTTAAGCACTTTATCTGATTTTTAAAATATTTTTCACTTTCACATTTCCTTATTAAACATTCGCACAAATTTTTTATCTGATTATTACAAAACAAAAAAATGAAAAAGTTAATTCTTAAATACGCGGCTATATTGCCGATTTTAATCTGCGCTAGTGCATTTGCCCAACGTGGTGGCGGTGGCAGCCGTGGTGGTGGCGGCGGTGGTTATCATGGCGGTGGCGGCGGAAGTTATTCAGCCCCTAGCCGTGGTGGCGGTGGAAGTTATTCAGCTCCAAGCCGTAGTTATAATAATGGAGGTCCAAGTAGTTTTCGGTCACCAAGTTCAGTTTCACAAAGCAGGCCAAGCAACAATTACGCACCTTCACGCTCTTATAATAGCGGCGCAAGTGTAAACCGTAGTTATTCACCTGTTAATCGTGGCAGTTATTCCAACAGTTATTCACCAATCAATCGTGGTGGTAGTTACTCAACATCACGTGTTTATTCATCATCACGCAATAGCTATTCACCTATTAACAGAGGTTCTTATGGTGGCGGTGCTTACAGTTCTCGTTATGTTCCTATAGGCAGAGGCAATGGAAGATATTTCGGTTCACCTCGTTACACAGTTGGCGTTCCTTATTATGGACAACGTTTTTCAACATTAGGCCATGGCTATTTAAGTATTGGGTATGGTGGTTATAATTATGGCTATTACAATGGTATTTTCTATCGTCCTTATGGCGGATATTATGAAGTTTGTTATCCTCCATTTGGTATCACAATTGGTTCATTACCATTAGGTTATTATGGTTTCCGTTACGGTGGATTGCCTTATTACTATTATAATGGTATCTATTACAACGATTATGGTGACAATCAATACCAAGTAGTTGAACCACCATTGGGCGCAAAACTGCCAAACTTGCCTGCCGGCGCAAAACCAGTTTCAATAAACGGCCAAGATTTTTATGAGCTAAATGGCACTTATTATGCTGCTGTTTATAACGAAAACAATGAAGTTTTATATGAAGTAGTTGGCGTAAATGGAAATTTAGATAGTTCAAAGGTTGCAGAAACAACACCTCCTCCAGCTAATGACCAACCAGAAGCCCAAACATATTCTCAACAGCAAAATAGTGGTATGATTGTAAAAACACTTCCTCCCGATTGTAAACATATCACCATCAACGGACAAGATTTATACGAATCTCCTGATAATGTTTATTACCAAGAAATTGTGAACGATAATGGTACCATCTCTTACCAAGTTGTAGGAAATGTAAACAATCAAAATCAATAATGTTTTAGTTTTTAGTTTGGAATATTATACCGGATGCTTTAGCGTCCGGTTTTTTTTGCCATCAACCTTAACCAGCTAGGTTAATTTTAAGTAAACAAAGCTGTAGATTCCATCATACATTTATCATATAAGTTCCATACAAAACAGCCCTACGGCGATAATTAGGGCAAATCTGTTACAGATGTATTAGATTTGCATTCAACCAACCCACAATTTTTAATGGCTGAAGTGTTTATTTTACTAGGTTTAATGCTAGTAAACGGGATTTTTGTAATGGGCGAAATCGCCTTGGTTTCAGCCCGAAAAAGCAAATTGGAGTTGTTAGCCGGCAAGGGTAGCCTACGAGCAAGGGCCGCCCTTAAGTTGATGGAAAACCCTGAAGTATTTCTTTCAACAGCACAAATTGTTATTTCATTGGTTACCATACTTACCGGTTTATATTCCGGCGAAAAATTCAGTGCCAACCTTCAACCCATCATAGCAAAAATTGCATGGCTAAAACCTTACGCGGCATCGGTTTCAACAGCTATCATCGTTATTATTGTAACATTTCTTACTATTATTATTGGTGAATTGTTGCCGAAACGGATTGGTTTGATAAGGGCTGAAAAAATTGCGATGGTTGCAGCGCAACCTATGTTATTGATTTCGAGAATTGCTTTTCCCATTGTTTGGCTGTTAAACTCTATTACCAGGCTTTTTTTCAGGCTGTTTAATATTCAACCGGCAAAAGAAAGTGCGGTAACGGAAGAAGAAATTAAAGACATGATTAAGGAAGGCACCGAACATGGTGATATCGACCAAGCTGAACAACAAATTATTGAAAGGGTTTTTCATTTGGGCGATAGAAACATTACTTCTTTAATGACGCACCGAAGCGATATTATTTGGATGGAATGGAGTGGTACCATGGCCGATTTGCAAAACAAAGCCCAAAACAATGCCCATAGTATATATCCGCTTTGCGATGGAAATATTGATAATATTAAAGGCATCATTCAATTAAAAGATGTGATTTTGGCTGAAAAAGACACCCCTGTTGCATCCTACTTGCGGCCAGCCGTTTTTGTTCCTGATAATAATTCGCCTTATCAGGTAATGGAAAAATTTAAACAAACAAAAATCCATTCCGCTTTTATTGTTGACGAATATGGCACCATGCAAGGCATGATTACGCTAAACGATATTTTAGAAGCATTGGTTGGCGACATTCCTGAACATGGCGATGATGATTATGAAATAACACAGCGGAAAGATGGTAGTTACTTGGTAGACGCCCAATTACCTTTTTACGACTTCTTGGCAAAATTTAATAAAGAATCGTGGATGGAAGAAGACCAGGAATATGACACCATGGGCGGATTTATCATCCATCATTTGGAACGCATTCCATCACCAGCCGACACTTTCGAATGGCGTGGTTTTACCTTTGAGATTATTGATATGGATGGTGCCAGAATTGACAAAATTTTGGTAACGATGGATGAGAAACTGAAAGAAGAATTAGAAACTGAATAACGATTCCATTCCCTATTGTCGAAAAAAATTACAAAATTTTGCCTACAAAATTTTTCTACAACTATAATCGTGGTTTCAATGGCCAAAATAAAGTTTTTTATCCACCATTGCCTTAAATACACTCGCCATTAATCACATTTCGAAACTGCAATCCTTATTTTTGCGAGTATGGATGTAGCACAATTATTGTCACACTGGCGGCTGTATATTTTTATTGGGCTGTGCCTTGTGGCAGCGGTACAAATTTTTTATTACTTATACCTTTTTCTAAAGTTGGCATCGTATAAGCCAACCCCAAAAGTTGCTTCGGTTACCCATCCGGTTTCTGTAATTGTTTGCGCCCGGGACGAGGCCAATAATCTTGAAAAATACCTTCCTGATTTGTTAATGCAGGATTTTCCCTACAGCCATGAGGTAATTGTGGTAAATGATAATAGCCGCGATGATTCCAAATACTTTTTGGAACAAATGGAAAAAGAGTTTAAGCAGCTAAAAACAGTAAGTCTTACCCAAGAAGCATTACATATCCCTGGAAAAAAATTTCCGTTAAGTATGGGTATTAAGGCATCAAAGCACGAAGTATTGTTGCTTACCGATGCTGATTGCGTACCCGCTAGTAATAAATGGATTGCAATAATGCAAGACGCTTATGCACCTGGTATCGAAATTGTACTTGGCTATGGCGCTTATCATAAAACAGGCGGCTTGCTTAATAAATTGGTGCGATATGAAACCTTTAATACTGCCTTGCAATATTTTAGTTATGCGTTAGCCGGTATGCCCTATATGGGTGTTGGGCGCAACTTAAGTTACCGAAAAGATTTGTTTTTTAGGAACAAGGGATTTAGTTCCATGAACCACATTCCCGGTGGTGATGATGATCTTTTTATCAATAAAATCGGGAATAAAACAAATACCGCTATTGAGTTAAATCCGGAAGCTTTTACTTTTAGCGATGCGCCTGAAAACTTTGTAACTTGGTGGAAGCAAAAAAGTAGACATTATACTACGGCCAAATATTACAAACCTAAATTTAAACGCTGGTTGGGTATTTATTCTGTTACACATTTTTTATTTTACCCCTTCGTTTTGGCAACAGCCTTATTATTTGATTGGCGTTTGGCATTAGGTGTTTTTGCTTTGCGGATGATTATCCAAGGATATGTAAACTTAAAAGTAATGGATAAGTTAAATGAAAAAGACTTGTTTCCATTCTTTTGGTTACTTGATATTTGGCAATTTTTCTATTATATTATCTTTTCTACTACACTTATAAAAAAACCGAAGGTGACTTGGAAATAAATGTCAATGTGAAAATTTGTAAATTAGCAAATGTGCAAATGCCTTAATTTCAATCGTTAAAAGTGAATGGGAAATTTAAATAAAATCATTTTAAATAATTTTACAATAAAAGTTACAAGTGATAATCAAATATAAGTATTGGCATATTTTGCTAATTTGTATATTTTCACATTAATCCCCCATGGACATTTTACTTAAATATTTTTCAGATTTTACACCAACGCAATTGGAACAGTTTGAAAAATTGGCACCACTATACCAAGATTGGAATGAGAAAATAAATGTTATCAGCCGAAAAGATATTGACGGATTGTATTTGAAGCATGTTTTGCATAGCTTGTCGATTGCTGCTATGTTTGGGTTTCAACCCAACATGCAGGTGATTGATATTGGCTCTGGCGGCGGTTTTCCAGGTATTCCGTTAGCTATTTTTTTTCCAGAAGTACATTTTCATTTGGTTGACAGCATCAACAAAAAATTGAATGTGGTTCGTGCAGTAGTTGAAGCGTTAAATCTAAAAAATGTGACCATCCAACATACCCGTGCCGAAGAAATTAAAAATAGAAAATTTGATGTAGCGGTTAGTCGTGCAGTAGCGCCGCTCAAAGATTTATTGTTTTGGAGCAAACCGCTATTGACCAAGAAAAATCCTGCTTTTCAAAAAGTTGGTGTACAAATACCATCTGGATTGATTTGCTTAAAAGGCGGTGATCTGACCCAAGAAATACATGACAGCAATAGCAAACCCAAAATTTGGGATGTGCATGAGATTTTTGCAGAGGAGTATTTTGAGGGTAAATTTTTATTGCAAGTTGGATGAATTCAAGTAATTGGGTAAGTTGGTAACTATGGTTTGACCTACTATCTATTTAATAAAATAAAAAATTCCTCCCATAATTTATTGAGTCAATTATGGGAGGAATTTTTTATTTAGCAATATAGTTTAGCCGTTTGTAGCGGTTGGAGCTGCTTTTGCCGTTTGCTTATCTTTTAAGGGCGTTCCACCGTGCGCAGCACAATATTTTCTGGTAATTTGGGTTGTTTCCATGCCGCAGCTCGGGCATTTTCCAGGTTTTGTACCCGTGCTTTTCATGCAATGCGTGCAATAATAAGTTCCCAATTGTACTTTTTCTGTACCATCGTCAGGGCATTTACCAGCACCTTTTGAAATATGAAAACATTTTGGGCAAGCATAAGCCGCAGGGTTTTGCACTTGCTTTTTCGCTTCTTGTTTGGCTGGAGTAGTGGTGGTTTGTGCGTTTGCCGCAAATCCAATCGTTAAAAAAGCAACAAATAGCAACATCAATTTTTTCATGGCATTTTATTTTTGTGAGCGATAAAAATAGGTGCTTCAAGTATATAAAATCAATAATATTTACTTCTGTAAATATCTTTTTTGTATGGGTAGATACTTAAAAGAACTATAATTTCATGCTCAACTCTAAAAAATAAACATTTTTCTTATCCAATTTATACATTTGAATACCTGCTTTTGAAGTGTAGGGAGCAATTGTTGGCATGTTTACCAATTTATCCAATCGCACAAATAAATTAACTGTAAATTTTTGGGCAGATTGAATGCCCCATTCCTTTTTCAAATAAAAAACAATCTTTTTAAAATCGTTATCAGCTTCCGTAGTCCAAACTATTGACTTAACCATTCTTTCACCTTTTCTTTCATTTGTTCATTGGAAATATAATTGCCTGATTTATAGTCGTTTATAGCCCGATTTAATTTTACTTGTAAATCTTCTGGCAAATCTTCCATCATTACATTTGTAAAAGTCTCTTCCGGATATAAAACATCATATACCTCCGCAATTACATTTGCATCGGTTGTATTTTGGATAGTTTTAATAACAATTGATTTTTTATCTATCGTATCCATAAAATTTATTTTTCTAAAATTACATATTTTGGTTAATTCAAACTTCTAAAATCCACCGGCACCAATTTGCTAACACCCGCTTCTTGCATAGTTACGCCGTAAATTACATCCACGGCGCTCATGGTTTGTTTGTTATGCGTTACTATGATAAACTGGCTGTTGTCACTAAATTTTTTGATCATTTGGGTGAATTTTCCCACGTTGGCATCATCCAGTGGGGCATCCACTTCGTCTAAAATACAGAATGGTGCAGGTTTTATCAGGTAAATGGCAAACAATAATGCTGTTGCGGTCAATGTTTTTTCACCGCCACTCAATTGCGTAATGCTGCTCGGGCGTTTGCCTTTTGGCTTGGCAATAATATCAATGCCGGTTTCCGCCAAATTTTCAGGGTTTTCTAACACCATGTCGGCGGTATCTTCTTCGGTAAACAAGGCCTTGAATACTTTTTGAAAATTCTCTCGTACTTGATTAAAAGTGGTTAGAAACTGTTGATTAGCAGTTGCTTCCACTTCTTGGATGGTTTGCAACAAACTTTCTTTAGCAGTCACTAAATCGTTTTTTTGTTCCAAAATAAACTCGTAGCGTTTGCGCATTTCGGTGTAAGCTTCAATGGCGGTAGGGTTTACTTCGCCTAAATTTTCGAGGCGTTTTTTCATCCGATCAACGCTAGCCTGCAATTCTTCTGTAGGCGTTTCGCTTTCACGAGGCTGGTCGATTATTTCGTCTAGGTTTATTTTAAATTCAACGTCCAGCCTTTCTTTCATGCCGGCCAGTTGTAATTTCAGGTTGTTTAATTGGTCTTTTATTTCATTCAATAAATGATCAATAAGTTCCTTGCTTTTTGTTTTATGTCTTAATTCGCTTTCTTTTTCGTTGATGTGGTTGCGTAAATTATAATAAGCTTGATCCGCTTCGTTTAAAGCTTTTTCATCCGTATCTTTTTGCTTCAAAAGCCCTACCAGCAAGGTTTCTACCTCTTTCAACTGCTCGGCATTGTTAACAATTTGTGTGGATGCTTGCGTCAATTGTTCGTTGCTATCGTTTATCTGGTTTTTAAGGTTGGTAACTTGTTGGGTTTTAAATGCCAGCTCCTGTTCCAAAGCCGCAATCTTGCTTTGTTGGCGAGTTAGGTTTAAGTTAAATTCGTTGTATTGGCCGCTGGCTTGTTGATATGCCGCTTCAGTAAATTTATAATCGTCTTGTTTATTTTGAATGTCGGCATTTGCCTGTTGCAGTTGTTGGCTCAAATCTTCCAACAATTCCCGAACGGTTGAAATACCATCTTGGTTTTGCGCCAACTGATCTTCAAAATTGGCCAACCTTGCCGAGGCATTTGTTTGCGATGCTTGGATGTTTTCCATTTTATTCTGCGCAGCAAAAACTTGGTTGGTGAGTTGTAATATTTCTTGTTCCGCTTGGCGGATGGCACTTTCTTTTAATTGCGCATTAAAACCAACCAGCTCAGCTTGTTTAGTGTTAATGGATTGCTTCAAACCTGCCACAATTGTTTCTTGCGAAGCAATCTCAGCTTTTAATTTTTCCAAGTTTTTGGCCCGGCCAATTTTCTTTCCTTCAAAAAGACCCACGCTTCCACCGGTAAGCGAATATTTTCCTTTTACATATTTACCGGTTTTTTCCAACACAATATGACCGTTGCTGTTTTCCAATGCTGCTTCATTTTCAGCAATGAAAACGTTGCCCAATAAGTGCTGTGCCAGTTTTTTATATTGTTCGTCTACTTCAATAACATCTAAAGCCGCAATGCTATCCACCATTTTTTCAGTCAATGTTTCGGCAACAAATTCATTTATTTTTTCCAACAAAAAGAAATTGGCCTTGCCTTTTTTGTTGGCATCCAACAAATGCACGGCCTGTAAACCTTCCTGTAAATTGTTGACTACATAATAATTAAGATATGGTTCCAACACATTTTCAACTGCCGCACGGTACTCTTCTTTTACATAAATTATATCCGAAAGTATTGGCGCTTTATGGTTCCAATTTTGGTTTTTATGCAAAAATTTAATGCTTTCAGGATAACCTTCCATGCTATCCACCAAACTTTTCAGCAGGTCATACTCATTTCTACGGGCATCAAATTTCCGGTTTTCATCTACTAATTTTCCACGCAAAATTTCCAGTTCGCCTTGCCCTGCAAAAATTTGCTCTTTTGTAAGCTGGTGCTGAGTTTGAAGCTCCTGCAAATAGCTTTTCTTATCGTTTAATTCCCCTTGTTTCGCTTCTTTTTCTTGTCCTAAACGTTGTAAATCATCGTAGCGCTGTGCTTGTTCTTCTTGCAATTGTATAATGCTACGCTGCAAATTTTGGATGCTGGCATCGGCCACGGCCACTTGCTTTTCCGCATCAAATTGGCTGCGTTGCAATTGCTGCAATTCGCTGCGACTGGCATCTAATTCGCGGCGTTTTTCATCGTACACATAACGCTTTTCTTCCAAAGCTTCCTTCACCTCATTCAACTGCGATTGTAGGTCTTGCAGTTTGGTTTTTTCTTCGGCCGTTTGGCCAGAAGTAAACACCACACTGTCTTCTATAGCCGTTAGTTGACCTTCACTTTTCTGCAAAAAATCTTTTAAACTTGTTTCCTTTTCCCTTAAATATTGTAAGCGCTGACTAGCTAAGTTTTTCTCATTTTCTTTGCTGCGTAGGTTTTGCACCATGGCATTAAAAGCTTGCTGCATGCTTTGCAAGGCTTTTTCTTTTTCGATAAAACCAAGCCTTTCGTTTTCCAAACCTGCTTCTTCGGTGGCAATTGTGGCTTCCAACGCCACCTTTTTATCGGTTTCAGTTTGTTGTTGTTCGTTCAGGCTGCGGTATTGCAGGTTAAAACCTTCCAGCGCAGCTTTCGCTAATTCAACTGAAACAATTTTATATTCTTTTTTTATTTCGTGGTATTTCTCGGCTTTTTTGGCTTGGCTTTCTAAGCTTTTTAATTGGTTATGAATCTCAAACAACAGGTCTTCAATCCTTGCCAAATCTTGCTCGGTAGCATCCAGTTTTTGCTTGGCTTCTTTTTTTCGGGTTTTGTAAATGGTGATGCCCGCAGCTTGTTCCAACATACGTCGGCGGCTGTTTTCTTTGTCTTTGATGATATCATCTACCATTCCCAATTCAATTATCGCATAACTATCGGTGCTAATTCCCGTATCCATAAACAAATTATGGATGTCTTTCATGCGGCATTGCACATCATTCAGGCGGTATTCGCTATCACCGCTTTTATAAAAACGACGGCTTACGGTAACAGTGCTAAATTCTGTTGGCAATAAATTCCGAGTATTTTCAAAAGTCAAACTCACCTCGGCCAAGCCAGATGCAGAACGGCTTTTGCTGCCGTTAAAAACCAAGCTATCAAGGTTTTCGCTGCGCAGGTTACTTATTTTTTGTTCGCCAATAACCCAGCGGATACTATCGATAATATTGCTTTTGCCGCAACCATTTGGGCCAATAATGCCTGTGATGCCTTCATCAAAATTGATGATGGTTTTATCAGCAAAACTTTTAAATCCCTTTATTTCTAAACTTTTTAAACGCACGGTCGAATGTTTGGTAGGAAGGCAAACTTAACTTAATTCGGCTTGTGCCACAAATGCTGTTGAAAAGATTTGACAACTTTCAAAAAGTCGCCAAATCTTGAAAAGTTGCCAAAATCTAGAAAAGCAAAAAGCACCGGATAAATACTGTGCTTGTCCGAGACTTGCACCTTATTTTATCCAATGCTTTTTATAGGGTTGATTCCATTTCCAGCTTGGTTTTGCATGGTTTTTTTATTCCTACGCGGTCAATACATATTCCTATACATCAAACCGTTGCAGTTATTAAACCTTATTTAAACTTTCGCTTTTTATTTCCTCACCCTCACAACACAAATATACTATTGAAGAAAAGCCGTTTCCAAATATTTCTACATGATGATTTGCACAAGTTATTGACCAAGTTATGCACATTTTGTAGTAAAGTTTTTATAAAAAAATGTTCATTTCAACCCAACAATAGCGCATTTTAAGTACCTTGTTACAAATTTAAAATTCACAAGATGGCAAATCCATCCATTGAGTTGATAGCTGCATTACGCGAAACTGCAATTCGTTTACGCACTGGCGCATCGTATGCTTGGGGGAACCACGGAGCCTGCAATTGCGGCAATTTATTGCAAGTGGTAACTAATTTAAGTAAAGTAGAAATTCTAAAATTTGCCCACACAGGCACTGGCGAATGGACTGAGTTGGCCGAAGAATTTTGCCCTACCAGTAATGCGCCTATTAGCTTGCTATTGAATAAGTTACAACAGCTTGGGCTAACACCCACAGACATCCATAATTTGGAATACCTTGATAATAGGAAAGTGTTAGAACATTTGCCCGGCGGTTTTCGGTGGTTAAAAAGAAACGTTCGGGAACACGTAATACTGTATTTTGAAACTTTTGCAGATATGTTGGAAAATGAAATGCTACGCAAAGTAAAAGTTGATTTCACAACATTGCTGTCTAATCAAAGGCAATATGAAACAATTTTGTACTAAACTACTTTACAACCGCCAACAATTGTTGTTCCGTTACAGTTAACGCACATTTAAAATGTCCTTCAGGGCAAACTTTTCGGCCATGCAATCCGCAGGGCTTACAGGCAAGCGGCAACAAAGTCTCCACCACATTTCCCTTTGTGCCGCTGGGACCGAATCCAAACCTTGGAACAGTGCTACAAAAAATGACCGTCACAGGTGCATCCATGGCACTGGCCAAATGTAACGGCGCAGAGTCGTTTACGTAATTCATAACAGCGCCTTGCATTAATGCGGCCGATTGTAACAGCGAAAATTGACCACTGCAATTGGCAATATTTTTCACTTCGCTTTGCGTAATAATTTCATCACACATTGCCTTGTCTGAAGGAGCTCCCAATAAATAAATTTGATATTTATCTCCCAATGCTTTTATCAATTCTACCCATTTTTTTATTGGATATTGCTTTGTAAACCAAACACTTGCGGGTGATATGGTGATGTAGAATGGATGGCGGACGGTGGATGGCAGATGGCGGTCAGCAATTGGTCTATTCACTATTGATAATTGACTATTTACTTTTTGGTAATCTTCTTTCGAAGGATATAATTTAGGCAATTGCGAACTATCATCTGTAAACCAATTGATGCACATCAAGTTCCTTTCTACTTCGTGAATAATTGGTTCGCCAGGCTCAGCAATATGGTGTTTTATTTTTTTTGTGAAAAAAAAAGACAACGGATTTTTATCGAACCCAACGGTTGTTTTGCCACCAGAAAAAGCGGTGATGATGCCGGATGTAGCAAAACGCTGCAAGTTGATTACATAATCGTATTTTGTTTTGCGTAGCTGCTTAACAACTTTAAAAACGTTTTTCCATTTGCCCTCTTTTTTATCCCAAATAATGAGATTTCTGATAAAGGGATGGTCTTTTAGCAACGATTCGTTGCCTTTTCTTAATAAAAAATCAATTTCTGCCTCAGGAAAACAACGATGCAATTTTTCGATTACTGGCGTGGCCAACACCACATCACCCAAAAAAGCCGTTTGTATAACCAGTATTTGCATGCGCAAAAATAACGAACCGCTTTGCAATGGCATATTATTCATGCTTTGTTAAAATAAATACTATTTTATATAAGAAATTAAGCTTGGGCATAATTATTTTATCACAAATGCCTAAACATTTTACAATCAATAAATTATCGAGAAAATGAAAAAGCTATTATTTGCTGGACTGCTGTTTACATCCGTCAGTTTAATGTCTTGTAGTGGTGGATTTGTTGTAACAGAAAGGCCGGCACGGCCTGTTTACGAAAGGCCTGTGGCACCTGGGCCTGACTATGTATGGATTGATGCAGAATATATTGGCGGTGGCTGGAGGGCGGGCCATTGGGAAAGAGGCCGTGCAGGGCGTACTTGGCATGCTGGAGATTGGGAGCAACACGGAAATGGTTGGAGATGGCGCAAGGGACATTGGTAGAAGCAAGTCAAACAGCCATTTAGTGTGATGAAATTTTGTTCAATTAACTATCCTTTTTAGGTCTACAATAAAAAGCAGAAAGCCTTCTAAACAGAAGGCTTTTGCTTTTTATCTATTTATTTTTACATTTTAGATAATAAATTAAACGATTTATTCACCAATGACCTAATAATTTATTTTAATCAGGAAGACGAAGCTGCTTCATGCGGCTCATTTTTCTACTGTTGATATATACTTGAAAACCAAGGTTTAAGCTAACACCTCTATTGCTTTCTGCGGTTTCAAATTGGGAAAAATTATAGCCGAAAAAACCCTCAAAGGCCACATCTGGACTAAAAAATGCCGCTGCGCCTACACCCAATGTATATCCAAAACCATTAACAGAAGATTTTGTACCGTCATCGGTATCTTTTACGGTATTGGTTTTATATAACAAACTTAAGCTTGCAAATGGGCGAAGGTTGTTGTGCCCCACATAATAACGGGCAAACGGACCAAGATCGAATTCTGTAATTTTTTGGATGTCTTGTTTAACGCTTGATAAGTTAACATTTGCGCCAACCGCAAAATTATTTTTTACAAAATAGCCAACATTGGGCGCAAATGTAATATTGCTGTTGCCCGAAGTTGTTTGAAAACCGATAGATCCGCCAACTAAAAAATCGCCCTTTTCTGTTTGCGCAAACAAATGGGTGGTTACAAATACCAATACAACTACAACAAGTTTTTTCATCAATTAAAAGTTTTAAGGAACACAAAAATGCAGTTTAGTTTTCATACCTCCATCACTTCATAAATCCCTGAAAACAAATAATGCTTGCCTGTGGCAGTTTCTGTACATTTATAACGCTTTCTTAATTGTTCGCCCTTTTTAAATACGCGGCCGTCTGTAATCTTAAAAAGCTTGCCGGCAGGCAATTGCTCAACCAGCTTTACACCTGCTTTTCTTACATCGTACCTTAACAAAATGCGTTGCAAACCTTCTTCGGCACAGGTGCTTGCGCCGGGGTTGTGTAATGTAGCCCATAATTCTGCCGCAATATCTTTTGGAAAAATATGATGCTGTAAAAAACTGTGCAGCACTTGTGCGTAGGTAGTTTTCCATTCTTTTCCGTGCGGTGGAATGCGGTTGCCGTATTTTTCAAATGCCAGTAAATGAGCCAGTTCGTGCAATAAAGTAATTAAAAACGAAAATTTATTGAGATTGCCGTTTACGCTGATGCGATGGTTTTTACCAGCGTGTGCGTTGCGATAATCGCCCAACTTCGTTTGGCGCTCCTTGGTAATTGTAAGGTGTACTTTATGTTGAATGATGAGCGGCATCACCAATTCAAAACTGCCCTCTGGCAAAAAATCTTTCAGCCCCTCAAACGGTACTTTTTCTTTCGACATTCCCATTCCTTTTTCTTAACGAAACCACATTGCGGATTGCAATAAACGAATATAA
The DNA here is from genome assembly GCA_963845495.1 of uncultured Chitinophagaceae bacterium. Classification (GTDB taxonomy): domain Bacteria; phylum Bacteroidota; class Bacteroidia; order Chitinophagales; family Chitinophagaceae; genus JAZKFT01. Next base: position 119,646 of record CAWJTH010000039.1, read on the forward strand.
AAAATATAACGCCATGCCAATGTACAAGCCTGGCTTATTCAATTGCTTGGCCAAAAAAATATACAACAGCATGGCTACTGCAACAGTAAAAAATTTTAATATAAAACTGCCATACACATTCAACATCATTACGTTACCTTTTTTGGTAGTTACCGCTTTTGAATACATAAAATAACCAATTGCGGTCAATAAAAACAACAGTCCATTGGCATATAAAACCACTGTTTCGTCAATTCCATGGACAGCTAACCAATTCTTTAAAGCGATTGCCAATCCACCTACCAGCACAAACAATACTATAATCGGTATTAAACCTTTTTTCATCAATTTCATTTTTGCGAAGCTTCTTTTATAATTGCCACAAGCAAACCAATAATGGTGAGCAGCGGCAGCAGCCAAACAAATATCGGGGTTGTGAACGCAAATTTTTTGTCGAGCCAAAGACCCAACCAAGCCGTAATCCCAATCGACACCAAAAATTGGGTGCCTAAACTGGCAAAACGCATCATATCAACCGGCTTCTTTTGCGACAATTTCCTAATTTTTTGATTGCTTTGAATCATCAACTTTTAACACGGTTGTATCAAACGGAACCGATGGAACATCACCGCTAATGGCTTTTTTCATCCCTTCTAAATATTGTTGTTTCAAAACCAATACCTGTTCCAAACTGTCGGTTTGCATTTTTAATGTGCGCAGCTCACCAAGATTACTTTGTGTGCCATAGCCAGGAATTAAATATTTTAGGTTGGTAAACGAAAGCATGGCAACCGTAAAACCTACCATCAAAACAAACATTACACTCATAACCACGTAAACGCTTACCCGGCTTAGTTTAAAAGTTACTACTTCTTCATAGGTATCGTCGTTCATTATAACTAGTCTATAATGGTTACGCAGCCGTTTTAAAGTAGTATTGTCAGATAACTTTAACATAAAAAAGTAAGATAAAGATAGGGAATGATGGGTAAAAGTGCCGGTCAATCAGTCTTCATGATTAAAGTCAATGACTTTATATTTACGCCTTATTTTTAATATTAGGCAAAAAGCCAGTAAAAATTCCAATTAAAGGCAGAAAAGAACAGATATGAAAAATATGTGCGATACTGGTGTGATCGGCAATTCGCCCTAAAATAGCCGATCCTAAACCACCCATGCCAAAGGCAAAACCAAAAAACAAGCCCGAAACCATACCTACTTTTCCGGGAATTAATTCTTGCGCATATACAAGTATCGCAGAAAATGCTGATGCAAGGATTACGCCGATGATACCGGCCAAAATGCCTGTCCAAAATAAATTGGCGTAAGGCAACAACAAGGTGAATGGCGCAACGCCCAAAATAGAAATCCAAATAACATATTTACGGCCAAAACGATCGCCAAGTGGACCGCCAATCAACGTTCCCGCGGCTACAGCTCCCAGAAAAATAAATAAATATAATTGAGATTGCTGAACGGTTACATGAAACTTATCGATCATATAAAACGTAAAATAACTAGTCATACTGCTGAGGTAAAAATATTTTGAAAATATTAAAACCAATAAAATGATAATTGAAAAAACGACCTTGCCTTGCGATAATTGGGGCTGGTTATCTGCTATATTTTTTAACGATTTTGCAGCTCGTAGTTCTAAATGTCCTTTGTACCATTTCGCTATTTGAAACAAAATAAAAATGCCAAGAATAGCAGCTAACGCAAACCAGATAATATTTTGTTGACCGTACGGAATAATAATAACGGCTGCTAATAACGGGCCCAATGCGCTGCCCGAATTACCGCCCAACTGAAAAATGGATTGTGCCAAACCGCGTTTTCCGCCCGACGCCATGTACCCGATGCGGGAAGATTCTGGATGAAAAATGGAAGAACCAATGCCTACAAAAGCCACCGCAAACAACAGCATGGGATAATTAGAAGCCCTTGACAACAATATTAAACCACACAAAGTAAAAGTCATGGCAATGGGCAAAGAATAGGGTCGTGGGGTTTTGTCAGTAAAATAACCTACAAAAGGTTGAAATATAGAGGCAGTGAGTTGGTAAGTAAGCGTAATCATCCCAATTTGGCTAAAATCCAAATGAAAACTTTGCCTTACCAGCGGATAAATAGATGGAATAAGCGATTGCAGCATATCGTTTAACAAATGCGATAAACTGATAGCAAAAAGAATGGAGTAAACTGTTTTTTGAACCGTCTTTTTGGGGTCAACTTCTATAGATAACGGTGAATTGCTCATAACTAATATTTTAAAGTCGTTTTAATGAAATATTTTATTGAGACACATGGCCAATAATTTTTGCAGCAGTATTCCAGGCCTTTTTGGGATCGCCGGCAATAATGTTTTTGAGTAGCTGTTCGTGCAAATGATAGCTACTTTCAAAAGCCTGTGTATTTGTGTAAATATTTAAAAACCATTTTTTGAGATGAATGGAAGTAGTTTTATACAATTCGGCCAAAATTTCATTTTTTGAAGCTTCCGCAATGGCAATGTGAAATTGAACATCTGCCTCCACGCAATCTTCCAACAAACCAGCCGCCGCCGCTGCTTTGCGATGTTCCAAGTGTTTTTTTATGGCTAGAATATCTTTTTCTGAACGATGTGCGGCAGCCTTTTCGGCAATTTTCATTTCCAGTAACTGTCGCACTTCGTCCAAATCTTGGATATTGGCACGCTTCAAACGTTGATCCATCGGTTCGCGACTGACGGTTGTTTGCTCCACAAAAGTGCCAACACCTTGTTGTACCCGCAACAAACCAGAATTGGTCAATATTTTTACCGCTTCGCGAATAGTGGAACGCCCAACCCCAAATTGCTTCATCAATTCGGGCTCTATCGGCAATTTTTCATTTACCTTATAATGCCCCAGTGAAACTTGCTGCTGTAACCGAGCGGCAATTTCATCTGCCAAAGATTTTTTTGTTACCATCGGTTTTAACATAAATTCATCATATCATCTGATGAATTGCAAATGTAAAACACTTTCTTATTGCATCAAAAAATTATCTCTTATTTATTTTTGGTACTTTCTAAATCATGTACGCAACAAACTAAAACCCATTTTAAAATTGACGATTTTAAAATGGGTTTTAGTTATTCGGATTAATGTAGATTTATTCCGAAATGGAAAGAATGGCAAATTGCTGTTCAAGACCTAAAGAATATTGCAATAAAACATCCAATAACTCAAATCCATATTTTGCGAAATATGGCATAAAATTATCGACCCTTTCTTGCAAATTACCGCTTGGATAAATTTGATTTTTAAATTTTTCTATTTGATTTTTGGCATCCGAAAATTTTCTTTTTTCGGCACGCAGCATTTTCTTTTCCAATGCACCAAGCTTTTTTAAAGCCTGGGTTTGTAACGAACAAATATGCTGTTGCAAAGTTGGGTCGATAGAATTCGCCGAGGAAGATATTTCTCGATAAACAGATGCTACTCTATTTTTTTCTTCACTTAAATTTAATTTATTGGAAGAATTTTTTTGTATGAATTCGTTTAATAAATCTTGGTGGCTTTTAAATAAATCTTTAAATTCCAGTGCTAATTTTTCTTTTAATAAAATTGATTTATTTTCCAACAATAAAAAAGAATTTCGTAAAATTAATATAGGATATGGAACACCAACAGCTTTAAAAACATCTTTTAATTCAAGCCAATAAGCCAGTTCGCCACCACCACCAATAAATGCGATATTCGGTAAAACCATTTCTTGAAAAACGCCTCTTAAAATAACATTGGCACTAAATCGTTCAGGATGATTTTCAAGCTCCTGTAATATTTCTGGTTCAGTAAAAGAAAGCTGTTTATTTAATATCTCGTATTTTGTATCTCGTATTTCGATTCTGTTCCGTTGCCCATCATCGCTTAAATAAAACATGTTGATATCTCGTCCAGAAGCTTGCACTTTGTAGTGTTCGCCAATAGCGTTGGTTGTTTTTTCAACCAACTTATGCGAGAATTGTTCGGTCAATTCTTTTTTCACCACATCGTTGAAAAGCCGCTTCAGTACTGCATTGTCGGGTATTAAAACCAACAAACCAAATTGTTTAAACAACTCATTTACTAAATATAAAGTAGCTTGTTGAATATTGGTATTTCTCGAATAAGCTTGCTTGCATAAATCCACCATTTGTTTACCAAAAGGCAAATTTCCAAACTCACCTTGCAAGCGTTCTATTATTTTTTCTAAGCCCTTCGTATGCATTCTGCCAACAGCCCCAATTTGGTTGGTTTCCCATTCTACCTTTTCGCCATCTAAATTTATGTGGCCTAATTCTTCCAAATCCGCATCTTCGCTACCCATGTAATAAATAGGCACAAAGTCATTTTCCGGCATTTGCTTTTTTAATTCATTAGCCAATTTTATGGTGTGCAGGATTTTATAAACAAAATATAAATGGCCGGTAAAAATATTGGGCTGATGAGCCGTGGTAATAGTGAAAGAATTATTATTTAATAACTTTTGCAAATTAATTTCTTGCACATCGGATAAATTAAAACCAGCGTACTGCGTTCTTAATTCATTCACCAAAATTTTCCTATTAGTCGGGTAATTTTCCCTTTCTTTAATAGCCGCTTTAATTCCATCCAATGAAACAGGGTACTGATAAAATGGCTGTAATTTTTCATCGCCTTTTAAATAATCCATGGCAATTTTTGAGAAAGAATGGGTGTCTTCGTAAGGCAAAAAATTACATTCAACTTTCATCGGAACCGAGATTAATTAAAAATTATGAGTTATGAATTATGGATTATGAGTTATGAACTATGGGTTATGAATTATGGATTATGAGTTAAAAATTAGAGGCTGGTATTTGGAATTTTTATTTTTAAATTTTTACTTTTAAATTTTTAATTCCCGTAATAAACTTCTCCTTCCAAATCATAATCATGTGCTTTAATTATTTTCACATTTACAAAACTTCCAATGGGCAATAATCTTTTTGAAGTAATAATTACTTCGTTATCTACCTCAACACTATCAAATTCGGTACGCCCTAAATATTTACCAGCTTCTTTCTTATCAATTAAAACCTTAAATATTTTACCAACTTTTTCTTGGTTTTTTTCGTAAGAAATTTCTTGCTGCACTTCCATTATTTCTTGCGCCCGGCGTTCTTTTTCTTCCGCAGGAATTTCATCAGCCAGTTCATAAGCGCTTGTACCTTCTTCGTGGCTGTATTGAAAAATTCCGACCCTATCAAAACGCATTTTTTGCAAAAAGGTTTTCAATTCTTCCACATCTTCCAAGGTTTCGCCGGGATAACCGGTTATAAGCGTTGTGCGCAAACAAATATCTGGCATGCGTTCACGTATTTCACCGATCAACGCTTCCATTTCTTCGCGGGTTATTTGGCGCTTCATGCTTTTTAGTACAGCATTTGCCGCGTGTTGCAAAGGCATATCCAAATAATTACAAATATTCGGGTGACGTTTTATGGCATCAATTATTTCAATCGGAAATTTGGATGGATATGCGTAATGCAACCGGATCCATTGCAACCCCTCAACGGCAGCCAATTGGTCTAGCAGTTCGGGCAGCATTCTTTTTTTATAAATATCTAAGCCATAATAAGTTAGCTCTTGCGCAATCAGCATTATTTCTTTTACCCCGCCTTTTACCAAACGTTTGGCTTCGGCCACCAATTCTTCCATCGGCTTGCTTACGTGTTGGCCACGCATCAGCGGGATGGCGCAAAACGAGCAAGTGCGGTTGCATCCCTCGCTAATTTTTAAATAAGCATAATGTTTTGGCGTACTCAATAATCTTTCGCCCAATAATTCTGCTTTGTAGTCTGCGTCAAACACTTTTAGAATCATCGGTAATTCCATGGTTCCAAAAAAAGCGTCCACTTCTGGAATTTCGGCTTCCAAATTATTTTTGTAACGCTCACTTAAACAACCAGTTACGTATACTTTATCTAATTTGCCACGACGTTTTAATTCCACTTGGCCCAAAATGGTTTCGATGCTTTCTTCTTTTGCCCGATCGATAAAACCGCAAGTGTTTACAATTACAATATTGTGGTCGCGTTTTTTATTTTCATGTACAACATCAATATCATTTGCCTTTAGTTGGCCGCTCAATACTTCGCTATCAACCAAGTTTTTGCTGCAACCAAGGGTAATAATATTTACCTTGTCTCTTTGTAATGTTTTCGTCTTCATCCAATAATTTATTGGCCGCAAAGGTAATGGAATTCGCAACCTTTGTATTTTTGGCACATAAATGGCTAAGTATTCGACAATTAGCACATTACAAATACACTACTACTGCACATTCAAAGAATTATATTTAGTTATCCTTTTACAAAAGCTACGCTTAGGCTACCACAAATCAGCACCTTTAGTTTAGATGAAAAAAATGTTCTTGATGGCCGTGGCTACCTTGTTATTTTTTTGCGCAAATGCGCAGGATGTAATATTAGGAAGAGACCACAAACCTGTTGACACCACTTACAAAGCCCGCGTTTATCCAGATCCGAACAAAAAGCCCTACACTTGGGGCATTGGTGCAAAATACCAACCAGCCGCATTAAGCGTAAAATGGTACTCCAAATCGGGCGACGCATTAGAAGTACTTATTTCAAGGTACAACAACGGCTCTCGCGGTACGGCATTGTTGGAAATTTCACCGGGGTTAAGTGAAAGTGGGCATTTTAGGCTGCTTATTGGGCCAGGCATTCACCTAGGTGTTATTGAAAAAAAATATTTATTTTCCAATGCATCAAACCCCGTGTTTGGTGGCGATGGCATTTTTGGTTTTGAATTGAGTGCCCCAAGAGCGCATCTTGCTTTTCAGGCAGATTACCAACCATCATTTGATTTTAACGGAAATCAAAATAGTTACGCCAATTGGGGCGGCCTCACTATTAGATATGTTTGGTAACGCATTTTTTTATCTAGCAGTCGAAACTATTTGTTCAAAAACTGTTTATAGCAATTTAACGTTCCTGATCTTGCTATATTTTTTGTATATTTGCCGTTCACTATAAAAAATACCTAAGGGGGTATATATCATTTATGTTGATCATCGATTCAAAAGATTGCGAAAACATCGACAAGGCATTAAAAAAGTACAAGAAGAAATTTGAGAAATCAAAAACACTTTTGCAATTGCGTTCACGTCAATCGTTCACCAAACCATCCGTGGTTCGTCGCGAACAAGTATTGAAAGCTGTTTATAAAGAACAACTGGCCGCAGGCAAGTATGATTAATACTTTCTACATTGTTTTTATGAAACGTGAAAAGATTTGTCTTTTCACGTTTTTCTTTTTACAGCCACAAGCTGCTTAACTTTATGGCTGTTTATGCAACAACCGCCATACATTTCCCCATTTATCCAGTACTTACAGTTTGAGAAACGCTATTCCCAACATACGGTTATTGCTTATGAAGAAGATTTGCAACAATTTTTTCTTTTTTTAGAAAAAACATTCGGTGAAATGGCTTTGGCTGACATTAAAACAACATTCATACGAACTTGGCTAGCAAGCTTGAAAGATCAAAAACTGACTGCTAAAAGTATCAATCGCAAAATTTCCACCATTAAATCTTTTTTCAAATTCCATTTGCGGCAGGGGCATATTCCGCAAAATCCCGCTACTACTTTAACCGCACCAAAAATTAGCAAACGCTTGCCTGTTTTTGTTGAAAAGAAAGACGTGGAAACATTGTTCGCCCACGTTGAATTTCCTGATGATTGGGCAGGGAAAACCGAACGCCTTGTTTTGCAATTATTGTATCAAACAGGAATGCGCCGTAGCGAATTGATTAGCTTAAAAGAAAACAACGTTGATGTAGCCAACGCCAACATCAAAATATTGGGCAAGGGGAACAAAGAACGCATTTTGCCTTGCAACGCAATACTGATAAGGCTTTTGCAAGATTATGCGGAAGCAAAAAAAACACAATTCGGGCATTTTGATGCAGACGTTTTATTGGTAAATGAAAAGGGGGAAAAATTACAAGCTGGCTGGGTTTATAAAGCCGTAAATAAATATTTAAGCCTTGTTACAACTATTGAAAGAAAAAGCCCGCACGTTTTACGACACACTTTTGCCACGCACCTTACCAATGCAGGCGCTGAATTAAATGCAGTAAAAGAATTATTGGGCCACAGCAGCCTTGCAGCTACGCAGATTTATACACATAACACTATTGAAAAATTGAAGGATGCCTATAAAAAAGCACATCCAAAAGCGTGAGTGGTGAGTCGAAAGTCGTGAGTGGGAAACGTTAAAGGTGATCCCCATTATTTACTTTTCAATCACTAAAATAACTATTTGGGAAATGTGCAAAAAAATTTACCATTTTTTATATGGTTTTTAATACTTGCCTCACTAACTTACACTTCGTTAATAAAAAGCCTATGTAAAAATTTACGCTCATCAGTTCTTTTATTTATTCATTTAAATTGAGTTATTATGACTGTGAACATCCAATCAGTGCGGTTTGAGGCCGACAACAAGTTAACTGACCATATCCAGAAAAAATTGTCGAAGCTGGTCAGTTTTCATGACAGGATTATTAAAGTAGATGTTTTTTTGAAGTTGGACAATGTGGTCCACCAGATTAAGGACAAGGTTGCGGAAATCAGAATTAGTATTCCCCGCAACGAGATTTTTGTAAAATCGTCCAGTAAATCATTTGAAGAGTCTTTTGATGATGCATTCAATTCGGTTTGCAATAAAATAAAGCGACAAAAAGAAAGATTAATTGCCTAACTATATTTTAAAGGCCCCAATTGCTGGGGCCTTTTTTATTACCTCACCCCCACCCCTCTCCACAAGTTGAGAGGGGTGCCTCTGTTCAACTTCATGTATTTCCGCATTATTTCGCTTATTTCTTCAATTTTTTAAAATAATTGAAAACTACTGTTGCTGAAATTAAAAATGACGCCGAATCGGCGTCATTTTCAATTAATTTGTTACAATTATTACTGATCTATTTCTTCCACACCAGGATGTTTGCTTTTGTCGAAAGTAAACATGTTATCAGCCAATGGAATATTTGACTTGAAATTTGAAATGCTGTAAGTTGAGGTATTACCGCTGTTATCCAAACTTTTGCCGGCCACAATCATTTTTTGTGTTTCATCGACATACACAAAAATTTTGGCAATCGACTTGTTTTTATTGGTTGGCGTTAGTTCAATTTCAGCCAAACTTTTTCCGCCAATCATTTTTTTCCCATTCAGTTTGTACGAAAAATCTTTATCATAAAAATTGGTAAATAGCTTTTGCGGCGTAAAAGTTTGGGCATTATTATCAACCGCACTTACCGAAACCTCGTTTGCATCTGGCTCGTACTTCCATATTTTTTGTCCATCGCAATACAATTGCATGCTTTTGTCAGTCATTGCATATTTCTGGCCTTTCCAAGAAATAACACCAGCTTTGGTACCCACATTTTTACCAGCCCTGCTTACAATGCTTAAAGTATAATTAGCCTGAACCGTTTTAAAAGTCTTCACTTTGTTGCTAACATCGTCCAAAAGTTTTTTTGCGTTTGGATCGTTTTGAGCAAAAGCATGTACACAAACAAAAGCAAGTATTAAGGAGCAGATTTTTTTCATTTTACTATTTTAAAAAGATGACAAATTTAGCGGTAAGATGGGCAACTCACTTAAAAATTACAATCATCCATCTTTCTGGGAAATATTTAACAAACAGTTGGTAATTAAGTAATTGAGTAAATATTTTTTTTAGAAATACTCAATTACTAGAATAACTCCAGCATTTCGTTCAAATCAGCTTCCGTTTTTACCACCACTTCTCTGGCTTTGCTGCCAAGGTTTGGCCCAACAATACCGGCTTGTTCCAACTGGTCCATCAATCGGCCAGCCCGGTTGTAGCCCAACTTCATGCGGCGTTGAATAAGCGATGTGCTGCCCATTTGGTTTTGAACAATCAACCGGGCAGCCTCTTCAAACAAAGGATCTTTATCGCCCAAATCTACCGGCGAAGCATTTGGATCTTTTTCATCCACATATTCGGGTAACAAAAACGAATCAGGATAACCGTGTTGTTGACCAATAAAATCACAAACAGCTTCCACTTCCGGCGTATCAACAAAAGCGCATTGCAAACGGGTAATTTCTCCGTTGTAACTTACCAACATATCGCCTTTACCGATTAATTGTTCCGCACCACCGGCATCCAAAATAGTTCGGCTATCAATTTTACTGGAAACTTTAAACGCAATCCTAGCAGGGAAATTCGCTTTAATTGTACCTGTAATAATATTTACCGATGGCCTTTGCGTAGCAATAATCAAATGCACGCCAACGGCACGGGCCAACTGGGCCAAACGTGCAATCGGCATTTCCACTTCTTTGCCAGCGGTCATAATCAAATCCGCAAATTCATCAATCACCAGCACAATAAACGGCAGATATTCATGCCCTTTTTGCGGGTTTAAGCGACGTGCTACAAATTTTTCGTTGTATTCTTTTAGGTTTCTGGTACCCGCTTCTTTCAACAAATCGTAGCGGCGATCCATTTCTATGCAAAGCGCATTTAGTGTGTACACTACTTTTTTGGTATCGGTAATAATCGGTTCGTCCTCGCCGGGCAACTTTGCCAAAAAGTGTTTTTCAATCATCCGGTAAAGACTTAATTCCACCTTTTTGGGGTCGATCAAAACGAATTTTAATTGCGAAGGATGTTTTTTATAGAGCAAGGAAACCAAAATGGCATTCAATCCCACCGATTTACCTTGACCGGTTGCACCAGCCATTAATAAGTGAGGCATGGTAGCCAAATCCACAATGAAATTTTCATTATCGATTTTTTTGCCAATGGCAATGGGCAATGAAAAATTATTGTTTTGAAATTTTTCTGAATTCAACATCGACCGCATGCTTACCACCGATTTTTTGTGGTTTGGCACTTCGATACCAATCGTGCCTTTACCAGGAATCGGCGCAATAATACGGATACCCAAAGCCGCAAGGCTTAATGCAATATCGTCTTCTAAATTTTTAATGCGGGAAATGCGAACACCCGGCGCAGGAACGATTTCGTACAAAGTTACCGTTGGGCCAACCGTTGCCGCAATGCGCTGGATGGCAATATCGTAGTTTTTTAACGTGTTGATAATCTGGTTTTTATTAGATTCCAGTTCGCTTGGATCCGAAATTATTTTTTCACTTCCATGAATTTCCAATAACTCGATGGAAGGGAATTTATAATCCCGAAGATCCAACATGGGGTCGTAAGGAGCCAATTTGGCAACCTTTTCGGGCGTTAATTCGGTTGTTTCTTCGCCATCAAAAATATCTTCAACAGGCGCATTTACTTGCAACGGCAAATGTGGTGCTTTTTCATTTTCAGCGAAAGTAATCAGCGGCACTTCCAATGGTGGAATTGCAGGAACAACCGTTACAATCGGCTGCCGATAAATTGGCGCAATTGGTGGATCTTCAAAATAATCGTCGTCTTCTACTGTTGTTTTAATTTCCAACGGCAAATGATCAATTTGGGTTTTCGGTTTCTCTACGGTAAATGGAATTTCCTTTTCTATTACATCAAATTGATTTACAGGCTTTTTGGCGTCGTCATTTTCGTGTGGAAGAATAACCGAAATATGGCTATCACCATCTATTTTATTGCCATTTTCAACAACTGTTTGTTCATCCAACGGATGTTTTTCCTCCTTATACAAATCGTTTATTGAAAAAGTGTTGCCTGTCGGTTGTTGAATCAACGAATCGTCAATTTCAAGCGAAGCTTCATTTTCTTGCGGTATTTTATTTTCTACCAAAGGATTTGGTACAAACTTCTTTTTCTCCAAAAAATTAAACTTTGGATTAAACTGCCATACAAAATAACCAAAGCAGATAACCAATAAAACAATGGCCGTTCCCGCAAAACCCAAAAAGTTTTGCAACCAACTACTTAACATTTTACCAACGCCGCCGCCGTAAAAAAAATCGCTGGTTTGAAAAATGAAAGCCAACGCCACACTAAAAACCAACAATCCGGGCAAAACATATTTTAGATTTTTGGCAAGGGATAACATCCTTTTTCCTACCAACAAATTAACGCCCAATACCAACAACGTGCTACAAAGAAGGTACGAAGCGAAACCAAAACCATTGTACACCAATTGATGGCCAGTAAAAGCACCCAAGCGGCCCAGCAAATTGCTTACCGCCATATTTTCGGCAAACAAAAAGTGCCAGCCATTTTGTATTACTTTATCTTGGTCGTCGTGCCAGGTAAAAGCGTAAGATGTAATTGATAAAAAAACAAACAACGATAATAAAATGCACACCACGCCGGCAATTTTGCGGGTACGCTCGTCTCGCACCACTTCCTTTACGGTTGGCGCAGCTATATCTTTTTCAGGATTTAGTTTATCGGGGTTGGGTGCTGTAAGTTTTGTTTTCTTCATTTTGGCCATAACATGTCAAAATTAGTTACTCTGTAAATAATGTAGCAAATAGATGTGGAAATGTGGAAATCGAAAAATATCAACGCCGTAACGGCAAGAATATTTTCAACCCAATTTAAAAAATCATCGTGAACGCAATAAAAAAAATAATCAGGAAAATAATGGTCAAGGCGATGAGAAAAATAACGTCCGCAATTTTTTCGTACCGTTCTTCCAATATTTCGTTTTCTGTTCTTATCGATAAAAAAGATAACAAACTGGATGCCATTAATAACAAAGCAGCCACACCCGTAAATTCATCGATTAAACTTACTTCATTGTATTTTGAAATTTTGAGCGATGTTAAAACCACCAAACAAAACCCCAACAAATTAGATGAAGTATTTAGGATATGGGACGATTTACTGTTTTTCATGCTGCATTTTAAGTGAATTAAAAAGCCAACGGTTTGCCGCTGGCTTTCGATGGACAGATTATTTTATAAAAAAGTTTAAGGCGAGAATGTTAATTACAATAACGTTGTTTTAAAGTCATTTAGTTTTATTTCTATTTCTTGCGGAATAAAGCGTGATTTTAAAACACATTTGATAATTCGCTTCAACTCCTCATTTGCCAATGTTCCTAAGCTGATTACGCCAAAAAGAATTTTTGAAGCCGCATCAAACTTTGCAAACGACTCTTTCCGAACATTGTTATTGAAAAAAATAAAAGTGTCTTTTTCGAAATAAAAACCATCGTCTCCAACAATTAAATTTTGTGGAAAAAAATAATAAGGAACATTTTTATAAACAGAACAGCCGTGTTGTATTGCTGGAAATAACTGATTGTTTTGTGATGTTGTAAGTGAATGGATGAGATATGCAGCTTTATCATCTGCAAATAAGACTATTGCAGTACTTATCTCTAGTACTACCATCGTCTTCAAACTTGTAATTTTTTATCCGTAGTATTAAACCGGGTTTCCATTCCATTAAATAAACAAATTCTTATAGATTGTCGAATTCTTCTTGCATCTGCATACTCTCAAATGCAGATTGGGCTGCCATTTGTAACATTGTGTCATCTTTAATCAGTTCAGCAAAATCGATTGTATGATTACTTTTTTTGCCGTAAACTTTAAAATTTAATTGTAAATTATTGTCGATTACACCTTTGTGCCACAGTGTGTTACTTTCATGCAACAAATCAATAAGTTGTTTTGCCGAATAAGTGCCAAACCTGTCAACTATGTTTTCGATTAATTCTTGTTCAAAACTAGAAAATTGCCCAAAATCATATTCCCCTTTTGGCAAAATAGTAATAATCTTTGTACGCCCGTCAAAGCTATCGATTTCCTCTGTTTTAATAAATTTAGATAGGTTAATTGGTTCGCCATTTTGCAGTATTGATTGATCATATCGGAGTTCATTGTACAATTCTTCCGCAACTGGCCCCATTTCCCATATCTTATAATCAAACCATGTTATTGGTGAGCCACTGCGTATGTATGCGGTTTCATCTATCAAATACAACAATTTCAATGCCTTCGTCATACTTAAATTAGGAATTCGCTTGCTTAAAAAGTTTAGCAAATTTCCTATTTTTTCATTGAGCTGATTTCTGAACATGATACAAAACTAATGATTTTAGGTAAAATAGATGCCAAGAGGTTAAAATCCACTTTGAAACCGCCAATCACCTTATCAAACCCGTTCAAGTTATTAGGAAACCTTTCCATCTGTCAGCAGCGTCCAGGTAACTTTGCTGCCGCTCGGCATCCAGCAGCACGGTAGTAAAGTTACTGGAAACCTTCTTGCAGGGGTGTAGCAAGGTTTCCAAGTAAAATTATAATCCAAACTTATTTCTTCCCCACTTTCGCCCAAGTATCCTTTAAAGTAACCGTACGATTAAATATCAAATGCGCCGGTGTTGATTCTTTATCCAACGTAAAATAACCCTTGCGGATAAATTGATACCGCTCACCGGGTTGCGCATCCATCAAAGTAGGTTCAACATAGGCCGTAATTTTTTGCAAACTATTGGCGTTGATGTAATCTTTAAAATCGCCACTTTCATCCGCAGGGTTTTCAGATTTAAACAAACGATCGTACAAACGCACTTCGGCAGTGGCCGCATTTGCCACGCTTACCCAATGGATGGTTCCTTTGGCGTGCAAACCGCTGGTGTCGTTACCACTTTTACTTTCCGGAATATATTCCGCAAAAACAGTTTTAACCAACCCGTTTTCATCTTTATCAAAACCCGTACATTTTACAATGTAGGCGCTTTTTAAGCGGACAATAGCATCTGGCGCCAGCCTAAACCATTTTTTGCTGCCTACTTCCATAAAATCTTCGCGTTCAATCCACAATTCGTTGCTAAACGGGATTTGACGAGTGCCACCATTGTTTTCCGCTTCTGGATTGTTTTCGCTTTCCAACATTTCAGTGCCATCGCCATAATTGGTAATCACCAATTTTATAGGGTCGAGCACGGCCATGCGGCGCCAAGCAGTTTTATTCAGATCCTCGCGAATGCAGAATTCCAGCAGGCCAACATCAATCATATTCTCACGTTTGGCTACGCCGATACGGTCGCAAAAATCGCGGATACTTTCGGGCGTATAACCACGCCTGCGCAATCCGCTGATGGTTGGCATGCGCGGATCGTCCCAACTTTCCACATGTTCTTCGTTTACCAATTGCAGCAATTTGCGCTTGCTCATTACTGTATAATTAAGGTTTAAACGGGCAAATTCGTATTGGTGACTGGGAAAATAGCCAACTTTTCAATAAACCAATCGTACAAATCGCGATGCGGAATAAATTCCAGCGTACAAATGGAATGCGTAATTTTTTCAATAGAATCGCTTTGTCCGTGCGCAAAATCATACATCGGATAAATGCACCAAGCATCGCCCGTACGGTGGTGATGCGCATGTTTAATGCGGTACATCAACGGGTCGCGCATGTGCATGTTGGGGCTGGCCAAATCGACTTTTGCACGAAGCACTTTTTCGCCATCCTTATATTTACCGGCCTTCATGTCGGCAAACAATTGCAGATTTTCCTCAATGCTGCGGCTGCGGTAAATGTTTGGTTTGCCGGGTTCGGTTGGCGTGCCTTTGCCTGCGGCAATTTCTTCTGTTGAGCTATCATCCACATAAGCCAAATCTTTCTTGATCAGTTCTACCGCAAAATCATATAGTTGATCAAAATAATCAGACGCATACAATTCTTCCGCCCAATTAAAACCCAGCCATTTTACATCATCTTTGATGCTATCCACATATTCCACTTCTTCTTTTTCGGGATTGGTATCATCAAAACGAAGGTTGGTGGCACCACCATACTTGTTGGCCAATCCAAAATTTAGGCAAATACTTTTGGCATGGCCAATATGCAAATAGCCGTTCGGCTCCGGTGGGAAACGGGTTAAAATGGAACTATATTTTCCGCTGGCCAAATCGGCTTCTACTATTTCTTCTAAAAAATTTAGACTTTTTTCTTCGCTCATATCTCGTAATTGTAAGGTCGGCGAAGTTACGGGCAAGAAGGTAAGAATGCAAGAGAGCAAGAACACAAGAATGCAAGAGGACAAAAATTCAGGAAAACAAGCGGACAAGAATTTAAGAGGAGCAAGAAGACAAGAGGAACAAACGAAAAGCTTAAAAAACATAACGATTGGAACAGAGGCACCCCTCTCCATTTTTGGAGGAGGGGCGGTGGTGAGTTGAAACGCAGCATTTGAACAACATTGTGCATTTGTCCCGCTTTTAGCAGTACGCCACGCAAGCCCGTGCGTAACGCAGGTTCGTGCTGTGGGGTACTTGCCGCAATCGGGGTTAGGATTTCGGCTAGGGGAATGCTAGGTGCTTTACCAATTAAGTCTTCAAAACTATACCCTGAATTGCTATTTTTACACCCTTTAATAAATTTTAAAGTAAATATGCCATCATCCCGCATTTTAGCATTTAGTAGTTCAAGGGTTGGCCAAAGCGGCTACTTGGAAAACGCCGTTCCCATCATTAAAAAATTCCTTGGCGATAATCCTTTAAAAATTGCATTTATCCCATTTGCCAGCGTTGATAGTTACGATGATTATTTGGCCAGCGTAAGCAAAGCCTTATCCAGCTTGCCTTATAGCATACAATTAGTTATGCCCGAAAATGCAGTTTCCACTATTAAACAAGCCGATGCTATTGTGGTAGGCGGCGGCAATACCTTTAAATTATTAGCCGATATTTATAACAACAAATTGCTGGATGTTATCCGCGATAAAATAAATGCCGGCACACCTTATATTGGTTGGAGCGCCGGTTCAAACATTACAGGGCCAACCATTGGCACCACTAACGATATGCCAATCATCGAACCAAAAAGTTTTAATGCGTTAGGTGCGTTTCCTTTCCAAATCAATCCACATTATTTTAACCAAGCCATTGTTGGCCACAACGGCGAAACCCGCAACCAACGCTTGACAGAATTTTTAAAAGTAAACCCTGGCATTTCTATTGTTTGTTTGCCCGAAGGAACAGCTTTACACTTTGAAAACGGGAAGCTGACTTTAATCGGCGACCGGCCGGCGGTTTTATTGGAACTGAAAGAAGGTTCAACCGAGATTGTTAAAAAAGAAATTTTAGCAAACGAAGACATTTCTTTTCTATTGTAATGTTTCTCGCAGAAAAATTAAAAAGTAAAAAGTAAAAAAGCCAAACTTGTCCATTTGCTTTTTTAATTTTTACTTTTTAATTTTTAATTTACCCTATTTTTTCAATCCCACTTTATGCCCTGCAACGGCAAAATATAAAATAAATAAATAAGCAGGCACCATGATCCAAAATGCTTGCTGATAACCGATAGATGGCATCTCGCCCAACTTGGCCCAAATCCTTGGTAAAACAGCACCGCCCGCAATACCAACAATCAGCAAAGCTGAACCAGTTTTAGTATATCTTCCCAATCCGGTTATTGCCAACGGCCACAATGCTGGCCAAACCAATGCATTGGCCAAACCAAGTATGGCAATAAAAAACACCGAAGTATAGCCAGTTGTAAAAATGGCACCTATAGTAAACAATACGCCTAAAATTGCCGATGTGCGCAAAGCTGTGCTTTGTGAAATAAATTTTGGAATAGTGATAATCCCCAAAACATATCCTAACAACATACTGCCCATGGTGTATGATGTAAAATGCTTGGAGATTTCAAGTGGAATCCCGATACTTTTCCCATATATCTGGATGATATCGCCGGCCATTACCTCAACACCAACATACAAGAAAAGGGAAATAAACCCGAGCCATAAATAAGGATATTTAAAAATGCTGGAACGGTTTTGCACGTTCGAGGTTTCCGAAGCAACTTCATCTTCACCTTCTGCTTTTATTTCAGGCAGGTGCGAAAAATAAATGAACAGTGCAAAAATCACAAAAACAATAGCCATTACTATAAACGGCACAATCAACCGCGAAGCCATTTCAGTTAATGTAGCCTCTTTTTGCACCAAATCCATTTTGGCAACCCTTTCTGTTAACGTGCTGTCGGTATTTTTTATCAACAAAGCCCCCATAATCAACGGCACAATTGTACCCGCAAACTTGTTGCAAATACCCATGATACTGATGCGTTTTGCAGCACTTTCGATTGGCCCCAAAATAGTGATGTATGGGTTGGCAGCGGTTTGTAACAATGCCATCCCGGTTCCGATCACAAATAACCCTGTTAAAAACACGCCGAAAGTCCTAGACTTTGCCGCAGGGATAAACACCAATGCACCAACTGCCATAACGCATAAACCGATTATCATCCCTTTCTTAAAACCCGTTTTCCTTAATACCCACGACGACGGGAAGGCCATCACCGCAAAAGAAATATAAGAAGCAAAAGTAACCAGCACAGCTTCGGAAGTCTTCA
Source organism: uncultured Chitinophagaceae bacterium (assembly GCA_963845495.1). Classification (GTDB taxonomy): domain Bacteria; phylum Bacteroidota; class Bacteroidia; order Chitinophagales; family Chitinophagaceae; genus JAZKFT01. The sequence goes on from CAWJTH010000039.1 coordinate 137,948, forward strand.
ATTCGCAAGCAATCTGCAAATAAGGAATCAGCGTACTGTTCATCCATGTTACAAAGCCAAATACAAAAAATAAAGCGCCAATAATAAACATGGCTTTGTTGGTACGGTTCCCCGCGGTTGTTTCAATCATTTGCTTTTATTAAATTATTAGTAGGGATAATTAAACTAAATAGATAATGTATTACCCCAAATAAATAAACTAAAATATCAAATTTGATACGCTATCATAATTGCATACTTGTGTTTAAAAACCTATCTTTATCCTATTATAGTTACTTATCATATATTTTCTTTTCTTTTTAAGAACGACATTTTCAATATACTGTTTAGGTTTAAACATACACTGTTCATGCCATAATTTGGCATGCAATCGTTTGAGCAAATTTTAAAAATGAAAAAAAATCGTTCAACGTAAATAACTATTTCAGCAATTGCTTTATGCAACATATTCAAAACCAACGGCTTTGCTTGCTGAAATGATACATCACCTCACAAATTCCCATTTAATAAAATGCAGGATATCTTAAATAAAACGCAAAGTGTTATACAAGGGCTTACTCAAAATATTGAAACATGCTTATTTACTTATCATATTAAGCAAATAAGCATGAAGCAAATTTATATAAAATTATTGTTCGTGTAAAATTTATCCGGCACCAATCGACATATATTTCAATATTCATATAAAATATTGTAAATTTATGATTCAAAATTTATTTATGTAATCATTATTGTTATCTTTACAAAGCAATTTTCTTCATCCCATATTGCACACGTTTGCGTTTTCTTTTTTGCATTTAACTATCATTATTGCAATTAGCCCATTATTATAAATTTAATTTTTTCTAAAACGTTATGGTAAAAGACTATCCCGGTGAACAATGGAAAACAGTGAACTTTGAGCTTGATATTACAAACGGCAATAAGATAGAAGTTTCCAATTTTGGCCGTATCCGTACTTTTAATAAATTATCTGATGGTAATATTATTAAAGGTGGAATGATTAATGGTTATAAAATAATGCGGTTAAAGCTATTTAAGCCAAGGGAAGAAAAAGATGAAAAACACTTTATTTTCTTGAAAGACCAAGCTTTGTTATTGTCGCAAAAAATTAAGGCGCTTAAAAAAGCAAAGACTAATCCACGAGAAATCGAAGAAGCAACAAAGATGTTGAAAGGCTTTAAACAAAAGCTTAGCAACGATTTTCAACAAGACCTTAAAAAGCGTACAATCCATTACCACTCTTTGTTTCATCGCTTGGTGGCAGAACATTTTTGCGAAAAACCCTCTGAAAATCATACCCTTGTTTCTCATCTTGACCATGATAAATTAAACAATAGAAGCACTAACCTTAAATGGATGACGGTAGCCGAAAATTCGGCCCACCAGCAAAATAGCCCGCATGTAATTGCTAAAAAAATTAAAAATGTACACGATAGAAGACCCGATTCTAAAGTGAATAAACTAACCGTAACAAAAGTAATGTTGCTAAAAAAATTGCTAAACCAAGGCAAGCCATTAAAAACATTGGTAAAACAATTTAAGGTGACCGACACGCAAATTTTACGCATTAAACGAGGCGAAAATTGGGCCAATATTGAAGCCGCCCCTTAAAATTATCTACTTAATATTTTACTTAAAATGGTTGAAATTTATTCAGCCATTTTTACTTTTATAAATTAGCATTCCAAAAAACTCAAACTTCGCAACCACAAAACTATTTAAATATGTTCGGCCGCTTCGCTAGAAAAAGAGACCCAAACAAATCCCCTGTTACTGAAGAAAGAAGAATATGGATTGAAGGAGCTTTCTCTTGGTTATTGAAAACGTTTGACAAGGAAAAAACCATACATCGAAAAATACTGGTTCCACATTTTTCAGATTTCCCAATACAATTTAATGGTAACGAGCAAACGGCTTTTGATGTTTTAAAAATTGTGGCGGAACAAATGGAAGTGCCGTTGGATGAAATCCATTTAGAATTTTATACGCAAGGTGTTACAGAAGTTGGTGTTACAAACCCTTTTGGAACAGGTGTTTACTTAGGCAAAGAAAAAGATGCCAAACAATCATCCGGATTATATTGGGGCAAAGACGAAAGCGATAATAAATTTCATATTTGGTTAGAAAATAAAAATTTGCATGAGCCGGAAAACTTGGTGGCAACGTTGGCACATGAAATTGCCCATATAAAACTATTGGGCGAAAGTAAATTGGAAGAAAACGACGAACACCTGACCGATTTAACAACCATCGTTTTTGGCATGGGCATTTTTAACGCAAATGCTGCTTTTCGTAGCTTCAAAAATTTTCACTCAAGCGGATGGAGTAAACAAGGCTATTTATCTCAAATGGATTGGGGTTATGGATTAGCGCTTTTGGCGCATATCCGTGGCGAGCAAACACCCACTTGGACGGAATTTCTATCTACCAATGTTAAAGGCGACTTTTTGCAAGGCGAGTTTTTTATTGCAAATAACGAAGACTTAATTTGGAAGGCATAAAAAACCCACGGTTTTTGGACTAAGAAAAGATTAGATGAAGTATTATATAAAACAAAAATGGCTAGGAAGAATCCCAGCCATTTTGTTTTGTTGCTCTCTTGGATATTAAAAACACAGGGTATATAAATTGTCATTATTCACAACTCATTATTCACTATTCACCTCTCACAACTCACTATTTCACTTTCAACATCAGCCGCACTTGTGATGTACTTTCATTTTGCAACCTGGCATAATAACTTCCCGCAGGCAACGTTCCTCCATAAAAAGTTACTCGGTCGGTGGTTGGTGCCGCATAAACTTTATCCACCAAAACGGCCACTACACGGCCACTCATATCAATTACTTGCACCAAAGTATGGTTGCCAAGCGTACTAAATTCAATAGTGGTACTGCCCTGAAAAGGGTTAGGATAATTCCGGATCAATGTCAAGCCGCTGGTATTTGGAGCCGATTTACCACAAGTCAAGCCATTTACAACAGGCAAGCTTTGAAAATTTTTCAACAAAACCGTTTGTAATTCATTGTTATCAACACAAAACCAATTTGCTAAAATTGATGCATAAACACTCCTGAAATCATATTGAAAAGGAATATTATCGTTTACCGTGGCATTTGCCGGCAAATTAGGCGACGTGCCCAAAACACCACCAATGGCGTTTTTACCAAAAACAAAAAGTGGCGAAGCCGCACCATGGTCGGTGCCAGCACTGCTGTTGCTTTTTATGCGTCTACCAAATTCACTAAAAGTCATCCCTACTATCCTATCATCAATGCCTAAGCCTTTACAATCATCAGAAAAAGCTTTAATGGCATCACTCAAATTTTTCAATAGGCTAGCATGCGTACCGGTTGTAAAATCCAAATTATTTACTTGGTTGGCGTGCGTATCAAACGAGCCGTAGCTAACCATGTACACCCTTGTTTTCAGTCCGCCTTTTATTAACCTAGCCACAATTTTTAATTGATCCGCCAATGAGTTATTAGTTGGATAAGTGCCTTGTGTTGGCACCCTTGCGGCGGCGGCGGTAATCACCGAAGCATATTGTTGCGTTTGCGAAGCAACCAAACGAACAAAAGTCAGTTCTTTCCCCGCAGGTGTATTTGGTGCGGGATCTTGCACGCCACTAATTAAATTATAAAAACTGTTGGGATTGCTAATACTCATGCCCGTACTTACCTGCGGCCCCTGAAACGTTAGCGATGTAACGCTTCCGATTTGAATACCCAACGGATCGGTCATAGTAGCGTTGGGGTAACCGTTAGGAAAATTGGGATATTCGGTGTTCAAATATCGGCCTGCCCACCCCGTATCGACTTCCACATCACTATCGGATGCGCTCATCCAAATATCGGTGGCCCTAAAATGCGAAAAACTTGAATTGGGATAGCCGACTGCCTGAACAATAGACAAGCGACCATCGTTATACATTGATTGTAAGCCTGTCATGGCAGGGTGTAAACCTGTCGTATTATTGCCGTTTAGTTTTAGCACGTTGCTTTCAGGGATAGCAATATTGCCACGGGCATTTACATAACTGCTGTAAATATCAAGTGGGATAACCATGTTTAGGCCATCGTTTCCGCCTTGCAGTTGCACAATTACCAGCACATGGTCGGTGTCGGTATTAAGACCAAACATATTGGCCAACGATGAACTTTCTGCAAATCCTTTTACAGAAAAACCGCCAATTAATGCAGGTAAGGTAACTGCTGGCACTGCAGTCCTTAAAAAATCCCTACGTTTCATAGTTCTTAATTAAAAAGAGTCATGGTCATTGCGTCAATAAATTATTATATACAGGATGTGTTTTTTTGGTAGCCAGCAATGGAACAGGAATGAGGCTTTTGTGGCGTCCGCCTGAGGCGGATGACATTTTGTTTTCCATGGCATCTACTTTCTCGGCAATTTCACTTGTTTTCTTGTGCTTCTTGCTTGATTATCACTTACTTGTGTCTTGCTTCTTCCTTATTTCCTTGTTTCTTCCTTGTCCATTGCCTCTTGTTTCTTACCCCCTTGCCTCCTTGTCCCTTGTTTTCTTGCTCCTTGTTAAGCCAACTGATATTCCGGCAAGTCCATCAAATATTTAAGCAGATTTTGCAATCTTCCCCTAACGATTGTCGCATTGGTGGTGTTAGCGGTATTGGTTAAATAAAGCGCCCAAGCATCAGTCCAGTAGTGGTCGCTTATTTGGCCGGTTAACAAAATATCTTTTTTTAATTGATCCATGGAAGCTTGGCTTAAAGGCAGGCGTAGCATATAAGTAATGCAATCTTGTATCAATATATTGGGATCGGCAGGGTTAGACATAGTTTGCGCAAAAGCAATGGCATCAATCATTATTTTTTTCCCATTTCTTGAATAACCGGTTAAAACCATCGTATCGGTAAACTGGTTGCGTTTGGGATAAGTATCAGCATTCAGCCAAATTTCATAAAAATTTGGCTCTTGATAATATGGTGCCCAGCCTGCCACATTTATCGGATCGCCAATATTTTGCTGTGCGCTGCTGGCAGCGCTTTGCACAAACGCATACATATAATAGGCATTCAAATAATCAGTTTCAACCGGAAAAACAACACCCATTTCCCTACACATACCTACATACAAATCAACCGGGCTTTTAATTTGGCAGCCTTGGTTTAAGGGATCGAAAAAATGTTCGCTTTTTAAAAGCTTGGTCATCAACACTTTAATATCATAACCACTAGTTCGGAAAGCATCAGCCAAAGGTGTTATCACATTGGCTTCGGTGGTTGCATCAATATTATAATAAACAAACCAGCGATATATTTTTCTTACAATAAACTTAGCCAGTTCGGTGGTTGAAAACAGCATGTCAATCAAATCATCTACCTCCAAAGCGCCGTTGGCACCTGTGCGGCCAGTAATTATTTTATTGCCATAAAAAGCAGAAAAAGTTTTGTTGCCGGTATCGTGCCTAGAAGCGGTAAAAACAGAAGTTCCATTTGTGTAACTCTGTTGATAGCCCGTTAATACCCGTGCGGCTTGTTCCACATCTGTTTCGGTATAATGGCTATCCGGCCCTTTGCCGATGGTAAATAATTCTTGCATTTCACGGCCATAATTTTCATCGGCAGCGCCTACACGGTTTTGGTCTCCGTTTAAATAATGCAACATTCCCGGATCGATCGTAATAGCTTTTACAAATTGCTTAAAATTTCCCAAAGCATATTTGCGTACAGTGGTATTTGTTTGATACGAAGAAATACCAACAGACACAACCGAAGTTTCGGTTGAAAAATGGTTTTGCCAAAAAAGCACCATTTTTTCGAGGATATTCCGCTGTTGGTTTATCATTTGGCCCATCCACCATTGTTTGTACGATGCAATGCGGCCCGAGTTTACACTGCCATCTGTTGTATAAACATTTGCCCAAGGCTGGCCTGCAGCCAAAGCCAAATCTGGATCGGTGGTTGGTGTTGTAGTACCTGGCGTATAGTTTTTTACAGGAACAGAAGTGGCAACGGTTGGCACATTCAACAGATAATCAACCGCTTGCGACATGGTCATCGTCTTAAAAAAATCAACATCGGCCTTTTTTGCACCAAACATGGTGCGTTTTAGCAAATGGATCACCTCGTTGGTTGTCCAACCGCCAGCATACGGGTTTATGCCGCTGTTGGTTCGGATAGTTTCATCTTTCTTAATATGTTGAACGATAGGCTCGGCAGCAATCGGTTTAGCAATACGGCCTACAGATAAGAACGCTTTCCTATCCATAAAAAAAGTTTGGTGTTAAATAGAATATTGCTGCTAAGATGGTTAAAAAAAGTTAAAGTTTAATTGTTTTTTAAACATTTTTATCTATTGCAATAATCTATCCAAACTTTTTAATTTTATAGCTTGCTATAAAATTTACTTACAAATATTATAACTAATTAAAAAACAAACACTTACTTTAAGTACTGACCAAATTTATACATTAATAAAAAAGCAATTCCTATAAAAATGGCCAACCAAATGCCCGTATTTATCCGGTTACTCACCTGCATAAATTTTCGGAAACGTTGCGAAGAAGTGCCCTGAATCTTCAATTGGTCGTACCAACCAAACCATTTGTGATTAATATCCCTATTATGGCTTTGCCTTGCATTAATGGTGTATTTATATTTTACAACAAACAATACCAATGCTGTGGCCCAAAAAAACCAAGCAATGACTTCCCAAAAAAACGAATTATTCATAACCGTGGTTTTATAATATTTAATTATGTCGATGCCATAACTTTTGGGGCACACCAAAAGCTATTGTCATTTCAGGTCGCAAACAATCGTTTATATATGAAACCAATAAAATAGGAAGTGATAGTTAAGAGGCGTTTTTAACACAAAACAGCCTTTTTAACAGCATTAAAACCATTGAGGGAAATGATTTTTGGTTGGATGTCAATTACCACAAAATAATACAAAAAAACAATAATGAAAATTAAATTTTGGTTTTCTAATACTTTTTAGTAGAAATAGTTCGCTATGCAATTTTTATTAATTGCTGTAAAACCGTTTTGCCTTGGCATTTCATTTGCAACGTGTAAGTACCGGTTGCAAGGCTATTTAAAAAAATAGGCGTTGTAACTGGCGGTACTTCAATGGAAAATTCTTTCTTACCAATTGAATCATAGATGTTTACCAATACCGGCGATTTTCCGCCGGGGGCAGTTACCATAATTATATCCTTTACATGCGTTGGATAACAAATTAAATCTAAAGTAGTAGCTGGCAATATTTCTATTTGCACTGTCGGACTAAAAATAAAGTTTTTGTCGGCATCTATTATTTCGAGTCGGTAATAATTAATGCCGGGCAAAGGTTGCAGGTCAAAAGTTTCATAATCACGGCCGTCAAATCCTTTAGCAGTAAGGGTTTCAATATTTATAAATTGAACATTGTCAACGCTTTTTTCAATCCCAAAAAAAGCTATATTTTCTTCATCCACCGTTTTCCAAACCAGTTTAACCTTTTCTTCTACCAGCTTGACTGTAAAATACAACAACTGTGTTGGGAAAATAACATTGCTAAATTGCCGGGTATAAACTGGCGGAACTATTTTTTCCGTCTCCAGGTCAGCCTTATCATCGGCTTCATTTTCTATTATTATTACATTGTCTTCAATTGTTTGCCCGTCTGGTTCAGGTTCCGTTTTTACTGCATCTGTCACGGTAATATTTTTGTATTCCGGTATTTTTTCTACAAATTTTTCATCTTTAAATATTAGCACTTGAACTGGCATTTCGGCTTCTGGTGCTGGCTTTTCAACATTTTGCAAAGTTAGAATTGCTTCTTTTTCAGCAATTTTTTGCAAAAAATTTGGCTTTTCGGCATCTATTTTTTGGGGTTGAATTATTTTTTCAACCAACTTATTGGGCTGATTATCAGTATTTTCTTCTAATAATTCTGCTGATTTTCTAGCTTTAGATTTAGAACGGCTAATTAATAGCCAAACCAGCAAAATTGACAACACCAACAAAACAGCCAATGAAATATAAAAAATCTGTTGCTTTTTCGCATCGTTCAGCGCCATTATTTTTGCCTCTTTGGCTGCCAAATCAGCTTTTTCTTTTTCCTTTATTTCTGCCGCTGCTTTTAGCTCAGCCGCATGTTTGTCGTTTTCTTCTTTCGTTAAACTATCGTTGTATAATGCAAATTTTTCTTTACATTCTTTTGCTATTTTAAAATTGCCCTGCAATTGATATAAGTCGGCCAATTCTTTGTAATTGTTAGCAATATTTTTTTTGCTATGCGTTACTAGCGCCGCATTTAACGACTTAAGTAAAAAAAACTTTCCAGTTTTGTATTCTTTTATATGAAAATTAAATAAAGCAAGGTTATGATAAGCATAAAGAAGGCCGTTTTGATACTGTAATTTTTCAGCCAAATCCATTGACGGCTTCGCATAACGAAAAGCAGAATCAAATTGATTATTTTGGATAAAACCAGTGGCAATTGCATTCAATACATTTATTCTGTTTGTGTCTTGTGGAAGCGTTTTCAACACTTTTTTTAATGAATCAATCGATTGATTTTGAGCAGTGGCAACGTATGAAAATAAAAAAAGGCATATAATAAGGTTGAAATGTTTCATGCAATTATTGGATTATTAATTTTATTGGTGTACCAATGGTCAGCTTAAAATTTATCGGTTAAAAATAAAGATATTGCTTGTTTGGGAAACCAACAATGAGTAGATGTTGTTTCACTAACTTTATTGCTTAATCATTTCAATGTAAAATGTTCATTTTCAACATAATGGATTCATAAAAAATAATTGGTATATTTTATATGGCATAGTTTAATTTCTAATCAACCGCAATATTTTTTTAGTATTTTGTTGGGGGCATACTTATTTTAACCCCATCTTTACAATTGCCAAAAACTGCTTCTATAATTTAGTGGCATGACAGCATCGTATTTTTTTAGAAATATTTCTTTTTCAACCTTTTTGGCTGCGTGCTTTTGCATGCAAACTTCAGCACAGGCATACGATCCCGACAAGGTGAATTCGAAAGTTTCGGCGGTTTACAATGGTGCTATACAAGAAGCGCAAGATGGGCACTTTGGCAACGCCAAACAATTGTTGCTAAAGGCCATTGCAATGGATGGAAAATTTGTGGATGGCTATCTTTCTTACGCAGGTATTTGTGGCGAAAACAAGCAATATGATTCTTCTATAACGATGTACCAGAAAGCGTTTGCGCTTGATTCTATTTATTCGTTTGATTATCAATTGCCTTATTCCATTAACCTCGCCGGCTTGGGAAAATTTGAAGCCGCTTTAACAGCAATCAACAATTTTTTAAACAGCCCACATTTAAATGAACGGAGTAAAAAAGCTGGTAATTATCGCAAAAAAACCTACGAATTTGCGTTGGATTTAAAACAAAAAAAAGGTTTTGAAAACAACAATATCGACGTTAAAAATTTGGGCGATAGTATCAACACATTTGATTCAGAATATTTTCCATCCATTCCGATTGAAGGCGATAAATTGGTTTTTACAAGAAGGGTTGGCGGATACAATGAGGATTTTTATGAAGCGGAGAGAGCTATTAGCCACGAGCAATTAGCTATGAACAATTCAAATTTATCAACCATTGCTCAAAGCTCACAGCTAACCGCTCAAAGCTGGCATAAAGCCAAACCACTTGCCGGCAATATTAATACTGACCAAAACGAAGGCGCACAATGTATTTCACAAGATGGGGAATGGTTGATTTTTACCGCCTGCAATCGGCCAGATGGTTTCGGCAGTTGCGATTTATACATTTCTTACAAAACACCCGATGGCCGCTGGACCGAGGCTGAAAATATGGGACCAAAAATAAACACCGAGTTTTGGGAATCGGTACCAACCCTTTCGCCCGATAAAAAAGACTTGTATTTTTCTAGTCGCAGACCGGGCGGTTATGGCGCAGCAGATATTTGGGTAAGCCACCGCAGCGTAAAAGGAGTTTGGGGAATTCCAGAAAACCTTGGCCCAAATATTAATACGGTTGGAGAAGAAAGTAGTCCGTTTATTCATGCCGATAATCAAAGCTTATATTTTACCAGTGATGGCTTGCCGGGCTACGGAAAATCTGATTTATTTGTAACCAAGAAAAATGAAAAAGGCGAGTGGGGAATACCGCAAAACCTTGGTTATCCGATTAATACCATTGAAGAAGAAGGCAGTTTTATTGTAACGGCTGATGGCCAAACGGCTTATTATGCCAGCGACCGCAGCGACACCCGAGGCGGATTGGATATTTACACTTTTCAGTTGCCAAAAGCGGTTCAGCCAACAAAAACATTATGGGTAAAAGGCAAAGTTTTTGATGCTGACACAAAAAAAGGGTTGCCCAGCAGCGTGGAATTGAAAGATAAAGCCAATAATGTGGTGACTGAAAATGTGCAAACAGACGAAACAGGTAATTATTTGGTGACTTTACCAATCGGGAAAAATTACTCGTTTACGATAAACCGAAAAGGCTATTTATTTTATAGCGATGAATTTGTGTTGATGGATAACAATGCAGATAGCACATATACAAAAGATATTCCGTTGCAACCAATAGCGGCCAATTCCACATTGGTATTGAAAAATATTTTGTTTGAAACGAATTCCTTTCAATTAAAATCGTCGTCGTTTATTGAACTGGATAAGGTGCTACAATTATTAAAAGACAATCCCAATTTAAAAATCCAAATCAGCGGACATACCGATAATATTGGCAAGCCGGAAGATAACCTGAAACTAAGTACCAGCCGGGCTAAAGCGGTGGTAGATTATTTGGTGTTGAAGGGAATTTTGCCAACACGTTTATCATCAAAAGGTTTTGGCAGCACAAAACCGGTGGCAGAAAATACAACAGAAATTGGACGGGCAAAAAATAGGCGAACAGAATTGATGGTAATTGGCAATTAAAATCGTGAGACGTGAATCGCCGGTCGTGAGTTTGTTCAATTGATTTGAACACTCATTAAATATTATAAGATATTTTTAATTTGTTATTGATCGCACCGCTAAATTTGTGGCGTACAATAACCTAATTACTTATTGACCTAATGACTATTTTACGAAACCAAAATTGATGAAGGCTTAAAATATGCACACAGAACTTTTTTATCAGCTGGCCCTCACCCAAGTGCCAAATATAGGCTGCGTACAGGCAAAAATTTTGGTCGACAATTTGGGTTCGGCCGAGGCTATTTTTACTGCAAAAAAATCATCTCTCGAAATGCTGGAAGGCATTGGTACCGTTCGTGCTAACAGTATCAAATCATTTCAAGATTTCGAAAGGATAAAAGAAGAAATCGCATTTATCGAAAAATATAAAATACAGCCGCTTTTTATTAACGATAAGCATTACCCACAACGATTGCTGAATTGTTACGATAGCCCAACTTTATTGTATTATCGTGGCGATGCCAATTTAAATACGGCCAAAGTGCTTGCTATTATTGGCTCTCGCAGCCATACAGAATATGGAAAAACATTTGCGGAAAAGCTGATAAAAGAATTATCAGCTGAAAATATTTTAATTATTTCTGGCCTCGCATTTGGTATTGATACGGTTGCGCATAAAGCTTCGCTTAGAAACAATTTGGCTACAGTTGGCGTTTTAGCCCATGGTCTCGACATTTTATATCCGCCCGAAAATGCCAAATTAGCCAAACAAATGGTTTCCGGGAATGGCGGCATCCTTACCGAATTTATGAGCGGAACGAAACCCGACAGACATAATTTCCCAACCAGGAACCGCATTGTGGCTGGTATGGCCGATGCAACTATTGTAATTGAAACTGACATTAAAGGCGGTAGTATGATTACCGCCGAACTGGCCAATAATTACAACCGCGATGTTTTTGCCTTGCCCGGAAAAACAACCGATATAAAAAGCAGGGGTTGTAATCATTTGATCAAAAACAATAGGGCAGCATTGTTAACTTCAGCGCAAGATGTGTTGGAAATGATGGGATGGCTGCCGCAGCCCGAAAAAAAGAAAAAAATCCAGCGGAGCTTATTTGTTGAATTAAACGCAGAAGAAAAGATAATCGTTGATTTATTAAATAGTTCGGAACAGATGGCGATTGATGAGTTGTATGCCAAAAGCCAGTTAAGCACTAGTTTAGTTGCCACAGCTTTACTTAGTTTAGAAATGCAAGGTTTAGCAATTGGGCTGCCAGGAAAGGTTTATAAACTGGCGTAAATAATTATGTTTTGAAAGATTGGCTTAAGTATGCAATTAAAAAAGTAGCCCTATTATTGGGCTACTTTTTTAATTCTACTTCGCGGCAGCACTGGATATAAGTATCCAGAGTCCATTGATAATAATAACAGTTATCATGTTGTATTTGTTAAAATGTGATGTAATTTTTGACTCTTTTTAATCAGGTTCGTATCATCTCCTGTATCAATGGCCTTTAATGATGTAAATATTTATCAAAAAAACTATTTAAAGAAATTACGAACATGCTAATTTATCTAATTATAATGCTAATTTACGCCCCAGAAAATAAAACACGATGTACGGTACAAAAATTGCAGCCATTCGCACAGCTCGAGGCTATACTCAAGAATATATGGGACAAAAACTTGGGATACCTCAAAATACTTATTCTAAAATAGAAAAGGATCAACGTGCTAAAATAGATGAAACGCTAATTGAAAAGATTGCACGAACTCTAGGAGTATCAGTCGAAGACATAAAAAGCCCAACCCCAATTATTATGAGTTTTAATAGTAATAACACTTCTCCTTATAGCGCACAAAATAATCAGTTACATGACGATCTGGTAGAAGAAGTTTTAAAACAATTGCCCATAAAAGACGAACAAATACAAAAACTAATGCAAATAATTGACGGACTTTTGTCTAAGAGTGCATAAATAGATTATTATTTGCCAGGTTAGATTGGGCGTTCATTTTATCTGGTTCCTATTACCGCTACAAAAAATGCTTGTTCGCTCCTAGTGATTTCTAATACCCATTTTGCCAAATAAACCCACCACCTTACCTTTGCCCATGGCAACAATAAAATCTCCAAGTTCCACTAAAACCAAGACTGAAAAATTTTTTGGCGAAGGCTTAACCTTCGATGATGTGTTATTGCTTCCCGCTTACAGCGAAGTGCTTCCCCGCGAAGTGAACATCAAATCCCAACTTACCAAGTCAATAACCCTTAACATTCCCATGCTTAGCGCAGCTATGGACACGGTTACCGAATGGCAACTGGCCATTGCGTTGGCCCGTGAAGGCGGCATTGGCATCCTTCACAAAAACATGAGCATCGACCAGCAGGTTGAGCAAGTACGAAAAGTAAAACGCAGTGAAAGCGGCATGATCATCGACCCAATAACCCTTCACGTTGATGCTACTATTGGCGATGCGTTGCATTTGATGCAGGAAAATAAAATTGGCGGCATTCCTATTGTTGATGCAAATAAAAAACTGGTAGGTATTCTTACCAACCGCGACTTGCGTTTTGAGACCGAAAAAGCTAAAAAAGTAAGCCAAGTAATGACCAGCACCAACTTGGTAACCGCTCCCGAAGGTACCACTTTGGGTAAAGCTTTTGAGATTTTGCGCCAACATAAAGTTGAAAAACTACCCGTCGTAAAAAAAGACGGAACCCTTACTGGGCTTATCACTTACCGCGATATTCAAAAGCTGCAAAGCCAACCAAATGCAGTAAAAGATAGCTTTGGTCGCTTAGTAGTTGGTGCGGCTTTGGGCATTACTGGCGATATGATGGACCGTGCCGAAGCCTTGCTAAAAATTGGTGTAGATGTGGTAACGCTTGATAGTGCCCACGGCCACAGCAAGGGCGTAATCGACTCGGTAAAAAAACTCCGTAAAAACTTCAAAAACCTACAAATTATTGCCGGAAATATTGCTACTGCGGCAGGCGCAAAAGCATTGGCCGACGCTGGTGCTGATTGTATAAAAGTGGGTATTGGGCCGGGCAGCATTTGCACCACCCGTATTGTAGCCGGTGCCGGCGTTCCACAAATCACAGCCATTATGGAAGTGGCCGCCGCATTAAAAGGTAAAAATATTCCATTGATTGGTGATGGCGGCATCCGCTACACTGGCGATATGGTAAAAGCTTTAGCTGCTGGTGCCAGCACTGTTATGATGGGCAGCGTTTTTGCCGGAACAGAAGAAAGTCCGGGTGAAACTATTATTTACGAAGGCCGTAAGTTTAAACAATACCGCGGCATGGGCAGCATCGGTGCTATGCAAACCGGCAGCAGCGACCGTTATTTTCAAGATGTGGAAGACGGTATCAAAAAATTGGTTCCTGAAGGCATCGAAGGTCGGGTAGCTTTTAAAGGAAATTTAAGTGAAGTGGTACATCAATACACCGGCGGTTTGCGTGCGGGCATGGGTTATTGCGGTGCAGCCAATATTGAAGCGTTGAAACAGGCGCAATTCATCCGCATTACCAATGCCGGCATTAAAGAAAGCCATGCACATGATATTGAGATTACAAAGGAAGCACCAAATTACTCACGGTAAATCCAAAAAGAGAATTCCAAATTCCAACAAAGCTGGAATTCTTAATGAAATTTGAGCTCGTTGGAATTTGGAACTTGTTATTTGGAATTTTGGGGGACCAGCTTTGACCGCAGGAATTGGGCTTTTGTGGCAAGTTTATCCTAAGTTTATCGAAGGGCTCCGTTCAAATTTTGTTTTTCATGGCAACAATCCGCTGTGTGTCAGTGTTTATTAAATTGTAAATTGCATCTAAAAGTATGGTTACAAATATTTCGCAATTAGATAAAAACGGGAGTTTTACTTATGCCGACTATCTTACTTGGCGTTTCAGCGAAATGGTAGAATTAATAAAAGGTAAGCTATACCTTACTTCACCCGCACCCGCCGAACGCCATCAGCGCATAGCTTGGGCATTGCAGGGGTTGCTGTATGTTTTTTTCAAGAACCAACCCTGCCGGGCATACAATGCGCCATTTGATGTAAGGCTGGTGAAAAGTAGCATGGCTGATGAACAAATAACCACGGTGGTACAACCAGATATCTGTGTGATTTGCGATTTAAATAAGATTGATGAACGCGGATGCTTGGGCGCCCCAGATTGGATCATCGAAATTATTTCCCCAGCAACCATTAAAAAGGATTTAAACGAAAAATTTAATTTGTACGAAGAAAATGGCGTAAAGGAATATTGGATTGTAATGCCCGATAGTAATGCGGTGAACCAATATGTGTTACAGAATAACAAATACGAATATATCAATACGTTTGGCCATAGTCAAAAACTTGCACCGGCCATTTTCCCGAATTTACAGATTGAATTAAATGAAGTTTTTGCCTAATGAAAATCCTCCTTCTTTCCGCAACGCAATTTGAAATACAGCCTTTTTTGCAATCATCACCAAAAATTGATGTGTTGATTGGTGGAGTTGGTGTGCCGGCTACGGTTTATCATCTTACCAAACAGTTAAACCACCACCATTACGACTTGGTTATTCAAGCTGGCATTGCTGGCGCTTTTAGCGAAGTTGAATTAGTTCCATGCGAAGTGGTGACCGTTCAAAAAGATTGTTTTGCAGACTTGGGCGCTATCGAAAAAAAAAGCTTTCAAACCGTGCAAGACATGGGTTTTAGCAACGAGCCTGAATGGATATTGAATACCAATCCTTTGCTGAACAAGTTGAATTTCAAACAAGTAAAAGCTGTCACGGTAAATACTGTTACGGATAATAACGATGCCATCCTTACTATGCAAAAAAAATGGAATGCTGAAATCGAAAGCATGGAAGGCGCTGCCCTGCATTATGTTTGCCATCACCAAAAAGTAAATTATTTACAATTACGCTGCATCAGCAACGTGGTTGGTGTTCGCGATAAAACCAAATGGAATATTAAAAAAGCCATTGACAATTTGAACCAAGCACTTGTGGGTTTAATGGATAGTGTATAATGGGATAATGGATAATGCTTCCATTTTAATTATCAAACTTATTTCCTGAAACAGTTGTTATAAAAGAACTCACAAACTAGCAACTTGTGTATTTTTAAATATTTAAACTCCTAAACTTTAAACTTCTAAACGTTTTGAAACTTTCGCTTGGTTTTTCTCCCTGCCCTAACGATACATTTATTTTTGACGCGTTGGTAAACCATAAAATTGATACCGAAGGACTTGAATTTGAGGTGTACCTCGAAGATGTGCAAACCCTTAACCAGTGGGCAATCCAGGGCAAATTAGATGTATCAAAAATTAGTTATGGCGTGTTGCCGTTAATTTTAGAAAATTATACGGTGTTAAACAGCGGCGGCGCTTTGGGTGTTGGGGTTGGGCCATTATTAATAAGCAATCGTGAATGGTCAATGGTAAATGGTGAATGGGTAGACCTCGGACATCAGCCATCAGACATCAACAATTGTACGATTGCGATTCCCGGTAAAAATACAACGGCGCATTTTCTTTTTTCATTGGCTTTTCCAAACGCAAAAAACAAGGTTTTTTTACGGTTTGATGAAATCGAACAATTTGTGGCCGATGGAAAAGGCTTAGGCGTCATTATCCACGAAAACCGTTTTACTTACAAAGAAAGAGGCTTGTTTAAAGTAGTTGATTTGGGCGATTTTTGGGAACAAGAAACCGGCAATCCAATTCCGCTTGGTGGTATTGTAGCCAATAAAAAATTAAATGTTGAGTTGCAACAAAAACTGGATGGGTTGATTAAAAAAAGCTTGGAATATTCATTTTTTAATTATCCAGA